>CAZYNP010000091.1:3404-19877 GCA_964647995.1 uncultured Cytophagia bacterium
ACAACCTAACGGATACTTGTTTAGATTTGTTATCCGTTGGCTTCATCTATCAGTTGGGGAAAAAATGAATTAAAATCCACGGCAACACAAAGCAATAGACAAATGGTTGCTTTATTATTCTTGTACAATACGTTCGAAATTTTTTAAATGGCAATTTATTCTATCTCTGGCAAGCGATACTCATCAAAAATTTGCTTCAACAACCGCTCGGCTATTTTCTGATCAAGGGTGCGGCCCAATAAATCTCGTGCTATTTCATCTTTCAATTTTCGTAAGTAGATCTCATAATTTTTGACTATTTTAAATAGTGCCATGGTTTCTGTCGGCACAAGCACCTTCCTGGCGCCTGATCGCTGGGCATAGATCAAATACTTGCCTTCCACTGGATTTTTTGCCTTGTAGACAAAACCCTTATCGCTAATCACCTCCTGCTCGCCAAAAAAGTAATTGCCGAGTCGCAACGGCTCATCAGGCAAGGGGACTTCTTTCATACTCTCGCTTTTGCTTGCGGAATCAAAAAAGTCCTGGGGAAAGCGTTTGGGGCCACCTGGTAGGAATTCTTCGATGACCTCCCGTTTGATTTTTTCCATGTCCCGCTCGGGTCGGGCTTTTTTGACCTTCTTGCGCATTTTTGCCAGCTCGATCCGTTCCCGTACCAGTTCGCACAAGCCGTCGTACAGCGGTTGCAAATACTGGTTGGGATCAAGCCCCAGCGCTTCCAGAACTAAGCGATCCAGTTGCTGGCGATCGGGCATTTTCACTTCTTCGAAGATGGGTTTGATGAACCTTTGGCTAAAAACATCGAGCAATCGCTTTTCGGTATTCAGGTATTTAAGAATTTCATGATTAGGAGTAAGTATATCATTCCAATCAATTCCCTCTGTCTTTGTAGCACCTTCACCTAAATTTATCCTGCTAATCAATTCTCTAAAAAGTGCGGTAATACTTGAATTGAGATAAATACTAAGACCAAAGAAAATCTCTTCTTTTTTTGGAAATAACTCAAATAGATTATGGTCAACTTGAACATTGTCGACATTTATAGGCACAAAAAATCTATCGTTGGTAATCATTTGAAGAAGTATTCGCCCTGGTTTTCTTTCTCCTAAATCGTACCAAAGCCTTCGACCAGAAACGGTCGAAACATTAGGCCATGATATTCCATCTTTGGTTTTTTGAATTTCACCCCATTCAATAAATTTCAATGCTCCGAGTTTTTTATTCTTTCTTAACTCCTCTTTAGCGTTATGGCACAAAAAGACATGAGATTTTACGTCATTTAATTTGAGCCAAATACTTTTTGCCTCTTTTGGTGATTTTATAACAGGTTTCAAGAACTCTTCCTCAATCCCAAATTCTTTTATTCGCTCCTCGGTGAGATAGAAAAATTCGTTGATGCCAGTTTTAATCCCAAATCGCACTTCTGCTACTTTTTTCAGCGGTACCAGTTTATCTTTACACTTATCCAGAATCTCAAAATAAACCTCAGGTGCACGGAGATACTTGCCCCATTTCACGGTCTTACCCGTTCGTTCCGCCTCTGCTAACAGCTCCGCTTGTTTGAGACAGCGAATGCGGAAGCGGTCATTTTCGTAGGTTTTTAATCCTGCCAGGGTATTCCGCCATTCCGTGCCCTGAATCTGAAGATATTCCCGCCCTGCATTTTCAATTTCTGCCACCAGACGATCCAATCCTCGCCAGCGATTGGAAGCCTGGGTTTTAAGATCCCAGGGAATAAGCTCTTTCAAGGGCTGTTTGATTTTAACGAATTTGACCAGATGATTTTCTCGCTCTCTGGCATTATCGCACCGTTCCAGAATGGTGACGATGGTGTTCACCGCCACATCCTCGAACCAGGGCTCACAGCGGGATTCCAGAATAGCAACGATCTTGAATTTTTTTAGAAAGAATTTTTGCAGTTCATAGCCATACGCCACATCCAGCCAGGCATTGGAGGTGACGATACCCATGCGTCCGCCAATCTTGAGAAATCGGGCGGTTTGAAAGAAAAGATAGGCGTAAATATCGGCTTGTCCCGAGAGTTTGAGGTTGTTCTGACGGTCGAAAAGCTCGCCATAATCCGTTTTCCAGCCCTGCTCCAGAACTCTTGCCAGAAAGGTTTTGTAGCCTTTCACCTGTTTTTCGATAAGCTCCTGGCGGATATAAGGGAAATTGCCGACGGCGGCGTCGAATTCAGGCAGCGGTTCCTCAATAAACAAGCCGCCAGTTGGCGAATTGTTAATATTGTTGTGGTCCGCCACCTGTTCATTTGGCTTTGGCGGTGGGAATTTGAAGAGGTCATTGGGCTTGATTGTAAAAAAGTCCTGCGCCACGATGCGAGGGAAGTTGGCATAGTCCGAAAGATTCTGGCGGTAGAGGTTAATCGTCGCCAATTCGGCAGGGAAACGGGCAATATCGATGCCCCAGAGACTGGATAATAGTTGCTGATGATCGTATTGGCCCAAAATCATTTTTCGGTTATAAGCCCGTAACAAAAATGTACCAGTGCCGCAGGTGGGGTCCAGCACCTTATCATCTTTGGAGCGAATACAAAAGGCAACGATTAAATCCACCAGATCCTCACGGGTAAAGTATTGTCCCAGCGCATGGCGCTCTTCAGGCGGGATCAGTCGCTCAAAGACCTGGCCGATGACATCCTGAGGAACGGTGTAAAAATTATAGTAATTCAAATCGGCAATCAAGCTTTTTAGCTCGTCAATCGCAGTCTGAGGATAGGGAATCCGTTCGGTCAATTCCTCTTCAAAAATTGCCTGATAGTCGATCGCTTTTGCCAGATCAAAATAATGCCTCAGTCTGGAGACGATCAGGGCGTCGTCCACTTCGGAAAAATCCATTTCTGGCAGAGCCGAAACATGCCGCCGCAAGCTTTGATAGAAAATGATCTTGCCCAGGGTGCGATAGACGATCTGGCGGGAGAGCGATTCAAAGAAGGATTCATCACCAAAATTGGCAATCCCCTGTTTGACCGCCCATTCCGCCAATTCTTTTTTGAATTTCGGATCACGGCTGACTGTGGTGGCGAGGGATTGTTTGAGCGGTGCTTTCATGCTTTCGGCAGCTTTCGCCAGGCGGTTGACAAAAAAGGTGGCGTCTGCATCAAAGAATTTGAGACGCCCATCCTGCTGCAGGGCCTTCAGGTCTTCTACGATTTCCTGAATGCGCTTTTGCAGCATAATTTTTGTGGTTTCATCAGCGGTGCCCGTAATAGAAACTGACGGAAGAGTGGAATAGGTTTTTATACGATCTTCCCTTGCAAGGGGCTTGCCTTTTTTAACGGTTCGCCAGAGGATGGCATCTTTTAGATTGATGGTCAAAAAATAGGCCGTGCCTGCCTGGCGGGCTTCAGTGGCTGCTTCTTCTGCGACCTGGGGATGATCCACTGGCATGGATAGCGGGAGTATTTTGGCATAACACAGATGCTGTAAACCAACGATCTCTTGAATAATTTCCTGGATTAATTTTTTTTCTCTTTCTCCATTCCCCTGTCCCATTACATTTCCCTCTCCGCTCGCAGATCGAGTTTCTGTTCGACTTCTTTGGTGAGCAGTTCTGCCATTTCTTCGTCATTGGTTTGTTTAAGAAACGATGCGAACGCTTGCTCTCGGATAGTTTGACAGTATTTTTTGTATTCAGCAACCGCTTTAAAAATGAGGCGGTTGTCCCTGGGAATTTTGATTTTCAACTTGCCAATTTTATGGGCATAAAAGATGTATTTGGCTTCAGAGGGATTTTTTGCTTCATAGCGAAAATGCCCTTTGGGTGAAACGATCAACGTTGGGGAATTGGGATCAATTTGAAGGGGCGTGCCTGGAACAGAAATTTCAGCCATTTCTTCAGGTTTTGATGCGAGCACAAAATCATCAGGAAAATTTTTTTTGCCCACTCGTTCAATCGCATCGATCACTTTTTGCACTAATCCTTGATCGGATATATTCGGCTCTCCGAGAATGGTGGTAAGTGCATTTGTGCCGAGCTCATCTCTGGATTTTGGCGCTTCACCTGGTAGATAAATCATTACACCTTTTTTAGCATACCGAATTTCAATAATTCCTTTCGTGGCAAGTTCCTGAGTCACCTTAATTGGGTCCTCATTAAAATATTTTCGGAAAGCGTCATTAAAACCACTGAAAACTGAATGGATGCCACGTGATTTAGAGAGATTCCGCAATCGAAGGATTGCCTTTTTAAAAAAATCTTCGTAGCTCAGCTTTTGATCCATGGGTGCGATTCCAGCTAGAATTGGTTTAGACAGCCTCAGCTAATTGAACATTCTCCAGTTTGATAGAGGGAAGAATGCCTTTTCCCAGAACCTCTTTGGCGTCCAGTATTTCAATCCCTACTAATGTTTCGCCAGGGCCGATGTTGAGAGCGATTTCTTCGTTCAAACGAATGGTACGGCATTCTTGTTTGCCCTCGATCAGGCGAATGTAAAGGGCATCAATTTCTGCATCATAGCTTATTTTCATAGATTTATTCTCCAACTAAAAATAAAAAGTATAAACGGTAATCACAACTATTTCGTCATCTTCCTCTTTTATCACAGGTGCGACTTGTTTGATGGCATAAAAACTACCCTGCCAAAAATCATGGTAATCGAAGTTAAATCGGTATTGCTCTCTACCATGCTTCGCAGGTTCAGCTACGCCATTGCGAATGGCTATTTTTACCTCATCTTCAGTTGCGCCACGTTCGCTACACTGTTCTATTGCATGCTTCGTCATGCGAATAGGTTTCATTTATTTAAGCCTCGAGTTCATGTTCTTCATCAAGATTCTAAATCCCTCATGAATTTCACAAAGGTCAATGCTCCCCAACGATCGACATTAAACCTGATGAATTCTGGTCTTTCTTTTTGCAGTGTTTTGAGTAAATCGATGGCTTCCAAGATTTCAAAATACTTGCTTGCTTTTGTTAATGCGTAAATTGCCGCTAACAGTGCAATCTCCAGAATGGGAGCATAACCGAGCGGACTTTTTAGAACTGTGTATGCTTCCTGGATATAAGAAAAGATCATTTCTTTATCATCCAGGTGGGCTCCTTTAAAATTATAGGCCCGATTCGCTACTTCAAAAAACGACTGTTGCAAAAAATGGTCAATGCTTTCGGAGTTAAGGAATGGCTCAAAAAAATCTCTGGTCGCATCACGGATCTGGTAGCGATAGGCAAATGGATCAGGTTTATGAATTAATCCGAGATCGACAAAGGGCTCGAGTCGAGGCGTAATGGTCTTTTCTCTTGCCCCCTTGCCCGTGTATGGTTTGCCTTTCCATGCTTCAATTATATTTGCAGTGTCAATAAGCTTTTGAATCCTTAAGAGATCATCACCGCTTCTTATTTTGGTGCGAGCGTGTTTGGCAATGGAGCGATAAATATCGGGCAACAGATCGCCAGCGTCACGATCGCTGAAAGCCTCTGTTAGAGACAGGAGTTTCTTGTAAAGCTCTTTTAAAACATCGCCGTCATTTTCAATAAATGAAAAAAGCAACAACAATTTTTGCGGTGAGGACAGGTGAAGCGGGTTTGAATGGCTGCCGACAGTCGGAGTATCGATGCGACTAAATGCTTTTCTTTCTTCTTCGGAAACCAGCGAAAGGAAAGATTGACCTCGAACCAGCAAGGAATAAGTCCCTTTGCGCAACAGCCCTAAATTCAATGCAAAATACGGAAATATTTTCCAATCATTTTTGATTAATTTCCCCCTTCGTGACGGTAAAATGGGATCTGACAGAAAGACATCTTGCAATTCAATCTGAATTTTTTGTTCTTCACTTAAATCATGGGGGGATTTCAATACTGACAAACGAATGCTCTTATAAACAGGGTCTGTTAAAGCCGTTTTAATGTAATCTTGAAGTGGGGCTGATAAAGAAACAGAAACTTTTTGTGATACCGAGGCGATCAATTCCTTCCCCAGAGTGGAAAGATTATTTGTAGCCGATAGGGAAGCTTTCCACAGCAGATGCTTCAGAAAGCCCAGCCGCTGCATACATCGATCAGGGTTGGTAAAAACACGAATAAATTCCATTAGGCACCAAATCCTCCATGGACGCTAACACGAGGCCGCACATCCATAATAAAAGTACGATCAGCCTCAGTATTGGAAACAATTGCTTGACCGATATCAAGAGATCGTAATAGTTCATCAAATGATAAAACGTTGTTGCCATATTTGACTTCTTGCGGCAAAGCCGATTTGAGATTGCGCTTGATATATTCGATATCTCCCTGAACCGTTAATTTGTGCACAATAAGCGTATCCACCTGGGCCAGGATTCGTTGATCAATAGCCGAGGGCTGCTGCGTCGTCAGCATAAACGATAGTCCAAAGTTTCTGCCTTCACGCACGAGCCTGATGAGAACATCGGTGGCAGTTGTTTTGCGTTCTGAAGGGAGAAAATTTTGCGCCTCGTCAGCCACAATCCAGGTCGGCGGAATTCTTTGACCGATTTTGTCTTGCATCGCTTTTCTTTCTTCGTCAGTCAAATCAGGCAAGATTTTAAGATTTTTCTCCAATTCAGAAGTTTCAATTCGGGCTTGCATGATTTTACGGATCAGGGATACGATTAAAACAAAGCGTAGCTCATCAGACATTTTATGTAACAGCAAAATGCTCAATTGACCAGGTTTTAAAAGTTCGGTCAAAGAAGTCCCTTCGAGAGACTCGTATATTTTCAAATCTTCTTCTGTTACCTCGCCAGCCTCTAACATCCATTGCAAAGCGGTGGGTACTTTTCTTTTTGGTTGAAATAGCGGGTTTCTCCAATAAACCGAT
Organism: uncultured Cytophagia bacterium; assembly: GCA_964647995.1. GTDB lineage: Bacteria > Zhuqueibacterota > Zhuqueibacteria > Thermofontimicrobiales > Thermofontimicrobiaceae > Thermofontimicrobium_A. The sequence goes on from CAZYNP010000091.1 coordinate 10,198, forward strand.
AATTGCTGCAAGACTGCTCGTCTGGTTTCACTATGATAGTTATTCAACAACTCTTCATCTTTTTGAACACATTCCATCAAATCTTCTATGGCATATCGAGCTTTAGGCTTGAAATGAGTTGATCCATCGGACCAGCCCTCATTAACTACTTTTTCGTAGGCATCATTTAGGAGTTGCCCCATACGGTCCTGCAGAATATCGACACCAAATAAATATCCCCAGTCAGAGGCAGTAAAATCAGCGCAATTGATAGTGAACTCTTTAGCGTTTTTCGATGATGAAGATGTTCCTCGAGGTGCCCAGATTTGTACATTAAGTGGTTCGCTTTTTATGTCCCATCCTCTCTGGAGAAGCGATTGTTCCTTCAAAATTGCTTGTGAAGACTCGTGTGAAAGAGAAATCCCCATCCATTGAAAAATGCCCAGCGTATCAAACAATAAAGCAGCGTGCTTTTTGTTGATACGAGAGATGCTCGTTTCTGCTTCTTTGGTACACAATCCTTCTAAAAAACTTCCCAGCGTATATGATTTTCCTGAGCCTCTTTTACCGAAAATCGCTGCAACATGAGGTAGAGAAAGATCAAAATCCACCCGCACCAATTGTCCTGCTTCGGCCAACCGACCAATGAATAGGTGTTCATTCGCTTCGGATTGGTTGCCAATTAGCACACGTCGATTTTGAGTTAGCTTTGGTTTTACGGTAAATTTTTTCATTTTGATTATCCAAACACCAGATTACCTATTTCGTCAACAATTCCAGGTTCAATAATTGGTTTTCTCTCATCCCAGGCAGAAATTGCACATTCGTTGACTGCTTTAATGATATTTCTGGGCAATGCCTTTGTCGGATCTCCAGAAGCGTATTCGCACAATCTATCAAAAGCATCGGCTGTGAATGGATATGTTTCAAGGCTTACACCCAACGATTCATTCTGTATCTTTTCTTCTGCTGCTTTTTGTTCAATGAGTTCAGCTAATAGTTCTTTTAAAAAAATCTGGACATCACGAACCGAAGGAAGGGGAGGAATTTCAATAAAGTTATTTTCACCGATTCTTGTACGCACATCTGCTCTAACAACTAGCTCGGGCATATCATCAAGAGTCAAAGCATAAGCGGCAATTATGAAACCTACTGACGAATTCGATGGCTCTGATAATTTTCTTAAATAGTTATGCAACGATTCTGTTGCATCGCCCGTTTTGACATTTTTAAATTGTTCAGCTTCATCCATAAGAAAAATGAGCTTTTCCTGGTTACGCTCTGCTAAGCGGCCGATTCCAACTAAGGCGTTGACCATGTCGCCAGCTCCGAGGTCTCCGAGTGAACGGGTTACATTCAAACGTTCCAACTCATTAGGTTTAAGTTCATAGCCGCAAAACCAGCGCCAGGCGAGAAGCCCAATATCTCCGCCAGCTCTAAGATTTTTGGCGGCTTCGGCCATATTAGCATTGCCAAATATTTCTTTTAGTTCTGTATCGAGATTTTGTGTATGGCTAAATAATTTATCAATCCAGCCAGCGATACTATTTTTGCCAAGAGTTTCCATCAACTGGAGATGCCAACCCTTATGATCGGATTTGCTGTTCATTTCAAGATCCAGATGAATTGTTTTAGGGGTTTGACGACATGCTTCTGGGCGTTGATTTTTAAGATAATGCTCCAAATGAAACAGTGTTTGAGTCTTTCCAGAGCCAAAGGATCCATAAATAACCATCTTAGGAACTCCAGGTTCAACAAAAGCACGCCTTAATTGTGCTTTTAAGCGATGTTCCCTTTCTTCTCTACCAAAATAAAACCTTGCATCTTCAGGATTCACTTTAGGATCTATTGTAAAACTATCTCGCCCCTTCAGGCAAAACCATTCCTTAAAGTCCATGACTTACCTCCTAACCAATTTCATCTTCTTGACAAGTTTTGTATCGTTTAACGTTCTTAATCGTTCGAGTCCCCATCGAGAAAGCTCTCTCACAATTTCTCTCCCCCTGCCTCTTCCATAGATCATCATGCCAATTTCAATATTTTGTTCAATAGATGTAAGCGTTAAGTTTGCCGAGCCGAGCAAAGCAAAACTTTGAGATTCATCCTGACAAAGACAAACGTAAAGCTTGGCATGGAGTGAATCATTATAGCGCAATTCCACATGATCATAATTTATTAGCGTATTGATTGCTTGTTGATGATACTCATTCTCTGGTGGACGAGTGATGACATAGGTGGGAATACGTTTATCAATCGACTTCTTGCATACTGCATCTAAAGTTACCCTCGCACCCTCCAAAGTACCGACGAAAGGGCTAATGAGAATTAAGCTCTGCATTTGATGATCTGTTAAATAGAATTTCAAAAGAAATTTCCCTACGGGTTTAGAGGTGAGTATTTCAGCATAATCGACAAGCATATTAGCTTCTATTGATTCAATGTATTATTCTTGCTCCTATAATATTAATACTCCTTTAAAAAGTCAAGCAAAATTTTAAATTTTAAGAAAGATAAATAAAAATTCTTCTTGCAATAAAGCATTTTTTGCTGCGAATTTGTTGGACATGGGATAGATGTCAATGGTTTGCTCTGTCTGGATGGTTTTTTTAGCTATAGCACGAAAGTTCTGCTTCGCCTAATCGTGCTTGTCTTCCAATTATAATGAATAATTGAAAGAAGTTGTTGGCGGGATGAGTGCCCGCTTTTTATATTTATTTGATGAGAAGAAATGGCCAACATCTGGCAATTATCAGAAAGAAATTCAATAGATACTATTTTGGGGTCATTATCCATTGGGCAAGTCAATTCAAATTATTTTTTCCCCCAACGGGTTGAAACAACCCCACTGATAAATTTCCAAATTTCAAAAAACAAATTCCAAATAATTTTCAAACTCAAAATTCTAAGGAAACCAATTGTTTGTAATTCGGGCATTGGAAGTTGTGATTTATTTGGAAATTGACGTTTGATATTTGGATTCTTAAAATATCCGTTGGCCAGGTTAATTCAAATTATTTTTCACCCAACGGATTGAAACAACCCCACTGATAAATTTTCAAATTTCAAAAAACAAATTCCAAATAATTTTTCAAACTCAAAATTCCAAGGAAACAAATTGTTTGGAATTCGGGCATTGGAAGCTGTGATTTATTTAGAAATTGACGTTTGATATTTGGATTCTTAAAATATCCGTTAGATTGTTTCTATCCGTTGGAAAAAAAATTTTACAGCATGACTTTCACATGATAAGTTCTAGCTTGTTGAGGCGGAATGACATTTCCCTTGATCTTTTTATCATCAATATATATTTCTCTCACTCCACCTGTTTTTTTATCAGGATTATGAATTGAAATCTCATAGATCGCTCCACGAAATTGGCGCACGATTTTGACCTGTTGCCAGTGGGCGGGAAGGCAGGGATCGATCAGCAAGCCCGAATGGACGGGCCGCACGCCGCAGATCGCCTCCAGCACGATACTGAACAGCCAGCCCGCCGAGCCCGTGTACCAGCTCCAGCCCGCCCGACCGTAGTAGGGCGAATCCTTGCCATCGATATTGCCTGGCAGGCAGTACGGCTCGGCCACGTAGCGGTCGGCATCTTTCTGTGCCTGCAAAATGGGGTTTAACTTGGAAAAAATCCGCAGGGCATCATCGGCCCAGCCCAATTGCGCCAACGCCAATACGCCCCAGGTGGCGGCATGGGTGTAAACCCCGCCGTTCTCCCGCAGGCCTGGCGCATAGCGGGTGATGTAACCGATATAGGGATCGGATTTTTTGAAGGCAGGATGATAGAGCATCAGGCCGTTATCGGTCTCCAGGTGCTTCAGCAGGGCCTGGGCAACCTGCTCCCGACGTTCGCCCTCGGCCACGCCAGAAATAATGGCCCAGGTCTGGGAATTGAGATAAATTTTGCATTCGTCCTGCGAGGAATCACCAATGGGCGTGCCATCGTCTTTGGTGGCGCCGAGGTACCAGTGGCCGTTCCAGCCGTGCGTGTTCAGCGCCTGCTTCAATTGAGCAGCCCGTGTACGATATTTTTGGGCCAGCGCTATATTTTTGATGGGGCTATATTTTTCCAACAACTCGGCCCAATCCACCAGAATTTTGTAGAGGAACATGCCCAGCCAGATGCTTTCGCCCTTCCAGTCCAATCCCACGGCGCTGAAGCCATCGCACCAGTCGCCTGCGCCGATCAGCGGCAATCCTCGGTCGCTGAATCGGCCCAGGGCAACATCGATGGCTCGGGTGCAATGCTCCTGCAAAGTGGCTTCGCCCTGATCATAAAAGGGAAGGACCTCGTTCAGACAGGAATAATCGCCGACCTCCTGCAAATAGCGATTGAGCATGAACGGCAGCCACAGCAGGTCATCGGTCATGTCTGTGGGATGTCCCTGCTCGGTGATGGGATGCCACCAGTGCAGCACCGTGCCCTTTTCAAATTGATGGCGGGCATTGAGCCTGATATGCTCCAGCATCCGAGGCGCATCTATGGGCAGCCAGACTTGCTGGGATTGCAATTGATCCCGAAACCCGTAAGCGCCCGATTGCTGGTAATAGCCCGTCCGTGCCCAGAGATGCGCCGAGATCACCTGATATTTCAGCCAGATATTGGTCAGCAGATCCAGCGCAGGGTCGGGCGTTTCGATCTGGACTCGCTGGATCAGATTTTGCCAGAAATCTTTCACCTTTTGCAGTTCCGCCTCGGCCACTGTGGGCTGACAATAATTTTGAATCATCGGTGCCACCTGCTCATTTTCGGCCAGGCCATCGTGGCGATCGGCCATGCCCAGCACGAACACGATGGTCTGCTCCTCGCCAGGTTTCAGCCGCACGTCGGTGGCCAGCGAAGCCACGGCATCCTCGAACCGTCCCTGGGTAGCCGAAAAATTGCCACTCCGAATGCCTCTGGGATTTTGAAACGTCCCATGCCGACCGATCAGCGCATCTTTGCTGGTATCCCAGCCACTGACTTTTGCATTGACCGCATGAAAGCCGATAAAGGGCCATTCCGTGTTCCAATGGCCACGGCTGGTGGGAACCTCCCACAGCGTTTTGGTGGCCAGAATGGCATTCAACGGCGGCTGAAATTGGGTTTCGATAAACAGCTTGTGAAATTCCCGATGGGAATCAGGCGCCGCTCCCAGATTCCATTCGAAATAGGAACTGAGCTGCAATTGCTTCGGCTGACCGCTTCGATTTTTGATTTTGCAAATCCATATTTCGATGGGCGCATCTACGGCGATGAACATCGTCCATTGGGTGGCCAGATCGTCGAATTCCTGTTCAAAAATGGTATAGCCCAATCCATGGCGAACCTGATATTTTTGATATTCGGCCTGGACAGGCTGATATGCCAGCGAGTAAAATTGATTCGTATCGAGATCCCGCAGGTAGAGCCACTTGCCCCAGTCATCCCGAATCAGATCCTGGTTCCAGCGGGTGAGGCGATTCAAGTTGACATGGGTTTTCCAACTAAAGCCACCGCCCGCCTGGCTGACGACCAGTCCAAAATCGCCATTAGAGATGACATTGGTCCAGGGGCGTGGCGTATCGGGCCGAGTAATGATAAATTCACGTCCATCTTCAGAGAAATAGCCATACTTGTTTTCAAAAGAACCGTACCGTCGTGCTGCAGTGTCCAATTGTGATTCTCCTATCAGATTTTAGCTGCAAAAATTTTCAAAATTGATTTTCAAATATTTCACGAGTTCAAGTGCAAGTGAAAAAATAATGATGTGAATTTCTAATTGACCTAATTAACCTAATTAACCTAAACAATGTCCAATACCTAATGACCAATTGACTGAAAGATAAAAATACTTAGCATTGGTGATTATGATTTTTTAGGTCAATTAGAAATTAGATCAATTAGATCAATTGAACTAATAATTCTTGCAAAAAATTACATGACTATTTGGTAATAGAATAATCAAAAAAATTTTATCCGCTAAAATTCCATCCTCATTTCAAGCAGGTCATCTTCCCCCGAAATGCCTCCTGGCCCAACCTGATGTAATAGAGATAGACTCCCGAGGCCAGTCCCTCGGCATGGAAAAGAATCTGGTTGCGCCCTGCATGAAACAACTGATTTTTTGCGCTGAGGATACGTTGTCCCGATAGATTGAAAATCTCATAAGCACCCACTCTCGGCGACGGGAGGTCGAATTCGATCAAAGTCGTGGAATTGAACGGATTGGGGTAATTCGACAAAAGAATCGGCGTCCGTGGCAGGGAATGATGCTCGAACACAGCGCTAAGTAGCGCTTTGGGGATTTCTTTATCCCGAACCCGCTGGAATAAAATTTCATGGGCGGCATCATTGAGATGGATGCCATCGCCGCTATCGTACTGCGGCTTGATAGTGCCGTTCTCCTGGGCCAGGCCGTTCCAGAAATCGATGGCATATTTACCGAAACGTGCCAGGGTGGAATCCCGCAGCGCCATGAGATTTTTTCGGCCTGCTTCGGAGAGATTGCGGGGCTGCGTGGTCGTGATCCAAACAGGGATTTGGTTGCGTTTTGCTGCCGCCAGGACGGTATCATAATTGGCCAGTTGTTCGGCCACGCTATAACCAGCGGTGGCATCATTGGACGGCAGATTGATGATGATGGCATCGGGCTCCAGCGCCAGGGCGTAGGTGATATTGCGCTGAGGATCGGGTTGGGGCCGATTGGCTGGCGTGGCCTGGCCTGTGGGCAAAATATGATAGGTGGTATAGCCGCCTTTGGCGAGATTATCCACCCGATGGTTACTGTTTTCCAATTTCAAAAAATCACGGTAGCGATTGACCCAGGCGTTACGGCGATCGCTGGGACCAGTGCCTTCGGCTGTGGAGGAACCCAGCACCACAATGTGTACGGCGCTCGACAGATCGCCAGCCGCCTGACCCACCATGCGGAAATCATCCAGGAACAGCACGCCCGTGGCCGATTTGGTATCGGTGAGAAACAGGCTGGCCGATCCCACGAAGGCAAAGGCAAAGCCCCGAATTTTATCCAGATCGAGGCGACCATTGCCCGCAATCCCCAGCGGCGATGGCAGCCATTTATCTTTTTCCAGCGCACCGATATCGCTCTGTCGCAAGGGCAGTTCGACCTGCCTCCAGCCAGGTGCCGAGTCAAGAATATCGATGTCCAGCAACCATATTTCTACTTCATCAGAGCGCTGCGCACTGGCAGGGGAATGGCTCGCATCAAAAAAATAGAGCTGCAATTTAACATAGCCTGGCCTGGAAGAGGGACTTGCATTAAAATAGGAGAAACGCAGGCTCAAATAGGACGACAGGTCCCAGAGGCCATTGGAGTCGGGATGCCAGAATTCCATTCGGGCCCAGATGCCAACGAAGGAATTGGCCTGCACCTGCCAGTGGCAACGAAAAGCGCCCTGGCCTTCGACCAATGTGTCCCGAGAGACGTCGATGGCGAGCGAATTCCCCACCGAGCCCGCCAGAATGTGGTAGCGGCTGGTGTCTGGAAAATTATCGAAAGGATCGATGATCAACTGGGCCGAAAGCGCCGCAGGGAAGCAGGCCACAGCCAGTATTAAAAAAATAGCCGACCAATTTTTTTTATGCTTCATGATTCAATCTTTAAAAATGAGACCTTCTGCTAAAAAAATATTATAACATCCCCCCTGGCCCCCCTTGCAAGGGGGGAAATGGTGTCGTTTGAATAGGGGGGAAAGGTGGAAATATTCAGATAAGCAGGGATATGTTTTCGTCTTTCCGTTCGGTTGGGGTGATTGTTTGGTAAACACAGTTCAATTCACCAGCAGCATCTTTTTGATAGCGGTGAAATGACCAGCCCGAAGCTGGCAGAAGTAGATGCCGCTGGCGAGACCACTGGCGTCGAACGCTATTGAATGCTCGCCCTGGGTTTTTGTTTCATCTACCAACACCGCCACTTCCTGACCCAGGACATCAAATATGGTAATTTTCACCGCAGCAGATTCTGGAATCAGATAGCGAATTACTGTCGACGAATTGAACGGATTGGGGTGGTTCTGATAGAGCACATAATCCATTGGCGGCTGGGTTTGACGGTTTTGCACCCCGCTGATAGTGACAAACCCCGCTCGCTCCAGACCCCGCTGAATATCTGGGTTCTGCATGAAGGTGTCCCAGACCTTGCCGCTGAAATAATTTTCGATCATCAGCACGAAAGGTCCCTGGTCGATGCCGATGACGATGGGCGACCACCAATTCACCGTGAAATTGAAGGCGTCGCAGAAACCATATTTGGTCCAGAGGCTCTGGCGATAGGTATCGTACATATATTTCAGCGCTGGGATGCAGACCTCGGGCGCAAACGGGATGGAGCCGCCAGGAGCAGTGGGGGAGATGGTGCCATCATCTCCTTGAGCAGGCGGAGCGCCACGGGCCTTGTAGCCATTATAGCCATCGCTGGCCGTGATGCCCCAGACGTTTTCACCATAGCCTTTAAATTTGCCAGGATTGGCGATGCAATACTCCCGTTGCGCCAGCGTGGCTCGACGGGAATTTTCAAAATAGGTGATGCCTTTATTTTTCATATAGGCATCCTGGATATTTCGAAAGTCGATCCAGCAGTGCGAATATTGATGGCCGAACAGCGGTGGAAAATTGACATAGGAATAGCCATAATGCGTCTGCCAGGAGTAGCCGCTGGTCCAGGCGCTCCAGGTTGATGTTGGCACAGGATGCGTCGGCGATCCCAGCGCCAGGATGTTCATGATCATGGCTTCATTGTAGCCCCGCCACCAGGCATTGATAAAGCCAGTTTCGGGATGCCAGCCCAAGGTGATGTTGGGCTGATAGTTCCGCATCCATTGCCAATCGACCCGATAATAGATGGAATCGGCCAGTGCCCGAATTTGATTTTCGTCGAGCTGGTCTTCGCTGAAATACTGTTTGGCATAGAGAATGCCCGCCAAAAGCAGCGCCGTGTCGATCGATGACAGTTCGCAATTCCAGGTGCGCTGTGCGGTCTTCATGTCCAGGAAATGATAGAAGAAGCCTTTGTAGCCGATGTAGCCCTGGGCCTCCCGTCCCTGGGGTTTGGTCCAGAAGGTGTTCAATGTCGTGAGCACCCGCTGGCGTCCCGCCTCCCGTGTGATCCAGTTGTGATCGATGCCGATGCAGATGGCCGTCAGCCCAAAGCCCACCGAGGCGATGCTGCACGGCGAATCGGCTCGGCTATTGTCCCTGATCAAGCCGTTGTCGGGATTGGCTTCTTGCCAGAAAAAATCGAAGGATGCCTTCTGAACCTGCCGCAGGAAGGTGCTGTCATTTTGGGTGATGGATTGACCTGTGGTAATTTTTGTTACTGTCAACAAAATTAGAATGATTTTTAGATGACGGAACACTGTTGAACTCCGTTTTTTAGTGATCAGTTGTCAGTTGTCAGTTGTCAGTGATCAGTTGTCAGTGATCAGTTGTCAGTGATCAGTTGTCAGTGATCAGTGAACGGTTGTCAGTGACTGATTACTGATTACTGATTACTGGTTACTGGTTACTGATTACTGATTACTGGTTACTGATTACTGATTACTGATTACTGGAAACTAATCACCATCCCGAATAACCATTGAAAAATACTCCGACGCCTCATCACGAATCAGATTCGGGGCTTCCGAGCAAAATTGATCCGCTTTTTCGATCATACCACCGAGCAAGCGACCGATTTCCTCACAGCGATGCAGCAGAGAAGCTGTTTCATTGGCGT
>CAZYNP010000092.1:0-19631 GCA_964647995.1 uncultured Cytophagia bacterium
TATAACCAATGCTGACGCAGGAGCAGCCTAAAAGGTGACTCCCACCCTCAAACGGAACGCATTGGCCGGTCTTGCTCCTTCCTGTTTTCCTATCATGGTCATTAAACTGTATCTGACTCCAATGTCGAGCCTGGTATTATCCGTACCAATCGGGACCAAAACACCGGCGCCCAGGTCCAGACCAATCCCATTCCAGTCCTCTTCAAGGTTGACTGTTACGGCGGGCAAAAAGTAAGCCCCCTTTTCTTTCCCAAACTCAGGGCCAACAAATAGTTGAAAAGGCTTGAAATCAGCCTCATCGCTCTTGCTGGAAAACATGATGTAACTGGCGCCAACGGCGACCCGAACAGCGGAGATTCCAGTGGATATGCGGGCCGTGCCGCCGACCTCAAACCCGGTTTTCTGGGTCTTGCCGAGACGGCCGGTTGGGATAGCCAGACCGGTGGTGAGTGTAAAAATCTTTTTGATGAAGATACGATGAAATCCAAAACCACCAATGACGGGCGGAATGTATCGATTTTCGCTGGGAAAATTCAAGATGATTTCAGGATTAAATTTCCATCTCTTGCCCCATGAGGTTCCTATCACGATTCTTAAACTTGATACTCTACTTGTAGAAATAAACGGTCCTTCGGGGGCCATCGGCCATTGAACTTTCCGGAAAAGCATATAATTCCAGCCAATCCCGCCGTAGAGTCGATCACTGCCGAAAAAAAGGGTTGGATGAAAACCATAGGCTCTGAATTCGTAATCCGGAGCAAATAAATCGGCAAACGTCATAAACCCCAGATCGCCGGAGAACAAGAAGGGGTGCTCCAGAAAGCCGTACTTGGTATCGAAAAAAACCCCATAGCTCCCCCCAGGAAGCCCGCTTACCTTGAGCCCGCAATCTGCTCGATTAAAAATACCATAGCGAAAACAGAGCGAAAAGTCCCCTGCGTCCTCCTTGGAGAGTGCATATCCAATCCCCATCGTTCTTTCTCCCGGTTTCAGCACTCTGGGGGAATGGTAGCTTGAAGGAACACAGCTAACGATGACCGATATGAAAATGGTTAGAGTGCCGAATAGGTTATTGATTATTTTTTGCTTTTTCTTATCCATAACTTTACACATGGCGTAGCCTTCAGCCGCGTCGCTGCCGTAAGTGTAGGTTAAGGTCTGAAAATAATCGACCCTGGCAACGTCAGCCGCACCTATTGCTTTGAATTTCACCCTGAATTCCCCCCAAGCGCGACCTGCTCGCCGCGTGGTGGCCTAACGCAGCCCTCGGGATTGGCCTGAGCCTCTGCTCAAAATAATCCTGCTTCACAAGTTTTGCTCTCTCAGCCAACTGAGAATTCGGTCGGCGACCGATTGCCAGCCTGCTTCCAACATCATGTCATGCGCCATGTTCGGGAAGATCTCAGCCCGGGTGTGGTATGCTTGCGCCGTGGCTTCAATTTCCTCGGGATGGAAAATCGTATCGTTTGCCGCGCCTAACACGAGCACAGGAACGGCCACTTTCCGGGGCCGAGGCAAGCTGAAAATCATCATATCCAGAAATGCAGGATACGACTCATCCTGCATCCAGGCGAAATATCGGTCGATCTTCTCGGTTGGCATCTCTTTAGAGAAAAAGGCTTCTTGTGTGAGGCTCGGCGTGCCAATGATAGGGTACAAGCTCCAGGTCAGATTGGCTTTCAGGAAAGGCAAGGGATGGCGCATGGCAATCCGCATCGTCGTTTTCACCACTCCGGTGATGGGAACAGATGCCAGCAGCACGGCGGCTGGCGCTGAATGCGTTTCCAGATATTTTTGGATAATCAAGCCGCCCATTGAATGCCCCACCAATATTGGCGGTGTGGGCAATTGACTTGCCACCTGGGCAACGTCGGTTACATAATCCGCAATGCGCATCCAGCGGAGACGTTCACGCCCCTCGCTGGCGGCATGACCGCGGAGACTTAAGGCAAGTGAAGCATATCCATGGTCGGCGAAATACGGTAAAAAATATTCCTGCCAACACCAGGCGCCATGCCACGCCCCATGAACAAACAGGACAGGAGTGGAGCGCTGATTTCTGTGAGGTTCTTGCGTGATAATTTCCAATTGCATCGAGAGTCTCACTGTTCCTCTCCTTTCCACTGCAGAAGAGATAGCACCAAGCTTGTAGACCGCTGCTTTTACGACAAGTTGGCGATTAGCAAGCACATCAGCCACGCGCAATCCCTGGCAGAATTAGCTAACCCATGAACAGTGACACCCTGGCCAGAACTTCTGTTCATAGCGCGGGCAGCAGGTGCGTGTTACGCCGATGATAATGGTTATAAAACCCCAACAGCCGGAGTGTTCCATTGGTCACAATGATATATATGCCCAACCCGATCAGGACGAACGGGACAACAACGCGGCCATAGCGGGACAACACGTGAGCCACCGTCCGTTGCCGGGTCAACTTGTAGCTAAAGAAGCACCAGACAGCAACCAATATAAGAAAAACACTCACGGTAGCGACCACCTGGGGCAAGTCGCTGGTAGCGAACAGCGGCGTATAAATGCCAATATTATCAACTCCATTAGCAACGGTTACCGACGCAACACAATAGGTCTTAGGGCTAAGGATGCTACTCAGAACCGACGAGAATGTTGACAACCTGCCCAGGTGCTCTGAAGCTTTCGGTTCACTATGGCGACCGACTAATCTATAAACACCTATCGCAATGGGGACGAACCCAAGCAATCCAATCCACTCCTTCGACACGATGAAACTGCCCCCAAAGCCCACCAAACTAACAGCAATGAGCAGTACAAAGCCAAGATATTGACCCGCCACAATATGCCGCCGCCGAAAGTGTTGGTCAGTTAGTGAAAAAAAAATGATAAGAACAAACATGTCATCGATATTTGTGGCAGCAAAGGCAACTGTTGCCGTAATGAGGGTGAACCGCATTTCCAACGTCCTCGCTTAGCTAGCATTGACTACTTCGATCCATTGGCAGCTTAACGGATATCTTAATACGCCCGCCGGAGCGCCGGCGGAGCCGAGGTGGTGCCAACGCAGCGTCAGGCCGTCTCCATGTTAGACCTGCCACCTTGGACGTCAGATGAAAAAGGTTCTACCTGAAGGATTTCCTTCCAAAAATATTCGTTACAATCATAAGAATGACGCCCTTCGATCAGGTGCCACACGGTCTGCACTGTGCGCCAAATAGACATTACGAACAGAATGCCTGGTACAAGTACTACGAGACGCCAGCCACCTTTTAGAAGTACCGTGCTGGTTATTACACATACAGCCGATAACGCAAAGAAAGTATAGTAGGAAATAATCCAGTATGGGTGAGCAGTACGCAGCAGAAGCATGTTGTGCAACCCGTGCGGCCAGCGATGGCGCAAGTGCTCTCCCCTAAGGTTAAGTTTACCAGATTGCTGTCTATTCCTGAACTCACCCAATGCATTTTCCCAACCCATGAAGTTTTTGGCATCATAGCGCTCGAGAATGAGTTTCTCCAGAATCCGATAATACCCAACAATCCGAGTGATAGTTGTTGCTTTATCAAAGAAAACCCACCACGACGGAAGTAACACAATTAACGGGAACAGGAAGACGATTGCCAAAAACGGGGTCTGGATCAGCGAGGTGGCGATACCAAGAATCAGCCCGGTTGCTGTGATGGATGAAGTAAGAAAGGTAATCTGGCAATTTTTTAGGTTATGCAACTCCTCCCTGAGTGCCACTCGTTCTTTGTCATAAAGTTCACTCGCATTCATTATGCCCGCTCCTTTTCGCTTGGTCACTGATTATACCGACGGCAGTGGGCAGCCTTAAACCGGCATAAGTTCCCGCAGGAGTGTGCGCACCGTACGATTGATTTCCATGGAACTTCATGGCGTGATCCGATCCTTTCTGAGCCACCGCTACCTTCGGTCAACTTCAGTTTTGTTTAGAACGTTATCCCTTGCTCTTGATACTGCCCATCATATTAGGTTTAGCCTGCTGATCCGGGCGCTGCCATTGTTGATCTCGCGCTGAGGAGCAGGTGGTGCTTCATATGGAATAAAACAAATCGATCAATCCAATGAATGTGGGCTGCTTCGATGCGCAGGATGCAAAGTTAGGTACGGATAGCTTACCTGACCTGATTTAGCAACTTCGATTGTTAACAGGAGTAGAAGTTTGGCTCTGATACAATATGTTCGCTCCATCATTCTTGAAAAAATGATGATGCCCATGGGGTTAAGCACTTACTGGTGCAAAGCAAGATGTGTGGCGTATGTTTTGATTTGGAAAAAATTATACAAAAATTATTTAAAAATGTCAAGGTAAATCTTAATAATGCTTGATAAATTTTTGAAGATTCAGTATATTTTATTCGCTCTCAAAATTGATTAGCTAAATGAGTTTATATCTGCCCTTTACAGAAAAAAGTGCAACTCAGTTGGAGAAAGTATCATGTCCTCATAAAAAGAGAGGCCGTTATGAATTGTATTGATGAACCGATTATTGAACCTGAATTCGAGCCGCACAAATTTCCCTCTTCCCGGCACTCGGACTTGCGCGATCGAATCCGCCGCCTGGTGAGTCAGCAGTCGTTTTGCGTGCTCTGCACCCAGGGTGAAAGCCAGCCCTACGGCTCGTTGATCGCTTATGCCTTTACCGATGATTTGAAACAGTTCTTTTTTACCACGCCGATGGCAACCCGAAAATATAAATTGCTCAGCGAATGTCAACACGTGGCCCTGGTGATCGATAGCCGCTGCCAGCATCTGGATGATATGACGCAGGTCGATGCCGTCACCATCACCGGCAAAGCAACACAGATCCAGTCAGGAGCGGATTATGATCTGGGAATGTCTCTGCTGAAAAATCGACATCCCTATCTGGCAAATTTTCTGGATTCGGAATCCACCGCACTGTTCCGCATCGATGTGGTCCGATATTTTCATGTGACCCGGTTTCAGGAGGTGTCTCAGTGGATCCCGTGAAACCATTGATCGTTCCTCTCTCTCAGGCCGCAGCGACCGACGAGAAAATCATTGGCGGCAAGGCCGCTAAGCTGGCGAAATTGGCTCAAGCTGGCTATCGCATCCCCGCCGGATTCTGCATTACCATTTTCGCTTACCAGCAATTCATTAAAGCCAATCGACTCGATGAAAAAATCAAATTCGAGCTGGGTCGCAAATCGTTGGAGTCCATGCGCTGGGAGGAAATCTGGGATGCAGCGCTACGAATTCGTTCGGCGTTTCAGTCGGCTGAAATTGCGACTGAGCTGAAAGATCAGATCGTAGCCGCTTTTGAGGAACTGGGCCGTGGCAAAACGCTGGTGGTTCGTTCCTCGGCTCCGAAGGAAGATTCTGCCAGAGCTTCATTTGCTGGATTGCATGAATCTTATGTCGGCGTCAAAGGTGAACCGGAGTTGCTGGATGCCGTGCGATTGGTCTGGGCATCGTTGTGGTCCGATGCGGCCTTGCTTTACCAGCATGAACTGGGGCTCGATCCGCTGCACAGCGCAATGGCGGTTGTGGTTCAAGAACTGGTGGCCGAAGATATTTCCGGCGTGGCGTTCGGCGCCGATCCCAGAAATCCCGCAGCCGACCGCTCCATTATCGAGGCGGTTCCGGGACTGTGCCGTGATCTGGTCGATGGCGTGCTGGATCCCGATCGCTGGATTTTGAAACGATCCACTGGCGAGGTAATTGAAATGCAAGCCGGCAAAAGAAAGGAAGACAATGCACCACGACCGCTCCTGAGCACCAGGGATGTGAAAAGAATTTACCAGACACTTCATGGGATCGAACAGCTATTTGGCTGGCATCCCGATATTGAATGGACTGGTAGCGGCGATCGCTTTACCCTGCTGCAAGCCCGTCCCATTACCACGGCCGGGGAACCACCAGAAGATGATAAAGCCTACTATCTCACGCTCCGGCCGGGCGAACAACGATTGAAAAAATTGGCGAAAAAAGTGGCTGAGGAACTGATTCCCCAATTGGAAGCAGAAGGAAAAAGGCTGGCTGCCGAAGATTTGTCTCGATTGAGCGATGAGCAATTGGCCCATGCCATCGAAGCCCGCCGGCAATCGCTTGAGCAGTGGAAAAAAATTTATTGGGACGATTTCATCCCTTTTGCCCACGGTGTGCGTCATCTGGCAACCTATTACAACGATGCGGTTCATCCTGCCGATCCCTACGAATTTGTCGGTCTGCTCAAGGGGCAGGCCATGCTTTCCACCCAGCGGAATCAAAAAATAATGGAATTGGCCCAGCTCATCCAGACCAGGCCAGCCTTGCGAGACAGTCTGGAGAATTTGATCGCTGAGTCGAATGAAAACTGGCCGCAGTTATCCCAACAAATCGAGCAGCAACCTCAAGGGCCGGAATTCCTCAACGCTTTTCAAAATCTGCTCGATCAATATCTGGATATTTCCTATGGAAACGAGCGGCTCAACAATCAGCCGATTCTGGTGTTGAAAAATATTCTGGAAATAGCGAAAGCAGGAGTTCAGCAACAATCCATTCCAGCTCAAAATTCCAATGTTGCCAGGCTCGAGCAGAAGCTATTCGATGCTGTGGGAAAAGATAAACAAGTTGAAGCCCAGGAAGTTCTGCACATTGGCCGGATAAGCTGGCGGCTGCGGGATGATGACAATCTGTTGCTGGGGCGAATCGAAAGCCAGTTGCTTCGTGCCATTCGCGAGGGAGCGGAACGGCTTCGAGCCGTTGGACGAATGGAATCGGAAATCAAAGTGAGTCAAAAATTGGCTGGCATCATCGCCGATGCACTGCGCCATCCCGGAGGCGACCAAGTTATCATTCCTGCCGAGCAACCGGCAGCAGCTAAGATATTTAACAAACCTACTGGTGTCAAACCCCGGCAATTGATCGGTCAGCCAGCGGCACCGGGATTGATCTCGGGCAGAGTCCGAATTATCCGAACGCCGGAGGACCTGGGATCCTTCCGGGCCGGTGAAATTTTGGTCTGCGACGCCATCCAGCCGAACATGACGCATCTGGTTCCCCTGGCGGGGGCCATCATCGAGCGACGCGGCGGGATGTTGATTCACGGCGCGATCATTGCCCGGGAGATGGGAATTCCTTGCGTGAATGGGATCCCGGATGCAGCGAATATTCTGGATAACGGCGAACTGGTGACCGTGGATGGACACCTGGGAATTGTGACCGTGGGTGCGCCGGAGTTTGACCTGGAGAAGACAGCATAGCGCAGCAAGCTGCAAATTCCAAGATCCAAATAGCCAAATTCCAAATAATTTCCAAATTTCAAATTCAAAATTACAAACAAAAAAAGTGTTGCCAAAAAAACAAAGACTTTATTTGTAATATTATAGCGCAGCGAAGCTGGAAATATTTTGTACAGACAAAAAAATGGAAACAGAGAGCACTGAGGATCGCCGAGAGCATAAAGAAAAATTGAAATAAAACCTCAGTGAACTCTGAGTTACTTTGTGATCTCTGTGTCCCATTTGTTTTAAATTTTTTGTTAAAAAAAATGAACGGAAATATTATAACTATTTTAAGCGAGTAAATGATTTCAAATAAGCTGCTCGGTAAAATCAATAAAATTTTTGAGGGGCGCTGTCTTCCATCCCGACTCGCGAGATAATTGAGAATATTGGTTCAAAACCAATGGCAAAATTACCTGGCGAGCCCTCGAGCGCATGGATGTAATTATGATGGCAATTCCATTTTTACAGCATTGCAAAACCTGAGCGCTTTAGATACCGGGAAGCAGATTCATGCTCAAGAAGATTGACGCGCGAACATTGAATTATTTAACCTATCGGCGATGAGCGATTAGTCTTTTTATTTGGATGTCAGTTTATCCATTATCATCTCTCGGATGCAATAATGGATGCGGAATGGAAAAGTCACAAATCAACAGGGTTTTCAAATGCATATTTTTAGCTTCCCATTTCCGCCCAAGAAACCTTTGCCCTACCGCTTCATCTAACTATCAGCGTTCGGATATAATAAACTAAGTCTAAAGCTTTCAAAGAACACATAAAATTGATTGGAGATATAACCATGAAATGGTCATTAAAACTTGGAACATACCGGGGAATTCCCGTTTACATCCATGCCACCTTTGTGTTGATTATTCTCTGGGTCGCCTTGACTCATGTGATGCGGGGACATAATTTTGCCACGACGCTGAATGGAATTTTCTTTGTCCTGTTGATATTCGGCATTGTCGTGCTGCATGAATTCGGTCATGCGCTGATGGCCCAGCGCTACAACATCAAAACTCGGGACATCACGCTTCTGCCCATTGGCGGCGTGGCGCGGCTGGAAAAGATGCCCGACGAGCCGCGGCAGGAGCTCTGGGTGGCGCTGGCCGGGCCGGCAGTGAATGTGGTGCTGGCTGGTATTCTTTTCGCCGTGCTCACGGTAACATCGAGTCTGGAGCCGGTGCGCAATCTGTCGGTCACCGGGGGAAATTTGCTGGAACGGTTGCTGGTGATCAACCTGTTCATTGCTGGCTTCAATATGCTGCCTGCGTTTCCCATGGATGGCGGCCGTGTATTGCGCGCCCTGCTGGCCATGCGCATGGAATATTCCCGTGCCACTCAGGTGGCGGCCTCCATTGGGCAGGGCATGGCGCTGTTGTTCGGATTGATCGGCATTTTCGGCAATCCGTTTTTGCTGTTCATCGCCTTCTTCGTGTGGATCGGCGCGGCCCAGGAAGCCAATATGGCCAAAGTGCGCTTCGCATTCGATGGCATTCCGGTGCGCAGCGCGATGCTCACCGATTTCAAAACGCTCCGGCCCGAAGACCCTCTCTCCCGAGCCATCGAGCTGATTCTGGCGGGTTCGCAGCAGGATTTTCCCGTTACGAACAACGGCAATGTCGTCGGTATTCTGGAACGCAACGCCTTGATGAAAGGCCTGGCCCAACTTGGCCAGAATGCCCGGGTGGAGCAAATTATGGCCACCGAATTTCAAACCGCGGAGGCCTCCGAGATGCTGCAATCGGCCATGGCCCGGCTGCAGAGCTGTAACTGCCATATCATGCCCGTGGTCTCCAACAATGCACTAACGGGATTGCTGAACATGGAAAATATCGGGGAGTTTATGATGATCCACGCGGCGCTCCAGCAAAGCAAGGCGTAATCTGTAGGGCAGGATGCCATCCTGCCCATACCCCCGCGACCGCTAATTTCGCTAATTTGGGAAATGACGCGAATGGTTTTCTGCTACTCAGGAGTTAAGCCGTAAGGAGTTAAGCCGTGAGGAGTTAAGCCGTGAGGAGTTAAGCCGTGAGGCTTTTATTCATCATGAGATTGAAGGAGTTAAGCAGTTTGGAGTTAAGCCGTATGGAGTTTAGCCGTGAGGCTTTTATTCATTTTGAGATTGAAGGAGTTAACCAGTTAGGAGTTAAGCCGTATGGAGTTAAGCCATAAGGCTTTTATTCATACTTTTATTCAATAAAAAGCTAACGCCTTAACTCCCTCGAAAAATAAATGGCTAACGCCTTAACTCCAAATATTTTTGGATCTGTTTAAACTGCGCCAAATATTCCCTATTCTGCTCAAACATCTCGCCCACCATCTTCCTGATTTCCGCCAGCGACAATTTCGCCGCGGTCAATGGATCATGAGCGATGGCTTGATAAATTAGCATCGCATCGCCTTGAAAGAATCCTTCCACCGCCATCATCTCGGTCTGGGCTGTGAGGTTGGTCAGAATGGCACAGGAATCGGGCAGCCGACCGACATGGATCGGCTCAAAACCTTTGCGGGAGGCGAGCACAGGGACTTCGACACACGCACCTTCGGGCAGGTTCGTGACCAGACCCGTATTCGGCACATTGCCATTGAACTCGTACAATTCGCCGCCCAGGTAGGCATTGATGATATGAGCGGCATATTCGTGTCCCCGTTCCAGGGAAATCGGGTGATCGCTGTTCAGCCAATTCAAAAAATCATTCTTCCACGTCTGCTCGGCGTTGCGGTATTCGTTCAAAATAAAGGCATGATGGCCTGGGTTCCAGCCCGTGCTATGGGTGCAATATTTTTCAATCAGATCAGGTCGCTTGCGGAACCACCAGTTGTATTCGGAATTATGGCCGCTGGATTCAGTGACGTAGTAACCCAGCGCCAGAAACATCTCGTTGCGCACCTGTTCCTCGTTGTAAACTTTTTCATCGTTCATCACCTTTTCTCGCAGCCTGGGATAAAGATCTTCGCCGCGATGTTCCACCTTCACAAACCAGGCCAGGTGATTGATGCCAGCGCACACATAATCCAGTTCATCAAATGGGATTCCAACCCAGCGAGCCAGCATCTCCGCCGTGCCCTGCACGCTGTGGCACAGACCGGTCACTTTGATGAAGCTGGTGCGCTGCATGGCGTGGCAGAGCATGGCCATGGGATTGGTGTAATTCAGCATGATGGCATTGGGACAGAGCTCCTCCATGTCCTGGCAAATTTCCAGCATGGTGGGAATGGTGCGCAGCGCCCGAAAAATTCCCGAAGGTCCCCGAGTGTCGCCGACATTAATGTCAATCCCATATTTTTCGGGGATCAAAATATCATACTGCCAGACAGTGGTGTCGCCGCAGAGGATAGTGACGAGCACAGCATCGGCATCCTTCAAAACATCACGACGATCCAATGAGGCAGTAACTCGGGCAGGATAATTGCCCATTCGGATGATTTTTTCACAAGCCTGTCTGGCAAATTCCAGTCGTTCGGCATCGATATCGACCAGCGCCAATTCAGCATCCCTCAATAATGGAAATGTCATCAGGTCACGAACCAGGCCCCGGGTGAAGCCGAGACTACCAGCACCAATAAAGACGATTTTTGCCATAATCTGTCAATCTCTCCTTGATGAATTCAAATTCCAGATTTCAAAAAATAAATGACCAATACAATCCCACCTCTGGAAAACAACTTCGAAACAAATCTCAACTTATAGCACCCAATCCTCTGACCATTAAAGATATGGGCATTATCAGGAATCTGCATTTGATCAGATCAGTGGGCGGATAATTTTGTTATTCGAGATTTATGGGTCGGGATTTATTTGCATATTGGGATTTGCCGAATGAATTTTGATTTCCAATCTTCACATCATCAGTTTCGTTGCCATCGCACTTTTGGGACATCAAGAAATTCCGATGCAACATCGTCGGATGAAACCACCCTGAACCGAAGCAATCGCTAACAGTAATCCGTGGCCATAACCAACTACTGAACCGACTGGAGCGAATAAAAGAAGAAAGGCTGCCCTGGATAGATGGGCAGCCTTTCGGTTTACCAATGGGTGAACCTTATTTCATGAGAGTCATCTTTTTCACCGCCTGGAATTTATTGGCCTTTACATGGTAGAAGTAGACACCGCTGGACAGGTTTTTGGCCTCGAAAATGAAGCGATGAACACCGGCGTCTAATTTGCCATTGAAGACCTCTGCTACTCTCTGTCCCAGAATATTGTAAACATAAATTTCCACATTGCCGTTCTCCGGAATGGCCAGTTCGATGGTGGTCGTCGGGTTAAACGGGTTCGGATAGTTCTGTTTCAGCACATATTCTTTGGGCAGAGTAGCCTCAGCCAGTTCGTCCACGGATGTGGCAACGGCCTTCTTGTAATACGCTTCGATCCACAGGTCGGTATCCAGACCCCAGGAATAGGTCGGATTGGTGAAGTCGTTGTACTTGCCGTCATTGAACTTTTCCCATACGCGGTTGGCTTTGTCGCCTTCGCCGTTGGCATCGGCAAATAGCGCAAACTGATCGTCCGCAGTGGTGGGCCATTCAAAGCCGATGAAAATCAAACCGGTGAGGGTAAGCGGATTTTCCAGAAAGAAGGTATTGCCCATCTTCGTAGTATCCAGCACATCGGTGGTGGTTTTCACCGTGGCGATGGTTGCACCCGGAGCACCGCTCGGCTCGACCAGTTTCACGACCAGGTCAATGGTGTCGGGAGCGCCGACGATATTCTTGGCCGCAAAGTAGAATTTGAAACCGTGCAAAACATCACGGGCTTTCAAATCGAACCACTGATATTTGCCGATGTCGCCATAGCTATTGGTGCCGACGATGTAGCCACTGCCGTAGGGATTCTTATGCAATACCGGCGTATTGCCATAGAAGATGGTATCCAGATTGGTCACGACAAATTGGGCATCGTTGGTGAATGCGGCCAGACCATTGTTCGTTCCCATAATGAAACCGATGAATTTGTCATTTTTCATGGGCATAAAAGCGACTGAACCGGTTCCATTGCCATTGGTGACTTTTCCAATGGATGCCGAAGCGTAAGCAATTTCCGCCAGCCGCGGCCCACGAGTGACATCGACCATGGTAAATCGCTCATTGTTGCCCTGGCCAGAAATATCCGGGTAATAGATGCCCAAATATTCTTTGCTGCCGATAGCAAAATATCGGATCTTCGAAGCGCCGGTACCAACCACCGTTGTGGAAATCGTATCCATCACCAGCGTTGTGGGATCCATACGGAACAACGGGCGGCCATAGGACTTCATATAGAGCTTGCCATCCTTGGTCTGGGCGATATTGGGCACCGAACCAAAATTACCAGAGGGCAGCGTAATAACCGTTGGCGTGAAGGTATTGCCGTTATCGGAAGTGGTAAACTTGACAAACCGATTGCTTTCCCGCACCGCGGCATAAATCGTCAGCGTATTGTCACTGGCTTTACCGAAGACGCTGATCATATCGCCCAATCGGCCAATCGCCGCGTCGTAATTGATGACGGTTTTGGCGGAATCGGTTTCGCTCTTCCAGGCATAGACTCGGAATGGACTGGCGGCGTCCGAAGTCAGCGACATATTGGAAACGAAGATCATGCCGTCTTCGGATACATCGACATCATTTATATGGAACAAGCCGACACCTTCGGCCTGAGGCGGCTTCTTGATCACGCCCAGGCTGTCACCAGTGATCGGATCATAAATAACCACCCGATGCTCTCCGAAACGAGTGACCACATAGACCCGATCAACACCGTTCACTTTGCCGTAGGCCATGCCTCGAGTGTAGTTGCTGGTGGACATGTAGGCCGGAAAACTGCCGGCGGCCTGCGTTTTCGCCCACAGCGGAATCAGTTGCTGCGGCGCCGGTGGCGGCGGAATAACGGGTTCCGTAACCGAGAAATTATCGAAGATCACCTGACCGAAACCGGTATTGTATTTGAAAACGCCGGGATAGCCTTCGGGCAGTATTCGTGCGACATCCTCAAAAGGACAGCCAGGCAGCACTTTGCCGTCGATCGCCGCCCAGAAAAGATTATCGACCACGGTGATCTTCATATTGTGCCAGCCGGTTTTCAACGGCTCGAAATCGACGCCCGGATTCCAGTACTTGCTAATGTACCAGCTTGTGCCATCGTAACCCTGCAAGCGCAACTGGCCATTGTTCGAGGAAGTGGAATTCCGGAACACGAACCGATAGTACCGCAGTGAATCATGCTTCGTCTTAATGGCCAGGCCGGTGTACAGCGGGAAATTGACATCCGGCGTGCCCACCAGATAGAAATCAGCCGAAATCGTGTAATCCTTGAAAACGGCATCCTTCACATGGGCAATACCGGTTTCTGCACTGTCTTCATAAACCACGACATGGCTACCCCAGGCACTGGCGGTGGAATCGGCCACATAGATATTGCCCGGGAGAGTCGCTTGATTGAGTTCCCATTGCAGGTCCAGCTTGCCGTTAGTTGCAGCTTCTAACAACGGCAGTGTCGGCGGAGGCGTCACCACCGGAATGAAATGATCGCGGATGGTGCCTCGGAACGAATAGCCGTCATTATAAACGCTGGCAGAGGATGTATACTGATCGCACTCGGCAATCAGGTTAATCATGCCGGTGGGTGGAGTCCAACCATCCAGATCGGTTTCTTTATCAATAAAGATATAGTTGGTATCGACACCGTCGGTAATCAAAACCCTATTGGTCGAGCTACTATTGCTACCTGCTGGCGGCCAGGCTGCGGGATTCACGATCCATACGTTGTTGCATTGAACCAGCATGGCTTCATAGGGCTCGCCAAGGTCTTTGATCATAATCAGGGTGGGCTCTACCACATTGCCAGTACTGACAACGGTGACGTTCTCGGCAGCGGCCGGTTCAATTTCGGAAATACCGCGATACTGGGCCACTTTGCCCTTGATGTGGACTTTATCGCCAATATTCAAGGCCAGCTTGACGGTGGACGAGTAAAGCACGATACCGCCGGTTTCGTCTTGCAAATAATACTGGCTGGCCGCGCCATAATTCGGAGAAGTAATTACGCCTTCGATTTCGACCTCCTGGCCCAGCAGGTCAGGACGAAAATCGCCATCGACATCCACTTTGGCTTCAGCGATGGTCAATGTTTTTGGACCGGGGGGTACCAGAACAACCGCGCCTTCATCGGCACCCAGATACGGATACATTGCCGAACGGGCTTCGCCATCGATATCGGTCGTAACTTCGGCCAATGGTGTACCCGCCAGATCGAAATCACCCAGGGATGAGCCGGTCAGATGCAGGTCAGTACCCGAAACAAATTCCACTGCCTTGGCAACTGAATGGGCATCGCCACCAGAAGCGGTCCTCCAATCAGCCAGGGTTGCCGCATCGGCGGTGTCCCAGAAGCCGGTTTTGGCATTGACGTTGCTGGCGAGATAGTAGTTGTTATAGTCAGCAGTCAATGTACCGGCCGTGCCGCTACGATAGATGGCGTAGGTTTTGAAATCGTCTTCGCCATTGTAGATGATATTGTTTTTGACCGTGTTGATGCCATTGGAAATCTGAATACCGGCGTAAACCACCACACCCGTGCCAGGATTGATGGCCACGTTGTTCATGTGGATGGTATTGTGCAACACATTGGAGATCACCTTATCCGTGGCCAGTCGAATCCCGATGAGGTTGAAGTTGGGATTGGCCGCAGTAGAGGTAGCGTCGAAGCCGGTGATAAAATTGTTGTACACGTTGTAAGTGCCCCGACCGCCACACTGAACGCCAATGATGCCATAATCACCGGTGTTATTGTTGGCCGTCGATAGCAAGGTGATTTTGTTATTAGCGATATTCGTCACCTGAGTGCTATCGGTAATGTTAAAGCCAAAGATCCCAAAACTCATAAAGCCGGTGTTGGTCTGGATGACGTTTATCTCATTACCGATAATATCCGTGCTGCCAGCATAGTTCAAGAATAAACCACGCGTTTTGGCAGTGATCTTATTATTTCTAAAGACAATGCCTTTCATGGATTGCAACGGCGTGCCCGCTGCTGGCGTTCCATAGGTAGAAATGGCCAACGCCTGCGCGCTACTTTTCACCGTGTTGGTAATTTCACAATTTTCCACGGTTATAGTATCGGGGATGAAAAACTTCGCTTGATTGCTATCATACCGATAGGTCAACAAAAGCGCGTAGGTCACGCTTTGTTGCGCCCACACCTTTACATTTTTCACTGTCGAGCGATTGACATCGCCGATGATGCGCAGCGTGGTCGCATTTCCATGGGCAGTGGCTGCCGTCGTGATCATCATGTCGCGGGTAGTACCACCTTCGGCATTGCTGCCATCGATAAGGATGTTATTGGTGGTAACTAACTGGCTGGTTGTAGCTAAATCCTTCGTTCCAATCACCCAACCGCCCGAAATTCCCGCCGAAGGCGCATCGGTCGTTTGCGTGAGGGTAATCGTCGGACTGACGCCAGTATAAGGTTTGAAAGTTATCGAATAGGCTCCTGGATTCACCCCCAGCGCCACGTTGGAAGCCTCGCTTAAATCGCTGGTAATCAAAAAGCGACAGTTGCCCAGGATCATATTTTGATTAAGTTGATCACAAGCGGCTTTTAGAGAGGCAAATTCAGGATCGGAGCCATTGGGACCGGTGCCGGTTGCGCCAATATAATAATTGCCAACCAAATAATTGAGGTCAACATCATAAGCGCCGAGACCATTATTGCAACTTAACACAAAAATCCGAAACTTGTCACCACCAAGGCTCTGGATGGAAACATCACCGGCGCCATTGGTATTGGCATTCGTCCCCAGCGTCGTCGTCAACACATAGCTTTGTGCTTGAGTGACATCGCCCAGAGGAACGCGGACGATCCTTGCGTTCTCGTTGCCAGCGCCATATTGATAAGTTACAAAGAACTCATCACCATGAATGGTGGATAGATAACGAATGGAATTAGTGCCGGTAGCAACCACCGTGCCGGGAATCGTACCAATTGCCACGCCATCGGCTTTGAATTTCATGGCATTTTTGCCGCTGGCATTCCAATAGAAGCTGCCATCTGGCAATGGTCCAACCGCAGCACTACCACCGTTAATTCCGACATCCAAGACCGTCGGTGTAAAGGTCATGCCGTTATCAGTAGTGGTAAATTTGACCACAAAATTAGAATTGGCCGAAGCCGACCAGATTACAACGGAATTATCTGCAGTCGAGCCGGTCACGGTGATCTTGTCACCCATGCGCATGCCGGTAGCATCATAGCTGATGGCGACAATCGGCGAATCCGCTTCGGTCTTATAGGCATAGACTTTAAATGTGTGCTCTGAAGCGCTGCCCAGTGTCAAATTGCAGACATAGATAACCCCGTCTTCGGAAACGCCCACATCACTAACAGCATAAGTCCCTCCGGAGAGACCGCGATTATCGAGACGTCCCAGGGAATCACCGGTAGCGGCATCGAGGATGTAAATGAAACTACCACCATTCCGACTAACCACGTAAACGCGGTCATTGCCAGCGACATTCCGATAGTCCAATCCTCGGGTGTAATTGGCAGTATCAAACCAATTGGGTTTGGTACCCTGGGCGGCACTTTTCTCCCAGACCGTAGTAATCGCGGCCTGGCCATACACCAAACCGCCAGCCAGCAACATCAACAATAGAACCGTTACAATTTTCTTCATACTACCTCCTTCAAACTGGTTTACTAACAGTGAACTAAAAAAACCTCGATCCGAACATCGAGCCTAACATCAGGCAACAATTACTTTATCATGGTTTGACCGATCACCTCCTCACCAATTTGAATTCTGAGAAGTTTATCAGTTGATTTATTGTTGTAATGAGAAAAATCTGAATCCTCTGTGAGATGGCAGGAGCCTGGTTGTTCCGAGCTGCGGCTCCAATAGCATCCCAGGTAACAACCAAATATCGACAGATAAAGAGAACCCCAAGGATATAGGGAAATTGATGAATCTGTGTTATTTCGAAAGGCGAAAATTCGATTAATTGTACCACACTCAATGGAATGTCCTTCGTTTTGAAATGCGACAATCAATCCAAAATTAATATAATGAAAAAGTAATTTGTACGCAAGGATTTTGTTGGAAATTTCCCGGTCGACCTTCTTTGCAAAGGCTTAGTGCCCTAGAGTTATGAACAACCGCAAAATTTTTATCCTTCCGAACCAATCGCAAAAGAGGGAACAATCGGTTTCGAAACAAAATAAGATTGATCAATCAGATTTCTCGCTCCGCTCGAAACGATAAATTATTCTATTTTGCCGATCTCTATTAGAGCCAGACCAAAGAGCATGCTACGAATCACACCCATAGCGTTAGTTTAACTGCTGGAAAAATTATTCCCCCTTTCTATCCCTGGATTTTTTTCTCATCAAAGCCGTTTCTATTGTGTTGGCCAGAGCCTGGGCAAATTGGGCTCGGGTAAATTTTAAACTGTCGCTGTCCGCGACTCTGTCGGAAAAACCATCGAAAAATTGATTTCCATCCTCCAATTCAATCTTGAGCGTTTGGACTGATTTCTGTAACCAGCTTTGGGCAACTTTCTTCGAAAGCAAACTCTCAGGCTGAAATAACAGAGAATTGGCATCTGGCTCGATAATGCCCATCGCCGCCAGCCACTGCACCGCCTCGAAGGCGGGATGGCTCAACGGCACGTCAATGAACCAGAACAGCGGCACACCCGAGGCCACCAGATGATGCTGCAATTTTTTCACGAGCAACGGATTGTCATAAATTTCATGAATCGACCGATGGGACGTGATTGCCATCGCTGCCAGAGCGCCAGCCGCCTCGCCGATGGCCCACTCCACAGGATGCAAGCGATAGGCACCATTGGTGATGTGCGTCGTGCCGATATTTTTGGCGCCAGGGATCAGATTTTTCAGTCGCACGGGAATGAGCGCTCCCAGCGGAATTTGAAACGGCTTCGTCGCCAGAAACAGCCCTCGATCTTCGTCGCTGCAACGGTGCAGATCGATCCAGTATTTTCCGATGCCCACACTATTGCCAAAATGTTTCGCCCGAGCCCCGCTCTGGAATTCAGCCGAGATATCCTGCTCCCGAACCGTCTCCCTGGCTTTGATGCGGCGGGACTCACGAATGTACGGGAACTGGGAAAGGCCATCCGCTGTGCCCATCACATCATTTCTGAGCTTCAACTCGGGATAACCGTAGCCGCCATCGTCCCGAGGCGCTTCGGTCTGCAGCCAATAGAGAAAGCCCAGGCTCAGATCTTTGGCCTGCCTGAGCCGCTGCTGGCGCACCTGCGGGCTGACATCGATGATACTGCCGCCACGAAAATCATTGCTGTGCCAGTTGATCATGGCAATATCATTGGGAAAAGCGCTATCTTGAAATTGAGCCGCATGGATCAGCCGCCGATAATTCCAGAACGAGCCTGGTGTGCCAGGAGCCTGGCCGAACATCAAATATCTGACGCCATTTTCGGTCACCAAACTGTACGGCTGATGCTCCCGATTGAATTCATAATTGGGGGGCTTCGCAATAATATGACTTTCCCCCCGACAAAATTCCACGGCAAAGGTGAAGGTGAAACTCTGCACCAGATCAGGCGATCCATCGCCAGGATGAGCATGTGGCTCCTGGGTCAGACTGAACGGCTCAGCGCCAACCACATACTCGGCTCCAGTCAGCGGCAAAAGATCGCCCAATTCAGTGGCATCGATCACATAGTGCGCCTCAAAAATAGTTTGCTGCTGATCTGAGCCTGAAATGGCCGTAATTGTTTTGATCCGATCGTCTTCCACGGTGGCAGCTACTGCTCGGGTGTTGGTATAAATGATCAGCCTGTTGGATTCGACATACGGCTGCAGCATCTGTTGCAACACGGCCAACCCGACCTTCGGCTCGAAGCCCAGCCGACTGACCCAGCAGTTGCCAGGATCGAGCGCAGGATTATTTTTAGCCGAATCGGCTAACGGATAGTGCTTCCGATAATAATCCCGAATGCCATTCCGCAGTTGATAATAATTGGCTGTACCACCGAACGCCTCGATATAATCGTGCTCGTCCAGCGCCGAGACGCCCTGGGAGGTGATCTGGCCGCCGATCCACGGGCACTCCTCGGTCAGGCATACTCTCAATCCTTTCTGGGCCGCATGGAGCGCTGCGGCACACCCGCCCAGTCCCCCACCAACGATCAAAATATCACAATTCACCCGTTGATTCATCTTCGCATCATTCATTTTTCCACAACTCGATGGCAGCATCAAAAGCGCCAGAAGCGTCATGAGATATTTTTCAAATGGCATCCGTTGGCTCGTATCGATCCGTTCCAGATAAATTTTTTTGCCCAACGGATTTTTAAATCTCAAATTTCAAACACCAAATCCTAAATAAACTTCAATTCTCAATCCCCAAATTCCAAACAAAACCGTCGCAGATGACA
>CAZYNP010000093.1:0-8905 GCA_964647995.1 uncultured Cytophagia bacterium
ATGTTCTTCTCTAATTTGTATCGTTAAAAATATACAAAAAAATGCCTACCTTATCAACAAATAAATTCACTAAATTCTCCCTTTGGCAGAAATGGAATTGAGCAGCGTTCAACCTGCGGGAGGTTCACCACCTCCCGCAGATGCTTCAATCAGTCGCTGGTTTCTGTTCGGTCGGTTTTTGGTGGGTCGGCCGCCTGAAACTGTCAGGACGCCTAATTTTTCTAATAATTGTTTCTTATCGCGCAACGCCACTCTGGCGATTTCAATATATTGAGCCAGCCAATCACGCAAAGCAGCCAACGCTGTATCTTGCTCCCGAGTGGCTTGATGCGCCGCGACCTTGGCAGCCTCCTGCGCTTGATTGGTGCTCTCAAAGGCAGCAATCTTTGCCCGCTCGCTTTGCAATTTCGCCTGATCATAACCGTAAGTCGCTAACACCTTTTGAATCTCTTCGATCTTGAGCGCATTATCGAACAGCGCATAAGCCGCGGGGATAAAGCCCGAAGTTGACAACGGATGATAAACGGAATCTTAGAATGAGGGAATAATGGCATTTCACAAAAACGATAATATCATCATTCCATCATTCCAGTTTTCCATTATGCCTTTTTTTACCATAGCTTGCGCTTTCATTATCGAAGCCATTACATCATGCAGTATTTTATTTTTAATAATTATCTTGACTTTTTAAAAAGCTGAATAGTAATGATCTTTATAAATTATACAGGTGTGGGGATTGACCTGAATAGTTATAAAATCCATTTAATTGCTTGCTATCTTATCCCAATCAGGGACAGGTCTATCTTTCACTTTTTCCATCACCTCATCAAAACCCGACAATATATTTTTTATAGAATAATCCTTCCAATACTTAGAGATATTTTGACTGGCTTCTAAATTTCCAATTTCTTTGGTAAACATATACATCGCCAGTTGGTTTATTGATACGCCTTGTTCTTCAGCAACCGACAAAATTCTACGTTTCAATTCAGTCGGGACTCGAATCGTCAATACACTTGCTTTAGGCATTTTTGTCTCTCCACATTTTCACAAACTCGGCTGGAGTAATTATTTTTAATTGATCAAATTTTAGTTCAGCATCTTTAAAATCTCTGATATTACTCGTTATGAGATAATCACTTTGACTGGTAACTGCCAATTCGACAAGCTTATTATCTTTTTCGTCCTTTAAATTCGGGCGTAACAGGAAATATATTTCGAAAGGCTTGCCAATGTATGCAATAAATCTTAAAAATTTTTCGACATCATTTAACGTTAATTCAAAATCTTGGAGTGACTTATCTCTTGTTAAAACCTCCTGGTATTCAAAAAAAACTGGCACCGAAAGAGCAATCTGAATTTTTCTATTTCTGACTTGTTGTAAAATGAAGTGAAGTCAAGTGCAGATGGCACTGTCAGTCATGTCATTAGAGGAGTAGGTCAGCCATTCATCAGTTCAAGTCGAGAATCGTTCCCACCTGCGGCTAACCTTCTTTAATTTTTTACAATTGCTTTTCTCATAGTAATATACAAAATTAATTGGATTTGTCAAAAAGAATTTTACTCAAAGTGAAAAATCTTAGCCTGGAAAAATCAAAACCAAAAAAAATTGGTCACGGAATTGAAAGGACACGGAAATGAAAATCTTAAGGCTTTTTTCCGTGTCAGTTCCATTTCCGCGTCCTAAAAAGCTTCTGCTCTTTGGGTAAGAAGTGAGCTTTTCAGGAACGCAATTGATATTGAAACAATCTCCCCATCGCACACGTTAAAAATCCGTCATTCTTAAATTCACTATAAATATTCATCTCATGAAGGAGGAAAAATGAAAAAGTACCTCATGTTTTTTGCAATCCTTTTATTAGTTTTATCTGCAACAGCATTCGGCAACGATGAAGCCCGCTTGCTGCGCTTCCCCGCCATCTATGACAACCAAATCGCTTTCACGTATGCTGGCGATCTGTACTCTGTCCCAGCCACAGGCGGTATCGCTCGGAAGCTGACCAGCCATGACGGCGTCGAGCTGTTCCCCCGATTTTCTCCCGATGGCAAATGGATCGCCTTCACGGGACAGTACGATGGCAACACCGAAGTCTATTTGATTCCAGCCGAAGGTGGAATTCCCAGGCGATTGACCTTTACAGCCACGCTGGGCAGGGATGATGTTTCCGATCGCATGGGGCCCAACAACATCGTGATGGGCTGGAAGAACAATGGCAAGGAGATCGTATTTCGTTCCCGCATGAAGACGTTCAATTCGTTTCTCGGTGAGCTATTTACTGTGGATAAAGAAGGGAATATGCCCGAGCAATTGCCCCTGCCTCGCGGCGGCTTTTGCTCCTATTCGCCAGATGATCAAAAGCTGGCCTACAATCGAGTGTTCCGTGAGTTCCGCACCTGGAAGCGTTACCGTGGCGGCATGGCCGATGATGTCTGGATCTATGATTTTAAAACCAAAAAGACGGAAAACATTACCAACCATCCCGCCCAGGATATCATCCCCATGTGGAGCGGCAATAAAATCTACTTCCTCTCCGATCGGGATCAGAATCAACGCATGAATTTGTTCAGCTATGACTTAACCAGCAAAGAAACCAAACAATTGACCAATTTTTTGGATTTCGACATCAAATTCCCCTCGCTGGGCAAAAACGCCATCGTGTTTGAAAACGGCGGCTATATCTATAAATTCGACCTGGCAACCAACAAGCTGGAGAAAGTGACCATCACCATTGCGGACGATATGGTGACGGGGAGAGAGGAGATCAAGGACGTCAGCAAGAACGTCTCCAATTTTGAGATTTCGCCCGATGGCAAACGAGCGCTGTTTGGCGCCCGAGGTGATGTCTTCACCGTGCCTGCGGAAAACGGTCCCACCCGAAATTTGACGGGCACCTCTGGCATTCATGAGCGCAATTCCAAATGGTCGCCCGATGGCAAATGGATCGCCTACGTTTCCGATGTGTCGGGCGAAGATGAAATCTATCTGGAACCTCAGGATGGCAGCGGCTCACCCGTTCAGGTGACCAAAGGGAATGACACCTATATTTATCAGCCCGTGTGGTCGCCCGATAGCAAGAAATTGTTATGGGGCGATCGGCGCCAGCGGCTACGGTATGTGGATATCGATACCAAACAAATCAAAGAGGTCTATCAATCCAAAGTCTGGGAAATGACGGATTACTCCTGGTCGCCCGATAGCAAATGGATCGCCTTCACCCGACCTGAAGCCGAAGGCATGAACAAGGTCTGTTTGTATTCGCTGGATAAAAGTGAGGTGTACGAAGTCACCGATGGCTGGTACGATGCCAGTCAGCCGTCCTTTAGTTCCGATGGCAAATACCTGTTCTTCGTTTCCGATCGGGATTTCAATCCCATTTACAGCCAGACCGAATGGAATCATGCCTATCAGGATATGGCGCGCATTTATTTCGTGACCCTGGCGAAAGATGTGGAATCGCCATTCAAGCCGAAGAGCGATGAGGTCGAGATCAAAAAGGAAGCGCCAAAAGCTGAAGCCAAGAGCAAAGATGAAAAGAAGGAAAAACCCGAAGAAAAGAAAGAATTGGTGGTGAAAATTGATGTCGACGGCTTGAAGGATCGCATCATGGGCCTGCCCATTCAGGCGTCAAATTATCGGAATCTAACTTCGGTGGGAGAAAATCTGTATTACAATCGCCGCGGCAGCAAGGACGAAAAATCGCTGCTGTTCCTGTACGATTTGAGCAAGCAGAAAGAGACCGAGCTGGGGAATGTGGATGGCTATGAAATTTCTGCCGATCAAAAGAAAATGCTGGTCTCTCAGGCTGGTTCGTATGCCATCATCGATCTGCCCAAAGCCAAAATCAACATCGAGAAGAAACTCGATCTGTCGGGCATGCAGGTCAAACTCAACCATAAACAAGAGTGGGCGCAGATCTTCGAGGAGAGCTGGCGCCAGATGCGAGAATATTTCTACGCCCCCAATATGCACGGCGTGGATTGGAAGGCGATTAAGGAAAAATACCAGCCGCTGGTGAAACATGTCAACCATCGCATCGATCTGACCTACATCATCGGCGAGATGATCGGCGAATTGAATGTGGGCCATACCTACGTCGGCGGCGGTGATATGCCTCAGGCGAAACGGATTCAAACCGGTTTGCTGGGCGCGCAGCTCGTCAAAGACAAATCGGGCTATTTTCAGATTAAAAAGATTTTGCGAGGCCAGAACTGGTCCAAAGCCTATCGCTCACCATTGACCGAAATCGGCGTCAATGCCAATGAAGGCGATTTTATCCTGGCCGTGAACGGTCAATCCACCAAAGATCTGCCGAATATTTACGAGGCGTTGGTCAATACCGTTGGCAAGCAGGTGAAATTGAAATTGAATTCGACCGCCAGCGAAACAGGCAGCCGAGAGGTGACGGTTGTTCCCATTGCCGATGAGGCAAACCTGTATTACTTCAATTGGGTCGAAGAAAATATCAAGAAAGTCAACGAAGCTACCAATGGCAAAGTTGGCTACCTTCATATCCCCGATATGGGTGTTGGTGGCCTGAATGAGTTTGTGAAATATTACTACCCACAATTGAGAAAGAAGGCGTTGATTGTGGATGTTCGCGGCAACGGCGGTGGCAATGTATCGCCGATGATCATCGAACGCTTGCGTCGCGAAGCGGCCATGATTGATATTGCCAGAAATACCATTCCCAGTGTCGATCCCGGTGGCATGGTCTGGGGACCCAAGGTCTGTCTCATCAATGAATTTTCCGCCTCGGATGGCGATATTTTCCCGTATCGGTTCAAACAGCACAAGCTGGGCAAATTGATCGGCAAGCGCACCTGGGGCGGCGTGGTGGGTATCCGTGGCACCCTGCCCTTGCTGGATGGCGGTTTTCTCAATAAGCCCGAATTCTCCCGCTACGATCTCGAGGGCAAGGAATGGATCATGGAGGGTGTTGGCGTCGAGCCCGATATTTTTGTCGATAACGATCCCGCCAAAGAATTTGCTGGCATCGATGAGCAATTGAACAAAGCGATCGAGGTGATTTTAGATGAGCTTAAGACGCAGGAGAAGACGATTCCTGCTCCGCCGCCGCTGCCAGTGAAGGTGCCGAAAAAGTAGCTCGTGTCATTGGCTGACCGTTGAATGGGAGTTGGTGGTCAACGCTCTTCAATCAGCCGTTGGCGGTTGCTGTTCATCAGTTTTCGTCAATTGGAATCGGTCAGAGAAATAGAACAAATGCCCGGTCGCTGGCGTCGCTGAGTGCAATAATTTACTCACTGCTAAATTGGCGAGCGACTGGTCTGCACCTTTTTTCGGCCAGGCATAAATTGAATTAGAGGCTCAGGAGCAATAGGCTGCTGAGCCTTTTTTCTGGGGACATTTCCTGGTTCGCAGATCGCGATCAGAGATGATGGATCAGAAGTCGGTGAGCAGCAGCTTACCACCGTTTGAAGCGCCAGAAGAAATAGAATCCGAAAACCGAGATCAGGGCGATGCCCATTACGATCCAGAAGGCCAACGGATGTTTGGCCAGGGGAATGCCCACGTTCATGGAGAAAGCACTAACCACAAAGGTCGGCACCATGATCCCGATGGTAATGATGTTGAGGGTTTTCATGAGCACGTTCAAGTTATTGCTCACCAGCGAGGCGCGGGCGTCCATCATCCCCGAGAGAATATTGGAATAGATCTCAGCTTGTTTGTAGCACTGGTTATTTTCGATGATGATGTCCTCCAGGAACTCCTCTTCTTCACTGGAAAAGGTAATCTTGGGAGCATTGTTTTTCAGTTTCTGCAACATCATGGTATTGGCATTGATGGCATTGAGATAATAGACCATGCTTTTCTCCAGGGTGAAGAGGCTGAAAAGGTATCGATTCTCCAGTGAGGCATTGATTTTTTCTTCCAGGTCGTCCGAAATCTGGTTGATAATTTTGAGATGCTCCAGAAAGTGATAGATCGAGCGATACAAAAACCGCAGCATCACTTCTTTCAGCGATTTGGTTTTAACTGGCTTCTTGTCATCGAACATGGGAAAATCTTCTGAGGTAACGATGATGATTTGATTTTTGAATAGAAAAATGCCAACCGACGAGACGCGAAAGAAAAAGCGGTCATTGGCGGAATAGCTTTTGGGCCGTTTGAAAATCAGCGCCACATGCTCTGGTTCGAATTCCAGACGCGACAGCTCATCCGGGTCTAAGGAAGAGGTGAGCGTATGCTCATCCAACTTGAGCTCGTTGATCAAATATTTTTTCTCATCGTCATTAGGATTGATGTAGACCGAGATCTGGTGCCCACCATTTTCGACCGGTTCGATCTTGCCATCACACAGTTGGTATTTTCTCAACATGGTTCACTTCCCAGAGTTGTTGAAGTATTCGTACAAAAATCGATTTTGATTTTAATCGCACATGATAAAACTGCCAACGCCGCGATTTTCCGCCTGCCAATGGGAGGAGGCATCGGTTTTTGAACTGGCAGATCATCTCTATGTGCCCACATTGCCGATGAAAGCCTTTTTCGAGCAGAATCATCTGTTAAACTATTGGTTGACATCTGGAGTCGCCGATGATCGCCGCGGCATTGAGTTCATCGCCCAGGTTGCTCATCAGGGCATTGCCAGCACCTGTTCGATTCGTTCGACAGCCCAATCGATCTCGCGCTTCGAGATGATCAGTGGCGGTGCCAGTCGAATGATATGCTCATGAGTGTCTTTGGCCAGCAGGCCCTGATCTTTCAATGCCTCGCAAAATCGCCTTGCGCCACCCGCCTCTTTTTTCATCACAATTCCAATCCACAATCCTCTGCCACGATAATTCTCGACATGCGGGCTTTTGATTTGCTGCAGGCGGGTCATGAAATATTCGCCCAATTCTGCCGACCGCTCGCATAGCTGTTCGTTGATGATAATTTTGATCGCTTCTCGGGCCACGGCACAGGCTAAGGGATTGCCGCCATAGGTAGAACCGTGATCGCCGGGTTTGAAAACGCCCAGAATTTCCTTCGAGCTCAATACGGCTGAAATGGGATACATGCCCCCGGATAATGCTTTGCCGATGGTCACCATGTCGGGTCGCACGCCCTCGTGCTCGCTGGCCAGCAGCTTGCCGGTTCGTCCCAGTCCGCTCTGAATCTCATCGGCAATCAATAGCACGCGCTGCTGGCGACAGATTGCCTGGGCCTGCTGCAGATAACCCGCAGGTGGCACCACGATGCCCCCTTCGCCCTGGATCGGCTCGATCAGGAAGGCAACGGTGTTTGGTGTGATTGCCTTTTCCAGCGCAACGATATCGCCAAATGGAATCATCTTGAACCCCGGCGTAAACGGACCAAAGCCCTCTCGATATTGGGGCTCCGGTGAAAACGAGATAATGGTGATGGTTCGACCATGGAAATTGCCATCAGCAACGATGATCTCTGCTTTGTCGTCGGGAACCCCTTTTAGCTGATAACCCCACTTCCGAGCCGCTTTGATGGCGGTTTCTACAGCTTCCGCGCCAGAGTTCATGGGTAACATCATTTCATAGCCCAAAAGCTGGCACAGCTCCCGGGCCAGTAGCGGCAGTTGATCGTTTCGGAAGGCGCGCGAGGTAAGCGCCAACCGTCCCGCCTGTCGTTTCATGACCTTTACCAGCCGGGGATGACAATGTCCTTGATTGACAGCAGAATAGGCGGCTAAAAAATCCATATACTTTTTGCCATCCACATCTTCCAGCCACACTCCTTTGCCTTTGCATAGCACAACATCCAACGGTTTATAATTGTGAGCATTGTATTCATTTTCGATCGCAATAAAATCCTGGCTCCTCATAAACTCGATTCCTCCAAATTACTGGTCCGTTCTCAAATATAATCATCATGCTTTAACAAAATCATCATTATTGAATTCAAAAAAGAAGCAGTGTCGAAGATCACTGCTTTTGATTATACTCATTCAAAAGGCAATTTTTTCCAACCAGGGTTTGACCAAAGCTGCCACGTCAGCATGCCGATTCTGGATTTGAAACATCGTTCCTGCTCCACGGCATCACTGGTCTTGCAGGACCAGTTTCTTTCGTGAGTGCAGAAAAACGTGAGGGTCACCGTCGTTGATTCGAAGGCAGATTCCCGGAGGGGATTTTGCAACCCAGCAATAACCGATGGTACCTATTTTAGTTTGGCTTCAATCGCGGAAAGCAACTGCTGTTTGCCTTGCGATTCGCGGATGTCCACTTTCGACACATTGAAGGTCATAACTTCCACGCCGTATTTCTTCCAGCACACCTGCGGAAAACTCACGTAATAGCCCCCAAGCCCTTGCAAAAAATCCACGGTAATCCCCTGCTCTTCCACGCGACCGCGCTTCCGAATTCGATCCAATAAAATATGGACATCATCCACCTGCAGGAAGATAATCAAGTCAGGACGAATCAGATGGCGATTCAATCGATCAAAATATTCAAGGTAGAGTTTCAGTTCGTCATCGGTCATGTTCCCCAGGCCGTGCAGATACTTGGCAAAAATCTCCGGGTCCTCGTACAGTGAGCGATCCTGAACGCAGGACTTGGGAACCGTCTGGATCAGCTCGTGATGCTCGACCCGACGGATCAGAAACTCCATCTGCAAGGTATAAGACCAACGTTTCATATCTGCGTAATAGTCACGCAGGAATCGATTATCGATAACCGGCTCATCGAATAGTTCAAAGCCCAGATTCTGACTGACCAATTTCGCAGCCGTGGTCTTGCCGCAGCCGATGTTGCCGGCCATGGTTAGAAATATTTTTTTCTTCAATGACCGCACCCTCTGGTTTTATCCCATTGGTCGAAGGGGAATATAAGCACTAATTGATTTTAAGTCAAGAGATATTATTGTAGCATGTCAAAAGATCAGTTGTAGGTGGACTGACCGGTCGCTTAAAAACGGGATGCTTCCAAA
>CAZYNP010000093.1:9005-18914 GCA_964647995.1 uncultured Cytophagia bacterium
AAGATCAGTTGTAGGTGGACTGACCGGTCGCTTAAAAACGGGATGCTTCCAAAATGTCAGAAAGTTAAGCGACCGGTCAGTAGCTCTGTCCATTCATGAGTGACATTTTACGCAGGATGTTAATTATCACCACTTCCAGATCACCAGCATT
Organism: uncultured Cytophagia bacterium; assembly: GCA_964647995.1. Lineage (GTDB taxonomy): Bacteria > Zhuqueibacterota > Zhuqueibacteria > Thermofontimicrobiales > Thermofontimicrobiaceae > Thermofontimicrobium_A. Next base: position 9,157 of record CAZYNP010000093.1, read on the forward strand.
TCTTAGTGGAAGCAGTGCTCTCCATTGGCATGATGCATCGCTGTTACCGGTCAATTTGAAATGACAGATAACTGGCGCACCCCCATTGCATTTGACTATTTACCACCCGACCGTGAAGTTAGAAAATAACCAACTAAAGCCAATCAGGACGGAATGGTTCAGCATTGTGAATTCATTTTCGACCACCCAATAGCATCTCCGGCCGCCGGGGCTATCTTACTGTGACCCAGGTATGGATTTCTAAATTCAAACATCCTCCGGCGTCCCTTTCATGTTTGACATGCTATCATTTCTGATTTAATTTACTTGACATTTTTTCAAAAATTGTTATTTTGGGATGCAGATAGCAAATTGATTTATGGATCGAACTGGATGAGGCAACCATGAAACAGCGGATCTGGTTAGTTTTGTTTTCTTGTTTTCTGATAGGATTGGTGCGCTGCCAGCGGGCCATTTACGACCAAGCCGAGATGCAAGCGCTGCTAACGGCCGAGAATCAGCGGCAGTTTGACACCAGGTTGTTGTATTCCTCACTGCGTGCGCATGACTGGAAAATCCGCACCCGCGCAGCGCTGGCGTTGGGTCGTTTTCAGCAACCCGAAGCCATCGACTCGTTGGCGCAGGCGCTACACGATCCCGTGGCCGAGGTTCGTGGTGTCGCGGCCTTTGCCCTGGGCCAGATTGGCTTGCAGTTCAAAACCAACGGCGATACGTCCAACTCTGCCTGTGCCCAGCCATTGATTGCAGCATTGGTGTCTGAAACCGATGTCGGCATTAGAGCAAGAATTCTCGACGCGCTGGGCCATGCGGGCACCCACGCCTCCATCTCGCTCCTGGCAAAAAATCTGAATTCGGACCACCCAGTGCTCCAGGCAGCCGCGGCTTCCGCGATTGGCCGATTAGCCTATTGGCAGTTGGTCGATTTTGCAGCAACCCCAGCGCTAATTCCGTTGCTCCGAGCGGAAGCGGCTGCAACACGCGAGGCGGCCGCTTATGCGCTGCTGCGAATGAAAGACCCCGCGGCCAGCCAGGCGCTTCGCCAGAGCCTCGAAGACTCGGATGCGCTGGTGCGAGCGCTGGCTGCGCGTGCCCTGGGTGACCTGAACGATCACCAGGCCATAACCTCATTGGCCCGGCGACCTTCCGATCCAGATTGGCGGGTGGCAGTGAATGCCATGCGCAGCCTGGGAAATATGGGGGACTCGGCTGCTGCGAGCTATTTGCTACCGTTCCTGGATCATCAAAACGAGCACCTTCAGCGGAGCGCGATCTCGGCGATGGCAAAACTGAGAGCATCCTCGGCCATTACCGCTCTGATTCGGGTACTGCAATCGGACCATCCGCGGCTGCCCGGCGATGCTGCCATTGGCCTGGCTGAAATCATGGGCGCAGCCGCCTGGCCGCTCCTTGAGCCGCTAATGACTTCGCCATCCCTCTACGTTCGCCGACAGGGAGCGATGGCCTTGCAAAAAATACCAACCCCAGCAAGTTTTGCGGCCCTGTCGCTTCTGCTAAGTGATCCCGATATCGGAGTCCAGGGGAATGCGCTCGAATCGCTGGCCTCCATTGGCTGGGGCATCGATTCCAACCGATGTGCGGTTTTGCTGCGGAAGGCGGTAACCGGGGCTGATCCTGCACTGGTGACCATTGCTGCCCAACAGATCAGCCACCATCATGTTTCCGGCGCCGAGGCCGATTTGCTGGCCGCCTATAACCAATTCTCCAGCCCAATCGACGTCGAACCAATGGTGGCCATTCTTGATGCCCTGGGAGAAGTTGGCACCGAGGCCGCGCTGCCGCTGTTGCAGCGGGCGATGACCGATGTTTCGCTGCCGATTGCCAGCGCCGCGTCCCGAGCCTTAGCCCGCCTCACCGGTACCGCACCGGCTGTCCCCCAGCGTCGCTCCGCATTAGCGTCTCCGCCCATTGATTTCGATTGGTTGAATCAATGCCGTCACGCTCGGGCTACCCTCCACACGAATCAGGGAGATATTGTGATCCAACTTTATAGCGACGATGCCCCGCTGACGGTGGCCAATTTCATTCATCTGTGCGAGGAAGGATTTTATAACGGCAGTATCTTTCATCGGGTGGTACGGGATTTTGTGATTCAAGTTGGCTGCCCCCGCGGGGATGGCTGGGGCGGCCCCGGCTACACGATTCGTTGCGAAATCAATCTCCACCGCTATGTGCGCGGCAGCGTGGGCATGGCCCTGGCGGGCAAAGATACCGGCGGAAGTCAATTTTTTATTACCCATTCCCCTCAGCCGCATCTGGATGGGCGTTACACCATTTTCGGTCAGGTTGTTGCGGGCATGGAGGTGGTGGATCGCATTCAACCGTTCGATGTGATCCTCGAAACCCATATTAGCCGATAAATCATCACGGCCATGGCTTTATACTTACAAAACCGTATTCATTCCCAGCGGTTGAGGGAAAAAGCTACCTGGCAACAGAAAAAATCAAGCGGCCAGCCAAATTTTCAGAAACTTTTTCTCGACTGTGGGCATTGAATGTAAGAATTTGAATTTTCAAGTAGAAAAAAACATTGACATTTGAGTTAAAAGTTTTTATATTCATAGCTCGAAATATGCGAGAGTGGCGGAAATGGCAGACGCGCTAGACTTAGGATCTAGTACTTCACCAGTGTGGGGGTTCGACTCCCCCCTCTCGCACTTCAATATCAACCTATTTATTAAATGAAATTATGAGAGGAGAGGCTGTTGGAAGTTCATATTGCCGAACAGGGTCAATGGGAGCGCTCGATTGATGTGACGGTGCCCTATAGCGAAATGACCTCCAAATTCGATGAAGCGTATGCGAAATATAAAAAGTCGATGCAATTGGAAGGTTTTCGCAAGGGCAAAGTGCCCGTGGATTTGATCAAAAAACTATTTGGTGCCAAAATTGAGAAAGAGGTCGCCGAAGAGGCGGTGCCCGAAATTTTGGAAGATGTGATCAAAACATACGATGTGAAAATTTATGATGTATCGAAAATCGATGGTGTGGAATTCAATCGCGACAACGGATTGAAATTTAAAGCATTGGTGAAGATCAAACCCGAAGTCAAGGTCGAAAAATACAAAGAACTGGTAGTCGAGAAAGAAATTTATCGCATTACCGAGGACGATGTGCAGGAGGCCATGGAGAATCTGCGCGAGCAGCAGGCCACCATGGTCAACATTGATGGTCCAGCCCAGGAAGGGCATTATCTGGTTGCCGATTTGCAGCGAACCGATCCCACTGGCGTGCCGCTGGTCGGTCAAAAATATGAAAATCGCTACTTCCGGTTGAGCAGCGAGGAGGCGGAAAATGAATTCATCAACCAGTTGCTGGGGGTAAAGGCTGGCGAAACCCGACAGATCGTGCTCCATCCGCCGCAAACCGGCAACGAGACCCCGCCGCCAGAATACTATTCCGTTTTGGTCAAAGAAGTGAAAGAGAAAAAATTGCCCGCCGTGGATGATGAATTGGCCAAAGACGTGGGCAATTTCGAGAATCTCGAGGCGCTGCAACAGGCCATGCGACAAAATCTGGAATTGCAAGCAGAGCAGAATGCCCGTCAAAATCTGGACAATCGCATCATCGATGAAGTCATCAAAAATAATCCCATCGACCTGCCCGATTTTATGGTGGAGGGATTTTTGGGCAACATCATCGAGAGCATGAAAAAGGAGAATCGGGGCAACCTGGATGAGCAGGAGATTCGCGAACGCTACCGGGCGGATGCTATTTACGGGTTGAAATGGCGGCTGGTGCGCGATAAAATTGCCGAACTGGAGCATCTGGAGGTCACCGATGCCGAGGTGGATGAGTACATCGAGAAAATCGCGCAGCAGGCTGGCAAAAATGCACCGATGGTGCGAAACAACTATCGCAATGAAAAGAGGCGAGAGCAGGTCCGGGACCAATTGGAAGAAAAAAAGGTCATCGAACTGATGCTGAAGCACGCCGTGATCACAGACAAGATTGTGACCTATCAGGATCGCAAAAAAGCGGCTCAATTGGCGATTTAAACTTATCCGTTGTATTCGATACCCGGCGATCCATTTGCCTGCGCGGCGAATTCAATTACCCGTTTGTGCACCCAATCGGTTCCGCCAGGCTGAGACAACTATTTTTTAGTTCACGATTATCATAAGCAAGAAGTTATTATCGAATTTGAAGGGGTGTGGCATGAATTTAGTACCGTATGTCATCGAACAGACCGGACGTGGGGAGCGGGCGTATGATATATTTTCCAGATTATTAAAAGAGCGCATCGTTTTCATTGGCAGCGCGATCGATGATACCGTTGCCAGTCTGGCAATTGCCCAATTGCTGTTTTTAGAGGCGGAAGATCCCGAAAAAGATGTTTACATGTACATCAATAGCCCTGGCGGTTACGTCACTGCCGGCCTGGGAATTTATGACACGATGCAATACATCCGGCCGGACGTGGCAACCATCTGCCTGGGCCAGGCGGCCAGCATGGCGGCGGTGTTATTGGCTGCTGGCGCCAAAGGCAAACGATCGGCCTTGCCTCATGCTCGCATCATGATTCACCAGCCATGGGGTGGTGCTCAGGGTATGGCCACGGACATTGAAATCCAGGCGCGGGAAATCTTGACCATTCGCGAGGAGATCAACAAAATTCTATCCTATCACACAGGTCAAAGCATCGAAAAATTGGCCAAAGATACCGATCGCAATTTCTTCATGTCAGCCGAGGAATCCAAAGCCTATGGCATCGTCGACGAGATTATGACGCGAAAAGAACTGCGGCTAAAGAAATAGCGCACACCGAAAACCAGTAGAGGTTCCTATGGATAACTACAGCAGACGCCGAGAACGATTATTCATCTGTTCCTTTTGCGGCAAAAATTCCAATCAGGTGGATTGCATTGTCACCGGACCCGATGTCTACATTTGCAATGAATGTGTCAAGAACGCCAGCGAGATCATCAAAGAAGACATGAACCGCCGGGCACTCGTCGCAAAAAATAAAATTCGAACGCCCGCTGAGATCAAACGCGAGCTTGATGATTTTGTCATCGGCCAGGAAACCGCCAAGAAGATCGTATCCGTGGCGGTATACAACCATTACAAACGCGTGGAAACCGCGGATTTGGTGAGCGATGATGTGGAGCTGGAAAAAAGCAATATTCTGCTCATCGGGCCTACCGGCACCGGCAAAACGCTGATGGCCCAAACCCTGGCTCGCTTCCTGCAGGTGCCATTTACCATTGCCGACGCTACCACATTAACCGAAGCGGGCTATGTCGGCGAAGATGTGGAAAATATTCTGGTCCGACTGCTCCAGGCCGCGGATTACGATCTGGATCAGGCGGAACGGGGCATTATCTACATTGATGAGATCGATAAAATTGCGCGCAAGGGCGGTAATCCCTCCATCACTCGCGACGTCTCCGGGGAGGGTGTGCAACAGGCGCTGTTGAAGATTCTGGAGGGCACCATTGCCGCGGTCCCGCCCAAAGGTGGGCGCAAACATCCCGAACAAAATTTGATCAATATCAATACCAAAAACATTCTGTTCATCTGTGGCGGCGCCTTCGAGGGATTGGATCGGCTCGTCGCCACCCGCATCGGCAAAAAACGGATGGGGTTTGGCGCCGAAGTTCATGAACGCCAGGAACACACCATCGGCGATCTGCTGCGGTTTGCCCAGCCAGAGGACTTGTTGGAGTTTGGTTTGATCCCGGAACTCATCGGGCGCTTGCCCATCGAGTGTGTGTTCGAGGAACTGAACGAAGATGCCTTATACAGCATCTTGATTGAGCCCAAAAATGCCCTCTGTCGCCAGTACAAAAAGCTGTTCGAGCTGGACGGCGTCGAATTGGAATTCGAGGATCGGGCGCTGAAGGCCATAGTGAAAGAGGCGGTCAAACGAAGAACCGGCGCACGCGCGCTTCGGGCCATCATGGAAGAAACCATGCTGGACATAATGTTCAATTTGCCTCAGCTCAAAAACGTAAAAAAATGCATTATCACCGAAGATACGGTGATCCGAAAACACGAGCCGATTTTCATCTATCAAGAAATAAAGAAAACAGCTTAGTGCTCCATTTCAGAAGTCCCTCTGGGGTTTTCTGCTGGCTTCCGCGCACGGGAATCCCGGCATAAACCTTTGAGGCCAGGGACAAAAAATCATGAAGCGCTGCACTCAGCCAGCCCAATCCTCAATCTATGCCGCGAAGTAATTCAGGGGCGTATGCCTCCTGAAACATTCGCTAATAGCAAGTATCCGGTACGTCGGTCTGAGGCAAGACAAATGATAGTAAATTCGATCACTGTTGGATGAATGAAGATTTCATCTGTCACATACGTCGGCAGTTTTCGCCTCCTCCAGCAGCTTCCCAAAAAACGATTGCCCGAAATCGCCTTCGCTGGGCGTTCCAATGTCGGCAAATCGAGCCTTCTGAATTGCCTGGTGCAGCGGAAGAATCTGGCGCGCACCAGTTCCACCCCCGGGAAAACCCGTAGTCTGAATTACTATGCTGTCGCTGACGCGTTATATCTGGTCGATTTGCCCGGCTATGGCTATGCCCATGTCCCGCTGCAGGAGCGGCAGGAATGGAAAAAGTTGCTGGAATCTTACTTTGAAAATAATAGCTTTTTGCAGGGAGTTGTCCTGATTGTCGACAGCCGACATCCGCTCAGCCCCCTGGATCAGGAGATGATCGCCTGGCTATCCCGGTTGCAATTGCCCACGCTGGCAGTTGCCACCAAAATCGACCGCTTGCCTCGCAGCCAGGCCCAACATCGTTTGCAGTTGCTGGAACAAGAAATTCGTCAACTGGGGGTCGAAGGTCTCATCCCATTTTCAGCCGTTACCAAGCAGGGCCGAAAGGAGCTGTGGCAGGCCATTCATCAGCTAATCGAGCGAAGGAGTGAACATCCGTGAGTGCTTCGCAATCATCATTGCTGCTTACCGCCGGGCCGGTGCCAATTTCACGGGCGGTGTTGCAGGTGCTGCGTCAGCCGATGGTCTATCACCGAGGCCGAGCGTTCATCGAACTGTTTCAACGGGTATCTGTCGGGCTAAAATATCTGTTTCAGACCAAATACGATGTTCTGCTCCTCACGGCCAGCGGCACCGGCGGCATGGAGGCGGTCGTCACCAATTTGTTCAGTCCCGGCGATGCTGTCCTGGTGGTGGAGAACGGCAAATTTAGCGAGCGTTGGTCGCTGATTGCGGAGACCTTTAAGCTCCGGGTAATCCGACTGCCAATTCCCTGGGGTCAGAGCGTGCTGCCGGAGCAATTGCTGGCGGCTCTTCGGGCTGAGCCAGCGCTGAAAGCCGTCTTCCTCACGCACTGCGAAACTTCTACCGGCGCGCTGACCGATGTGGAACATCTGGCACCGTTGATTCGTCAGCACACCGACGCGCTGGTGATCGTGGATGCCATTACCTCGGCTGGCGTGCTGCCGCTGAAAATGGATCAGTGGCAGATCGATGTTGCCGTGACCGCATCGCAAAAAGGCCTGGGTCTGCCCCCGGGATTGGCCATGGTCGCGCTGAACCATCGCGCCTGGCGCCAGGTGGAGCAGGCCGATTTGCCGCGCTACTATTTCGATCTAACTCTGGCGCGGCAGTCCCTGCGGCTGGAGCGAGGCTCTCCGTTTACGCCCGCCATACCGTTGATTGTGGCGGCCGATGTCGTGCTCCAACAGCTACAAGCAACCGGTCTGGAGGCCATCTGGCAGGCGCGTAAAAAGCTGGCCACTCGTTTTCGCGCGCAAATCAACCGGCTCGGTTTTTCGATTTTTCCCGATCAGCCAGCCGATTCGCTAACCGTGATTGCCATTCCTGCGGCATTGCCCGCAGAGGTGATCGTATCGCAATTGCGCGAGGAATTTGGCATCATCGTATCCCAGGGCCAGGGACAGTTGGCCGGCAAAGTCCTGCGGATTGGGCATTTTGTCAATATTCATCAAAAAGACCTGGATCGATTTGTTACTGCATTCAATACTATTATCCAAAAACTGAGGAGGTGACGTTATGGGCAAAGGTGATCGCAGAAGCCGCCGCGGAAAAATCTGGCGTGGCACCACGGGCAAGACGCGTCCCAAAAAGCAGAACCGGGCGAAAAAGACCGCTCCTGCCAAAGCCCCAGCAAAGACCAGTTGATCCACTGCGGGCCAGCCGCATCTGGTAGCAGTGGAAAAAGCTCCGTTTCGAACGGCTGCCATTGGGGCTACATTGGACCGCATAACAGTTTTGAGTTCACAGCAGGCCCCAAACCGCCTTGCTATCGGTTGTTGCTGCCAGGAAGGTGGCTTCGCAGCCAACGCGGCTGGCTTGCTCTCTATTTTGCCCCTCGCAAAGGTGCGTGAAAATATTCGGAGGTATCGGACTGGTCGAATGCCCAATAAAAATGGACAGATTACCGAAATTCAACCAATAAAGGTTTCGCCATGGCGCGCATACTGATAGTCGAAGATGATTTGAATACGCTTTCGGGTCTTGTTGAAATTATTCGTGACGAAGGCTACGACGTGGTCGGTGTCGAATCCGGCCGGAAAGCGCTCAAAATTCTGGAGCGCGAGCCGTTCGATCTCATGCTGACCGATTTGCGCATGCCCGACATCGACGGCTTTCAGCTTTACGAAAAATCGCTGGCCTTCAATCGCGACATGAAGACCATCGTTATGACCGCGTATAGCTCGGTCAAAGATGCCGTAGAAGCCATGAAAAAAGGCGTCTATGAGTACCTCACCAAGCCGCTGGACCTGGATGAGCTGTTTCTCACCATCAAGAAGGTGATCCAGGAAAAGCAACTGCTGGATGAGAATATTCAATTGCGCGATCAGATCAAGACGTCTTATCGGTTCGAAAATATCATCGGCAATAGCAAGGCGATCCGGGAAATTTACCGGATCATCACCAAAGTCGCCAAGACCCAATCCACCGTGCTGATTCGCGGGGAGAGCGGGGTTGGCAAAGAGCTGGTGGCGCGGGCCATTCACTACAACAGCCTGCGTGCAAACAAAACGTTGGTGGAAATCAGTTGCGCCACGCTGCCCGAAACCCTGCTGGAGAGCGAGTTATTTGGCTATGAAAAAGGAGCCTTCACCGGTGCCATCACCCGGAAGAAGGGACGGCTGGAGCTGGCCGATGGCGGCACCATCTTTCTGGATGAGATCGGTGATATTTCGGAAAGCGTCCAGACCAAGCTGCTGCGGGTGTTGCAGGAAAAAGAGATCACGCATCTGGGCAGCACCACCTCCATCAAAGTGGATGTGCGGGTGATTACTGCCACCAACCGCAATCTGGAGCAGGCGCTACGGGAGGGCAAGTTCCGCGAGGATTTATATTACCGCCTGAATGTGATCCCCATTTTCATTCCGCCATTGCGGGAGCGCAAAGAGGATATCCCGCTGCTGATCGAATTTTTTGTGAAGAAGTTTTGCCAGGCGAATAACAAGCCGCTGATGAAATTTTCGGACAAGGCGCTGGATTTGTGCCTGAACTATGATTGGCCCGGCAATGTGCGGGAGTTGGAAAATGCGGTGGAAAATGCAGTGGTGTTGGGCGAAGGGGATATCATTCAGCCGCAATTTTTGCCGATGAGCATCTATGCCCATCCCAATCATGTGGTGAACCTGCGCTTTTTGGATGAATACAAGAACGAGTCTTACCGAAAGAAGATGGAGTTTGCCGAGCGGATGATCATCCGGGACGCCATCGACAAAGCCGGCGGCAACAAATCCATCGCCGCCAAAAACCTCAAGATCAGCCTGCGCACGATGCGTTA
>CAZYNP010000094.1:0-18565 GCA_964647995.1 uncultured Cytophagia bacterium
TAACAATTCTGTGGGAGATCAATTACCAAAAATCTTCTCCCACAGAAATGAAATCCCACAGAATTGAAAATGAAAATCTTTTTTTCTGAGACCCTTCAATTCTGAGTCCAATTTTCTTTTTGGTCTCAGAAGCGAAAGGTCACAGAATTGAAAATCAAAAATCTTCTTTCTGAGACCTTTCAATTCTGAGTCCAACTGACTTTTTGGGTCTCGATTCGCCCATCCTGAATAATGACCAGTTTTTGGTTTCCAATTATAACGCTCGCTTCAAACAAATTCGGCGTCGTATCAATGATGATTGGCAGATTCAGGTCATCATTGTTCAAATTCAATTTCGACCGCTCAGCGGTGTAGCTACCAAACTGCTCAAAATAATTCCGCTCCCGATAGTACACCTGTCTCAAGACCCATCGGACTTTTTCCTCGGGATGGAATTGAAATTCATCCTTTCCCTCGCCAGCGACTTTATCAGAAAATTGCACAAAACCCCACATCTCGGGATAGTGCATATTGATCAATCCCTGCGGCGACCAGACCCAATTGTCTTCAGGCAAAGGCTTGCCCGTGGCTGGATCCATGACCTTGCTATATTGGCCGTCTTTCACTTCTATCCGCCATTCGACCCGTGAAAAATTGACCCGCCACTGATCGCCGTTTTGCGGCGGCGCCGCTCGATGGGCACACTCCTGCAACACCTTCCAGGGCATGGCGATCTCCACGGAGCAGGATTGATCTTGATCTCCAGGCCGATTGATCGTGCCATCGATAAAGACGCCTGTCTTCAATCCCTGAATATCCCAGGCATTCACGGCAGGCCCGCCATCCCGATAGGGTTTGATCAACAGCAAATCCCAAACGGTATTGAAGGCGTTCATCTCGAACTCGTAGTACTCATGGCTATCACCATCGGGATCGATGAAAACTTCAAAATCATTGTCATAAAAAATCACCGCATCCCGTTGGGTCAAATTAGCCCAGATATCGGGTTCTTGCAGTTCGGCGCCAATGTACAAATAGTCGGCATCCCACAGCATTTTGGCTCGGGTGCGAAATCGCGGCTGGGGCTTCAGCTCGCCTTCGATGTCGACAAAGTCATCGGTCCAATCGGCGCTCTGCCAGATGGGTTCATCGAGCTGACCGTCGATGGTGGGAGGTTGGTTGGTTTGGTAGCAAAGGTAATGTTTGGGACTGAACGGGATTTTGGGGATCGGAAAAGCTGATATGGCCTGGTGTTCTTTGGAGCAGAAAACCAGGATTGAAGAGAGAATGAAAATGACCGAACGTAATGAACGCATGAAGTTTCTCTCCTTGCATGGCGGAGCAAATAATGATTAACCAGAGGAATTGGTTTGATAAAATTACTATCAATGATACCGTGGCTTCGATTTGTTGCATGAATATGAATATTTGGTCAACAGCCGAAATCACCATCTCGATTCTGTTCCCAGCGGCATAAAAAATCAATTATCCAAACCGCCCTTCAATATACTCAGCGGTGCGAGGGTCCTTTGGAGTAATGAACAATTCTTCCGTAGGGCTATGTTCGATCAATTCGCCCAGCAGCATGAAAATACATTCATGGCTCACCCGACGGGCTTGTGCCATGTTATGGGTGACAATCACGATGGTGTAACGTCCTGCCAATCCCAGCATGAGCTCTTCGATATTGCGAGTGGCTTCAACGTCCAGCGCAGAGCAGGGTTCATCCATCAAGATGATTTGTGGTTTCAGCGGCAACAGGCGGGCGATACACAGCTTTTGTTGCTGCTCCAATTGCAGTGTCGTGGCTTTCGTGTGCAGTTTATCTTTTAGATCCTTCCACAAGCCGACATCCTGCAAAGCGCGCTCGACGGCTTCATCGGTAATCGAGTGCGAGAGGTTTTTCCTTTGATTATGAATGCGCAGGCCAAATACGACATTTTCATAAACTGAAATGGGCAAAGGATTGGGACGCTGAAAAACCATGCCCACAGCTTTCCGCAGTTCGGTCAACGAGATATCAGGATCATAGATATTTTTGCCGAAAATACTAATTTCACCCGTTGTGATCACATTGCCATATCGCTCATTCACCCGATTGAAACAGCGCAACAGGGTGGTCTTGCCACAGCCAGAAGGACCAATGAGCGACGTAATTAAGCCCTGGCGAATCTGCACATCGACGTTGATTAACGCGTGAAAATGGCCATACCACAAATTTAGATTTTTGGTTGAAATGGCAATTGCGTTCGCTATCATCCGAATATTCCATTCACATAATCGTATGTTTTGGGATTGCCTGGATGATCAGAAAAAATCACCTCGTTATCATCGATTTCCACCAATTCGCCGTTCAGCATAAAGGCGGTGCGATCGGCCAGCCGTCGCGCCTGCTGCACCAGGTTGGTTACCAGAATAATGGTGATGTGCTTTCGAAGCTCTTTCAGCACTTCCTCGATACGCATGGTGGTTACGGGATCGATGGCGATGGAGAATTCATCCAGGCACAAAATTTCAGGCCGATGCGAGAGTGCGCGAGCAATAGTCAACCGCTGCTGTTGTCCACCAGAAAGCCTGGTTCCCAGGGTATGCAGGCGATTTTTGACTTCATCCCATAGGGCAGACTGTCGTAAACTCTGCTCGACGATTTCATCGAGATCGCTTTTTTTGGTAATCCCAGCCATCCGTGGGGCAAAGGCCACATTATCGTAAATGGATAACGGTAAGCCAACAGGCAACGGTGCGACCATTCCGATCTTCCGCCGCAGTTCATAAACATTGGGCCAGTTTCGGACATTCTGCCCATCGATACGCACTTCTCCCGTGTAGTTAGCAGAGGGGATCAGCTCAATGGTGCGATTAATGACTTTGAGCAGGCTGGATTTGCCTGATTGGGCTGGCCCAATAATGCCGAGAATTTCATTTTGATAGACCTCCAGCGAAACCCCTTTGATCACTTCTCTGGTGCCATAGCTCAACCTGAGATCTTCGATTTCGATTTTTTTAATACCCGCTACCATCGCTTGCGTGACCTTAACATGATTCGCAGCCCAATTGATGCGGCATTGACCAACAGCACCGCGCTCAGCAACACCACCGCGGTGCCATAGGGCAAGGCTTCTGGGACATCGGGCACCTGGGTCGAAATCGTAAACAGATGCATGGATAAAGCCATGCATTGATCGAATAATCCATAAGCAAAGATATTGCCCGGTTCGATTGCCTTATAAAAAACAGCGCCAGTAAACATGATCGGCGCAGTTTCACCTGCCGCACGTGAAACTTGCAAAATGATTCCGGTGAGAATACCGCTGATCGAATTTGGCAGAACAATATGACGGATGGTTTGCCAGCGCGTGGCACCAACATTCCAGCAGGCCTCACGAAAAGCCAGCGGCACTGAGGCTAAGGCTTCTTTGGTGCTGGCAATGATGACTGGCAGTGTCATGATCGCCAGGGTCAATGACGCAGCGAGAATGGAACGGCCCATGCCGGCGAATAAAACAAACGCGCCCAGGCCGAACAGCGCATGGACAATGCTGGGCACGCCGGCTAAATTCACCACGGCCAAATTGATGATCCGGGTAAACCAGCTTTCCCTGGCGTATTCATTGAGATAAATGGCAGCCATAACTCCGATGGGTGTGGCAATCACTAATGAAATCAACACCAGATAAATGGTGCCCAATAGCGGGGCGAAAATTCCGCCAGCGCGCATTCCTTTGATTGGATTTTGGGTCAAGAAATCAAGAGAAAGAATGGGGGACGCTTTGTAAATCAAATACACCAGAATGAAAATGAGTGGCACAATCATGAGCAAAGTCATGATCAAGAAAATGGCGCGCGCCACTTTTTCATAGCGTTGCTTTTGTTTAGAGAATGCGGTTGTAGTGAACATACCCTATCGAAATTAAGGTTAGACCCTACGAATACCTTTTATGATAAAATCAGCGATCAGATTGACCATAAAAGTAATGAGAAACAGCAAAATGCCCACAATAAACAGTACCTGGTAGTGATTGGAATGAACGGGCGCTTCGCCCAATTCAGCGGCAATGGTGGCAGTTAGGGTTCGTACGGGATCAAGCACGCTTTTAGGAATGCGGATCGAGTGGCCAGTAGCCATAAGAACAGCCATGGTTTCACCCACCGCGCGCCCCACTCCCAATAACACCGCCGCCAGCAAGCCGTTGCGCGCCGCCGGTAACAATACCCGATAGATCATTTGCCAGCGAGTCGTGCCCAGGGCTAACGCTGCTTCCCGGTACGAATCGGGAACCGCTTTCAGAGCATCTTCGCCGATGGAGACAATGATCGGTACGCTCATGAGCGCCAGAATTATGCCGCCATTCAATACGTTAAGCCCGATCGGCGCATCAAACAATTTTATAATTAGAGAATTCATTAATGTCAAGCCAATGAAACCCCACACAACCGAAGGAATCGCGGCCAGCAACTCAATAACGATTTTAAATGTCTCTTTGACTTTTGGCGAACAGAATTCAGAGATATAAATCGCCGCTCCCAAACCGAAGGGGACAGCAATGATCATTGCCAGTAGCGTGACGCTAAAAGTGCCGTTGATCAGCGCCAGGGCGCCATAACGGACATGGCTTTGCGAAGTGGGATACCATTCGATGCTGGTGAAGAATTCTTTTGGATTAAAACCATGAAAAAGGTAAGCGGCTCCCTCACGGAAAACAAAGAAAAAGATGGAGAACACAAATAGAATGGCGCTAACGCCACAGAACCAGATGGTCCTTTCGATCAACCATTCTTTGAGAATTTCCCAGCGGTTGCGGAATCGCATAGCCGATTTATCTCTCCTATCATTCGATTGACTTCAGCGGCACATAACCAGTCAACGCAACAATTTTTTGCCCCTCCTCGGCGAGAATCCAGTCGAGATATTCTCGAATATGTCCGATGGGTTGCCCCAGCGTATACAGGTACAACGGTCGTGATATGGGATACAGTCCGGTTAACGTGTTTTCAACAGTTGGAGCATAAGACGGGTCTCCAGCTTGTTTTTTTATTTTGATCATCTTTACTCGAGAGGTAGCGTAGCCCATACCGCTGTATCCGATGGCACTGGGGGTTCGAGAAACCAATTCCACGACATCTTTTGAACCGTGCATGTCAATGCTGCCGAGGCGGAAATCACGATTCTTGCCGAGCACTGCCTCCCGAAAATAATGATACGTGCCAGAGTTGGATTGGCGGCTCACGATAATAATCTCATCCGGTGCGGCGTTGGGCATCTGCACGCCTAATTGGGACCAGCGCGTGATTTGACCTTTCTCACCGTAAATTTCAGCTAATTGCTGCATCGAAATTTCTTCTAACGGATTGTCTTTATGAATGAAAATTGCCAGGGCATCGTATCCGACCAAAAATTCCTGTGGCTCTTTGCCCGTGTTTGCTTTTGCTCGTTCCATTTCCATGGTTTCCATTTTACGACTACAATTGGCGATGTCCACTGTACCATTGATTAGCGCAGCAATACCAGTACCCGAGCCACCACCGGAAACTTCCACTGAAACATCGGGCTTGACCAGGGCGTATTCCTCGGCCCAGGCTTGAGCCAGATTCACCATGGTATCGGAGCCAATATTCTGGATCACTTTTTTGTCTTTAATTAAAGCAGGCTGATTTGATTCAGTGCGTCGACAACTGAAAACAAAAAGAATGGAAACGAACAAAGATGCGGTGAGAATAGCACGGTATAGCTGAATAATAATGTGATAAGCACCTGCGTTCATGGCAACAGAGCATTGATAGCGGCGTGCTTGATCAACCATGATTTCGGCATACTGTGGCTGAGAGAATTTTATTTTACTTCGATGAATCGTTAATAATCTCATATTTTGGTTGCATTTTGATCACGACCAAGGATTGCCAGCACCAGATCACGGATATGCTCGGATAGATAATTAAATACCTGTTCGAATTCAGCAGTGGGCTCAATTGTTTTGTGGGTTTTTGAAAATTTGACCGGCCAGTCCAGAATCAGCGATTTTATCGAATGCAAGGTCTTAATCGACTGCATTTTTAAACCCAGCAAGATCACCACATGAAAACTCTGGCGTTGCAACAACACTTCTAATGATTTAGAAAAATGACTGGCAATATCCATCCCTTTTTCAGACATAAATTTTTGGGCACGCGCATCAATTGGCCTGGGCGCGATCCCCGCGCTGTAAAATGAAAATTTAGGTAACTTCATCGCCCGACCAATAGCCTCTGCCATCTGACTGATGGAGCTATTATCATGATCAACAAAAAGAATATTGAAGACATCTGCCTTCTTATGCTTAGCCATTTCGCCTGTGGTAATGTATAACGTCTCTTCACAAAAGTTCTTAGCTTGATCTGATACCCGTTCCAACCGACCGGCAATAGCCATGAGTGATCCCAGTGCCTCCAGCGGCAATGTTCCTTCATTGCGCATTTTATGCAAATAGTCATAAATATCACTGCGCAATTTATCTGCTTCTTCCTCCATCTCCATTAAACTCATCGATTTTTCCACATCTTTATTGACGAATGCTTCCACTGACCTATGGAACATGGTGATCGAAATATCGGCTAATTTTTTAAACAGATCATAACTGGATTTTGGCTTTAGTGGGATCAGGCGAATGACATGGCGGGCAATACTTTCGGCATAATCGCCCACACGCTCTAATTCGCTAATTATTTTAATGACCGAATAGACAAACCGCAAATTCCCCGCTACCGGCTGCTGGCGAACAATAAATCGCAAGCAAAGCTGATCTAACTCTATTTCCAATTCATCGATCATCCGATCCCGCAGAATCACGATATAAGCCAACTGCCGATTGTTCTTGTATAATGCATCCATGCTCTGTTGCAATGCCAGTTCATCCAGCCGCGCCATCTCCAGCAGTTTTTGACTGAGATCGTCAAGATCTTGACGCAGGGATTGTTCGTAATGAAATTCGCTTTGAGAGCTCACGGTCATTAACCTTTCAATGATGGAGGAATAACGATATCTGGCTTTAGCTATCTTGATATTTGGTTGTTATAAATCTGCTTATCATTTACCAGCAAAGATAAGGAAGGGAGTAAGAAAAGCAGCAGACCATCGACCAAATGTTTAAATTCACAATATTTCATCTCTCTAAATAATGCTTTTTGATTTACTCAAAAATATAACAAAAGAATTTTTTAGATGCAAGAGAATTATTTGAGCTAAAATACTCGCTTACTCATAAATCAAGCAAACAAGTGACTGGCCTGGAAAATTCGGAATCGCTCAAAGTATTTCTTATTGAACGCAATTGAACGGCTGCAATTAATAATGTCAATATAAAAAACTGCTTGACAATGAAATAGCATTTCACTATAATTGTTGTGATTTTTTCT
Organism: uncultured Cytophagia bacterium; assembly: GCA_964647995.1. Lineage (GTDB taxonomy): Bacteria > Zhuqueibacterota > Zhuqueibacteria > Thermofontimicrobiales > Thermofontimicrobiaceae > Thermofontimicrobium_A. Next base: position 7,369 of record CAZYNP010000094.1, read on the forward strand.
GCACAGACATAATTTGCTAAAATCTCTGTTTGGTTCAAAACTAAGAAAAAAAATTCATGAGTCAGATTTTCTCGCATACCGATGAGAGCTTTTATTTGCGGGAATCTCATACGACAATTCAGGAGGATGCTACCAATATCAGTCATGAACTCCAATAACTTGACCAGTCTTTCAATCATCGTCGTTACCTATAACCATGAGCGTGAAATCAAAAAAAGCCTGCACTCTCTGAGTCGAGCATTATCAAAATTCCTTGCCAAAATCTACATCATCGACAATCACTCCACCGATGAAACCGTTGCTGTTGTCTTAAAAACATGTTCCCAATTCGAACCAAAATTTGTTGTTCGTTCAATGCCAATAAAAAAACTGATGCTTCACCCGGAGTGAGGATCAAGTTGTACCATCAGGTGAAATTTTTTCTCTTGATTTTCTTCTAATATTTTTGTATATATCTTAAGCTTTAATAGCCACAACTGGAATAAAGGACAAGTCTGTCATTCAGCCGTTACAATTCAGGATAATGAAATGCAAAGTCTCGATCAACTCAGTTTTTTGCCTGACGTTTCCAAGCCACTTAGCGTGAGGCAATTTAATATCATTCGCTCGCCGAAACAAAATGGCACGGCTCGAGACGATTCAATTCCGTATCTGGCTGAATTAGGGATCGAAATAATCCCCATGCCCCAGCCGATTCAATTTCAAAAGAATTCCACGGAACGAGTCCATCGTTGGTCGCCCTATGTCCAGGGCTTCTCGTCCGAATTTGTCCAGCGAACAATCGAACAGTATCAATCTGAATACAAAACGCCAGTTATTTTTGATCCTTTTGCAGGAAGTGGTACTGTGTTGGTACAATCCAAAATGAATCAATATGAAACTTACGGTGTAGAACTAAACCCCCTGCTGCATTTTATAGCCAACACCAAAATCAAAACCTGGCATATCGATCCAGACAAGCTGCTGAATATTTATAGCAAGTTATCAGGTAATGATGATTATAATGCTCCCGAATTTTTAAAATCGGAGCAACATTTTCGACCTGGTGTGCTGCGGAACTTAGAAAAAATTAAAAGCGGGATTGATCAATTTACTCCGACAACAGATGATGAGAAAAGCATCAAAGATTTGATGCTGGTGGCTTTTTCATCGATTTTAATCGAATGCAGCAATTTGAAACGCTCGCCTTGCCTGGGATATGCCAGAGATAAAAATGTGCCTGATGAAGCCCCATTTCATTTATTTGCCAAAAAAATTCGAGAGATTAGTGCAGATATTAAATTTTTGCAAGCCACCCTCAAAAATATCCATTCTAAAAGCGAAGTGTACCTTGCCAATTCTAAGGATTTTCATCATAAGAATCGCTATGATCTGGTAATCACCTCGCCGCCATATATGAATGGACTGGATTATGTCATGAATTATAAAATTGAAATGGGCTGGCTGGGATTTGCAGAGAATCATCAGCAATTAAAAAAAGTAAAAGATGACATGGTCGTTTGCGACAATGTATCGAAAGGGCTGGTTAAAAAATTTCATAATGAAAACGAGCGATATACCAATGATTGGCTTGAAGCAATAAAAGTAAATATTCAAAAGAATATCGAAAAGAGAGGGCGATATCGTCGCAGCGACATGCCTGATATCGTTCACAAATATTTTGATGATCTGCATGTCATAATGAAAAACGTAACGGCTGCTATCAATCCTGGCGGTCGTTTTATACTCGTTGTGGGGGATAGCTTAATCGCTGATGTTTATGTGCCGACGGATTTATTATTGGCAAGAATAGGGAAGGAGTTAGGCCTGTCCATCGAAAAGGTTGTGAAGGCGAGAACGAGAAGATCAGGTCAAATTCGTAGCTATCAGCTTCGGGAGTCTATTGTTACATTAAAAAAGGAATAAAACAAACCGTGGACGCTCATCAATTTGGATACCTGGAAAATCCCGCCAACTGTGTTGATATTATTCGGGCAAGAACATTGTTGGGAAATCTTCGGTTATGGGACATACCTAGAAAAGAAGAGGCATTGGATATTGTTATCAATGAAATCGGCCATTCGCCTATTCCTGGTATTTATATGTTATTTGATGAGAGGAGCGAGAAAAAAGTATATATTGGTCAAACAGAAAATTTGAAGAGCAGATTATCGGTTCACTTTTCTTCTCCAGAAGAAAAAATTAAAAATTGGGAACGATGTATCATCATTAACGATGCCAGAAATGCGTCGCAATCTGACTTGAATGATGAAAATATCCGTCTTGTGTTAGAAAGCTACCTGGTTAACCTTTTCAAAATAAACCGATATAAAGTTATGACTATCACCAGTCGTCTGCCAGGCCTCAGAGCAACGCAGATGATGCTGGTGAATTCTTTTAAAGACGAAATTATTGTCCTGCTAACACGAAAAAGCAAGATCACAAAAGTTCTAACGGAACGAGGGGATGACGAAGTTTATAATGATGAAGTAAAAAGAACCTTAGAACTGAAGCGCCATAAAATTGATGTCTGGGGTAAAGTTGAAGCTCAAGTGGATGGCAAAAAAACCTTTATCAGACCTGGAAGCCGCAAACCGAAAGGCTGGCAGGTTACTTTTCGAGGCGAAAAACCTGAAGGGTTTAAAAAACATCTGGAATTGGGAGATGGTTTTCTGCTGATGCCCCGAGGCCCTATACTGTTAATACCGCTAAAGATCATTCTGGATTTAATTAGAAAAAACGATCCCAGAGCATTCGAAAGAGATACCATCGATGTCTTTGTGAGATTCGATGAAAAACAAATCTTCCTGGTCTATAAAGATACTGAAATAAATGTGACTTCCTATACTGTTCTCAGTTACCCAGAATAAGCGATGCTGAGTTAATCTACCTGTTGTGAGTTGAAAGCCGGGTTTTACTTAGGAAAGCTTTCAATCTGAGATATCAAATACCAACCCTCAATTTTCCTCATCATTTTTTTCTGATTACCAAATGTCTTTGACCTCCCACAATTATTTAAAATTATCCTGCTGCTAAAATTCGCTTGCTTCCATTTAAAAACTTTGGTAAGTTGATGCCACCATAGAAAATAAACGACCAGTCGCTGTAATAAAATCGGTTTGTCCTAATGGAGATCTTTTAACTTGTCAAAGCTATCCGTCATCATCGTCACTTTCAATCACCAGCACGAAATTGAGGGTTGCCTGGCTACGCTGCGCCAGGCCGTGAAGGATTTTCGTGCCGAAATCTTCATCATCGACAATCACTCCACCGATGAAACTATTGCCGTGGTCCGAAAAATGCTATCCCAATTGGAGCCCAAGCATCGCTGGTCGCTCATCGGCAACGAAACCAACCGAGGCTTTACCAGAGCCGTGAACCAGGGATTGCTTCGGGCCAGGGGCGATTATGTGTTGCTGCTGAATCCTGATACCGAGCTGCCCACAAATGTCTTTCCGCCGTTGATCGAAATTTTGGAAGCGAATTCAGAGGTGAGCATTGTGGCACCCCAATTGCTCAATCCCGATGGGACGATCCAGCCGTCGTGTCGCCGCTTCCCTCGCCGACGGGATGTGATCTATCATGGGCTGGGACTGCAGTGGCTGTTTCGAAATAGTCGTGAATTCAACTATTGGAAGATGGGTGACTTTGATCACCGAAGTCAGCGGGAAGTTGAACAGCCGCAGGGCGCATTTCTGCTGGCCCGCAGGGAGGCGCTCGAACAGGTCGGGCTGCTGGATGAGCGATTCCCCATGTTTTTCAGCGACGTGGATTGGTGTCGGCGATTTATCGAGCAGGGCTGGAAAATTTTATTCGTTCCCAGCGTTCAAATAGTGCATCAGAAGGGGACGTCGATCTATCGGAATCGGCTGAACATGATCTGGTCCAGCCATCGCTCGTTCTATCAGTACTTCAAAAAGTACCAGCGAGGATTTTTTCAGGGGATGTTGAATGTATTGATCGGCGAAATCCTGATCGGCCTGGCGCTGGTGCGGTCGATTTTTTATTTGCTGAATTCAGGTGGAAGGAAGTTAGGTTAAACTCTTTCCCACAGAAATGATGTCCCACAGAAAATTTTTTATTTTTTCTGTGGCATCTCATTTCTGTGGGAGGAGAATCTTTTATCAGTTATCTGAAGGAATTTTTTTGCTAATGAAATATAGCACAGTCATCATTGGGATCGCTATTTTCAGCCTCGCCAATTTCATTCAGGCCCAGGACATCCTGGTCAAATTCAAATCCAACATCGATTTTGAAAATCGGCAGTCCATGGAATTGGCCGCCGTGGATGCTTCGTTCGCCAATTTCCCATCGTTGCAAATAAAGCCTCTGGCAAAAGAACCCCTGCGGAGGGTCTCGAACCTTCGCAAAGGTATCGCCACTACGGGCATCGATCGCTGGGCTACAATCCGAGTGCCCAAAGGAATTGATCCCCAACGGCTCATGGCTGCATTGCAGGCGCATCCAAGCATCGAAGCGGTCCAATTGAATCATACCTACCGTATCCATCAACTGCCCGATGGTCCCCGCCTGGTGGAACAATGGCTCATCCGAAAAATCCAGCTCGATCGGGCCTGGCACAAAACGCTTGGCGATCCCAGCGTGCTGATTGCCATTATCGATACAGGCATCGACTACAATCACGAAGACCTCGCCGCTAATCTGTGGCTCAATTGGGGCGAGGATGCCAACGGCGATGGTCGGATCGAGCCGAGCGACCTGAACGGCAGCGATGATGATGGGAATGGCTTTGTGGATGATATTTACGGCTGGGATTTTACCGATGCGCCGCATTTTCCCGATGGTGGCGATTATCAGGAGCGGGACAACGATCCTATGGATGAAAACGGCCACGGCACCAATGTGGCGGGCATTGTGGGCGCTGTGGCCAATAATGGGGTTGGCCTGGCAGGCGTTGCCCCAAGCTGTCGCCTGATGAACCTGCGGGCGGGGACCAGCCAGGGCTTGCTCGAAGAAGATGACGTGGCTTCGGCCATGATTTATGCCGTCGATAATGGGGCACGGATCATCAATATGAGCTTCGGCGACGTGGCAACTTCGCAGATGTTGCGGGATGTCTGTCAGTTTGCCTATCAAAGCGGCGTCGTACTCATCGCTTCGGCGGGTAATAGCCAATCGGCTGAAGTGCATTACCCATCGGGATTTCTGGAGACCATCTCCGTGGGCGCCACTACCGAGGACGATTATCTGGCGGGCTTCTCCAATTACGGCGCTATCATCGACCTGGTCGCCCCAGGTGTTGCTCTGTTGACTACCGCCAGGGGCAATGACTATAAAACTTTCTCTGGGACTTCAGCAGCAGCACCTGTCGTTGCTGGCGTGGCGGGATTGATGCTGAGCCTGCGGCCCAATTTGACCAATCAAGATGTGAGAAACATCCTGGTTTCCTCGGCCGATGACCTGGGCGAGCCTGGCTGGGATCCATATTATGCCGCTGGTCGATTGAATGCCGCTCGGGCGCTCGAAATCGACTACGTGTCCCAGGCCACCATCACCAGCCCCCGTCTGGATGACGGAATTGCGATTTCGCCCGTTGCCATCCTGGGCACGGCGGCTGGAGCGCTGCTCCAGCAATATGATCTGTTCTATGGCTACGGCGAGAATCCCACCAATTGGCTCGCCATTCATTCGGTGGCGGCCCGACAGGTGGTGAACGATAGCCTGGCCCTCTGGCCCATCGAAGCCCTGCCCGATTCAACGTACACTCTGCGGCTAAAAGTCACGAACAAAGATGGCAGTTCCGTGGAGCATCGCACCCAGATCGTGATCGACCGCACGCCGCCGAGCTTGCTGGCGTTGCAGCAACTCAAAATGATCGATGGGGATCACTTCTCCCAGCTCATCGAATTTGAAACCGATGACATCACCCGAGCTTCCATTTCTTATCGCCCCTCAAACACTGGCCAGTTGTGGCAGGAAATTCGCCTGGGCTACGAAGTGAGGACGCATCGCTATAATTTCGCTGAACCAGGCAAGTTTGAATTTTCGTTGCATGTGCAGAATCGCTCAGGCTTGATTATGGGAGTGGCGGACCCGAATTTTGTGATTGATTTGACCGACCCCCGAATAGAGACCAGCCGCTTTGCCCGCAAAGAGCTGGAGCTTCCCCAACTCTATCTGCTCAATCGTATCTGCGATTTTGACGCTGATGGCCAGTGGGAACTTTTGGGCGCTAAGCTGTCGGAGCGGCAGGGGTTTCAAAATTTATTGCTGTTCGAATATCAGGCGGGAAATTTCCAGGAATTCGCTGTGACGGAGCACATCGCCATTCCCAGGGATGTCGCTGATGTCGATGGCGACGGCCTGCTGGAAATTCTGGCGGGCGCCGGTCCCGTTTCCTTCATCCTGGCCAGCGAGAAACCTGGCGAATTTCCCACCACCATCACTTGGGCTGATACCAACGATTTCTGGGCCAGTCGCTTCGCCGATCTGGATCGGGATGGCAAAATAGAGATCATCGCCCGAGTGGGCAATGTCTGGACCGTACACGAAAACACTGGTTATCATCGCTTCGCTCAAATTGCTACGTTGCCCAATCCCACGGCGGGAACCAACGGCACAGGTGTGCCCCATTGCGAGGTCGGCGACTTCGATGCCGATGGCAAGATGGAAGTGCTGCTGGGCGATTACGATGGCGATATCTACATCCATGAAGCCGATGGAGACAATCGGTACAGCGCCACCTGGCAGGAGCGATTGCCGTTGATGGACGCCATCGATTTTCTGGCCAGCGGCGATTATGATGGCGATGGCGTGATCGAATTGGCCGCAGGCTGCCATTCCTCGCCCGACCTGGACGCCGAGCACGAATACGATGGCCGCTACTGGATTTTTCGGATTTATAAAACCGTTGGTGACAATCGATTCCAGCCAGTCTGGGAGCAGGCGTTCTTCGGCTTTGCCAATCCTGCGGATTTCGCCAGTGGCCTGTCTTCGGGCGATCTCGATAACGACAATCACGATGAATTGTTGATCAATGTATTCCCAGATTTCTATGTCATCGATTACGACGCCGTGACTGGAACATACAAGCCGATTGGATATTATTATCCCAGCCGCAGCCAGGCCAATGCCATTGGCGACTTCGATGGCGATGGGCAGCCCGAATTTTTTCTGAACACCGGCGAACAAACGATTGCCCTGCAAGATCGCTTCGCATTGGTTGTGGGACCACCAGCCCCAGCAGGGTTCCAGGCCCATCCGCTGGATGAAACCCAGGTTTATCTGGAGTGGCTGCCCGTATTGGAGGCCGAAGACTATCAAATCTATCGAGGCCGAAGGGCCGATCAATTAGTGCCATTGGCTCGAGTTGATTCGACGAGCTTCTTGGATCAGGCGGTCCAACAGGACACGCTTTACTGGTATGCTGTCTCGGCCATTATTGCGGCGAAGGAAGGGCCTCGGACCGCTCCCATGGCCGTGTGCCCTGGCGCCCGACCGTATCTGACAAGCGCTCAATTCATTGTGCCCAATCAACTGCGACTGGGATTCAGCGAGCCGATGAGCCAATCGATCCTAAATCCAGCGGCCTATCGTTTCCTCCCCGACCTGGGGCAGCCGATTTCGGCCATCGATTCCCGCTCGGGCCAGGAGGTGCTGCTTACATTGGCCGTGAATCCCCCGCCCACTGGTTCGTATGCCGTCCAGGTGGTGGGCGTCAGCGATCGGGATCGGACGCCGCTGGACACGACACGGAATCGTCTGACGTTCGAGGTACCAGCACAGGCTCCTCCATTTTATTTGGTTTCCGCCAGTCTAATCCAGCCTCAAACCATTGCGCTGACTTTCAATCAGCCAGTGGACCCGATCTCGGCCCTGGAGCCGTCCAATTATCTCACGCTGCCGACGCTTCCCATCGCCGCAATCGCTCTTTCCTCCACTGACGGCGCCCAGGTGATCCTGACCATCGAGCCGCATTATCCGATCGGCGCTTTGGGGGCAAATTACATCATCACGGTTCAAAACGTGCTCAGTCGTTCGGGCGTGCCGATCCCGATTGGGCCGGGCAGCCAGGCGTCGCTCATATTTTATCAGCACGATCTCTCGCAGGTATTCACCTATCCCAATCCCTGTCGGGTCGGTGCGGGACAAAATTCGGTCATGTTCGCCAATTTGACCAGAGCCGCCACGATCAAAATCATGACGCTGTCGGGCCAGGTGATTCGGACACTGGAGGAAAAAGATAGCAACGGCGGAGTGAGCTGGGATTTGCGGAATGAACAGGGAGAAATGGTGGCGGCGGGAGTATATCTGTATTGGATCAGGAATGAGGATAGTTCTAAAAAAGGAAAACTGGCAATTGTCAGGTAACAAATCTGACTCCTCGATAACTACTGCCGGCCAGCCCTTTGTTGTAACATTTATTGGCAAAACATAAAACACCTTTTATAGCGACTTGTCCCGGTCCAGGAACCCGTCTTGTTTTCATCAGGTGCGCTCACAATTATTTTCAAGAACACCTATCAACACATTGTTTTTCGTAGGCCGGCATTGGTCTGCAGCGAATGTAGAGAGCCGCTCTTCCTCTTTGGCGCCATGATGAATCTGACCGATTTTTTCATCGAGCTGGTTTCGATCGAAAAAATCGCTTCCAAAATTGCTGAAATTATTAAAATGAAACTCAGGGAATCGTATCAATGGCCGGATCGATAGTTGATTATGAACAGTGAGATAAGCAAAGCAATTTCGATGCTGAAAAAATTTTCTATTTCTATCCAAATTCGGTCAACAGCGACTCGGTGTGTGCAGCCCGAAAAATGGGTCAGGCGATTGTGATTTCAGATTTGATCTGCAGCTAATTCTCCTGATTGGAAAGGATCTTTCCTCCCGCGCATTTCACAATTTTTCCAGACCATTCGAGCTGAAAAGAAATGGTATCAGGATTTGCTGCCAAAAATGATGCTTCGAAGTGACGGCATTAGAAATGCTGTTCTCTCTGACGGGATTTACCTTGTTTTGGTGGAGCTGTTGAAGTTCCAAACTTTTAGTCTGAGCTGGAAAATGATTGGGATGAGCTCGATTTCATTAGAAAATAAAATTCGACCAGGGAGATAAACTGGCGAATAACGAGCTGCTGAATTTTTGATTTGCCTGAAAAATCTCGAACGTAAGCTTCCAGGTTAGCCTTGCTGCTATTTTGATTGAGAAAAACATGCCCTACAAATTGGCAAATGGCGTCACTTGCACTTCGCTGCCACAATTCCCTTTTTCATTGAATACAATGCTGCCAATCATCAATGGAGAGCTGTAAATCCCGCTGGAGAATTTTTATCCCGAAGCTATCGCTGCAGGCCTTGTCATTCGATGAGCGTCGCATTGGCTTTCTGCCGGCTATAATCGGCGATTTCCGATCCGTCCACCCATTGCACCATGATCACCATCTCGTTGGTCAAGATTGTCGTTGCCCTGAGACGCTGCCAACCAGGCATTGCATATATATTGAGCTTGTCCGCAGTCAATGCTAACAATAATTTTCCGTCCGGAGAGGAGATTGCGTCTCTCACATTCGGCAGCATTTCTTTCAACTTCGGCCAGGGAATTGGGAATTCATTAGCACCCACGATGGCCGACGGCGGCTTAAAATCGATATCAAAGTGAGCAAATAGACCACGGAACACTTCGGCCGCATAATCCAGTTGCCCTCGAAGCACCCACCGACCTCTTTTTCGTATCAACCCCCAGTTCTTTTCGTCGGGATCGGGATTCAGACGTTCATCTTTCCTTTTGGACCAATAGCGACTGGCACCCTGTTGCATGGCGCGCCAGGCGGCATCGCCCACAACGGAAGAAATAGCCATCCCATCGCCGCCCACATCATCGAGGCTAACGACTTTCAAAGAATTCACATGCCAGGGATGGGCTGCTCCCTGACAGTAGCCCTCGGATGCAACCTCACAAGAGAGGTAATCGGTGCCCACAAATAGAAGCGACAGGGACATGTTCCCTTCGCATTCTGCTACGGTCATAGAATCCAGCGGCATCTCGGCGCAGGTGTGACCAACCGGCGCTGCGACGATGCGATCCTCTACCCAGTGACCTTCCTGCTGCCTCCGCACTTCAATTTGCCAGAGCTGATGGTTTCGGGGGACGATTATCTGGTTGACTTCGCGAATCGAAATCGAGTCCGGTGCATCAAAAGAAATCCACAGCGTGCGATAGAAACCCTGACGAGCGGCCGTAGCCGACTCTCCGTATGGCAGCGGCTGCGGCAATAATTCATCGTGTCGAAGTCCGATGAGAACATCTTTTTCTTGCGTCAGAGCGCCGGTCACGGAAAAAATGACCATTAAACTAAAGCAAAGTACATTTATGAAATTGCTATTCATTTTGAAAATTACCCCTGTCTTATGATCGATTTGGCTGAAAATTACAAAAATATTTCCTGAATGTCAACAGGATTATTCTGTGGCTGTTAGGCAGAGGACATAACGTTCGATCAGTGCAAGAGGAATCAAACAAATGGGGATCGGGAATTGCCCTAGAACAATTAGCATCTTATTACCAGCATGATTGGAAATTGATCTGCTGAACAAGAATATTGTTAAATCCAAAATTAACCTTGACATTTAAATTGCATTTTACTATATTCAGCAACTTTTTAAATCACCTTAAACAGTATTATGGAGGCTAATTATGAAAAAACTAACTGTGTTGCTAACATTATTTCTGGCCATTGCCCTGATCATGGCACCCGCTTATGCTCAGAAAAAAGTTGTCAAAAAGAATACGACCACGACAGCTACTCCCAATACCAGCAATGTCCATCTATTTCAATCGTACTTCTTCGATGCACCAGTCGCCAGTTCAGGCTATGGCGAAGGTGGTTTGATGTACTCCAGCTACGAGTACTTAAATACTTTCGGACTGGGGGTACAGGGCGGTTATCCCATCAATGATAAAATTGAAGTCGGTACTCAATTGTTCTATCTTAACTACTCACCGGAACAGGGCGATGGTCAATCGGGCATTTCCGACTTAGGGGTGTATGGTCGATACAATATTTACAACCAGAATCAGACCAATTTTTCTGCTGGCGGTTTGGTTACACTACCGATAGGCTCGGAAGATGTTGGACAGGGCAATTTGAATTTTGGTTTTTACGGGGCAGTTCGCCACCTGCTCTCTAATGGCCTGACACTGGCCGGCAACCTGGGTCTAATTTTTTATGAAACGAAAGAAGTCGAGTTCAACCCCAATA
>CAZYNP010000095.1:0-10068 GCA_964647995.1 uncultured Cytophagia bacterium
AATTCATTTCTGTGGGATTCCGCTCCGCCGAAGGGCGGACCGCCAACTGGCGGTTCTGTGGGAGAAAATTAGCCTCCCACAGAAATGTTGTCCCACAGAATTGAAAAGTGAAAATTGGTCTCAGAATCGAAAGGACTCAAACAAATATTTGGTTTCATTTCTGCGACCTTTCAGTTCTGAGACCAATTTCAAAATTCCTTTCTGTGGGATTTCGCTTCTGTGGGAGAAAATTGGCCTCCCACCGAAATGTTTTCCCACAGAATTGAAAAGTGAAAATTGGTCTCAGGATCGAAAGGACTTAAACAAATATTCGGTTTCATTTCGGCGACCTTTCAGTTCTGAGACCAATTTCAAAATTCCTTTCTGTGGGATTCCGCTTCTGTGGGAGAAAATTGGCCTCCCACAGAAATGTTGTCCCACAGAATTGAAAAGTGAAAATTGGTCTCAGAATCGAAAGGACTCAAACAAATATTCGGTTTCATTTCGGCGACCTTTCAGTTCTGAGACCAAAAATTGAAATATATCTATCTCAGGCTTTCTTTTTATCTTATTTATAACTAAGTCCGTTCACAAAAAGCTTTGACCGCTAATTTCGCCAATTCAGGCTAATTGAATTTATCTTCCAGTTGTGGCGGATTAGCGAAATTGGAAAAATTGGTGAAATTAGCTGGTGGTTAAAGTGCACTCCGAATTTCAAAATCTAAAATCTAAAATCTAAAATCCAAAATCAATCTCACGCTCGTTTATATTTCCTCCGAAACCGATAGCGGATCAGGATGGCCAGAATATTCATGGTCAGGATCAGCACGATCAGCACCAGCGCCGTGCCATAGGCAATGGGACGGACTTTAGCAATTTCGTGGTGCTGGGTGGACATGATGAACAGGTGATAGGGCAATGCCATGAACTGTGAAATCAGCACTTTCGGAAATGATGGTAAAACTGGCCAGAAGAACGCTGCGCCCGTAAATAGAATCGGTGCGGTTTCGCCCGCCGCTCGGGCCAGGCCAAGGATCGTTCCCGTTAGCATTCCAGGAATGGCGTAGGGCAGAACATTGGTTCGAATGGTCTGCCATTTGGTGGCTCCCAACGCCAGCGCCCCTTCCCGATAGGACATGGGCACGGTTTTTAGCGCCTCCTCGCTGGCCGTGATGGTCCAGGGGAGCGTAAGCAAGCCCAACGTCAATCCAGCAGATAGCACCGACAGCCCCAGATTCATCATTAAGACAAACAATGCAAAGCCGAACAAGCCATAGACAATCGAAGGTACCCCCGAGAGGTTGCGGATGGCCAGGCGGATGATCCGAATGATTTTGCCCTGCGTGGCATATTCGTTGAGATAGATGGCGGTGAACATCCCCATCGGTACCGCTAAAAAAATAGTGACCAGGCTGACCCAAAATGTCCCCACGATGGCGGGCCAGATGCCGCCAGCCGTCATCCCTTTGGTGGGCTTCTGGGTGATGAACTCCCAACTGATCACTTTAGCGCCTTTGGAAGCGATGTCGTAAATAATAAACGCCAATATCAGGATAACAAAAATTGCCGCCATTCTGAGAATGGTAAAACCCAAAAATTGAGTGATGTTTCGCCAATTGATTTTCATCGTGCCACCCGCTGATATTTATGAAGCACCAGATCGGAAACCAGATTGACCAGGAACGTCATTAGAAACAGCACAAAGCCGATCACGAACAGCGATTGATAGTGCACGCTTCCCTGAACCGTTTCGCCCAGCTCGATGGCAATGGCGGCAGTCATGGTTCGAACGGGATCGAGGAAGCTATGGGGCAGCGCTGGGGCATTGCCACACGCCATGAGCACGGTCATGGTCTCACCAATGGCTCGGCCCATGCCCAACATTACGGCAGCGATAATGCCAGACAAAGCAGAGGGCAATGTGACACGAGTGAGCGTTTGCCATTTGTTCGCACCCAGAGCCAGCGAGGCCGATTTGAACTCCTGGGGCACGGCCACAATGGCGTCTTCTGAAATGCTGATGATCGTGGGCAAGGCCATGATCGCCAAAAGAATCGAACCATTCACTGCGTTCAGACCATTGGCCGTTCCAAAAACTCTAGCAATGAACGGTCCCGTGACCACGATGCCCAAAAATCCCACCACGACCGAAGGGATGCCCGCCAGAATTTCGATGACAGGTTTGACAATTTCTCGCATTCGTGGGCTGGCCACATCGGCCAGGTAAGCGGCGCAGGCGATGCCAACGGGTACGGCAATTATCAAGGCACCAAAGGTGACCATAAGGGTGCTGACCACCATGGCCAGGATGCCATAGGATTCTTTCACAGGTGAGGTGGGATCCCAACGGTCGCTGAAGAAGAATTCGCCCAGGCCGACTGCTCTTAAGGCGGGAAAGCCCTGAGTGAAGAGCAATGAAAAGATTCCCACCAGAATGATCACTGCCATCAATCCATTGATCAGAAAAAAATAATGGATGGTGCGCTCCTTGAGGTGGCGCCAGAGCGCAGTCTTGGATTTCAGTTGTTTGGTCGCCTTCTCAGACGAAGGTGTTCGTTCAGGCATCAAACCGAGTTACTCCGATTTTGGTTCAGGATAATAAATTCCTGGTTCATCGATATATGCAAAAATTACGTTAATAAAAACTAAAAGCTCAAAGGCTTTTATCTATTCAAAATGTCCGTCAATCAAGCAATAGTCGAATTCGAAAAATCAGCTCCATTATCAATGACAAATTTACGTTCACTGGAGCTAGAAATCGATTATCTGGACAATAATATCCCATCCTGCCAGAAAAACCCAACCAATTTAATTTGCCAATGTTACAAATGGGTTACAGCCAGAAAAATATTTCACTGCAAAAATTTCAATTTGATTTTCATTTCATTTTTTATTATAATAAATCAAAGGAGCTGGACGATGCACGAAATCGATCGGGTTCTAAAAGTTCTATCGGGACGATTCCCCCATGTGTTCTTGAAACTGCTGTTTGGTGATCGAACAGATGATGAACTGGTGGCATTGGAAGACACGCAGTTGAATATTCCCGAGTATCGCAGCGACAAGATCTTTCGGCTGCGGCATGATCGCAGGGAGACCATCCTGAATCTGGAGTTTATGGTTCAACCTCGGAAACGAATGTTGGGCACTTTTTTGATCAAAACCGCCTTGCTCATGGCCAGCTATTCGCTGCCTGTGGTGACCGTGATCGTCTATTTAGAGCGGGGAAGATATCGGTCTTTTCCTGAGGTGCTGGAGAATCAGCTTTTGGGATTTCGGAACCGTTTTGTTCTGGATAAAATATTGCTCTGGGAGCATCGAGAGCTAATCGCTTCGGGCGAGCTGCTGGAATTGGCGCCACTGCTGCCGCTGCTTTACGACCGACCAGGAATCGATCTTCTGGAGAAAGAGCGGCAGTTGATCTTGCAGATTCCCGATCGGCAGCATCGCTCCGATTTACTGGCCTTGGCCATGATGGTGGCGTTCCGAAAATATGAAGCGATATTCGTTCGAGAATTTTTTAAGAAGGAGTATCTCATGTTGAAAGAATCAACCTTTGTTCAAGAGTGGATCAAAGAGGGGAGAAAAGAAGGAAGAGAAGAAGGGAGAGAAGAAGGGAAAAAAGAAGGGAAAAAAGAAGGGCTGGAGGAGGGCATTGAATATGGCAAGCTGGCGTTGTTATTGCATCTGGTGCGAACCAAGTTCAAAGCCATTGAGGCTGATTTAGAATCCCAGCTTAAACAATTGAAGTCCAAGCAAATTGATGATTTGAGTGCTCAATTGTTCGCCATGGAACAGGTGGAAGAACTGGCAGAGTGGCTGAGCAAAAATAAACCGAGCACGATGAAATAAATGAATTCGAATTGAAGATGGTGGCTATAAGATTTTTCACTTGCCCAATCATTTTGGTCTTTGGATGAAAGAGCGATAATTCAATTAAGCTTTTTATTAGAAATTTACATCTCATTGCTAACATTTATCGGAATACAAAAAACTTCCGCCACTCACAATCACCAAATAAAAAAAAAAGACCCTTCAAATCCTCCTGAAATTCAAAGGGTCTTCTGTGCTTAAATCGAGATGCCGTGGTTTCTTAATGGCAAAGAATACTAACCATGATCACCACTTCACCATCCCAATTACCTGATTGATTAACCTGGACGAGCCAGAACCAAAAAGAAAATTTTGGTCTCAGAATTGAAGGATCACAGAAATGAAACTTTGAATTCTGAGACCTTTCAATTCTGAGACCAAATAAATTTTTGTACAATGGGCAAGAAGTGAACTTTTTAGATAATAATTACCTAATTACCCAATCACCTAAAATCCCGCCTTCTTATTCCGTTCCAGATACTTGCCAGAGACAGCATAAAATCCCATTTCTTCTACGAGCTTTTGGCCTTCGGGGCTCAGTTCAAAAGCAATCAAATCTTTCACTGCACCTTTCGGCTTGCCATTGGTGTATTGATACAACGGTCGGGCGATGGGATAAAGCCCTGACTTCACATTATCCATGATTAATGGAGTAACAGGCCTGGATTTCGCATCCAGTGCAATATCCAGCACCTTAATGCCCTGGATTAGATTGCCATGCTCGTCGTACAGATAACCGATGCCGACATAGCCAATCGCCCCTTTGTCGGTCTTGATCCCCTCGATAATTTGAGCGTTGCCGTTCATTTGCTTCATCTTGGAAGAGTAGTCCTTATTGCCCAGCACAAATTCCTGGAAGAAGACATAGGTGCCCGAGTTGGGCTGACGGCCATACAGCGAGATGGCCAGATTCGGCCCACCAACCTCGCTCCAGTTGGTGATTTCGCCTCGGAAAATAGCACCGACTTGATCTTTGGTGAGCGACTTGATGGGATTACTGGCGTTGACGGTCACCGAAAGGCCATCGATGGCAATGGCGATTTCCGTAGGGATCACGCCGTTTTCTTTCGCCTGCGCATATTCCTTCTCTTTCATCTCACGGGAAGAATTGGCAATCTGCACTCGATTGGCGATCAATGATGCAATGCCGACCCCTGATCCGCCGCCCGTTACGGCAATGGAAACGTTGGGATTTTTTTCCATGTAGGCTTCGGCTAATTTCTGAGATAGATTGACGATCGTATCAGAACCTTTAATCTGGATAAAATCCTGAGCCAGTATAGTGCCCGCAAATAAAAGTCCGATAATGATTGTCAACAGTGTGAAATTCTTTTTCATGATTGGTGCTCCTTCAATTTAATTTTAGCTTAAGAAGTTAATCATTGTCATTGCAATCCACTTTTTGTCGGAGGAGCAGTCTTTCGATAAGAAAGGATTGCTTCGCTACCGCTCGCAATGACTTCATTTACTTGGCTACAATGAGAATACTACATTATTGAACGATAATTTTGCCCGAATCAAATTTATAATACAATGTTAATCGACCTGTGATGTCATTTTCCAATCCAGCTTTGGCATAGCTTTTTAGAATGACATTGGGCATGATGTGAAGATTAGACGCAGGAATATAATCCAGTCCAGCAAAGATCATGGTAAATTCATCATCAGTACCATTGGTCAATTTGCCTGTGGCTTTGTCGAATTTGGTAATGACATTGGTTCCTGTGTTATTATCAAAGAAATCATAACGAGCGAATGCTTTGAGCCTGGGAACGGGCGTGATCACCGAGCCGAAGACCGAGTAGCCGAAACGCTTGACATCGACAGGTGTCAATGCCGTTATTTTGTATTCTTTTTTCACGTCATCATAAATCGTCGCCACCTGTTCGATGCCCGATTTCTCATTGGTTCGCCAGAAGGCTTCAGCACCGACGGTAAATCTCGGATGATCATAGCCCACAAAACCTTTCAAGGTGGTGTAGCCAGTGCTGGCAGCGTAATCTTTGGCTGAACTCAAATTGGCCGCCGTCTGCTTGCCTGTGGGGTCCTGACTTTCAAAATCAAAATAACCCTCCAGAATCAACCCTCGCATCGGCGTCAGCCAGAGGGCATAGCCGATTTTTTTGAACCGATCAATTTCGGATGAACCACAGCCTGGGCCATTGAAAATGGTTAGCCAGTGATGAACCGTATTATTAAACATATCGCCTCGAATGGCGAAACCCATGTCGGACGACGAGCAAATTTTTTGCAGATCCATGATCGTTTTTTCAATGGATCGATAGCCCCAATATTCCTCAGAATTTTTGAAAGCGTTGGTCTCGGCCAATCCAAAATAGATGCGGTGTTGGGGGATCAAATTTGTCCATTCCAGATAGGCGTGTTTGACAAAAGGATTGATCTTGGTTGCCGAGCCGTAGCTGGCATGCTCCGATTCCAGCCGAAAACGAACCTTGATGTTCTGCGTGACATTGTTCTCAAAAGTGAAATAGATGCGCCGAAATTGAAAAGCATTTCGGTCCTGTTCAGCAGCAACGCTGTTTTTGAATTGATAGTAATAATCCGAATAGACCAGCCCGTCGATCTTGGACTCGATTTGAGCGCTTAAAATGGCGGGCAAGAAAATTAGAAAGAACACCCACAGTTCTCTGATTCTCATATTCCCTCATGTTAAATTTTGCAGCTTCCCTCAAACTGATTTAACTATTCCCTCAAACTGATGAAACTATTCCCCGTAAGAAATGGCGCTTTTTTGAACCGAACCTCACCTCCTTCATGGATACTTGGGTTAAGCGATGTTTGTGGTTAATTACTGCCCATCCGAAAAGTCGGGAATTCCGTAACATACTTCGGATGAGTAATTAATCGTAAGATCCACTTAATGTGGACATCTTTCTTGCAACATAGATATTTCAGTTAGCTGAGATTTATTCGACAAGCTGGAAGCTTGTTCTACGTTTTTCGGATCTACATTAATGCTACTTAGTCAGATTGATCTGATTTGTGTCATTCCGAACGAAGCGAAGCGGAGTGAGGAATCTGTATATTTTTAGATTGATCGGTTTTAGAAACAGAGATTTCTCGCTTCGCTCGAAATGACCTGTCTTTACCCAGGTATTTTGCTAATCTGACTAAATAGAATTAATTAGAATAAAAAATTGCCGCACACTAAAGTCGGGAATTCCGTAACATACTTCGGATGAGTAATTAATCGTAAGATCCACTTAATGTGGACATCTTTCTTGCAACATAGATATTTCAGTTAGCTGAGATTTATTCGACAAGCTGGAAGCTTGTTCTACGTTTTTCGGATCTACATTAATGCTACTTAGTCAGATTGATCTGATTTGTGTCATTCCGAACGAAGCGAAGCGGAGTGAGGAATCTGTATATTTTTAGATTGATCGGTTTTAGAAACAGAGATTTCTCGCTTCGCTCGAAATGACCTGTCTTTACCCAGGTATTTTGCTAATCTGACTAAATAGAATTAATTAGAATAAAAAATTGCCGCACACATTAGCCAAAGCATGTTACATTCATGTTACAGTTCCATTAAATTTTAATGAACTTTTTAATAATCCGCCATCGGCCAACCAGAGCCATTCATAAAAAAAGAGCCAGAGACAATAACATAACATCTCTGGCTCTCTGAGGGAATAAGAGAATAGAGAGGTAAAACTTGATGATGACTGGGTGTTACCTAATCAATGTCATTTTTTTGCTCAGCACTGTTGAACCCGCTTCCAGGCGATAGAAATACATCCCGCTGGGGAGGCCAGCAGCGTTCCATTGAATTTGATACACGCCTGCCGCCTGCTTGCCATTGACCAGGGTCGCAACCTGCTGACCCATGATATTATAAACCGACAGTTTCACCACCATCTCTTTGGGCAGGTTAAATTGAATCGTGGTGGTCGGATTAAATGGATTCGGATAATTCTGCATCAGCGAAAAGTCTGTGGGGATAACTTTCTCGTTGCTGAGAATCTTAACAGAGGTTGGGATCGCCGCCAGGTTCTGATAGGCAGGTCCTGTTACCTCAGGTCTTGGATCCAATCCCAGATTCTGGCTACGGCTGATGCCTTTCAACTGCGGATTTTCATAGCTGTTGTTATTGGCGGCCAGATGATTGGCGGTGTAATCTTCCACGCCAATATTGGCCCAATCGCCACCAGCCGCCAGCTCAAACCAGATGTTATTGGCCAGCACCAGTTCGCCTGCCAGCAGCCGATCCTTGCTATCGGGCTGCTTCTTGGACTCGATGGTCACGCCTTTGCCAGGGTAATCACCAAAAATGCTGTTCTTGTACACTCCACCCCAGGCTTCTCGCAACCGCAACACCGTCTTACCCGAGGCGCTATTCTTGCCAGCACCCAGATAGGTGGCATTGTAAATCTGGGCATACGTCTTCGGCTCCTGCGCCGTGAAATCGCCTGGCGCTCCATCATGCTCGCCACAGGTATCGCCCGTGCTATCGGCCTGAACCACAAACAAGAACTGCATCTTGTTGCGCAAGCCTTCGTCGATATCGATACCGTCATCCCCACAGAACGCCGCAATGAGATGGTCGCAATTGACCGTGCCACCGAACCACTCGAACCCATCGTCCAGATTGCTGAACACCTCGACGTGGGAGATGGTCGTGCCCCGTCCAATTGCACCCATGGTAAGACCATTGATCTCGTTGCCTTCGCCGATCTCGGTACCGCCATGACGGATGGAGACGTATTTCAACACACCCGAACAATCGTCATCGTCATTGCCGCCGTACAGGCCTCGAGGATCCGTGGTGGGGATACCTTCGATGGTGGCTTCGCCCGCAGGCTGATTGATCCGAGCTCGTCCCAACAGGATCAAACCGCCCCAGAGACCTTTGGCATCCCAGGAGGGGACCAGCGGGTTGGTTAAATCATCATTTTCCGAGGTCAGGATGATGGGATTCAATCCCGTGCCTTCGGCGTAGATTTTGCCGCCACGGGCCACGATCAGGGCACTGGCATTCTCTTTTTCGCCAGGGGCGCCCTTGATCACGGTGCCAGCTTCAATATTCAGAACTGCGCCGTCATCAACAAAAACTCGACCTTTTAGCAGATAGGTGTTGTCAGCCGTCCAATAGACCCGTGAATTCGGGGCAATATCGGCATCGGTAACTTCAATGACCTTGCCACTGGAACCAGGAACCGTAGCTGGCGCCAAAAAACCATATTGGGAGACTGCAGTCCAGCCCGCTGCCCAGTTGGTGGAACCAAAAGCGCCTTTGTAATTGACTCGTTCGAAAAATTCATCGTCAGCGGGATAGCTGGCCAGATTTTGATACGCTGGACCATCAGCGGTCGGTCTTGGATCCAATCCCAGATTCTGGCTACGGCTGATGCCTTTCAACTGCGGATTTTCATAGCTGTTGTTATTGGCGGCCAGATGATTGGCGGTGTAATCTTCCACGCCAATATTGGCCCAATCGCCACCAGCCGCCAGCTCAAACCAGATGTTATTGGCCAGCACCAGTTCGCCTGCCAGCAGCCGATCCTTGCTATCGGGCTGCTTCTTGGACTCGATGGTCACGCCTTTGCCAGGGTAATCACCAAAAATGCTGTTCTTGTACACTCCACCCCAGGCTTCTCGCAACCGCAACACCGTCTTACCCGAGGCGCTATTCTTGCCAGCACCCAGATAGGTGGCATTGTAAATCTGGGCATACGTCTTCGGCTCCTGCGCCGTGAAATCGCCTGGCGCTCCATCATGCTCGCCACAGGTATCGCCCGTGCTATCGGCCTGAACCACAAACAAGAACTGCATCTTGTTGCGCAAGCCTTCGTCGATATCGATACCGTCATCCCCACAGAACGCCGCAATGAGATGGTCGCAATTGACCGTGCCACCGAACCACTCGAACCCATCGTCCAGATTGCTGAACACCTCGACGTGGGAGATGGTCGTGCCCCGTCCAATTGCACCCATGGTAAGACCATTGATCTCGTTGCCTTCGCCGATCTCGGTACCGCCATGACGGATGGAGACGTATTTCAACACACCCGAACAATCGTCATCGTCATTGCCGCCGTACAGGCCTCGAGGATCCGTGGTGGGGATACCTTCGATGGTGGCTTCGCCCGCAGGCTGATTGATCCGAGCTCGTCCCAACAGGATCAAACCGCCCCAGAGACCTTTGGCATCCCAGGAGGGGACCAGCGGGTTGGTTAAATCATCATTTTCCGA
>CAZYNP010000095.1:10168-18332 GCA_964647995.1 uncultured Cytophagia bacterium
GACCTTTGGCATCCCAGGAGGGGACCAGCGGGTTGGTTAAATCATCATTTTCCGACGTGAAGATAATCGGTCGGTCAGGTGTGCCTTCGGCGTAGATTTTGCCGCCACGGGCCACGATCAGGGCACTGGCGTTCTCTTTTTCGCCAGGCGCACCTTTGATAACCGTTCCTGGTTCGATGATCAGCACGGATCCCTCGTCCACGAAGACACGGCCCTTCAACAAATAGGTATTTTTCGCTTCCCAATAGACTGTTGCATTGGGCGGGATATCATTATCAGTGACCTCAATGATTTGACCACTGGCGCCTGAAACAACAGGTGGGGTCAAAAAGCCATATTGAGCCAGAGCGGTCCAATTGGTCGCCCAATTATTAGCGCCAAAAGCGCCCTTAAAATTCGTTCGTTGAAAAAAATCGAATGGTCCAGCAAAACCAAAAGCTGGCAACATCGAAACAATGACGATAGCACTCACGATTTTTACGGTTAGCTTCATAAAAAATTTACCTCCAAGAAAATTAGTTAAGAGAACTGGGTTCTGCAAAACCTATCACGCTGGCAGTTGCAGCCTTTCAGCAATGGCGAGAAAAATCACCGCACTTTTTTGCCATCAAGTTTCCGCAGAAACCTCGTTTAGGATTGATTCTGATAGGCTCGCCGATCGATTCAGCTTGATTTTACCCCTGTTTTGCCCATTTAAATCTGTCTGGGCTACCATCAATCGCCAAATCATCGACGAAGGCTATCATTTGATTCTCCGCTCCATGACCGAATCCGCTGGTGGCGAATGTAACCTCGTTTAACCCTATGGACTCGAAATCATGAATCGCTCATCGATTTCCATCTTATAATGCGAAGCGATCCGCTAAAAATGTGGCCATCATTTTCGAGCGCAATCCGCCTCGAATTATAAGCTATATCCCAGGCCGATTTCAAAGGTTCGGCCCCGAGAAAATTGGGTAAAGATATATTCCTGGCCCTTGTAGTTCTGGGTTTTTCTGTGATTTTCGTCCAGCAGATTTTTAGCCGCCAATTTCAGTTTCAGATGCTTCATGAACTTCCAGTCCATGGAGGCGTTGAGCGTCCCCACTGGCAGCTCATACACAAATGGCTGACCATTCTTGCTGATCTCTGACAATCGTTTGCCAAAGATATTGTAATAGATCCCTGCCCCGATGCCTTTTTCATAATTATCATAATTCAAGTTCAAATTCAATAAATAGGGCGATTGCCCCTCCAGCTCCCGAGTATCGCTGATCTCGGGATTGTTGATGCGCATGATCTGCAATTCGGCATCGGAAATTTTCACTTCTGACTTGACGATCGACAAATTGGCGCCGAACATAAAGTGCTTGAGCGCCTGATGGATAATGTCCAGATTCTTGCGTACTTCCAATTCGAATCCCATGGAAGTGGCGTTGTCCACATTGATCCAGGTGATCTCTCGCTGCGATGCTGAGATCACAAATGCTCGCTCGATGGGATTATGGAACCGCTTGTAAAAGACGCTGGCGGCATAGATTTCACCAGGCCGAGAGAACCATTCCCAGCGCATATCATAGTTATCGATCAGGGTGCGCTTCAATTCAGGATTACCAATGTGGGTGAAGCCTGCCGCAAAATCGAAAGCAGCAAACGGCGCTATCTCCCGAAAGTTGGGTCGAGCCAGCGTTCGGGTGGCACTGAGACGAAGATTCATGTTGTCTTTCAATTCGTAGATCAAATTGGCTGAGGGCAAAATATCTTGGGTGTTGATCTTCCCATCGGCCTTGCGGGGATCAAGACTCACCACATCGATTTGGGTCTTTTCATATCGAGCCCCGCCGATGAAACGAAGCCGTTTGAGCAACGACAGATCCACCATGCCATAGCCAGCCGCAATCTCCTGATCACCTGTATAGTCGTTGGCGCCGATTTCTCCATTTTTGAGATACAGGTTCATCTTATAACCGTAATAGGTGGTGTTGCCGATCTTCATCGAGGTGGAATCCCAGCGAATATTTTCGGCTGAAAAATACGTGGCAGGATCGCCATCATAGCGGCCATAATAGCTATACAGGAAGCTCCGCTCGGTAAAGTCACGGTCTTTCTGACCATAGAAGCCACCAAACTTAAAGGTGGACGGCATTCCCGACCAC
The DNA here is from genome assembly GCA_964647995.1 of uncultured Cytophagia bacterium. Lineage (GTDB taxonomy): Bacteria > Zhuqueibacterota > Zhuqueibacteria > Thermofontimicrobiales > Thermofontimicrobiaceae > Thermofontimicrobium_A. The sequence goes on from CAZYNP010000095.1 coordinate 12,304, forward strand.
TGTTTAAAGGGAATGGCGATGTCCAGCGATAACTCTTTATTGTCTTCATTCAATTTCCGAAATAGCCGAGTGGGAGGCAGGTTGGTGAAGACGCCTGTGCCCTGTTTGTCGCCGTCAACGATGGTGTAGCTGGTGAAGTAGCGCAAATCGGGCTCATCCTGTTCGCTGCGGGCCAGGCTGGCGTTCCAGTTAACCCTGGCCTTCAATAGATTTTTGAAATAATGATCGCCATTCAATTGGGCCGAGGTGAGACGGCGGTGGCTATAGGCCAGCACGCTGCTGTGATAGATGTCATCGATTTCATCCAGCTTATCGTAGTCATAAATGCCTTCGAGCTGCCGAGCCGTTTTTTCACCGTTGATGTTATAAACCAGGTTCAAGCCCAGCACATGTTGCGGCGTCAATTTGTAAGACCCTTTGAGCAAACCACCCCACAAAACTTCATCCACGGATTTGGTATCGTTCAGGCGAAATACTTTGTGCATGGTCTCCTGCTGGCTGCTGCCCAAACTCCACGCATTATATTGGCCATCTCGATAGGAAGAGAAATTTCGGCTGTAAGTCACGCTTCCAATGAATCCCAGCGGCCGATTGAACAGACTCATTTGATTGCCGATTGAAAAGGAGTAGCTCTGGTTCAGCGCTGGTTTAAATGGCACGGGCGCCATTTGGGAATTGAACGCTCGAGAGTACTCGATAATTTTATCCAGCACAGTAGGATCGAAGACGGGTGTTGGAATCTGGCTGGATTCCACGATGTCGGGAATGGCCCGCTTGCCATCATCAATCCCCAGCCAATCCAATTTTCCGCCTTCGTAAGCGATCCCTTGCTTGAATGAAGTCTGGGTATTGTAAGCGGTCGCTGTGGAAAAGCGAACGTCTAACTGTTCAGGAAAATCCTTGGTACGAATATCGACGGTGCCGCCCGAGAAATTGCCCTGTTTATCGGGGGTGAAAGTTTTAATGGTGATGATATTATCGACCAGATTGGTAGGAATGAGATCAATGGAGCCAGAGCGCTTATAAGGATCGCTGCTGGGGATTTCGGCGCCGTTCAATTGGGTACTGGTATAGCGATCGCCCAGTCCTCGCACAAATACATATTTTCCGTCAACAATCGAAGCCCCCGTTACCTGTTTCATGGCTTCGGCGGCGTTGCCATTACCCGAGCGTGAGATCGCTTCGGCGCTAATCGCATCGCTCACCGCAGCCGCTTTTTGCCGATCTTTCAACAGCACAGCTTCTGTATTGCGGATCGCTTTGGCCGTCACAACCACTTCCTCGGTCTCGATCACCTCAGGCTTCAAAGAGGCGTTAATTTTGGTCACCTGATTCGCCGTGACCACAACATCGTTGATCGTGATGCGGGAGTAACCCATCATCATCACCACGAGGGTATAAGTCCCTGTGGGAACTGCATTGATCAGATAGTTGCCTTCCAGATCACTGGCAGCGCCCAGATTTGTGCCCTGGATAACCACATTGGCGCCAATCAGCGGGCTACCCGTTTCCGCATCAACCAGCTTGCCAGCAATCTTGCCCTTCACGATTTGGGATGTAACAAGGCTGGGGGTTAGAAACGAAAGGCCCCCCAGTATGATTAAAAAGAAGATAATTTGATTCCTGATGAGATAATTCTTGCTTGATTTGTTAATGTTGCGCATAACCTTCCCTCACTGTTTATAATTATTCTCTTATCCCTGTTTAAAAATTTGTCAACCAAAATAGCTAAGGCCTGTTACAGATATGTTACGGGCATATTATGTTTGTTTTAACTTTTCGATCACCCGTTTGCCAGGACAGCCTGGTTCGCACCGCCACAATTCTGCTCCGACAGGAATTGTTCGATCATCTTCCTGCGCTGCTGTAACGGTAACCTGGCTAACGCTTGTGCTAATTGGATCATTTTTTGGAGGCATTCCTGGTTTTTCCCGTCGAAAAAGATGTAATTATTTTCATAATCTTCCGACTCAGGAAAGCCATCGTCAATGTAGAAATAAGCCATAACCGCCTCCTCTGGCAAGAATTCAGCTTCATGAATTTTTTATCATTCCGAATCAGCTTTCCCACTTAAAATAATCAAATCCTGTTACAATCCATTTACAAATAGATTATGTTTCAGTGAACATTCTGAAGGTGCTTTTTGGCAGGCAGGGAATGCCTTGCTTATGGGAGGCGGCCATTAACCATCAAAGGCAAATTCAGCTATCTTACCACCAGATGAATCTTTTTTTTTGCGAGATATTTTAAAGAGAAGTCCACTCTAAAAAAGTTGGGAGCCATTACTTTTGGTACGCAACAGTCATTGCGATCCGTCCAGTTGGCATTGAGCTGGCAAATTCCACCCGCTGAACCTGCTCCAATTGGGTGCGAATGGCTGGCTCAACCAACTGCAAATCATCGCCTGTGATCGGCGAAAAGCTTTCAAACAATGCACCCTCGGGATATTCTATTCCCAGGCATAGGCAGTGAGGTGGAATTTTAGCGAGGCAACCTCAGTATCGGTCGTCGGGAGGGATGAGCGATTGAACTTTTCAAGGTAGTCATCATCTTTGTAGCTAAAATTAATTTCTTGATTATTTGAAATTCTTTATTTATATTTATTCACAGACAGGAAGATTATAGTAATAACAAAAAAATACAAATTGATAAATGCCCGAAATATCTCGATTCTTTGGAATCATAATTCGAATGTTTGTCGAACCTGGTTTTCCGCATCATAAATCTCATTTTCATGCATATTATCAGGATGTGTTGCTATTTATAGCCGTGAGCCTCTAAAACTGATCGCGGGACATCTTCCTCGTCGTCAACAACGATTTGTAGAAGCCTGGGCAGAGCTACATCAGGATGAATTAATCGAAAATTGGGAGAGATTACAGCGAGGAGATTCCCCAATTAAAATTGAACCATTGAAATAAGATGGGGAATGAAATGAAGCATCCAATATATAAGGTCAAATCATTTAGAAAAATTGCCCCCTACACACTTAAAGTGGAATTCAATGACGGTACTGTTCGGGAAATATATTTTTATCCAATTTTAAAGGGTAAGCTTTACGGCCCCCTTCGAGATGTGTCGCTATTCGATCAGGTCAAAATTGATCCCGAAGTGCATACTCTGGTCTGGCCCAATGGCGCTGATTTTGATCCAGCGACTTTACATGATTGGGACAAAAATTTTTATTATCTAGAGCAATTGGCCGTTCGATGGGAAAAAGAGCATCCTGATATCGTCTTATCTGAATGAAAGTTGAATGATTTTTAGATTTTTTAGATTTAATTAATGCAACCAGCGCCCTTAATTCCACCTTTATCTGCCGAGGCGATGGTATGCTTTGTTATCGTTGAGAAATCCTGAGCCGAAGGATTCACAAATCATTCCCAATCATTTGCTCACACAACTGACCACGGACAATAGAGGAAGGAATAGGATAACCAACAACGAACATTGTTTTCCAACGTTATTCCCACTTTTTTCAATTAACCGTTGCACCTGCTGTTTCAACGCCTCGTAATTGCTGGTCTAGCCGTTGTGCGTCAAAGCCATATTCAATTTGGCAAAGGGATGGTCGTTCATCTGCTCGACCACGGAGCCAGTGGCCAATCGAACGTGGATGATATTGTTCGGCGCATCAGGCGTCTGCCATCCGCCATCCGCCGACTGGCGGATGCCGATGATGCTCAAACGGATGCTGTAAAATGAAATCCCATAGCAATTGCTAATAGTCAGCCGAGAGGTTTTGTTGCTCGCTGGTGAGATAAAAAAATTTGTCGGCGCAGCCATTGTTCTGCGCTAGAAAGACCTGCAATTTTAAGTTTCTGATAGATGGAAAAACATAGAAACAAATTGCCCGCTTTTAAGAGTGGTTTTGGGGTTGAAATTGGAAGGATTATTTTTGGTGGTGACAGTAGCGCTTTATTTAGTTGATTTGGTCTGAGTACTGATTATTCCAGACATTTAGGAAGCATTATCAGAAAGGGGAGACAACGGTCATAATCCAACTCATAGTAATTTACTCCCAAATTGATATGCTCGTAATATTCTTCCCGATGATCTCGATAATATTTTTCCGAAGGAATTTTCCAAAAGTGGTCCCCCAATTTCTCGGCGATAAACCATTTTTCTAATAACCGTGCCCCTCGGCCATTGCCATCACGGAACGGGTGGATATGGGCAAACTTCAAATGCAGTAGTGATGCGTGATAAAAAGTTTCCTCGTTAGAAAGTGTTTCATTTAATAGCGATTGGACTCCGTTGAAGAATATTTTCATCTTCTCTGCAACAAATTCAGGCTCAATTGCCAAATAGACTAACCCTCTTTCATCATATACGCCTACTTTTTCCCTGCGGTACTTTCCTCGATTGCTTTTGATAAGCAATGTTTTGGAAAAGATCTCGTGACATTTTAAGAAATTCTTTTCATTGAGCTTTTTGGTTTGAGCGAACTCATAAGCCTTAACGAGATTGTCAATTTCTTCAATTTCCTTTGTTGGCTTGAGCTTTTCTTTGGAGAGTTGGTAATTCATGTATGAATTGAGGTCTACTGGATTTCCTTCAATATTGGAAGAATAAACCGCTGAAGTCTGAGTCGCATAGCCAAATTCGATTTGTTGCTCACTAAAATCGTGGCTTTGTATTAACTGATCAATTTTATGACCCACGAGTTTGTGATATTCTGTCAGGTATTTTTTTTCAGTAATATCGATTTCTTGCACGTGACCTTCCAATCTTTAAATCTGGATATATTTAAAAAGTAATTTCCAGCTTCGTTCCTGCCGATTCCAGCGCAATTTTCTTTTGATTCATCGTGATTCAAATCAGATACGACTAAAAATCCATAACAATCAAATTTTAGCTGCTTTGAATATATAATATTTTGCCTGAATTGTCAATAAAAAAATTCATTATATGTTCAATACGACTCACATCTTCAAATCCATAACCGACAAGCTAGCAGATAAAATGTTTTGTTAGCGTTGTCAATCCCTCAGCTAACAAATTCACAATTTATTTCGAATCCTTTGCTCACACAACTGCCCACGAACAACGGACTACTAACAATGGACAAAGGACAACTAACAACGGACATTATTTACAAATATTATTCCCAGCATTTTGGAAGTGAAGGTGTTAAAAGGTATGAACATGGCAGAAAAACTCTACAGTGTAGGGGAATAATTGGTGGGAGATGGAAAAATATGGTGACCAGTTGCCCTTTCCTGAGACTTGAAAAAGTCTATTTAAAATGCCGTGGGAAATCCATCGAGTCATGCAAGACTCTCAAAATCTCGATACCTTCGGCAGTGGTGCGATAGAAGATGACGTGCCTTCCTTCGTGATAACTATAAGGGGAGCCGAAAATCTCATCACGCTTTTTCCCCATCTGCGGTTTGTCAGCAAGAAAGAGGAATCTATCTTTAAGTTGTTTTAAATATTTGAAGCGTTGTTGTCGCCCCCAATTTTTATCGGTGTAACGGCTAATGTGTTTCAAGTCTGAGCGAGCGATGGGTGTGATCGTAGCTTTCTTCTTCTTCATTAATTTGCGTAACCCAACTCTTCATCAACTTCTTGCATGAGCTCATCAAAATCAAACTCGATACATTCGCCCTTGTTAGCTTGCTCCAGCCCGATGGAGATTTCTCGATTGAGTGCTTCAAGCTTCTTTTTATAATAAGCTTCGTACTTAAGAACAATATCAGAGATAAAGGCAACCGCATCCGAATAGATCCCAGATGCTACTTGTGCCTTCACAACATCTGCTGCTTTTCCCGAGAGTGTTACTTGCATATTCATATTATTTCCATTTCTGCTTAATTCTCGATCGAACTCATTGTTATTCTAATATAAAATATTTTACTTGAATTGTCAACAAAAAAATTTATTTTGTTTTCAATGTAACTCACTCCATTAATCACATTGCTTTTAATCCAGCAGGTGATCGGATTATGCCTCAGGCACAAATATTGATAAGGTCCGCCAGTTGGCGGAGAGCTGGCGAATTCGACACGCTGAACCTGCTCCAATTG
>CAZYNP010000096.1:0-17717 GCA_964647995.1 uncultured Cytophagia bacterium
GTTTGCGTTAGCCGCTGGTGGGCGGGACGAGATTCGCTTCGAGAGCAGGAAAAACTCGAAGCCAGAAAAATGCTTGTAAGTCGGGACGAATCCCACCAGTCGGCTGCACGCTTTGTTGGGCAGTTTTTTCAAGATAAGCCCGATTATTGAGTTGTTGCAATCAAGTAGTGGAAATTATTTGTCAAATAATATCCACCTGATCTTGTTTTGAACGGAGCGATAACTTTCAATATAAGGTCACGTACCATATCTTCGCCTTTTTCCTGAATTGCCCGAATCGCTGGACCCGATGACAATAAACCACGCAATGCAGTCTTTTCGTCAGGGTAATCCCACGGACATTCGACTTTCTTTACAACTGAAGGAGTCAATCCTGATTTGATAGCAAGGGCTTCTAATGCACCATCTGCTGAAAGCGCAAATGGTCCAGGAGCGCCAGATGGCGGGGGAGGTAATAATGAGCCCATCGCTTTAATGTATGCTGTGGCTTCACTCTCTTCTGGCTTACCAAAAACAGCAATTACAACCGTTCCAGTACGAGATACACGACTTGCTTCTTTTAGTGCATTGACGGGGTTGGCAGCGAATTGAAATGAACTAAAGCCCGTTACCACATCAAATGTCTGGTTGTCATAAGGCAATTCTTCCATTTCGCCCGTTCGGAAATCACCAGACTGCACACGCTCGCGAGCAATAGTTAAGAGTTGCTCCGATGCGTCCATCCCGCTAACCCGAGCACCGCGTTTTGCAGCCATTTCACAAAATATACCTGAACCACAACCAATATCCAGAACTGACGTACTTTTACTCACAGTAGTTTCTTGTAAAACTGCTTCAAAGAGCGGGACAGCTACACTCTCTTGCACATCTGCCCAATCTCTCGCTCGCTCCCCCCAAATTTTTCCTTGTACACTTGCTGTACCCATAAAGTTTGCTCCTTGTATAAAATGATGGTTTGTTTTACGACTCGATTATTATTAGATGAACTGCCCAACATATTGATTAGCTGCCCGACTTATTTCGAATTATTTTCTACTATTAGAAAAATATGTCTATATTTAGACAAACTTTTCCACTAATAGAAAAATCAATTTTTCTATTAGTGGACAATTTTCATGGCCGACTTTCAGTTTTGGTTTTTCTATTATTGAACTTTTTTTCTCGAATATCATTCGCTCTTTTAAGCCATTTGCTATAACACATTGGCAAGCCAGCTCCCAAACCTTCTTCTCCTGTCTTCATTTTTCACCGAAAGCCTTACGCATCCTTTTAATTCTAACGGCAAGTTATAATCTCTATTTTAATACCATATAAATAGTCCTCATGTCCTAGCGATGCTTCTAACAATTTCGGTTGCCTGGCAATAGTGAAATCGTCGCTGACCTGGGAGATGATCGCTCCATCATTCATTATGAAAAACGATGTATCCCCATCTCGCAACAACTTCGCCTGGTGAAATAAGTTGCAATGAATATACCATATTTATGCAAAAATGTCAATAACAAATTTTATTACCTGCGCCTAAAAATTTTTGCTATGCGCCATTGCATATTATGACTATCTTCCAGCGAAAATTCAATGCGCACTTCTTGATTCATAAATTTAAGCACAAAAAAAGCACGTGAAAGGGTGAATGAAATTATCCACCTTCCACGTGCTTTTTCACGCAAAACAAATATTCAGTTTTACAGATAACATCTAATTTTAAAAATCCATAGCCCTACTTTTTCGTCTCCACCTTCTCATACACCGCCTTGCTGGTTCGCTCGCCCATGGGCGTGGTGCGAGTAGTTTCGATGGTCAGGATATTCTTATCCAGTGACCACTTCTCGGTGGATTCCATGGTAAACTCCCGATCGCCTCGGGACATCTTCATGGTGGACTCGATGATCAGCGTTTTGCCATCTTTTGACCAGTTGACCGTGGATTCTCGAGTGCCCCAGTTGGTGTCGTTCTTGCATTTTTTGCCGTCGAGGGTGTAGGTGGACTTGGTGGTCACATCCTCTCCGTCCCGATTTTTCCGAACTGTTTCCACGATCAGTTGATTTTCCTTTTGCTCGATGATCATTTTGGAAGGCATCATGCCGCCTCGTCGGCCGCCTGGGCTCTCGGGTTGATCACTTTTATCGGCATTCAACGTCCATTCGCCCGAAAAATTGGGTTTGGTCTCTTGAGCCGTGACAACGATAGCGCCCAGCAGTAAAATCAAAATGGCGAGTGATGCGATAAATCTCATGGCTGGTTCCTTTCAAATGGTTTGATTGATGAATTGTTTTATTTGTAGGACAGGATGGCATCCTGTCCCTAATTTTTCCTGCAAAGATTTGGTTTATTTTTTTGAAATTGATATTTTCTTACTGTTAAACACTCGACTCAAGGAAAAATTGCGCCCTGTAGGACAAGTTGCCAACTTGTCCTACAAAAAATTGATCAAAAGCCATCGACCAATTTCTATTTCGATAATGCGCCAGCACATCTGTAGGACAAATTGCCAATTTTTCCTACAAAATTAATCAAACACCGCTGGCTTATTTCCATCTTGAACATGCGCCAGAACGTCTGTTAAATGCCGTTCATTGGTACGACTGGAAGACAGCGGCGGCAGATCATTGAAATCGAAAAAATCGACAGCCAGCGTCTCGTCGCTGGGCCGGGCCGATCCACCTAATATTTCGCACAAAAAGATAATTTTATAGGCATGAAAAAACTGCAGCGGTCTGCCATCCCGATTGGCGTCGTAAACGCCGATGAGCTTGACGGGCTGAACCTCGAAACCGCTCTCTTCCAATACCTCCCGCGCCGCCATGGCCGAAGGGATTTCGCCGACATCGCCCCAGCCGCCGGGCATGCACCAGCGTTGATCCATCTTCTCCTGAACTAATAAGATTTTATTATCCCGAACCACGGCCCCGCGCACATCGATCTTGGGCGTGGCATAGCCTGGCTGGTAACTGAAATTTTCGACCATCGGCTCGGTGGGCAAGCCCGTGTGCGATCCCACGATCTCCGCAGCAATTTCGATGAGCCGCTGGTAGCGCTGGGTATCGTACGGATCGCGGCTGTAATAGAGTCCCGTTTGGCTCAATGCCTGAATTTCTCTCGCCCAGTCCAGCCAGCGGGGGATGTTGGGTTGTGTCATCAATTGTTCCTTTTAATAAAATTGTAGGACAGGTTGCCAACCTGTCCGCTTGTGAGACAGATTGGCAATCTGTCCTACGGGAACTCAAGGGACAGATTACCGATCTGTCCTACAAGCGCAATTTGGCAAATTGCGTTACAGGCGCTCCAACAAAAACAAAATCTCCGCCGCATCGGTGTAATGCAATTCTGGATCCGCTGCCAGTTGCGGATCGCGGGAGCCAGTGAGGATGGCTTGCAGCTTTGGAATCAATGGTCGCAATGATGAATGGATGTTCGCTTGATTGCCGAGCTGCGCCAACAGCATGGCCATTTCCCCTGCTTGGTTTTTTGGTAACGACTCATAAAATAGCGCGCACAGCCTGCCGCCTGGATTGTGATTCTCCCCACCCGCACGACGATAGGCGAGATAGAGCTGAATTGCCTGGTCCCGCGCCGCAGCGGCTGCGGCGGAATTGCCCACCGCTTGGTCGATATCCGACAAGATTGAATAGGCTGTCCATGGCTCAGCCGCAAGCCCATACGGTTTTTTGCACTCAATGGCGCGGAGAACCTCCTGGCGGGCGTCATCGTACCGTTTGAGCTTAATTAATGACAATGCCATATTATTTCGAGAGCGACCTTCTGTTGCTTGGTCTTTAATCTTATATCGAATATCTGCAGCTTGTTTATGAAAAATAACTGAGTCTTCAAAGCGATTCATTCTATTATATAGTAAACCAAGCTGATCCAAACTGCTTGCCTCGCCTGCGGGATTTTTTTGTTGGGTTGAAATTTGCAGGGACTGCCGATACGCCCCCTCCGCGGCTTCCCACTGGCCTGCTTCTTCATGCACCATGCCGATCTGATGCCAGATCGTTGCCACCGAAGCGGGCTCGTTCAGCTCGGTGAAAATCTCGAGCGCTTCATGGTAGGCTTGCAGCGCGGCGCCATAGTCCTTCTGCTCCAGGCGAACCGTGCCCAGTTGACCTTTGACAACAGCAGTTCCCCTTCTGTCATCCAGCTTCTCAGATATTTTAATTCCAGCTTCATAAGTCGCGGCCGCTTCATCCAGCCGACCCAGAAAAAGCAAACAATCGCCCTGCTCGGTCAGCGAGGCCGAGGCCATTCCTGCCGCACTTTCATTACCCTGCTCCGCCAGGCGTTGAAACCGTCGGTATGCCTCGGCAATGGGTGTTAGCGCGGCTTCGGAGGCGCCGCCCCTTTTCAATACCCGCCCCAGCAGAAAATTCGCCACTGCGATATCATAAGCCGCGGCCGAATAAGCCGCCTCGCCTGCCTGCAACGATCGATCCAGCAGCGCCTGGGCTTCGTTGTAAGCCTGCTGGAAATTGCCGCTGCCCAGCAGTCGCTCGATCTGCGTTTTAGTTGATACAAATCGGGTATGGCTCCACCCACCCAATTTCTTCGCCTCTTTATCCCGAATCGCCACGACCCGCACCAGCAGGTGCGCTTTGCCCAATGCTGCGATCAATTGTTCCAGCGAGGTTGCCAGATCCACGGTCGTTTCGGGATCGGCCGGTGCCTGCACCAGCTCCAGCATGCGCATCAGGTTGGGCAACTCGTAAAGCGTCAAAGTAGCGGAAAGCTGGGCGTCTTTAAAATGCTGCTCATACAAAAAATGAGTCAACTGCTGCATATTTTCCACCCAGCGCGCCTGGCTCGCGGCGCGGGTCGGCTCATCCAGCTCCTGCCACAGGTAGGGGCACAGCGCGGGATCAAAGCGCAGGAAGCCGTAAGCCAGCGGCTCTGCCAGCCCCATGGCGGTCAATTCGCCGACCAGCAGGTCTCTTTCTTCGTCATTTAACTCTAACACCATCGTCAAAGTAAATAAATTCGCTCCCCCCTGGAATACACCCAGCGGCTTTATCTTCTCCCGCATGGCGGGCGAGAGCCGTCGCAGCGATAGCTCCACGCTGGCGAACAGGGAGCGCTCCCGCTCGTTGGGATATTTTTTATCTAATTCCGCCATGAGCTGGCTCAGCCGTTCCGTGGTCTGTCCCACGCCGAACTGGCTGAGATACGGCGCCAGCAGCACTAAGCTGCGGGCGTGGCAATTCACCGCCTCCACCAGCGCCTCGATCTCGGGCTGAGCCCCGCCCAGGTCATCCTCCTTCGGCGTCAGACCCTGGCTGGTCATGGTCTTTTGCACCAGCTCAATCGCGTCATCTTTGGTCAATCGGCTGAGCGTGAGATGCTGGAGCTTCGCATCGAACGGCTCTGGCAATGCCTCGCGGCTGGTGAACAGCAGGCGGGTATCGGCTACGGCCATTAATTTCTGGCACAGCTCGAAAAAGGTCGCCAGCGCCTCAGGCTCGAAGCGGGCGATGTCCTGCGGCTGCGTCCCTGCGGCGCGCGCTGGCGGCAGAATCACCTCCATATTATCCAGCAGAATCAGTGTCCGTTCATCCCGCAGCGCCCGCTCGATGGGCTGCAACGCTTTGCCCAGCACGTCTGCATCTGAGCTTGAAAGTTCAGCCGCACTATATTTCGGCAGCAACTGGCGCCCGATCTGATCCACCACGGTGCGGACATCGTAAATATGTTCCAGCGACACAAAGGCGATGCGCTGGAAGCGACGGCTGCGCACCAGCCAGCGGGCAAGCTCCGCGGCTAAGGTGGTCTTGCCCTCGCCGCCCTGGCCAACGACCACGGCGTAGCGCTTTTGTTCCAACAGCCGCTCCAGTTTCAACAGCTCCTTGCTGCGGCCGATAAAAGTTTGTTTGGGCGTCGGGGGCAATTCGCCGAACCGCCGCGTTTGAGCGTCCCGATCAATTTCCATGATCTGGCGGGACGGCACACGGGACAGCAGTTGCAGGTCTTCCTGCTCCTGATAGAGCACAGGCACGAACCAGTCCTGCAAGAACAGCCGGCCCGCGCCGAAGATTTTGATCCGAAAGCTATCGTCCTTCAATGCCCGCTGCGCCGCCAGCATAGCCTCGCCCACGCGCGTGCCTGCGGCCAGCGTCCCGTAGAAATGGGTCACGAAACGTTTGGCCGTCTCCACCAGCACGGTGTAATTCATTGCCACCACCGAGGCAACGCCCTCATCCAGCAATGCGGCTGCCACCGAGGCGGTCGGATCCTGTTCGGTTTTGGCGGATTGGCAGGCTTCCAGAAAGAACAGCGGGATGCGATGATCGCGGATCACCTGGGCCAGGTCTCTGGCGTCGATGATTTTCGAACGCCGTTTTTCCAGCTTATCGGCGTCGCTGGGGTCTTCGAAACAGAGCCCGCCCAGCCCCAGGTCTTTGCGATACACGCCATGGCCGTCGAAATGCACCACGTGGTAGGGTAAACCTGCCTTTCTTGCCCGCTGCACTTCGGCGGACAGGGCCGGGAAGGTCGGCGGCGAGAGCACGGTCAGCTCGGCCAGCTCGCCGAGGGTTTCCAGCGCGGAGACCAGCGGCAGCGCGCTGACGCGGTGATCGATGTAGCCCGCCCGATCGTCCTCGGGTCGGGGACTGACCAGCAGAATGCGGATGGGCGGCTCGGCAACGGTGCCTTCGAGCGAACGGCGATTGGGCAGACGGCGGCGCACTAAAACAGGCTTGGCGCCGTGAAACAGGTAGCCCTTGCCATCGTGCAGCAATTCCCAGGGCAGGCTGAGCAGCAGCGTGGCCGCTTCATTGGCGAGCCGTTGTCTCTCCTGTTCGGCGCCCTCGGCCAGTTGGGAGTCCACGAACACCGTGAAGCGTCGGGCCGCTTTGCCAGTGGCGCTGCGCCAGGCGATGAGCACCTCCATCACCCGCTGGCTGCGGAACACGGCGTCGTAAATGGCATTGCCCCAGATCGGCAATTGTTTCTCGATTTTTTCGGCCCGCTGCTTGAAAACGCCCACAGGCCAGCTATAATAGCGCTCCAGGTACCAGCTCAGCTCATCGCTTTCCACAGGTCCCAGCGGCGAGGTGAAGACGAAGCGGCCTTCGCTGGTGACCTCCCGCTTCGTTTTTTCAGCGGGGAGATAGGTCAATTTTGCCGTTGCCTGGGCTCGTCGCTTGCCGTCTTTTTCGACGATGCAGGGATCGGTCAATTCCAGCAGCAGCTCTTCGAGCGGATCGGTGATGGGGCGCAGCATGGGCTGGGCGTCTTCGGGCTTGCGCAAGCCCAGCGCAGCCAGCAAATGGGGCATGGCTTCGCCGATTCCGCCCGGGCCAAGCTGGATTTTCAGCCCCACTGGCTCGGGCTCGAAATACAACTGCAGCGCGCCAGGCTCCACGCCTTCCAGCAGGAGGGGAATGAGCTTGAAATCATCGCCTCGTTGCTTTTGTATTTTTCGGGCGAATCTGACCTCTTTCAACACCCAGGGGGAGTTGAACGTGTTGGGGCTGAGCACCAGGATGAAGGCGCGGGCGGATTGAATCGCCCGTTCGATCTCGGGCTGTAATGGGTCGCCAGGGGCTAATTCCCGCGAATCGACCCAGGTGCTCAGGTTCTGGATCTCCAGCGATTTGCGGAGGGCTTGAACAAATTGATCGTCTTTGGTGCTGTGCGAAATAAAGATGTGATCGGGCATAAGGGACTCCTTTTGAAATTGTAGGACAGGTTGGCAACCTGTCCGTTTGTGGGACAGATTGGTAATCTGTCCGCTTGTGGGACAGATTGGCAATCTGTCCTAGCGGAACCAAAGGGACAGATTAGCAATCTGTCCTACAGGGGCAGGTTGGTAACCTGTCAGCTTGTGGGACAGATTGGGAATCTGTCCTGCATGGACAGGTTGACAACCTGTCCTACAGGGGCAGGTTGACAACCTGTCCTACAAGGCAATATAAAATTTTTCAATCAAATTATCAACTTATTTATTTGTTTTTCGATTAAATTTTATTACTACTTAGTCAGATTTAAAATTTATATCCGACGGTGGAATTCAATCGACGCCGCCCGCTGTTTATGTCGGATAAGCATTTGCCTGATGACTTCTTGTTTGGTGATATCTCGTCTGGGTAAAAAATGGGATAATAAAATTTGAATATCATAACAACTCAACAAGTGATGGCTGTCCTCTTTAGTTTTTGTCTCTAACATAAATAGCAGTGTTAACATCACCATGGTCCGTCGGCTGACGGATGATGCCAGCCCGTCCAGGTGCGAACCTGGTAGTCAGCTAAACCAGCATGACTTTTGCTATCTTCAAGGGCCCGTTCTACCCAATAGCGCTGACCTTGCATATAAACTAACCGCTGGGGTGGAGTGTCAGACGGGGCATTGCTAAGGCTGTATTTTCGTTTGTTCTTTGACAGATCGGAATCGCTTACCACCAGGTGCCATTGATGAGCTTGCTGTTCTTCACCATCCCACAGCCATACTTCTCGATGAAGAACTTTAGCCACGATGAAGCCTTTGGTGCTATGGCGAACCAACATTTTATCCCCGGCTGACTTCGGCTGTTTATCGGCCCATTGCCCCACATCAACAGCAAGTTGGTCGGTTTGCAATCGAGTTGATGTCCTGCCACGAGTTGACTTTCGGTCAGGGAGATAAGGCGATGGATCATTTAAATAAATGGGCTGATCTTTGTGAATGTCCAGCATAAAGGTTTCTCCCATTTGATCCAGTTGCCGTAAAAAATCTGGATCAACGCCATAAAAGGCATCGCCGCCAACACATTGAAATTCAACACCATTGGCTCGGGCTGATTGAACCAGGTTTAGGGCCAATTCAGCTTTTTTGCGATGCTCCAATCGATCTTCGGGAACACCTGCTTCCAGACAACGGTCGGGATCACTGGTCCAACTCTTCGGTAAAAACAATCGGGTGTCGACCTAAACCGTCTGGTCACGACAGCATAAGGCACCATAGACGACGCCCTGACAGTTGTCTACTTTGCCTAAGCGACCGTTCCATTGGCGAGAGACGCCCACCGACTTGTTGCCACTTTTAGCAATAGCGCTCTCGTCATCAATGAAACAACTGTCCGCCTCGCCACCAATGAGATGATTGGCATCACAGGCCAGTTGATCCAATAATCCCCGCTCGCGCCACGGGGAATGTGATGCGAAATTCTGCAGCGACTGCCAATCAGAATCGGGAACCACTTCCACCATCCGTTCCAGATTCTTTTTGTCAGCCTGCATTAAGCCACATAAATAGTGTAATGACTGCTGGCTAACTGATTTAGTCTTCAGTTGAAAATAAGAGTGGTATCTGTTGTGGAAAGCGATAAATGATTCAGCAAGGTTCTCCAGGGAACCGTGCTTCTCATCATTGCTTCTCCTCCCAATTAGGTATCAGGATATGGTATGTTTAATTGCGAGTTTTGGTTTGCCATGTCCTGATATAATACATTTTTAATCAGTTAGCAGGCTCTTTTTTCAATTTTTTAATCTGACTAAGTAGTACTATTCCCGACCAGGAATATCAGATTAATTTTTTATGAATATTTTTTTGTTGTTTAATACGGCCGAATTTTGTATATTTTAACCAAACAAAAAGGAGAATGCTGTTGAAAATAGAAGGCTTTATCTGGTATCGAGACATTATCGATAAATTGCTACAGAAGCATCAAGTTACTGATGAGGAAGTAGAAGAAGTCTTTGCCAATAAACCGAAATTTACCTTTATCGAGAAAGGCAGAGTAAAAAAAGAGAATTTGTACTCTGCCAGAGGGCAAACCAATGCGGGTCGCTATTTAACCGTAATATTTATCTATAAACAGACCAAAGAGGCGTTAATCATTACAGCAAGAGATATGGATTCCAATGAAAGGAGAAAATATGTCAAAAAGTAAAATCAAAAGAGATCCTTTGCCAGAAGAATTTAAAACAATAGAGGAAGCCGCTGAATTCTGGGATAGCCACAGCCTGGCTGATTATGAAGATTATCAAAAAGAGGTAGATTTTGAAGTCGATTTGAAAAGGGAAAAGAATTATTTCGCCATCGAGAAAGAATTGTCGGATGCCATCCACAAAATGGCAAAACGAAAAGGCATATTGCCTGAAACATTGGTAAATTTATGGTTGAAAGAGAAAATTATGGAAGCTACTTAGATTTATTCGAGCGTCTCATTTAAAAATTTTGCTACTCCTCTTTCCATTGGACAAAGTGCTTACAATTTCACCAACATCTGATTAATCTGGTAAACCCCAACCTCTCGTGACCATAATAGCTAATATATAGCCTATTTGTAGCTATCCATTCAAAAGTCGAAAAGCTTTGAATGGGTTTAGCTGTGGGAAAAATGACCAATTTGTCCTACAGTTGGGCCAGCAACTGCTTGATCTGTGACTCAACAATCTTCCTGGAATATTTCACCTTCACCAGATTGCTCTGCGATTGTAACAGCGAAGCTTGGGCATTCATTTGATCCAGGATGGTGCTGGCGCCGACGGCATAGCGGGCTGTGACCAGCTCCAGATCCCGTTTGGACGATTCGACATTTTTTTCATCAATTTTAATCAAGTTGGTATAGGTTTGCAAACTGGTGTACAAGTTGGTTAACTGGGCGGTAAGCTCCCGCTCCCTTGCCTCCAGCTCGATTCGACTTTTTTCTAAATTCAATTTTTCTTTTTGAACAGTGAGATTTTTATTGAACCCATTAAAAAGATCGAGGCTGGCTCGAAGGCCGACCTGATTGGAAGCCAGCGGCGAACCGTCCGTCCATCGGCCGCTTCTCGAATAGCTGTAATAACCAGATAGCGATGGCAAATAAGCCTCTCGGGCAATCTTCAACGAGATCTCCTGGGATTTTAAATTTTGTTTTAGCGTCTGGTACTCCCGATTGCTTGCGAGCAACAGCGATCGGGCCGCTTCCAATTCGGGGATGTCGATATCTTCTGCAGCGATATATTCGACTTCAAAATCGATATTCGGCGACCGTCCCATGGTCGTGTTCAGCGCTCGTTTGTAATTTTGCAGTCGCTCCCGTTCCGAAAGCAACATCGCCTCGAAATCGCCCTTTTGCACTTCGGCTTTCAAAACTTCCGATTCGGTCTTGGCTCCCAGTTGGTACATCATTTTTATCTTCTCTAAATTTTCGCTTGCCGATCGGATGTTATCCTCATAAACCGAGATCAAGGCATACGACGTCAAAATCTGGAAATAGTAGTTTTCAACCGCCAGTCGAATCTGGGACTTTAAATCCTCGTTAGAAATTTGAGAGATCTTCTCATTCACTTTCGATAACTGAATAGCGGAATACATCCCAGGCCGATAAAGGCTCTGATCCACCGATCCCTGAATGCTCCATTGCGATTGCCATTCCGAACCTGGCAAATTATTATCGCTCGTGGAAGTGCCTGCGCTGATTGCCATCGCTGGGAACAAATTGGAGTAGGATTGCCTGGTGGACAGATGCGCCTGCTCAACTGAAAGCTCACTTTGCTGGAGCGAGGGATTATTTTTCAATGCCATCTGGAGGCATTCGGCCAGGGTCAATTTTTCGGTTGCCTGTTGTGCCAGAATCAGATTCGCACCTATGAATATTATTGTCAAGATGGTAATTAATTTCCGTTTCATTCTTATCACCCGTTTTTAAAAATAACAAATTTCAAAAATCAAATTCCAAATAATACTCAAATATCAAATCAAAAATCCCAAAAATCGAGTCTACAAACCAGGTTTCTCACAGAAACCTGATTCAGTTAAACTTGCTTGGGTCATTCAGAAGTTAAAATTGGAATTTATTTAGAATTTTTTTAGCTATTGGAATTTACCTCAATCCTATTTATGTCTACCAACCAGGATTCTCACAGAAACCTGGCTTGGTTGATTCATTGGGATTTAGAAATGAGATTTATTTGGAATTTGTTTTTTGTTCATTGAAATTTATCCTGCTCTCCTGAATGTCTGCAAACCATGATATTCACAAAAACCTGGGTTGTTTGGCTTTATTTGGTTCATTGAGCTTTTGAAATTGAAATTTATTTGGAATTTGTTTTTTGTTTATTGGAATTTGGCCTGCTCTTTGATTTCTACAAACCTTGTTATTCACAGAAACCTGATTTGTTTGGCTTTGTTTGGCTCATTGAGCTTTTGAAATTGAAATTTATTTGAAATTTGTTTTTTGTTTATTGGAATTTATCTTACTCATATCTCAGTGCCTCGATGGGATTCAACATCGCTGCCTTTCTGGCAGGATAGAATCCAAAAAAGACGCCCACGATGGCGGCGAACGAAAATGCCAGCACAACGGTGGCAGGGTAAATCTGCGGCGTGAAGGTGGTAAATTTCCGCATCACATAGGTCACTACAAACGCCAGCAGCGTGCCGATGATGCCGCCGATAAAACTCAATACTATGGACTCGGAAAGGAACTGGGTGAGAATATCGCTGCTGCGGGCGCCAACCGCTAATCGGATGCCAATTTCTCGGGTACGTTCGGTCACCGAAACGAGCATGATATTCATAATGCCAATGCCGCCGACAATTAGCGATACCGCTGCGATGGAACCCAATAATATCGTCAATGTTTTTGATGTCGAAGAAGCCATGTCGATAATATCTGCCTGATTGCGGATGTCGAAGTCGTTATCTTCCCCCTCCTGCAGGCGATGGGACGCTCGCATGATCGTGGTCAATTCGGTTTGCGCTGCGTAAATTTGATCTTTGGAAATGGCGCTGACATAGATCATGTCGATAAATTGTCCACCCTTCAGCCGATAGAGCACGGTTTTAGCAGGTGCCAGCACGATGTCGTCCTGGTCGCCGCCCATGCCGCTCTGGCCCTTCTCTTTCAGGACGCCGATGACGGTGAAGGGCGTCTTGTTGATCCGAATCTGCTCGCCCACGGGATCCGCATCGCCAAATAATTCTTTGGCCACAGTTTTGCCCAGGACCGCCACTTTTTTGCTGGCTCGCTCGTCTCGCTCGGTGAACATCTCGCCCGATTGCAGCTCGTAATTGCGAATATAGAGATATTCTGAGCTGACACCATTGATCGACGTGTTCCAATTTTTGCCGCCGCCGATCACCTGACCGCCCGAACGTACCATGGGAGAGATCGCCTTGATAAGCGTGGCCTGCTCTTTAATTTTCTCCACATCATCGAATGTTAGGCGATTGAAACTCCCAGCGCCCATGCTGACGCCACCTCGGATGCTGAAACTGGGGCGGATCATCAGCATATCGGTGCCCAATGAGGTAATCTGCGCCTGAATCCGTGCCGAGGCGCCTTTGCCAATGGCAATCATGACGATCACCGAAGCCACGCCGATAATGATTCCCAACGCCGTCAAAATGCTGCGCAACTTGTTTTTCAAGATGCTTTTGAAAGCGGCTTTCAGTAAGTTCTGTATTCGTAACATGTTTATTTCCCTCTAGATTTTCGTATTTGAGTTGTAAAAGGTAACTGGGTAATTGGGTAATTGGGTAATTCGGTAATTGGGTAACTGGGGAATAGGGGGAATTGGGCAAAAAGGAATAAATTGGCTAAATCAGTTAATTACCTAATTACCTAATTACCTAATCACTCAATCGCTAAATTCTCCTTCGCCTTCTTTCTGTTTTCAACTGGAGAATCTTCTCGAATCACCCCATCCCGCATGGTCACAATGCGTTTGGCATATTCGGAGATGTCTTTTTCGTGCGTGACCAGAATGATGGTAATCCCCTGTTCGTTCAATTCTTGAAACAGCGCCATAATATCATAAGAAGTTTTGGTGTCCAGGTTGCCAGTCGGCTCATCAGCGAGGATGAGGGCTGGCTGGGTCACCAATGCCCGTGCAATGGCCACCCGCTGCTGCTGTCCACCCGAAAGCTGGCTCGGTTCGTGATCGATGCGATCGCCCAGCCCAACTCGTTCCAGCGCCTCAATTGCAGCCTGCTTCGGATTGCTGACTCGCCTGGTTCGATCATAAAACAGCGGCAATTCCACATTTTCCAGCGCCGAGGTTCGGGACAGCAGATTGAACCCCTGAAACACAAATCCAATTTTTTGATTGCGGACATCAGCATATTCATTCTTGCTCAATTGATTCACATTGATCCCATCCAAAAGATAATCGCCCGATGTCGGCTGATCCAGGCAGCCGAGCAAATTCATCAATGTCGATTTGCCCGATCCCGAAGCGCCCATAATGGCCACAAACTCACCTGGCGCCACCGACAAATCGATCCCCCGCAGCGCTTGAACCGCCACATCGCCCATCTGGTAGGTCTTGGTTAAATTTTTTGTCTCTATGATCTTATCCATTGTATTTTCTTCCAATATTTTGTGGTTGTAAGGTATAGCGGTATAAGAATATAATGGAATACGGGTAGTGCTACATATTGAAAAGATTAATAAATTTTGTTCTTATCGGACACTTAATACCCAATTTTGCCCTATACCCTATACCCAATCCCTTTTGCCTTTATACTTCTGTAACATCTATTGCCCTAATTACCCCAATTACCCAATCCCCCAAATACCTAATCTCCTAAAACGGCCTCGGGGGCCCAAAATTCCGCTGGGTCGAACTCGTGGTTTTCTTATCATTCCCGCTCGACATACCCACGATCACCTGCATCCCTTCTTTCAGATCACGGCTCATCACCACTTCGGTCAATTTGCCATCGGTGATGCCCGCTTTGAACGGAGCCATCGCCAATCGGTTGTTTTCATCCAGATACCATACGGCTGCCGCATCTTTGGGGCGGGACCTCGTCGAGTTGGCTCCTGGCGGAACGCTTGCCATATTCGGCAGCTTATTTTTCACTGAATCGGGTGCCGCCTCCATTCGCTTCTTCGCTTGATCGAAAAATTCCTGCATGGCTTGTTGCGATGGCTGAAACCGCAGCGCCGTATTCGGAACCAGTAACACATCTTTTCTTTCTTCTACAATAAAATCGACCGTGGCCGTCATGCCAGGCAATAGCAGATTGTCGTTGTTCGCCGCATCGATCACCACGGTATAATTCACCACATTCTGAATCGTAGTCGGCTGCAGACGAATTTGTCGCACCACGCCATGAAAAATTTTATCAGGATACGCCTGTACCATAAACGTCACCCGCTGACCTTCCTTGATCAGACCGATGTCGCTTTCATCCACCTGGGCATGAATTTCCATTTTGGCCAGATCTTCAGCGATAATAAACAACACAGGCGCCTGAAAGCTGGCAGCCACGGTCTGGCCCTCCTCCACGTTCCGCTGGATGACCGTTCCATTGATGGGCGAGTGTATGAAGGCATATTTCAAATTTCGCTGGGCTCGCTCGAAGGCGGCCTGTGCCGAGGTCAGATTGGCCCGCTGCGATTTCAACTGAATTTTTATCGGCAGAAACTCGGCCTCAGAGATCAGCCCTTTTTCAAACAATGGCAAATTGCGGTTATAATCGGCCGTTGCCTGCTCCAGCATGGCTTTGGCCTTTTCCAGATTCGCCTGGGCATCCATCAGCGCAGTTTTTAATAGCACTGTATCCAGCACTGCCAGCAATTGTCCTTTTCGCACTTGATCATTAAAATCCACATTCAGCTTGTCGATAATTCCCGACACCTGGGTGCCAACTTCCACCGTGCTCACCGCATTGATCGTGCCCGTGCTGGAGACGGTGTTGATCAGATCGCCACGGGTGATCTTTTCGAAGCTAAACTTGCCATTGGTGCTTTTGTTGCTGACCGCATTGAAGATGATCAAGCCAATCGCTGCGGCAAAAACGATAATTCCAATTGAGTACCAAATTTTTTTCATTGTGTGTTGCCTTTCGATTTTTAACTGTATCTTTCAGGGGTGAGCGGAGAAAAGCACTATTAAATTTTTTGCTTGCTCGTTTATTAGACAATTCAGCATCGGATTTGATTCCCCGAGCTAAAAAAATATTTCATTATGGATCGAAAAAAATCTTGACAATGTATCTCAAAAGTGGTACATTAAATCGGATTACTGAAGGAGATCATGATGTCAAAAACAGAAATGATACGGGCCAGAATCGAACCCGATCTGAAAAATGAAGTTGAAAATATTTTTTCAGAATTGGGATTAACGCCAACCACGGCAATAAATATGTTCTATCGCCAGGTAAAGCTCGTTAAAGGATTGCCATTCACCATTAGAATTCCTAATGAAACGACGATCCAGACCTTTAAAGAAACGGATGAAGGTAAAAATATAGTTTATTGTGAGGATGCAGAAGATATGTTTAACAAGCTGGGGATCTGATGTTAAAACCATCTTACACCAAACAGTTCGATCAGGATTTAAAAAGAATGTTGAGACGAGGGAAGAATAAGGAGAAAATCAAAGCAATAATTTCAAGGCTAATTAACGAACAAGAATTGGAAACAAAGCATAGGGATCATAAACTTATTGGTAATTATGAAGGAAGGCGTGAGTGTCATATTGAACCCGATTGGTTGCTCATTTATAAACTTGAGGAGGACGCAATAATATTTGAAAGGACTGGTTCCCATGCGGATTTATTTAAATAAAATTGAAAAAATCAAACGGGAGTGCGAGGAAGCTCAAAAGCATATTCATAATTTTGAAAAACGATATTCCAGGACATTCGAAGCATTTAAAGCAAATTTCCCAGCTGATGCTGATATGCAATCCCATGAGGATTTTGTGGAGTGGTCTTTTTGGGTAGATGTACATGATAGGCTGAATGAGGAAATCAATCGATATTAAAATTTTGAATGCCAGTGCTTTTATTCGGGATTCGATTCTGGAATTGGTGCAGATGAGAATGCTGCTATTGCCCAGCGTTCCGCTAATCGAGCTATATGAAGGTAGCTTTTGGTTGCAATATTTTTTGCACTTAAATCCTAACCCAAAAATAGTCCTTAACGCAAATCGATGGTATTCGTTTTACATGTTTCTTGATTCTTTTTTTAAATAGGTGTCCCAAATAGCTTTGATTGAAATACCATCAGATGTATACCAATGGGCTGGTCCTCGTACTGAATCGCTTGCGTATCCATTTTCTTTAAGCAATATCTTGGCTAAATTGCTCATCGAATAGCTTTGGTTTTTCCAACCAAGGGAACCTCGAAAGATTGTCGCTTCATAACCAGCTATTTTATTGCCTTGATAGTCGTGAAGAAATAATTGTTGATTCTCTTTTAGCAAACCAACTTTAACAAGGACAGAAAGGTTGGCATTAGGTTTCTTTCGGCGGTTGGTATCAATCGGCGGTGGAACTACGGCTTCCTCAATATTTAGAATCCTTCGAAGTACCTGATTGGCCGTTTCAGAAAAAGTGGAAACCTTGCTTTCAAGATAGGCATAGACTTGATCATCAACTTCAATTTTTCTCATAGCCTCATTCCTTTCATTGTCGAATAAATTTAGGGATTGCTCTTCTGTATTCAAATCAGATGCAACTCAAAATCCTTAATTGCTGGATGATAATTTATGATATCTGATGCGGAATGTCAACAACGAAGTCAATCTTTGCAATAAAATAATATAAGCTGCGGGATAATTTCAGACTGGCTGGTGAGGATTATCAGGGAATATATAATTGGGATAATAACAAAAATGAAAGCTGGGGTCATGGAGTATTGGATAATTGAGATTTATTTGTTATAAAGCTACAACTCCAAAACTCCATCACTCCAGATCGGCTGCTCTTTTTTAGATGCTGGCTTGACCAGGTGAAGAAATAAAAAATTCTATTCCATCGGTGGCGGAGGTGGCGGCTGTCTGTCTGGCATTTCAGGC
>CAZYNP010000097.1:0-17282 GCA_964647995.1 uncultured Cytophagia bacterium
GCAAAGCCGGCGCAGCGGTCTTTTTTGTCATGCTTTGTTCATTCATTGAGGTTCACCAATGCCTCCGTATACTGCCTGGGCGATCTGCCGCCCCAATTGCGTGGGATTGCTTTCGGTCGCGAGCTGAATGCTGCCGGCGCGCAGGCTTGGCATTGCGCCGCCGGATTGCAAGCTGGAAGCTATTCCGCGCTCGGTGAGCAAGCGCGCCAGCTCAGTTTCGACCTCGGCCTGCACCAGCGGGCTTTGACCGCGCGTGATTGGCAGGCCATCCAGAATCAGACGTTCGATATGTAAGTTAATGTTCATCTATTCTTCAAATTCCCCTGTTATTTTTCGGAACATGGATCGCTTGCCTGCCGGTCGGCAGACAGGGAGGCAAGGGATTGGCACAGATAAAAGAATAATAAAAAATCCTTGATCATCGGCTTTATCCGCGTCATCTGTGTTCAAACACTTCTGCCACTGGTTCGTGCCAGACAAAATCTTCATTGCTGAAGGGGCGCTTGAGTTTTTGGAACTCGGTTCGGGCGGCACTCAGGACCAGCGGCATGGTCACTGGTGAGTTCGCTTGCGCCGCCAGAAACGCGGCATTGATCGCCACGTTGTTGATGCTGCCACCGTTCAAGGTGAGGCGAGCCAGCCGATCAAAATCCAGACCTTTGGTAGCCGTCTGCGGCGGAAAGATACGCTGCCAGATCGCTTTGCGCTCCGCCGGGCCGTGGGGACGAAACTCCACGATAAAACGAATCCGGCGCATGAAAGCTGGGTCGAGCGCGCTCTTCATGTTCGTCGCCAGAATCGCCAGGCCACGATAGGATTCCATGCGCTGCAAGAGATAGTTGATCTCGATATTGGCGTAACGGTCGTGGCTATCTTTCACCTCACTGCGCTTGCCGAACAGCGCGTCGGCTTCGTCGAAGAAGAGAATTGCGCCGCCGTTCTCAGCCGCATCGAACAACCGGCGCAGATTTTTCTCGGTCTCCCCGATGTATTTACTGACCACAGCCGAAAGATCGATGCGATAGAGACTGAGCTGCAAGTCGTTGGCGATCACCTCGGCGGCCATGGTTTTACCCGTGCCACTTTCGCCGGCAAACAGCGCATTGATACTGAGGCCACGCGAGCGCTTGGCCGCAAAACCCCATTCTTCATAAACCTTGTTGCGCTGGCTCACCTGGCCGGCGATCTGGTGCAACAATTCCATTTCTGGAACTGGCAGCACAATATCATCCCAGGTGGCTTTCGGCTCGATCCGTTGCGCCAGTTGATCCAATCGGGGTCGGGTCGCACTGAGACAGGCCTTCCATAGGCGCTGCGGAAGTGCTTGCGCGCCGTTATTCCTTTCCGCCAGCGTGGTTTGGGCGATCGTTTGAATGGCGGCTAAATTCAAATCAAACTGGCTGGCAAGCTGGGCCGGGGTGTCATCTACCATAGCGCCCAGCGCTTTTGCCCAGGCGATCTGCTGCTCGGTGCGAGTGGGCTTAGCAATATCCAACTCCAATGAGGCACGGCCAATGCCGCGACGAATTTCGTGGGTATCGAGAAAAAATACGCCATTGCTGCGAGCTAAAAAGCGCTGGAACGGTGGCATAGTGCCCTCGCCGGTTGCCGTCCCATCCAACTCATGTGCATCGAGATAGAGCGCGAACGGCCAGAGCGCCATCTCCCGTTCTACCAGGCGCGCCAGTGTTTCCAATTCTGCTGCCAGCGTAGGCAGCAGCTCGACGGGCAGGCGATAGAGACGCAATCCAAGCCTGGCTGCCACGGATGCGGCGATCAATTGTTTGCTCGGCGCATCGGAACCCAGCAGTTGAATGACCGGCAGGCGTTGCATTGGGATGGCTGGATTGAGCTGTTTTACAATTTGCTCTGCGATATTTTGTTGTGAGGGAGGCAACTCGATGTCGCTTTTAGTGCCTTCGAGCGGCAGCAGAAACGACATCAGTCGATCATCTAAGTAATTCAGCCCTTTGATATAATTGACAATGCGTTCATCGGCGCGCAGCGAGCTGGTCGTCAGCGGTGTAGCGCCGGGTTGATTGATCTCGATCAGCCGCCAATGTCGCAGCGGACCTTCCGGGGAAAGCACTTCCCAGCCGGGATCGTCAAAGAGTGCGAACGCCAGAGCGAAGGTCGGATAAGTTTTCGCTGGATCGTCCTGAGCGCGGGCGCAGAGGGCAGCAATTCGGGTATCCAGCTCCATGGCCGCACAGAGCAACAGCACCTCCTGCTCGAAAGCGGAAAGCCCCAGGCTGCGGCTCAACAGCATTAGCGCCGGCGCCGGATTCATGGCCGCAGCAGCATTCATATCTTCCCGTGCCTTCGCCTCTGCATCATCGCTTGAACCTTTTGTGGCTGGCGGCAACGCAATCGGCGTGGCAGTCGGCTTTGAGGTGAGGCGTTCCCAAAAATTACGTCGGGGCGCCGGTGGCGTTGCATCTACGACCTTTTTAGTCGAGGATGATTTCTCTGACGGCGCAAGACGCATCAAGCGCAGGCGCAGCCAGGACATAGCCCTGGCTAAAAATTCTTCGTTACCGTGTTGCCAATTCGTTAAGTCGCTCATCTGATCTCCACGCGTTGGTTCGGATCAAAAACCGGGGATTTAGCAGTATAGTCTTTTACGATCAAGCTGTCAATGCCCTCTATTCGAAGCCGCAGGAAATATTGACCGGGAGTAGCTTCAGGGACAATGAATTTTACCGAATCGGTCTGCTTGGGATGTGGCTGAGCGAGAATTTCACGATCGCCGAGCAAAAGCACAACCCGCTGTTCTGGCCAAATCTCTGGACGGCAGGTCAATGTTAGTGTTACTTTGCCTTCGTTATTCCGAGCCGCCGGATTTGGAGAGATGTTCAATAGACGCGATGCCAACGAGAACATCAATTGGTTGGTTGAGCGCTCCGGCTCACCGGCGCGTTTAATGATGACAGCGAGTGAATAAAAGCCGACCGGCCATTTGTCAGATTCATCGGGCAATTGCACTTTGATTTCAGTTGCTGTATTACCTGGCAAAATCGGTACATCTATTGCATCATTCCAAAGTGGATGCTTGAAGCGCGCACTCACGCTGTCGCCTTCAAGGTGATGGCCGATTATCGTCAAAATATCTGCTGGAATCGCTGCTCCGTCACCGATACGTGCGTGCGGGTGATTATCAGGTAGCAGCACTTTGGTGAGGGTTGGAAAGGGCGGCAACAATTCGGCCTGGCTCTTCACGCCATCGTTTTCGGTACCTCGTTTCAAAATCGGAAGTGGAGTTTTCATCGGTCGTGTACTCTCAATCAGCACAACTGAAACCTGATAGGCGACTGAGAAGCGATACTGGGTCTGAAAAGGGGACCAGAGCTTGGACATCTCTTCGAGCGTCAGCGGCTGGAGCGTGATGCGCACGCGCTCGATCTGCTCATGTAAATTGCTCCCGCTCAGCCGAGGGGTAGACTCCGAAGCTTCTTTGATTTCTTTGCTGCCGAGCAGCGAGTGATCGTGCAGAATGCTCATGGCTTTGCCGAGCAAACGATGGCTGTCGATATCGTCGTCGTCATCACTATAAGCTGTCAGCAGGTAATAAAGCGTTAGCGGCAGGGGCGGCTGGCTGGTTTCCCCAGGCTTGACCTGTCGTGGCATATCCATATTGCGCCATGCGGCGTCTGGCAACGCCTGGTAGAGAAACAGATTGACCTGATCATCGGTGATACCTCTGCGGGCGTTATCCAGCGGCCGGACCGTCACCTCTTTAATATCCAGTCCTTTTAAGAGCAAGTGACGCAGGGTGGTCGTCACTGCGGCAATGGCCAGTGAATTGCTCATGCGCCACCTCCTTGCCGGCGACGCAGATATTCGTCCAGACTCATCACTGACGAGGCGGGGCGCGGTTTCGAGGCTGGAGGCAATGGCGGCGTAGCCCGCACTTCGATCCGGCCAATCGTTACCTGAATGGTCGGCGGTGGCGTTGTTGGCTTCTTCGTGCGTTGCTCATCGGCTGGCTCGATATACGGCCTCACCATCGGTTTCGCCAAAACGTTTGAGGCAGGTGAAGCGCTATTGGCATGGTCAGCTTGATAGGGTTTTATTGTGCCCATGACATTAGTATTCATCATGCGGGTATGCTTCGTTTGGGATGCAAGTTGTTGCTGTCGGATCTCCGGACCAACCGGCGATTTATCGTCGATCTCTTTTTTGGGCTGTGCCGATTGATTGGTATGGTTTATTTGAGACATAGGCAAATTTTCAGCTATTGAGGGCTTAAAATTTGGTTCTGATGATTGGCGCAATGGCAATGGCTGAGGCTTCATGACATTTGAATTTATTGGTTCTTCAATAGAAATCGGTATAATTTTTTGGGGCTCAATGGCTGCATCAGTTAAGAGCTGTTCCGATCTCGAGCCTGATGACATTTTTGCCTCATCTGGATCCATTTCAACCTGAAATCTCGACCTATTTAAATTTGTCAGGATATGTGGAGAAAATCCGAGCGGGCGAAAATTCGAAGGTTCAGCCTCGTTCGATATCGGACTTTGATTTTCATGCTGCGCTGGATTGGTGGATAAATAACTTCTTACCGAAGGTTGCACTGTTGCTCCAGAAAGTTCAGGCATGATTTCATTATGCGTGACTATGTCGTGCGTTTCATTAGCGTCCCAGGATATCTTGGAAAATTTGGACATCGAAGGCACTGGCTCAAACAATGAAGCCACTCGTGGTTGAACTTCAGCGGTCAAACTGTGATTTTTAGTGGCTATATGGGTCAAAAAGTCGCTCATGTTCCGATCATGATTAAATAATATTGACGTCGCCAGGGACTCATGGCCAGGATGTCCGCTTCGCGCCATCCATAAACTGACGCCAGAGTATGCACCTCGCGTAAAACTCGTTGGGACCAGGCGTCGATCTCATTCCAAAAATAAGAGACAATATCAAAGCTTGCCTGCCAGCGATGGTTACAAATCGGGCAGGTAATGGCGAGCCGCATATCCGCCTGCGGATCTGCCTCTGCCATGCGTTCTGCAATCGCTCTTACGATTTCATCAGGAAGCTCCCCAGCGGCGACCTCCTGGTCATGCTGGTGACTTGCCAATAGACACCGCTGCAACAAAACGCGGCGGCCACTGGGCACCTCCAGGTTTGCGATTGCCTCCATGTCCAGGCTATTGGGCAGGCGAAAACGCAACGCATAGTCATCTATTTCCAGTGATAAGATTTCATCTGCTCGAACCATCGAAGTGGCGCGCAAATCTGCCACATCAAAGTTCAACTCGAGTCTCTCACCGCAGTTGATGCATTTCAGCACGCTGATAAGCTGGCGGCCAAATATCTGCTCGCGGAGATTGAGCAATTGCGCATCACGCTGACCAAGGGTCAGTTCAGACAGCATTTCTGGGGTAGATTCTCCATTGGCGGCAATCAGTAGCAGCAGGGCGCGTTGAAGCATGGACAAATTCGCACCTCGTTCCCAAACCGTTAACAGGTCGGCCGAAGAAAAGGATCGCATGTGCCATCATCCTTATGCAGGCGGTTCGGTAAAGGTTGGTTCGCTGGGTTCGGGCACTTCATAATCTCGTTCCCAGCCCTCGTTCTCGAGCTTAATGTGCTGGATCGCCACGGCATTGGCATTGGCATCCAGGTCGGGCAAGGATTGAAATTCGGAAACCCAGCAGCGATAGACCTTATAAGCAATGGCCAACTGGCCAGCTTCGTTATAGACTTCGATAATAATATCTTTGCGAAAATCCTTGAGCGAGATTTCGGCGCCAAGCCCAGAGCCGAAGTTCCAGACTTTATTGGCCCATTTTTCGAACTCAGTATCGTGGGTGACGCCGCGTTCCAATGTCAGCGCTTCGTATTCGGTGCGGCCCGGTGATTTGCGACTGCTGCTCGGATCGCCGCCCTCGCGATGCTTAACCACTTCGGTGGTGCGTTTTAACGAGCCGACCTTGCTGACGCCAGCAACATAGCGGCCATCCCACTTCACGCGAAATTTGAAGTTTTTATATGGATCGAACCGCTGCGGTTGTGTGTTGACGCTAAACTGTGCCATAGGTTTATCCCAATTTTATTTTATAGTGAATAGATATTATTTATTCAGGCTAACTGAAAACTGATCACGGATTGCTTTCTACTGATCACTGATCCTCTTGCTCACGTCTGAATCTGCCCGGCCATCTGCTGAAGTTTAATGATGACAAATTCAGCCGGCTTTAGCGGCGCAAAACCCACATGAATATTGACAATACCGAGATTGATGTCGTTCTGGGTGGTCGTTTCTTTATCACATTTGACGAAATAAGCATCTCGGGGTGTGGTACCCTGAAACGCGCCCTGGCGAAACAGGTTGTGCATAAACGCACCGACATTGAGGCGAATCTGCGCCCATAACGGCTCGTCGTTCGGCTCGAACACCACCCACTGCGTGCCACGGTAGAGGCTTTCTTCGATGTATAGCGCCAGTCGCCGCACTGGAATGTATTTGTATTCGTCAGCGAGCTGATCGGCGCCACGCAGGGTGCGAGCGCCCCAGATCACGCGACCGGTAATCGGAAAACCGCGCAGGCAATTAATGCCGAGCGGATTAAGCTCCCCGTTTTCGGCATTCGTCAACTGGACACTGAGTTGCGGTACACCAACGAGCGTAGCATCCAGACCGGCAGGTGCTTTCCACACCCCGCGCTGGACATCGGTGCGAGCCATCACGCCAGCGACAACGCCGCAAGGCGCAAAGTCTTCCATTTGATTATTACGCAGCGGATTGGGCTGGCGCAAGCGCGGGAAGAAAATTGCGGCATTGCGGCTGCGTTCCAGGCTACTATTGGGATCGCTGAAATCGTCTTTCGCCTTGGTCTTGTCCGTCCATTTTTTCGGTGGATCAACCAATAGCATGGCACGACGCTTTTCGCAATAACTCACAGCGGCAGAAATCAGATTCGGTTCGACATCGCCGTCGTTGTAAGGCGGAATGCACAACAGATTGAACAGATCCGCCTGTTCGAGAGTGTACATGCCCTCCTTATTAGTATCGCCATGGGCTGGCAAAAAGTCGTCAATGGTCAATGACAGGCCATCGGAAACTGAATCTGCTATCGTGCTTCGGACACTATCCAAGGCTTTTTTGGCAGTTTTTTCCGTCTCTTTCGCCTGGTTGATTTCATCTTCCTTTGCGCCTTCGTTCTGCTTTTTCTCACGAGCTTTTTTGGCGCGCAAATATTTGTTCTCTGCCTGTGTAACTTCGTCCTGTGTCAGCTTCCAAAAGTCATCTTGTGCCTTGGCTAAAGCTTTTTCATCGGGTGTATCTTTTTTTCGTTCGGTCTCAAGTGCTGCAGCCTTGTCACGAATTTTAGTGATATCAGGCGGCTCATCAGGCCAATCTCCATCCCACCGCACCAATTGGGACTCTTCTTTAAGCACCCGATCGATGCGTCGATGACTATCCTTGAGCACCGAGAGATTCAAGAAGCGCTCAGAGTTGCCGCCGGGACTCGTATCCTGAACTTTCATGTTGATTAAATTCGGATCGGTGATGTTTTCCAGATCGATCTGCACTCGCAGATTAGCACCCCAGGCGCCTTCGGAGGCAGCTTCCAATTTAATTTCGCCAATACTTATCTTCGATTTAGCATAAGGTGCGGCTTTTGCAACTGCTGACTTTGCAGCAGCCTTTACGGAATCAACTTTTGCATCACTTGCTTTAGCAGCAGCCTCTGCGGCTTTCGCCACGCTATCGGCTGCCGATTTTTGCGGTTCATCCTTGTATTCGTTGGCCTTATTGCGTGCTGCTGTTGCAGCATTCCCGACATCATCACCAGTAACTGCATTAGCCACAGCTTGCGCCGCTTCTTTGGCTTTGCTGCGGTCATCTTCGGAAGCAAAGATGGGATGAAAGAGCCTAACGATGATCGCCTGGCTGCCACCATTCAAATAGAAATCGCGCACAGCGAATCCCAGAGTGCTTTCAAGCCACAGCCCGCCAAAGCTACGCTCAAAATCACCATAGTTATTAATCGTCGTGGCTTTGCTCACCGGCCCGCGCATGGCCCGGCCAATAAACGCGGTGATCGAAGTGGCAACCCCTGTGATCGTCCGTACCCCGCTGGGGACTTCTTCGATATAAACGCCGGGAAAGGTAGGTGTAATTGGCATAGGTTATCTCCCTGTTCATGATTTATTTTTTGCAAACAATTCAATGTTTTATTTTTTGGTTGGTGAGTTCTTCAAATCTTTTTTGGTAGCCTGGTTCATAGCCGCTGATTGCCGAACACACTCCGTCCCTTTCACATCCACAAAAAGCTAATGCTAAGAACCGAAAATAGGTGAGTTAAGAAGATGAATAAAAATTATAAAAGTTTGACATTCATTCGGCTGACTTCTACTGAGGCAGCCTGTTGAATGAAATCGACATTTAGAATCAGCCGATTATTACCTTTAATTTTATGAACAATACCTTCGCAACCCGTTAACGGACCGGATAAAATTAGCACCCGCTGTCCGGCGGTCACTGGCTGGCAGGGTGTTAAATCCAGCAATCCCTGCTGCGCAAGATAAATCTTCTCTAAATCGCTAAGCAATTGATGTTGATGAATCACCACAAGGATTTTGGCAATGTGATGCGTCATCAACAAATTGTATTTTTCTTTTTCATCACAACAGCAGAACAAATACCCCGGAAACAAGGGTACCGTATGAATCACCTTTTTTCGGTCATAGACAAACATGCGTCGCTCCAGCGGAAGAAAATGATCAATACCGGATAATTCACAAAACTCCGCTGTTTTTTTCTCCCGCCGAGATTTAGTATAAATCACGACCCAGTTTTTATTCGTCGGGATGGTCTTAAAATCTAAGCTCATCATTCACCAATTAAAGGTATTTTGTTTAATATTTTTTCAATTCAAATTTTTTAAAATCTTTTCAAATAAGTCGCTGTTATCCAGTTCGGTCCTTGATGGAGCTAATTGAAAAATCTTTCCTATTTTTTCGATCACACCTTCTTTCATCAAGAGGGTCAGGGCTTCAGCTACAATCTCCTCATTCTCCACAACCCAAAATTTCGCGATCCCTGACACCGTGTCTTTTGCCGTTGCATGATCGCGAAGATAATTCAAGATAGCAATGGCTGCCCGTCGAACCTGCCGATAATGCTCATTTTCTTTCACTGCGTATCCTTGTTGAGAGCGTATTTGATCTTTACGATTTTGTAATAGCAGTTTAACAAAAATAATGCCAGCAATTTTTAACGCTATATAAGCTGAGGTAATTCTATCAATTATAGCTTTTTGAAAATATCAGCAATTCTAGAATTTTTGGGGTCTCAACTTCTCAGCGATGAACAAGAAATCTGGATAACTTCTTTTCATTCCTGTGGCCTAATTGCGGTGAGGCGTTGAGTTCCCACTGCGGCGTTGGCTACTCACCCCATCGGTATTTAATATGACCGAAATTGATTGACATCGATGCCGCGTTTTTTGAGGAGGAGACCAAGAGACTTGCGATCGATGCGCGCGAGCTGGGCCGCAAGACTGATATTGCCTTTGGTGTAGGCCATCAGTTGTTTGAAATAGGATGCTTCACATTGAGCCAGCGCGATTTCGCGGATTTCGGCTAACGATCGAATTGGCATAACAGTACCGGTTTCCGGGAATTTCGGTGCACTATCCAGTTCTGTTCCGCACGTCATTAGCCATTGCTGGACGGTGTTTTCCAGTTCGCGGATATTGCCTGGCCAGGGGTTCTCTATCCAACCTTGCATAATCTCGGCGGGGACAGTATCACAGTCGTGATCTTTCCCGGCATGCAACTGGATGAAATAATCTACCAGAAACGGAATGTCTTCTTTTCGTTGTCGCAATGGAGGTATAAAAAGCGGAAGGACATTCAAACGATAATAGAGGTCCTGGCGAAAGAGATTATTTTTAATGGCCTGGCTCAAATCCGTGTTGGTGGCTGCCACCACCCGAACGTCAACAGCAATATATTTGGAATGGCCCAATGGCTTGAATTGTCGTTCCTGCAGGAAACGCAAAAATTTGGACTGCATCCCCAGCGGCAATGCTTCGATTTCGTCCAAAAACAAAGTGCCACCATCGGCTTCTTCAATCAACCCTTTGCTCGATGGGCCGGAATCGGTGTAGGCGCCTCGTATATGTCCAAAAAGTTCATTCTCGACCAGATGCTCTGGAATAGCGCCGCAGTCTACCGTCACAAACGGTCCGGCAACCCTGGGCCCTAGATAATGAATCGCGCGGGCG
Source organism: uncultured Cytophagia bacterium (assembly GCA_964647995.1). Lineage (GTDB taxonomy): Bacteria > Zhuqueibacterota > Zhuqueibacteria > Thermofontimicrobiales > Thermofontimicrobiaceae > Thermofontimicrobium_A. The sequence goes on from CAZYNP010000097.1 coordinate 10,239, forward strand.
ATGAGCTCTTTGCCGGTGCCAGTTTCGCCAGTAATCAGTACGGTGGCAATTGATTCTGCCAGTTGGGGAAGGCGGTGCATAATCGCCCGCATCGCCGGGCTTTTTGCCACTATCTGACTTCTCCGCAGCTCGTTACGCAGTTTTTTTTGCAAATCGGCCAGCCGAGCCAGGATAGTAATTTTATTGGCCAGGGCATTTTTAATCTGATAAATTCCTGATCGACCGGGTGGTCGCTCAAAAATTTCATCCATCCCATTCACCAGCGAAACGCCTTGAAGAAAGCTATTTCTATCAGAAACCAATCCGATAACGGTTTGATCCATTTTTTTTCTAGGCAAGTATTCTAAAAATTCCGACGGCGGTTGCGAATACGACGCTGCATCGATAATCAGGATATTAAATTGTTCAGCTCCTTGGGAATTGAAGTCCGTATCATGAGATATACTGCATTCGATATCTTTTGGCAGTTCCGCTGCGAGCCATTGGCCGAATTGGTCATCTTCCGTGATTAGACAAATCTGACACATATTATTCTCTCCCGATCGTTATGCTAAAACTGAGCGGATGAGCAATCTTCTGGCAAAACCATTCAGTCAGTTTATTCTGGACAATTTTTATAGGGGTAGTGGACATTGGTTTTTCTCCTTTATTTTTGACAAGCCGCTCAATAGTGCTGAATTCTCGCTCCCATAATGCGATTTATAGATAATGCTACCCAGTCCGATTACATTGAACAACCTTAATTTTAGAAGTTCAGGCTTATTAACATCCCCCCTGGCCTCCCCTTCAAAGGGGGGAACAATAACAAGTCACCCTTTGAAAGGCGATTGAGGAGGATGTTGAAAATAATCTGACTAATTCGTACTAAGCTTTGAATACTTATTTTTCTGATTAAATTGCTTCAGGTTAATTTGAACTATCTGGCTTTACTTTTTTGTCGTCCGCTGAAAAGATCGCCCTGGCGACTTCCTTTAACCGGCTCATAAACTCTGGTGAGGCATAGCCTGCCAAAATTGCTACTGCGATATAAGGCAGCCGGCCGGTCAGGGTGGCCCAGCTTTGCTCCGTGGCGTTAATGGAGAGTGAAGTCACCAGCAAATTACCGACAAAGAACGCCAGCAAGCCGGTAACGGCACCCTTCAACGGTCGGAGATAATAATCAAGTTCTTCTTGAGCAATATCGGCCTGATTGCCTTTGGCGTAATCAGGAAGATTAGCGTTACAGAGATTACATAACACGCCTCCGGTCGCTCCGGCGACAAACATAGCAATTAACGTGGTAATAACGATCCATCGAAAAGCTCCTCTATTTACTGCATCGGTCAAATTACTATCTGAAGAAAGGGATGGCGTAAAAGCAATAAGCGCCACCAAGGCTATCGATGAGACAACTGCCAGCATGACATTATAAGCAATTAGCTTTTTCCTTCGCTTCCCGGCTAAAGGAACATTTTGTAGTTCTATTTGAGAATCAGTCATCTGTTTACTCCCATTTTGTAAATTGAAATATTACTTTATTGTTATTCAATCAATTTATGTGCCATGAGATATGAGACAGCTTTGATGAAAATTATCTGATTAATTTTACAAGACTTCATTCCTGGAAAAATTCTCTAGAAATATTGATTGAAAAAACTATCCGACAAATTTGTCGGGTAAGTTCGACAAAAGCTGCCAACAAACCATATAAGCTCGATCAACCGAGCTGTCGCCATAAGTCCGGCCCATTTAAAATTGCTGGTTGTTTCATTACCGAATTCCTGCAGAGAATTGAATATTCCAACAACTCCGGATCCGTATTAAGAACCTGCATCAGAATAACATTTTGTAATGATATCAAAAATTCATCGTCAGTAATCACGAATAAAAATCTGGGTAAAATAATACACATCATCGGTATTTTTAGCAATCCCAATTCCCGTTAGATTGTAATCCCCTTGAATAATCCTGCTATGTTTAGCGTTCTTCAACCAGAATTGAGCCACAATCTCTTCGTTCACCGGATGACCCTGATAGGAGGCCACGTTTTCTGATGCTGCTTTGTAGGGCAGAAAGCGCGCGATTTTTCTGACTCTTTCTTTAAATCCGCCATTTCCAAACGGCACCTTCTTACTTGCCATTGCCTCGCTATGTTCTCGTGCCAGTTGCGATATCTTCTCATGAAGCTCCAGAGCTGGCAGGTTGATGGAGCTTCGATATTGATTAATGAGTTGATGTATTTTTTTCTCAATGTTCAGCGACATCGTTGATTGTTCTTCCATCTAATCTAAAAACAGATTGACTGACCGGTCGCTTTAAGCGACCGGTCAGTCAAGAGTTGGATTACCCTCGAGCTCAATTTAACAAAGAAATTGCTGTTGCGCAATCAGGGATTCCCTGATTTTGGGGTTCGAAAAACCTGATAATCTTCTGGGAGAATAATACCGATCAAATCAAATTTTTATACAGCGGGCAAAATTTGAAATGAAAAAATGGATTAATAGAGTGCTGGATTATTGAACATTAAAATACTTTGGCATTAAACAAAACCGATTCCATCGGCATCAGCTAAATGGAATCGGCTATATGTTTCTGATTCGCTGGCTTATTTTAAATAAAGCATCTTCCTCGTCTCAGAAAAACGATTACCTGCCTTCAATTGATAAAAATAGACACCATTTGATAACTGGCTGGCATCAAAATCAGTGCTATATCTCCCGGCCTGTCGAAACTCATTTACTAACGTTTGAATTTCTTTGCCCAGCATATTATAAATTTTCAACTCAACAAAGCCAGGTTGAGGAATGGAATAAGAGAGCGTTGTCCTGGGATTAAAAGGATTTGGATAGTTCTGAAACAACCGAAATGTTTCTGGAGAATAACCTACATTATCAGCTATACCAGTAACAAGATCGGGATGAGGATTGCGCTTGAAAAAATTCCATATTTCCACGCTGGCGTCGATATCCCGGTTTGGATTACCCCAATTTGATTGCCAGGGTGCCGGCCAGCCATGCCCACCGTTGTTTACCCGGTAAAAAAGGGTTTCCGTATTATCATCACAGTTGAAATACTGAATGAGTGTTACTGTGCTATTATCCGTGGTAACCAAATCCGGCAACTCAGTGACAACGGAATCCAATGAGCAATTATTATGCGATGCCCAAAATGAGACCGTTTTGGGAGGTGATGAAAAAAAACCAGGAAGACCGCTCCAGGGGAAAATTAAATCGGCTGTGCCATGAATTAACAGCGTAGAATATGGCCTTTTCACCTGGCAGGTATCTAACAGAATATCGTTCATGGCATTCGAGACACTCGCTACTGAAGCAATTCTATCAGGTAGCATACATGCCAGATAAAAAGAAAATTCGCCGCCGTTCGACCAACCAGTAGCGTGAACTCGAGCCAGATCAATATTGAAATCTGCATCGATATGGTCAATTAAATTATCGGTGAACGCCACATCATCGTGGCTGGCACCATAGCTGCCTGATACATGCCAACCAGTATTGGAAGATCCAGACGTAAGATCCTTAACGACACGCCCTTGCGGATAAGCAATCAAAAAATGACCCGTATCCGCAATGGCATTCATGCGGGTGTAGTTCATCAGGGAATTTGCATCAACTCCGAATCCATGATAATTAATTACTAGAGGCCAGACCTCTTCGTGGGTATAATAGGCCGCTGGTACGTACAATTTATAGCTACGTGTGTAACCCTGAATATTGAAGCTTTTTGTATGCACAACCCCAGTTTGCCCATACAATGCAGAACAAAATAGCAATAAAACCAGACTCAGAAAAATAAATCCTTGCTTGAAGCTCCTTTCACTGCCTGGCGTAGAATTATTGGTCTGAAATAATTTATAAACGAGCTGTTTAAAAATGTAAAGGTGTTTCATCTTATTTTCCTCCAATTGGTTTTAAGATACTTTTAACATTTTATCTTGACCATGATTTTTTATTGCCTGGCATTATAACTCATCATGCACCTACAATATCTGAATTATTTTTCATTTTTGCCATCAGGGAATCCCTGATTTTAACTTCGAAAAACCTGATTCTGATAATAGGGGATTTATGAAAAACAGGCTGTAACGCTCAACAATAGAGAGAGTACAGCCTGTTCATGACCATCGATTAGAAATGATATTAGCTGAAGCAAGTCAGTCGCATGATGCTACTGCAACAGCAACATTTTCTTTGTTTCAGTAAAGCCGTCAGCCTGGATCCGATAAAAATAGACTCCTGATGGGACGGCCTGTCCCAAATTATCTTTTCCGTCCCAGATCAAATTAAACCGCCCGGCATCATGATTTTTATTGATCAGTGTTTTAACTTCCTGACCCAGCAAATTAGACACAACGAGCTTTACCTGACCCGGCCGTGACAACTCATATTCAATGATGGTTTGCGCATTAAATGGGTTGGGATAATTATCATACAATACAAATTTCTGTGGCAGCGGAATAGTCGCTTCTTTAGCAACGGCAGTTGTTGATTCATAAGGAAATAGATTTAGATCGTCGATATACCAACCGGAGCCCTCCACAGTAGCATCGGTTACCAATCGAAATCTGATTCGGACGTCAGTAAAACCCGGTCCACAAAATGCGGTCAATGACCGGGCATGTTGTTTCCAGGTATTTAGCGTTCCTGTATACGGACTGCCAAGCTGTTGCCAGGTCTGTCCGCCATCACCACTGGCTTCGACATGGCCGAGGTCATGATCGAGTTGAATGACATACCGTATCTTATAAGAAATATGCGCTGCTGTCCATTGTGAGAGATCCAAACCGGATTTGTATTCGATCCGGCTATCGATATTGCTCGCATAATTACCCTGGCTACTTTTTAAGCTTGATTTTCCGGTGGGCGCATTGGATGGTATGACCACCCATCGATTATCCGATCGCCACTTTCCGATTCCATTTTCGAAATCATCAATTAAATTAGAGACTATGATACTTGTTTTTAGCGTATCATTGAATCGGTTTTCGTCATCAGGCAATGACGTGTACAACGATACATGATAGGTCTGTGCATCATAAGTATGCCAATTTTCAAAATCGATTTCCTTGTTTTCAAAACGTTTCAAGGTATCAATAATTTGGGTGTTGGAATAGACCAGGGTTCCAGCGGAGTCGATGTGGCAGGTTACTGAAACACCTAACTCATCATTTGCGCCACTATTCCTTACCCCCACTGTGGTTACAAAATTGGTGAAAATCGGTGCATTGATGACTTGCTTTGGAAATACCGTAACTTTTAAATCATGTTGGGGTGCTGAAAATTGAGATAGCCGATAGGATTTAAAAAAATTCCAAATTTCAACATTGGCGTTGATGTCACGGGTGGTTTTTCCAGCCCACTCGCCTAAAACCAGATCAGCCGTGCCGGGCCAGGTATGACCTCCATTATTAATTTTATAAAAAATAACCTTGCTGTTATCGTTGCCATTCTGGAATGTCATCTTTTCAACTGTGCAGCCATCAAAGCGATCTAAATCGGGCATTGATGTGGTATCTGATTCAAAACAGTTGTTGTGATTGATCCAAAAATTCAACATTTGTTCGCCGTTATACCAGCCGGACGGGGCATTGTTAGCATAAGGAATAATAGGATCTTTGGTACCGAAAAAATACAGCAGCGGCGTCGTCCGAAGATTGGAGCAACTATTTGCCGTGGGTATTGATAACTCTGGACCTATTGCTGCTATTGCAGCAAATCTATTACTGAATTGACAGGCCATTTTAAATGCCAGATAGCCACCGCCAGAAAGACCAGCGGCATAAATCCGGTCAAGGTCAATTCTGTAATGATTATTTAAGGTATCAATCAATGCATCAATGAAACCAACATCCTGAGTATCTGGATCGATAGGGATTATTGGCGAAATTATAGCATCGCGATTGAAGCTGATATAACCTGCCAAACTGTTGTAATACGCATTCGGATAAACGACAATGACTCCTGCGGTATCAGCGAGCAAATTCATCCGGGTATAATCCGAGTGCCATTGAGCGTTTTTGCCATCACTGTGCAAGTTGATCACGACCGGCAAATGGGTCGATTCGCTATAAGCCTGCGGCAGAAAGACGAGATAGCTTCTTGAAACTCCTCCATAATTGAAAGCCCCTGCTTTTATTTGCCCGGAGAAGACAGTTGGTGCAAACAAAAAAGAAAATAATAAAAAATAAAGAATGAGGCACTTTCGCCAGAAAGTAGAGCACAAAAATAGCGATTGTTGAATTTTAACCATTTTATTTTCCTCCTGATTGGTTTTATGATAATTTTTACATCTTATTTTGGAATATGATTTGTTAATTATAACTATTAATCTGCATGGCAATATCGGAATTATTTCTCTTTTCCGCAATCAGGGATTCCCTGAATTTGGGGTTCGAAAAACCTGACATTTATTTAACTACCTTAACGAGGGCCTTATCACAAAAAATTATTTGAGATAACTTATCATTATTATTATAGAACTATAGTTTGAAACAATAATTTAATTTTCAAGGATTAATTTGTACTTCTTGTGCTTATTCATAGACTCATTACAGCCCGGATAATTTACACGGAAATATCAATCGCTTCTTCAATTAACAATGGATTACTCCGATCTTTTGTTCTAATGTTTCGCCCTCATAATAGGCCATACAGGTAAACAACTGGCCATGTTTCGTTTTATTGATTTCATAGATGGTACAGATTTTGGCACCGTCAAGTGCAGAATCGAGTTGAACCTCAAATTAAGGAAAGACTACATGGGAGTCTCAAAAAATTTATTCCAAGTCCATATTGATCCGATTAATTAATTATCTGCAATTCCCAAGCACACGCAGAGGTATCTACTCCCAGCATCTTGAAATCTGATAGCTGAGTAAACTGAATTAGGACTTGGGCTCGTGTTGGAAGTACTTGCACTGTTCTGCCAGAATCTACGTTCATTGTGTAGATGTAATCCAAAAACAGTTGTGATTCAATGGCCTGACGCTGGCGGGCAACCTGGGTCTAATTTTTTATGAAACGAAAGAAGTCGAGTTCAACCCCAATA
>CAZYNP010000098.1:0-17227 GCA_964647995.1 uncultured Cytophagia bacterium
CAATGGGGAATGCACACCATATTAGGAAAACAGAAAAAACCTATAAGTGAAAGCGACTGGCGAGCGTTTGATCAAAGCGATGTTAAACTTGCGATTTCATTTCAAAGCACAGGTAATAATAAATCGCCAAATCACTTTTTCCTTATCATAAAAGACGCAAAGGGTGTCTGGCGAAACATGGATCATACTTCCCAAGATTTTGAACGTCGTGGCGGAAAAACTGATCCCAAAAAAGTATATGGTTTATATTTTGATGAGAGTGCACTTAGAGAAGCACGTAAGCTTCTCGAGAATTTAACACGAGATAAATACCATGGCGCGGAATTGATCTGATCTTTGTGTCTCAACTTTATTTGAAGGTGGCATTACCCGGTTATTCCGCGATGTTATTTTTTATTTTTATTCATAGCTTTTCCAAAAAATATGCTGATAAAACAGACGAAATTTAGGCTATTTACTTGACTTGATGACCAATGCTTTATGAATAGACTAATCAAGACTTCGATCCAAACCGCGCCGATGCAAGCTTTTACATCGGATAAAGCTGGCATCTTACAGCGCCAATGCGCCTGCGGCAATCACACCGTTGCCGGCGGCGAATGCGAGGAGTGCCGCAAGAACAGCGACGGGACACTGCAATGTGCTGGCGTAAGTGCTGCTCTGGTGAGCGAAGTACCGCCTATCGTGCATGAGGTGTTGCGCTCAAAAGGCGAGCCTCTCGATGTTGCGACGCGTGCATTTATAGAACCGCGTTTTGGGCATGATTTCAGTCATGTACGCATTCATACCGATACAAAGGCGGCAGAATCAGCGAAGGCAGTGAATGCACTGGCGTATACAGTTGGTCGCGATGTCGTGTTTGGTGCAGGTCAATATGCATTAAGCACGGGATTTGGACACAGCCTTCTAACTCACGAATTAGCGCATGTAGTTCAACAGGCGCACAGCATAATTGAGCCAACCAATGAACTGCGCATCGGAATGCCGAATAGCACTGAAGAACAGCAGGCCGAGGGTATGGCGAGCGCAGCCGCTCACTGGCACCGCATGCCTCAAGTTAACTCTGTGCAACGGCAGGTGATGCGCGCGACCCGGACGTTTGCCTTGACTTTTGACGATGGCCCGCACGCTGCGGAATTGGGAAAGGGCATCAATCGTACCGAAAAAGTACTCGACACCCTCAAAGCTAAAAGCATTAAGGCCGGTTTTTTTGTGCAGACAAGCGCTAAAGACCGCAAAGGCAAGGCGATGCGAGGCTCAACCTCAATTGGCAGAAGACTCATGGCGCGTATGCATGCCGAGGGCCACAAGATCGGCATACACACTGGCGGCCCAAGTGATCACGAACTTCACACCATAGCGCAAAAAGAAGCACGGCTGCGGAGTGAACTTGAATCCGCCAAAGAATCAATCAAAACAGCAACAGGTGTGGACACCACCTTGGTGCGGCCGCCGATAGGAGCCTTTAATAAGGACGTGCTGGAAACCTACGCCAGAGTTAGTTTGACCAATTTGCTTTGGGATATAGATGGCGATAATGGGCAAAACCTTCCTTTGAAAATACTTAAGGAGCGAATTGAGTCAGGGATTGGAATTGTAAAAGCGCGCGGTTGGAAGCCTTCTACTTCATCACCGAAAATTGTCGTGCTCTATCATGATATTCAAAAAAGCACTGCCGAGAACCTTGATACTCTGATTGAACACATCAAGACAACGACTAAGGCAATTAGCAATGGAAAAGATGCTGCTGCTTTTGCTGCTCCATAAAGAAAATAAATCTATTCAAGTCATTGTAAGTTAAAATAGAGCTTACTTTGAAATTCGTGCCTATATATAACAGTATGTTTCAGAGTCAATAAACATGCGGCTAACACCCCCAGTCGGACAGTGTATGTAAATCGTGTAAGAAGAAGCAAGAAAGCTTACTGCAACGCGCGGCGATCAATTCATCGCCAATGCATAAAGTGCTGCCTCATGCGCATGAGGTGCTGAGATCGGACGGCCGCTCAGGCTTTCATGGAGTCGCACTAAAAACACAACTTCAGCAATTTGGGCGCAAGTATAAAAGATAATATAAAAAGGATATTAAAAATGGAGTCCAATAATTCCCCACAACAAACCCAGTTCCTTCAAAAGGATTATGAACTCAAGATCAATTTTCTCACCGCGCACTTCAGCCGGATCTGGACACGGTTCAACTTTTTTCTGGTGCTGGAATCCGGTCTGTCCGCTGCGATGTGGATCTGGTTCAAAGAGAAAGGGAGTTTCGTCGCGAGTGCTGCTGCGCTGGCGTGGATCGGCGCAGTATCCAGCTTGTGCTGGTATGTTTTTGGCGCGCAAGATCGATATCTCGTAGCGGTCTATCGAAAACAAGTTGAGAGCGCCGGCATGAAAATCGCCGAAACACTTGGTTTGACAGACTATGTTTATGTCGGCGATCAAAGCGTAAAAATCAATAAGAACATTTACCAGTGGCGATTCAAGCCAATCAGCACCACGAAATTAGCGGCCTGGTTTCCGCTGCTGGTTCTGGCGTATTGGATTGTGATGATCGCTCTAACATCGAAATAATCAGTTTACGAAAGGTAATACCACATGAGCACATTTCCCGGCTCTCCGCGCCTGGTCAAAGGCGCGATTGTAGGACTCGATGCGTTCAATCCGCTGGCCAGTGTGATCGTGTTCCAGTACAACCCGGACACGATGACGCGCCAGTTGGAGGCGCGCACCAGCGGCGGCGAGGGCGGCGACCGATCTGAGGCGTTGCGACTGTCCGGTCCACCAAAGGAGACCATCACACTGAGCGTCGAGATCGATGCGACGGACCAGCTCGAGCAGGGCGATCGACAAGCAGCTACAACGGGCGTACATCCGGCCCTGGCAGCGTTGGAGATGTTGATCTATCCCAAGAGCGCCAAGGTCATTAGCGACGTGGTTCTGGCGCGGTTTGGCAACATCGAGATTGTGCCGCCGGAAGCGCCATTGACGCTTTTTGTGTGGGGACCACAGCGAGTGCTCCCGGTGCGTTTGAGCCGCTTCAGCATCACCGAGGAAGCATACGATACGCAACTCAACCCGATTCGCGCCAAAGTTGAGCTAACGTTGCAGGTGCTCAGTTACGCGGACTTGAAGCTGGATCATCCCGGCTACACCATGTTTATGGCGCATCAGATCGCCAAGGAGACCATCGCGGCGACCCATTTAAAGAACAGCGCCCAGAATTTCAGTATGCCAAAACTCTTGTAATGAGGTAAACCATGTTTCCGATTACCAGTCGTTATCACGATATTGAGAGCGCAAAATGGACATCCCCGGACGGCCAGGAAATCATTTACCTGCACCGGCGTCTGCTGCCAGATGCAACAAAATTGAACATTGTTTCCGAACATTTAGTGACGCAGGACGAGCGGCTCGATCATATCAGCGCCCGCTATCTCGGCGATTCGGAACAGTTCTGGCGCCTGTGCGACGCCAACAACGCTTTGCACCCGGAAGAACTGACCGCTGAAATCGGTCGGCGTTTAAAAATCACTCTACCATAGCGCAGTTAAGCTGCAAGTGAAAAAATAATGATCTTAATTTCTAATTGACCTAATTGATCTAAATAGTGTCCAATGCTTAATGACCAATTAACTGAAAGATAAAAAAACTGGATCTTTGGTCATTGTGATTTTTTTCTGGTCATCCGCAAGTTGGTGCATAGATCAATCAGGTCAATTGAAATAATAATTCTTGCAAAAAAATGCAAGATTAATTTGGTAAAAGAACAATAACGCAAAACAATTTTTGGATAAAAGATTATTATGATCGATTTGATTCGCATGTTTGGCATTCGCTTGCAGCTCCTGATTGGCCCTAACGTACCGCGGCCAGCGCCTTATGAAGTGATGGAGGCATTGATTGGCCTGCAGGTGATCAATAGCGATAGCGAACGAGACGGCTTTCAAATGGACTTCATGCTGGGCAAAGATGCACGGCTGGATTATAGCCTGCTGCGCAGCGATGCGCTGAAGATCGAAAATCAGGTGATTATCATCCTGATCTTTGGGGCACGGCCCCAGGTATTGATCAATGGTATTATTACCAAGCATCAGGTGGAGCCGAGCAATAAGCCCGGGGGCTCGATGCTGCACGTGACGGGTGAAGATATTAGCGTCAAGCTCGATATGAAAGAGCAGAACGCCACCCACGCCAATCAAAGTGATTCGACGATCGTGAAAAAAATGCTTACCGACGCTGGTTTTATTCCACAGATCGAAGAGACCACTGATACGCCGAGTGATCGGGAGCGGGTGGTCACCCAACAGTGTAGCAATTTGAGATTCATTCAGAAGCTGGCACAGCGAAATGGTTTTATCTTTTATATCGAGCCGAGTGAAATCCCTGGCATCAATCGCGCCTATTGGGGCAAGGAGAATCGGAAGCTACCATCGCAACCAGCGCTGATGATGAATATGGGACCGCTGACGAATGTGGATGAGCCGATCAATTTCAGTTTCAATGCGCTCGGGCCAGTGAAACCCGAGATAACGATTCTCAATCCATTCACCAAGCAACCGATTGAAGTACCCATTCCCGATTCTGTGCTACCGTCGCTCTCGAACCAATCGGCCACGCCGTTGCGCTCAAAAGTCTCGCGGGATGCGGCTAATCTCAGCTTTGCCCAGGCGCTGTTGAAGGCCATGATCGGCGCCAAAACTGCTTCCGATGCACTGGAGGCGTCTGGTCAGGTTGATGTCGTGCGCTACGGTCACGCGTTACGATCGCGCCAACTGGTGAGAGTGATGGGGGCTGGCCAAACGTACGATGGCGACTATTACGTCAAGAAAGTTACCCACAATATTAAGCTCTTGCCAAAGCCAGATTACAAACAAAGTTTCGAGCTCCGTCGCGATGGTCGCGGTGCCATACTGTAGGGCAAGATGGTATCTTGCCCTACAAGCTAAAAGATTGGAGTCAATACTTTAAATGAATTTAAATACTAATAATGCCGATTGTCCGACTTTCTACGGCAAATATCGTGGTGTGGTAACTGATAATAAGGATCCGAATGGCTTGGGCCGGATCAGGGTTAGAGTGCCGGATGTGCTGGGCGACCAGGAGAGCGGCTGGGCCATGCCGTGCGTGCCTTATGCTGGCAAAGGCGTGGGAATGTATTTCATTCCGCCTGAAAACGCCCTGGTCTGGATCGAGTTCGAGCACGGCGACCCAGATTATCCGGTCTGGACTGGCTGTTTTTGGGCTGAAGGCGAAGTGCCAGTGAGCGCAAATCCCAATGAGACCATGCCGGAGCACAAGGTGCTCAAAACTGAATTAGCGACCATTATTATCAACGAGTCGCCCCAAAAACAAAGCGTGACGATTGAGACCAATAAGGAGCCAAAAATGAAAATTGTATTCGACAAGAGCGGGATTGAAATTAACAATGGGAAAAACGCGACGGTGAAGCTAAGTAACAATACCGTTTCGATCAACGGAACTGCATTGGAGGTAACCTGATGTCTGGCTTTTTGCTTCATGAAGGTGCCCAGGTACTTTGCGCCCATACGCCTGGCCAAGCTGAACCAACAATGACTGATCAACACGTCAAGGTAAGCGGTCAGAAAATTGTAACGCAGTCAAGTATCTACAAGATTTCTGGTTGCGGTCTCACCGGCTCGAATGCCCCTCCATGTGCAACAGCGCAATGGATAAGTGCCGCAACCCATGTTAAGGCAGGTGGTTTACCTGTGCTACTGGCTGATAGCAATGCGACCTGTGTGCCGACAGGCACTGGCTTGAATATCAAATCGACTCAAAGACGAGTGAAGGGGACGTGAGGGGGAAAAGGCAGAGATATTGGGATAAGTAATCAGCGACCAGTGATCTGTGATCTATGATCAGTAATCAGTAATCAGCAATCAGCGAGCTAATGAGTGACACGTTGATATATTAAATTAACGACAGCGAAAATAACCAACAATTGGCAACGAGCAACCATGAATATCGACTTTCCATTTCATTTTGACAATCGTGGCCGCACCGCCGCGACTGGCGATGACGATCACATTCGTGAGATGATCGAACAATTTCTTTTTACTAACGCCGGGGAACGCGTCAATCGGCCCGATTTTGGGAGCGGGTTGCTGCAGATGATCTATGCACCGAATAGCCCAGAGCTGGCAGCCGCGCTGCAATTCACCATTCAGGCCGGCCTGCAACGCTGGCTGGGCGATCTGATCGAAATCCAGGCGCTGGAGGTGAGCAGCGAAGAATCAACCTTGCGCGTATTGGTGCAGTATGCCGTCCGGCGCACCGGCGAACAACGCCAGGAAACCTTTCTGCGGAGCAACGTGCGATGAATGAACCCATTTTAACATGCGCGAGCGAACAGCGCCGACATAAAATCCGTAAAGAAAATTTGAACGGACTGGACTATGTGGAGGTGGAGCTGGGCCATGATCCAGCTCAGTCTGGTTCTTCCCCTACCCTATGTGTCCATTTTTTGGGTAAAGCACCAGAAGGACTTAGCCCGGCGCATGTGCGCATTGAGGGCGGCCACCGGATTTTCGGTCGCGATATTCGCATTGAAGGCATTCAATTGCGCCAGCAACACGATCCAGAGCTGGACGATTGCCTGCTCATTACGGTTGATCGATCCGGTGATTTTTCCACCTACACCCTGCGCTTGATCGAGCTGGACGAGCAAGGACAGCCAATCATCGATGTCGACACCTATGGTCACCAGCACTATCGCCCGTTTCCTGGCTTTGATCCACGCTATGCCCAAATTGAGTTTTCATTTCAATCTGGCTGCCCGAGCGGCCTGGATTGTAAAAATGAGGTCCTTTCACTGCCAGAAAAACGCGACGAACCCCAGATCAACTATCTGGCAAAAGATTATGCCAGCTTCCGACAGCTCATTCTCGACCGCCTCGCGCTCAAAATGCCGAATTGGCAGGAACAACATGTGCCCGATCTCGGCATCACATTCGTGGAGTTGCTGGCCTATGTCGGCGATCACCTGAGTTATTATCAGGATGCCGTGGCCACTGAAGCCTATCTCGACACGGCTCGGCAGAGGATTTCGGTACGTCGCCACACGCGGCTGGTGGATTATCCCATGCACGAAGGCTGCAACGCTCGCACCTGGGTGTGGGTTGAGACAGACAGCGATTTATCGCTCGATCCCAAGGAGTTCTATTTCATCACCCGATATGATAAAGCCAGGTTGGATGGGCGTCCACTCACCATGGATGAGCTGCGTAATATTCCGGCCGATCAGTACGAAGTGTTTCAGCCGCTGGTCGCCGACCCAGCGAAAACGATTAAATTTTACGAAGCGCACAACACCATTTCGTTTTATACCTGGGGCGATCGGGAGTGTTGTCTGCCGCAAGGGGCAACGCGCGCGACATTACGAGATGAATGGGTGGACGACCATCCAGGCCCTATGCCAAACCATCCAGCGCAGCAATCGGCAGCCCAACAGTCCAATGCCAATTCGCCATCGCAGCGCAAGAGCAAGCTGCAACAGTTGCAGCCTGGCGACGTGTTGATCTTTGAAGAAATGATGGGCCGTAAAACTGGCAATCCCGCTGATGCCGATCCGAAGCGCCGTCATGTGGTGCAGTTGATCGGTGTCCATTTCGCCACTGACGCGCTTTATCACCAGCCAGTGGTCGAAATCGAGTGGGCGGCCGAGGATGCACTGCCGTTCCCGCTCTGTCTTTCGGCAATGAGCGAGGCGCCGCAATGCCAGGAGCGTTCTGGAATTAGCGTGGCGCACGGCAACGTCGTGCTGGTGGATCATGGTTGGAGCATCGATCCGCCAGAGGAGCTCGGCATGGTGCCAATTGCCAGAACTGGCGCATATTGTGAATGCTATGGAATGCCAAGCGACATCACTATGCTGCCAGGCAGATTCAATCCGACGCTACAAAAAAGTCCGTTGACCTTCAGTCAGCCTTTAATAGGCACTAAATACGTCAAAAATTCCCTAAAACAGGAAGCGCGGTCCGCGTTGCCGCAGATTATTCTCCACAGCATACCTCCATCTCCCGACGGCCAAAGTCCCCTATTTCAGTGGCAGGATCTTGCTGATCCGACCAAATTGGCAAGGGATCTGGCAAAGGAAGTGAAAGCGGTCATTAGCAATCAATCGGCACTAAGCATTCAATCAGTTAACCCCAATGAGCCGGCACAAAAACCTAACCAGCCAGCAGATGTCGCGTTGCAGCATCTGGCTGGCCAGCTTGGCAGCAAAACACGGGAGCAGTTACAAAGTTACGATGGTATAGGCGATGTGCCAGCAGAGCTGCGCCAGATGTTAATGGATGATCTGAAAGGGCTATTGCAGGAGTGGTCTCCCCGGCGCGATTTATTCGATAGCACGCCAAATGATCGGCACTTCGTGGTCGAAATGGACAATGATGGCCGCGCGCACCTCCGCTTTGGCGATGGCGAACTGGGTCAGCAGCCAGCGCCGGGGACCATGTTCTATGCACCGTATCGCATCGGTAATGGTCCTGCTGGTAACATTGGGCTCGAGTCAATTTCACACCTGGTCATGCGCCATGACGGTCTGAGCGGCGTCACCCTGCAGATCCACAATCCTTTTCCGGCGGAGGCCGGCACCCAGCCCGAGCCGCTCGCTGAGGTAAAATTATTGGCGCCACATACTTTTCGAAAAGAATTGCAGCGTGCCATCACCGCTGACGACTATGCTCGCATTGCCGAGCGCAATACCAAATTGCAGCGCGCCGCTGCAAGTCTGCGCTGGAACGGCAGTTGGTACGAAGCCAATGTCGCGATTGATCCGGCCAGCGCTTCGGAAGCAGACGATGAGCTCTGCCGTGAAATTGCCAGCTATCTTTATCGTTTCCATCGCATGGGACACGACCTGGTGGTAAAAGCGGCACAGTACGTGCCGCTGGAGATCGAAATGACGGTGTGCGTTTTGCCGCATTACCTGCGCGGACATGTCGAAGCCGAGCTGCTCGACGTCTTTAGCAACCGGCTGCGGCCAGATGGAACCCCTGGCTTCTTCCATCCCGACAAACTGACTTTTGGTGAGGGCATTCATTTGAGCCAGCTAATTGCCGCCGCCCAAGCGGTAACTGGTGTTGAAAGCGTTACGGTCACGACCTTCAAACGCTTCGGCGAGGAGCAAAATGGTGAAATTGAAAATGGCATATTGCCGCTAAATGCGATCGAAATCGCGCAGCTCGATAATGATCCGAGTTTTTCCGAACACGGCAAATTAACTCTGCAGATGAAAGGTGGCAGATGAAAAAAACTTGTGAAGGCTGTAAAGAAACTGAAAGAACGACCCCCCTGGCTATTGCCAACCGGCCTGGCTTGAACGCACTGCGATATCGGGCTGGCACTCATGCCAGCTTTTTTGAAACGATGCAAGCGCGGCTGTCGAATCACGTTATGGGCACTCCAGACAGACTGCACGAAAATAGCGAGCTGCGTCCATTGCAAGCGTTGAGAACGCGTTCTGCAGATGATCCTGCCATTGCCATGCTCGATGCCTGGGCCACCGTTGCCGATGTATTGACGTTTTATCAGGAGCGCATTGCCAACGAGGGCTATCTCCGAACTGCCACGGAACGCCGCTCCATTCTGGAATTGGGGCGATTGGTGGGTTACAATTTGCGCCCTGGTGTGGCAGCCAGTGTGTTTTTGGCGTTTACAGTGGAGGACGTTGGTCACGAGGTGGAAATTCCGGCTGGCACCCGCGCCCAGAGCTTGCCCGGGCCAGGCGAACTGCCGCAATCGTTTGAGACCAGCGAAAAGCTGATCGCGCGGCCGGAGTGGAATATTCTCAAGCCACGACTCACCAGATTGCAAAATTTCACTCTTAACGAGATGCTAACCAACTCCACTAATCCACTAACCGTATCTTTTAAAGGCGCAAACATCAATCTCAAGAAAAATGATTTGTTGTTATTTGAATTTAGCTGGGGTAAACAGCTCATCTACAAAGTTGCAGATGTTGTACCGAATCCCCCACTGGATCAAGCCGAAGTGACATTGAATTTTTGGGGCCCAGATTCCCTCGCTAAGACAAGCACAGCTCATCGTTCAAATTCATCCCCATCACCTGATACTATAGAAAGCGTTGTCGAGCGCGCGTTGAGCTCGGATGTAGCTGCTGGCGGGGCTATAACAGAACGCGTCACAAAACATCTGCAAGAATTATCGGCTATCTTTGCATTAGATATTTCTGCTGACGAACAAAACAAAAATTTTTTTAGAACCCTGAGCGAGTTGAAAAGCGAGCGTAAAAAAGCTCGCAGCGATAAAATAAAAGCATGGTTAGATGAGATCATAGCTGCTCTGGAAGCAATTGCAGAACGACCTGTCAGCAGCTTTGAGAAAGGTTCAGATGAACCGATAATTAAAGAACAGGAAATTGAATCCTACCGACGGCTATCCAGAACCGTCGCGGCTATTAAAGCGCTGCCCGCGCAACATCCAGCCAGCGCACAGCAATTGCCGCTTACCACAATGCAAGCGTTTGCGGCAAACGCTGATGCCAGCCTCCAGACCATTGTGGCCATGGATCAGAGGTTAGCAAGACTCTATCCGATACTGGCTGAAAAGAATTTTAATCCGCGACAACAAGCGGATGAGCCGCTGATGCGCATCTCGGTTTTTAGAGTGAAGGCCGCACCCTTTGGTCATAATGCACCACAGCAATTTGAGGTTCCCTTTGAAGGGAGACCGCAACCGAAAGAGTGGGATCTTGATACGGAGTCTCAGAAGGATTTGAACTCTTCGACACTCACCTTGGATGCTCACTACGAAAATATTACAGAGCAAAGCTACGTTGCTATAGAGCTTTCTGACGGTAGCCATTCTAAATACCGGGTGACAAATGTTGTTGATTTTCCGGGACGAACAGCCTACGGCATACCACCGACCAAGGTAACTCGGCTTGAGTTGGATAGCGCATGGCGTCAAATCTCAACGAATCCACCACCACCACTAACGTTATCACTATTGCGTGGCATCGCCATTTATGCCCAACCCGAAGTGTTAGCTCAGGCAGAAGACCTGCCTGAGGTATTGGTTGCTGAGAGAGCGGAGCTCGGATTTAATCAAGACAACCCCGCACGGAGCATGCGAATCCAATTGGATGCTCTCTACCCGGGCTTGCAGTCCGGGCGGTGGTTGATCGTCGAAGGAGAACGGGCGGAACTGCCGGGCATTGTCGATAGAGAGCTGGTTATGCTGGCCGGGATTGAGCAGACTCCGTCTCAAGATCCCGGGGACAATGCCACGCGTACCACCTTAATTCTCAGCGATGGTTTGGCGTTTAATTATAAAACCGATACCGTTAAGATCTATGCCAATGTTGCCAAAGCGACCCACGGCGAGACTCGTCAGGAGGTGCTCGGCAGCGGTGACGGGACCAAAACGCTGCAATCGTTCGAGCTGCGCCAGGCTCCACTGACATTTTTAGCAGCGCCGACAGCAACTGGCACGGCAAGCACTTTGCGGGTTCGTGTCAACGATATCCTCTGGGAAGAAAAAGATAGTCTGGCCGAATTAAGCAGGACGGACCGCAATTTCATCACCCGAACCAATGATGAAAATAAAACTACGGTTGTCTTTGGCAATGGTGAACAAGGCAGTCGCCTGCCCACTGGCATCGAGAACGTGACCGCAATCTATCGAAGCGGGATGGGGAGACCGGGAAATATGAAATCGGAACAGATCAGTTTGCTGGCCACCAAACCGCTGGGCGTAAAAAGCGTCATCAATCCGCTGGCGGCTTCTGGCGGTGCCGATAAAGAGCACCCCAACCAGGCGCGCGGAAATACACCATTGGCCGTGATGGCACTCGATCGACTCGTTTCGACACAGGATTACGAGGATTTTGCTCGGACCTTTGCCGGGATTGGCAAAGCCAGCGCGGTGCGCCTCTCCGATGGACAACGCCAACTCGTTCATGTGACCATTGCTGGCAGTGAGGACATCCGCATCGACCGAAATTCTGACCTTTATCAAAGCCTTTACCAGGCCTTCCATCAATTTGGCGATCCTCATCAATCGGTCCAGATCGATGTACGGGAGTTATTATTGCTGGTCATCAGCGCTCGGGTTCGCCTTCAGCCAGCTTATTTGTGGGATAAAGTGAAGCCACAAATCCAGCAAGCCCTGCTGGACGCCTTTGGTTTCGATCGCCGCGAATTGGGCCAGGATGTGCTGGCCAGCGAAGTGATCAGCATCATCCAGTCGGTGCCTGGCGTGGCGTATGTAGACCTGGTTACTTTCGATGCTGTAAATGAATATCTCATCTTGAAAAGTTTGGTTGATTTGAAAGCCGTTGCCGAGAGTCTCACGTTAAAGCCGCGCGTTGCTGCAAATATGGCGGGACCAGTGTATCACACCGTGGCAAGTAGCGACGAAACCCTGGGGTACATCTCTTTGCTTCATGGAATGACTGCAGAACAACTCAAACTATTAAATCCAGAATTATCGTCACAAGAAGAATCTAAGCCACTTGAATCAGGCAAACGACTGCTTATCCGTCGTCTCGGTCCCGCCCAATTGGCCATTTTAAGTCCCGATGTAAAAAATTCACTTTTACTCAATGAGATTACCGTATGAATAAAAACCTTGATCGCCTCTACGAACTGGTGCCAGTGGTCTATCGCGAGCGCGATGCGCAGCAGGGCTACCCCCTCCGCGCCCTGCTGCAGGTCATCGCCGAGCAGGTCAATGTCGTCGAAGCGGACATCGCACAGCTTTATGAGAACTGGTTTATCGAGACCTGTCAGAATTGGGTGGTTCCGTATATCGGCGACTTAATTGGCTATCGGCTGGTCCAAGAAGCGGGCGAACCCGGCGATATTAACACGGCACAAGGGATCGCACTCAACAAAATTTTGATCCCGCGGCGCGAAGTCGCCAACACGATCCGCTATCGCCGGCGCAAGGGAACGCTGGCATTATTGGAACAATTGGCCAATGATGTGGCTGGCTGGCCAGCCCGGGTGGTGGAATTTTACAAGTTGCTCGGCTGGACCCAGCATCTCAATCACCAACGATTAGACCGCGGTCGCACCATTGATCTCCACAATGGGAATGCGCTAGATCTGATCAATGGTCCTTTGGATACGCTGGCTCACTCTGTCGATGTTCGGCAGGTCAATTTGCGCCACGATACCGGCCGTTACAATATTCCGAATGTTGGCCTTTTTGTTTGGCGGATGAAAACCTACTCGGTTAGCCAAACTCCGGCTTATTGTCTGGAAGAAATTGGCCCGCATTGCTACACCTTTAGTGTGTTGGGCAACGATACCCCGCTTTACACCCATGCCGAGCCAGAAATTGAACCAACGCACATCGCCGAAGAGCTAAATTTGCCACTTCCGATCCGGCGACGAGCCTTTGAGGAACGGGCAAATGAAAACGGCGTTGCATACGCCATGGCTGACAGCAAGTATTATGGCGAAGGCAAAAGTCTGGCCATCTGGGCACTGGACTGGCCCCATGAGAACGCGAAACAGCCAATTCCAGCGAGCGCTATTATCCCGGCCGATTTGAGTGACTGGCAATATCGCCCGCCACTAAATTACGTGGCAGTCGATCCTGTGCTTGGTCGCATCGTATTTCCACCCAGCCAATCGCCTGAAAAGAATGTCAGGGTCTCATATTTTTACGGTTTCAGCTCTGACATTGGCGGCGGTGAATATGACCGACCACTCATTAGACCCCCAGCTTTCACGATCTATCGGGTTGGAGCGCGGCAGACCTTCAAAAGCATCAAAGATGCATTGCTTCAATGGAGGAAGGATAGCCCAGAAAATGCCGTCATCGAAATTACCGATAGCGGCGTGTATGTCGAACAAATAGAAATCTCATTTAATGAAAAGCAAAAGAGCTTGCATATTTGCGCTGCTAACCGCACTCGCCCGGTGATCCGCTTGCTAGATTGGCAAACTGATCGTCCGGACTCACTAACCGTGATCCTTGGACCCGGCAACCGATTTACATTGGATGGTTTGCTTATCACTGGCAGAGGGGTTCATATTCGGGGTGAGCAGAGCAAGACAGGTGATGATGATAATAGCAAGGCCGATGACATTGAGCATTGCGCTGCACGAGTCACCATCCGACACTCGACGCTCGTGCCTGGCTGGGGACTTTATTCAGATTGCCAGCCGAAACGGCCGGCTAAGCCAAGTTTGGAATTATTTAATGTCCGAGTGCAAGTCACCATTGAACACAGCATTATCGGTTCGATCCAGGTAAACGAAGACGAAGTAACCTCTGATCCGATTCCCATTCGAGTCAGCGACAGTATTCTGGATGCCACCAGCCCAGAGCGGGAGGCTATCGGTGCCCCGGGTTGTCCGATGGCACATGCTGTTTTGACTTTCGCCCGATGCACCGTCCTGGGTCAGGTTCAAGTGCATGCGATCGAATTAGCGGAAAATACTATTTTCACTGGCGCGATAAAAGTCGCCCGACGCCAGATCGGCTGCCTGCGATTTTGCTATGTGGCTCCAAATTCACGCACGCCGCGGCGTTACGAGTGCCAGCCGGATCTGGCCGAGCAAGCCATCGAAGCGGACCTGCGCGAATCGTTTAAGAGTCCCAGCGACCTAACAGATACACAAAAGCAAGCAGAAATAGCAGCGGCGCAACAGCGCGAGCGCGACCGCGTGCGGCCGCAGTTCAACAGCACGCGCTATGGCAAGCCCACCTACTGCCAACTATCCAATAGCTGCGCCGAGGAAATTACACGTGGCGCGAATGATGAAGCAGAACTGGGCGTTTTCCATGATTTATTTCAACCCCAGCGCGAGGCCAATTTGCGCGCCCGCCTCGACGAGTACACCCCAGCCGGCATGGAAGCTGGTATTATTTATGTAAGCTAAAGAGGAGCAATGATATGAAAGGCGATTTTTCACGAAATACGTTCGATCCATTGAAACACTTCAGCCGTGTGCTCATGCAGCAGGGCCGCGTGCAATTGGATGCAGATTGGAATGAGCAGGCTGATATTATTTTGCACTACTTGCGCACCCTGGCAAGAGATTTGATTGGAGATCATGGCGGTCCTCGCGATGGGTTCTCTATTGATAAAGGCACGCATCTGGGAATGGATTTTGCGATCTTGCCAGGCCGTTACTATGTTGATGGTATTCTGTGTGAGAACGAAAAATTGGATTTAACCTTCAAGGGACAAGATAGCTACCCCTTCCCTGACTCCGAGGAGTTGGAGAGCGGACGAATTTACCTGGTCTATCTCGATGTCTGGGAGCGCCATATCACTCATTTTGAGGACGCTCGCCTGCGTGAAGTCGCCCTTGGCGGCCCAGACACTGCTACCCGAACGAAGGTGGTGTGGCAGGTGAAAGTCACCAGCACCATGCCTGATGGCCAAGCGATTAATGGTGATCAAAAAACCAATTGGGCGGAATGGCTACAAGATTTAAACGCTAATTGGGATAAATGGAAGGCCAGATGGCATCCCGTGAATCGGGGAAAGCTAAAAGCATCAAACAAAGATGCCCGAACCAGCGATGCACAACCATGTATTATCTCACCAGAATCGCGCTATCGCGGCGCAGAGAACCAGCTTTATCGGGTGGAGATCCATACCAGCGGAACGGCTGGTAAAGCAACATTCAAATGGTCGCGTGATAATGGAACTGTTGTGTTTCCGCTATCTAACCTTACTGGCCAACGGGCTAAAATGGCTCAAGCATGGAGGGATGACCGTCATGGTCTTAAAATAGGCGATTGGGTTGAAATTGTGGATGATGATCGTGTGCTGCGCGGTGAAAGCGGCATTTTAGCGCAGGTAGATGCTGTTAAATTGGACGATATGACCATAGTGCTAAAATTTCCTGACAAGGTTTCCCCACCCC
The DNA here is from genome assembly GCA_964647995.1 of uncultured Cytophagia bacterium. Taxonomy (GTDB): domain Bacteria; phylum Zhuqueibacterota; class Zhuqueibacteria; order Thermofontimicrobiales; family Thermofontimicrobiaceae; genus Thermofontimicrobium_A. The sequence goes on from CAZYNP010000098.1 coordinate 15,879, forward strand.
AATATCAAGCTTCTGATTACAATACCAAGCATGTGCTGTTACGCCGATGGGACCATAAAATTGGTAATCCCAATTCTTCGAATGATATTCCGAAAGCAGGAGGTGATGGTGCCCTGTCCATTGAGGAAGACAAACCGTTGACTCTGGAAGATGGGATACAAATCTTTTTTGAATCAGCAAACGCAGATAATAACTATCGCTCCGGCGACTATTGGCTGATCCCGGCAAGAACTGCGACAGGAGATGTCGAATGGCCTAAAGATGAATCTGGATCGGTCGCCCGAGCGCCACATGGCATCGAGCATCACTACGCTCCGTTGGGTATTATTGAATGTGAGAAAAATGGCGACATTTTCACTACCTCGTTTCGTTTACCGATATCCCCAGCCGCACATTTTTAATCATCTTTACCAGTCAAAGACGACCGCCTTAATGTTTAAGAGCCGCGTTTTGATCTCTCAATGATTTTCTTCAAATCAAAATTTCAATTTATCAACAGACAAATTTGTTCTGTTAAACTCTTACACCAAGCATAAAGGAAAAAACCATGGACAAATTTCAAGCCGCTTTTGAAACGCTCTATTGCCTGTCGACCGCCGATGGGCAAGCTCCGCAGGAAGTTACCGTGATTCAGGATTTCTTGACCAAAAGCTACGGTAAAATTGCTTTCGATCCGAATCAGGTCGTAGCAACCATCAATGGCATGACGCCGCAAGGCATCGCCGATGAGTTTGCGCATTCGGTTACGGTTTTCAAAAACCTGAGCAGCGCGCAGGATCGAGTGAACCTACTTGATTTTGCGCTTAACACTATCGTTGCTGATGGGACAATTAGCCCGGCCGAAGAACACTTGTTCTACATTTTAGGAAATACCTGGAATATTGATATTAAAAAATACCTGGAAAATAGAGTCATTGTTCCAGCGTAGTCGAGGCGGAAACATCCTTCCGAAATGGCTTAACTTTCGGAAGGATGTTCATTTTCATATCTAAGCTGTAAGGTTGAATTATAATGATGCACGCCTGCCCAAAATAGAATTTTTCATTATCAAGCTAATAAGGTTAAATCCTTAGAGGATTCGGTTGGTTTCGAAGGTCAATAAGGTTTGCTGAATTGCTCGCGTGTGGCAGGCAGATTGAAATCTGAGTCATCATTCACTATGCTTGATCGCAAAGAACTTAATCAGTGATGAAACCTCAACGAGCACCAGACTTATTGCCTCGTTGAACAACAATTTTGTTCCCAATAGAATTTATCGTTGATAATTTTAAACGGCAACAGACAATCCGCCCAACTGGCGGGCAATCCGAATTTGCTGCTACATAATGATGGCAATGGCGACTTTACTC
>CAZYNP010000099.1:0-16995 GCA_964647995.1 uncultured Cytophagia bacterium
CATGAAACAAGCCGAGACAAAAAATTAAAGCAAGCGCCACTACTGAAAATAGTTTGTTCATTTTGTTTCACCTCCTTCGATTGGTTTTTTTATTTGTTTGGAACTTCCAAACATTTAGAATCAGTAATCCGTGTTTACAGTCCCTTTTTTAAATTCATGAATTTGTAATTTGATAACTTCTGAAAGGGATTGGCAGCATACCAGAAGCTTATTGTGTGCTGATCGGATATAGTGTAGCTTCTGGCTGGCGATCCAATGGTAGAGGGTCGAAGGACTTAATCCCGTTAATTGGGCTGCTGTTGCGACGGTGATCAGCTCCTGACTGCCGCAAATGGGACAGCCTTCGCTGGTTCCAGTTTGCCTTTTAGTTACCCTTCTTCGATAGCGAATAAAGGTGATTTCCTTGATCCTCTTTTTTATGATTTTCTCCTGATCTTGATTGAATTTTTTCGTCCTGATTCCATTCACCTCAGCGGCTGGGATCAGTTTTCTAATCTACCAAATTTAAGAAAAATCCTTATGAAATGCTTGTCAACACCATGAAAAAAACATGAAAAATTTATGACACCAAAGGCAGAACCAAAAACTGATTATTTCTTATACTGGAAAATTATTTATTGACAATGATCAAATAAAGTTTTAGATTTAAGCCACCAAAACAGGTTCAACTTTCAGGTTACGGAAAGGTGAGTTTCTGATGGTATGCCATGATGGCGAACAAATTTTTCGCTTTGCCGATTTCACGCTGGAGGTGAGTGAACATTGTCTTCGCCGGGGCGATCAGGAAATCTATCTCCGACCCAAAACTTTCGAGACGCTGTTGTATTTAATCCAGCGACATGGTCATCTGGTTGGGAAAGATGAATTGTTAGATCAAGTCTGGGCTGATACCATCGTGACCGAGACTGCCATGACGCATTGCATCGAAGAAATACGCAAGGCGCTCGGCGATGATGCGCACAATCCCCGCTATCTCAAGACCATTCCCCGTGTGGGCTACAAATTTATTGCGCCGGTAATAAAAATAAATGTGACCGAGGAAGAAATCGTTGAGGAAGAAGTTACGGCCGTGAAAGTGGTTGTAAAGGAGGAAGAACCAGAATCCGCAGGCGAAATCGATGCTTTTGATGCGGCGGTTATTCCATCAGCATCGCTTTTTCCATTGGCTCGTCGTTGGCTAACTCATTCACGTTCGTACTGGTCACAGAAGGGTCAGAAAATCATGCTGCTGGCCGTGATGTTCTTGTTGCTGATTATTGCCGGACTCTATCTTTACAACCGCGGACATCCCGAGATTCAATCGCTGGCCGTGCTTCCGCTCGCCAATTTGAACGCAGATCCGGCGCAGGATTATTTCGCCGATGGAATGACCGAGGCGTTGATTGCCGAGTTGGCGAAGATCAGCGCCGTGCGAGTGATTTCTCGAACCTCGGTGATGCAATATAAAGGAGCTCAGAAATCCTTATCCGACATCGCCGACGAATTAAAAGTGGATGCTATCGTTGAGGGATCGTTGCTCTATGCCGGGGAGCGAGTGCGGATCAGTGCACAGTTGATTCAAGCGAAGCCAGAGCGTCACCTCTGGGCCGAGAGCTACGAACGAAAAATAAGTGATATTCTGGCGCTGCAGAGTGAAGTCACCAGAGCCATTGCCAAAGAGATCAACGCCAGGCTCACCCCGCAAGAGGAGGTGCGGTTGGCTCGCGTTCACCAGGTCGATCCCGAAGCCTATCATGCTTACTTGAAAGGACGGTATTTTTGGAATAAGCGGACGCCAGATGGATTCAAGCGGGGGATCGAGCATTTCACTCAGGCAATTGCCAGCGACCCGACCTATGCGCCGGCGCATGCGGGATTGGCCGATTGCTATAATTTGCTGAATGACTATGATGTGTTGGCACCACGGGAAGCTGTCCCCAAAGCGAGGGCGGCAGCGAACCAGGCATTGGCCATCGATTCCACGCTTGCCGAAGCGCATGCCTCGCTGGGATTTGCTCTGGCCCGATACGATTGGGACTGGATCGGGGCCGAGCGTGAGTTCCAGCGCGCCATTGAATTGCAGCCCAACTATGCGATTGCTCACCACTGGTATGCGTTGCTATTAGCCATGATGGGTCGATTTCAGGAAGCGGCGATGGAGATCAATAAAGCGCAAGACTTAGACCCACTTTCCCTCATCATCAATGCCAATATTGGCTGGCTCCTTTTTTTTGAACGAAAATATGATCAGGCCCTGGAACAGCTCCAGCGAACCATCGAAATGGATCCGAATTTCATGTCGGCTCATGTTAAGCTCGGCTGGGTCTATGAGCAGCAGGGGAAATTTGGGGACGCGATCGTCGAATTTAAAAATGCGCTGACGATCTCGGGCAATGACAATAACATTCTCGCACTGTTAGGAAATAGCTATGCGTTATCTGGCAAAAAAACTGAAGCGCTAAAAATGATCGCTGCACTGATCGCTCAATCACAGCAAAACTACATTTCGCCCTACTGGATTGCGATAGTTTATGCCTGCCTGGGAGAAAATGATCATGCATTTCGGTGGCTGAGCCAAGCGTATTCGGAACGAAGTAGCGGGCTGGTCTGGCTCAAACTTGAGCCGAAACTGGATCGGCTGCGTTCAGACCCAAGATTTTCTGACTTATTACAGAAGATTGGATTGGAATAACTTCTCAGTAAATGATCCTTCGAGCAAATCAACCTCAAGAAGCCACAGAAATTTTTATCACAGTGTGACCAAAAATTTTTTTTTCTATGCTTCGACAGGTTGCATTTCTTTTGGGGATGTCTTCTCTATTGCATTTGCAATTCGTTTTCCAGCCTCAGCAGGAGATGTTTCATTAATAAACTGCAATCGTCGAAGGAATGAGGGAATGCGCTTTGATTCGACATTTCCAACCAGAACAGGAATTATCCGCTTTTTATCTGCGATAGCAGCTCCGAGCTCAAAAAATATCCAGGGATTTTCCACGCTATTTTCACTTAAAATTACGACGATAATACTGCTTTCTCGCAGAGCTTGTTGGAGTTTGTCATCCCAGCGCTCGCCTGGCGCAAGCTCATGAATATCAAACCACGATGTTATACCCGCTTTCTTTAAAAATGAAACGAATACTGACACCCGCTGTTTGTTCCAGGATGAATCTGAAAGGTAAATTTCATACCTATCAAATTTCAGCCTTCTGAGAGGCTTCCTCAAACGTGATTGCTTCTTTTCGCTTTTTGGCTTCTAGAAAGCGGTTTTTCATTTTGCTGCTTGTTAGCAAATAAGCTGTTTCTTTTTCCGAATCGATCTCTCGCCATAATTAAATCAAAACGATTGCGGCGGTTAGCTCGTCACTCTTGTCTGAAATATATTGACTATTGAGCTGAGCCATATTCAACTCCTTTTTAGAACATCTAAGTTCTTTAATACACTCTGTGCCATCTTAATGGTCAACTCCGCCAGAACATTTGGCGATGTTCGTTTCAACTCATTAAAGTAATCTGCCATGCGTCGATTATCATACATTCGTCCTAAATCCACGGCTATCTTGCCTCGAATGTCTCGAAAATCAGGATGATAATATTGAAAGTATCTTTTAATACTCCAATGATCTTCGCCACTGTATTTCGGTTCAAACCCTTCGTTTCTGGCAAAATTGACAGCGCTTTTAAAAGCGGCATAATAGGCACGGCTGGTGGCAGATCGCAAAGAAGCTTCCCGGGGCCCAGGTTTATCCGGATTTGTCCACAAGGATTCAGCAAGTTTTAAATAGTCGAGCCAGTCGAAATTCATGCAATTTCCAAGTTAAAATTTATCAAATGACCCAGCCGGTCCAGGTGATCCAAAAACCAATTCTTATCAAACAGATCAAGACATTTGAGAGCCTCGTCGACGGGCAATGTGGTATTGATGTAAACGAATAGCTGTTCATGTTGCGCCTCAGGATCCTGGACGACTTCCAATCCAAATTTTGCAGATGTTCCGAAATGCCTTTCAAGATAATAATGACTTTCCAATAAGAAATTAATCAATTCAGGATGAGCTTGGAGATAGTCAATAATATGATTATCATCTCGAAATTCATACAACTCATGAAGTCTTAGCGAGGTGGGAATATTTAACCATTGTTCGATGGCTTTTTGTTCACCCAGCAGCGGCTCAATTTCGGTAGCCATTTCACACCTTTAAAAGTTTAGCTATTTTTATTTAAATATACAATGCAAGATTGTTAATTTCAAGAGTTTTTGTTTCTACAAAGATTTTAATATCAAGCATTCCTAAACTTCCAGGGTTTAGAAATGCAATTTATACTGAAACATCGTCGTCCAGATGATCATACCCATCGGTGCATAGCCGAAGATCAGATATGCAATGCCTAACTCATACTACCAGATGCCTGGCCAGCGCAGAGACGGCTTTTCCAACTTCTTTCAGAGCGCACCATCTTCTTTCAATAGCAAGCACGGTACGGTTTGAATTCTTCCAGCAGCACTTCAATAAGAGCAGCATACTAAACAGAAAAAGTTTCTGATCATAGATATTCTCAGGAGTTGTGGCGAAGGAAATTTAATTTTCAGATGAAAATAAAGATTAAATCAACATAAATCAAGCAAAGTTTTATTGGAGACGAAAAGTGAGTCGTTGCAATTTGGCAGAAAAATTTTGCTTGACAATTTTGCAGTAATTTGGTATTATGGATTCAGAAATCAGTTATCAAGAAATGAAATGCAATAGACGAGCGTAATTCTATCCGAATAAGTGTTATGGGTAGGATTGTATCAAGGGTATTCGCATTCAAGTCCTACAGCTAGTTCTGATGGTTCCCAATGGGGATACGATTGGCGATCGGCTCAAGTTGTACCTAACAATCACACGGGATGACAAATTGGCGCCTAGAATACTAAGGGGCAACTCTTTATGCAAAAAATCACCACATTTTTTGGTTCAAAAATCAAGCCACAGAGGCAGGCAATTTTTACTCCTCCATTTTCCAGAATTCAAAAATCGTGAACGTGGCTGGTTATGATGAAGCCAGCGCAAAAGCTTCTGCCAGGTCACAGAGAAGGGGGCTGCCAATAACGTTTGATCTTGAAGGATAGGAGTTCATGTCCTTAAACGGAGGGCTTATGTTCACCTTCTCGCCCGCCATTTCGTTTTTGGTGACCTGCACGACCCAGCAAAAAGTCGATGAGCTGAGGGGCAAGCTCTCCGCCAGCAGTGAAAACGACCCAAACGGATGGCTGAAAGACAAATATGCTGTATAATGGCAGAGGGTTCGACCAGTTTTGGATGAACCATTGATTAACCCTGATCCTGCAAAATTAAAACGGGCGAACGAAGCCATGCGGGCAATGAAGATAATCGACATTGAAAAGCTAAAACCAGCGATGAGCAAACATTGAGTTGTTGGATCGGATAGGAGAAATCAAAAATAAAAGGGCAATCTTAAAAAAATGGATTAAGCTGAGAGCAACGTACCAGTATGAAAACTGAAAAAACCAAACCTACCAAATGGTTCTCAGAAAAATTAAAATTGATTCCCCAGCAAATCCGCTCCTTGATTGTTCTGGGGATCATCTTCGTCGTAATGTTTCTGTTTGGCCGAAAGCTACTTATTCCCAAAACGTTCGGGGAATATGGTCATTATCGGTCGGTAGCCGTGGATCTGAATCTGGCGGTGCCAGCTCGCTATGCGGGACAGCAGGTCTGCGCCGAGTGCCACGATGATATTATGGCCGTCAAAAATCAACATCCCCATCGCACCATTGCCTGCGAAGCCTGTCATGGGCCTGGACTGGCACACACTGAAGCGCCAGATGAGCATGAGCTATTGGTTCCCGAAGAGCGGGAATTTTGTATCTCATGCCACGCTTACAATCCCTCTCGGCCCAGAGGGTTCCCACAAATCGATTCGCAGACGCATCATCCCTCCCAACCCTGCATGGAGTGCCATCCTCCGCATGCGCCCACGTTGCCGCATTCACCAGGCGAATGTCGTGCCTGCCATAGCCAGGTGGCAACTACCTTGGAGGAGTCGCACCATCAATTTATGTCGTGTACTGATTGCCACCAGGTGGTTGCAGAACATAAAATTCATCCGAGAGAGCACATACCCGCCCTGCCGCAAAGCCGTGAGCTCTGTGCGGATTGTCATGCCGAAGGGAGAGAGGCTGCGGTCGATGCCCCCCGAATCGATATGGCAACGCATGGCGGCAATTATGTCTGTTGGCAATGTCATTATCCCCATTTTCCCGAGGTGCAACGATGACGAAAAATCAAACTGCTCAGACCCGAAGAGAATTTCTCAAACGCTGCTTGCAAATCGTCCCCGCCGCTGCGCTGGTGCCCCTTAGTGCTCAGGCATTTGCAGCCGAAGGTTATGATCCGACGCAACACGATTATGGCATGGGCATCGATGTGCACAAATGCATCGGCTGTGGCCTGTGCGTGCAAGCCTGCAAAATAGAAAACCAGGTGCCTCAGCAACCGTTCTATTTCCGCACCTGGATCGAACGCTACACGATTCCTGTTGAGGGAGAAATTTTGGTGGACAGCCCCAATGGCGGTAGCCAAGGTTTTCCTCCGAATCCCCTCGATCCGAAAGAAGTCATGCGCACCTATTTTGTCCCCAAATTATGCAATCATTGCGCCAAACCGCCCTGCGTTCAGGTTTGTCCCGTGGGAGCCACTTTTGTTTCCCGAGATGGGGTGGTGTTGATGGACCCAGATTACTGCATCGGTTGTCGCTATTGCATCCAGGCCTGCCCGTATGGGGCACGATTCATGAATCCCGTTACCCGGGCCACCGACAAATGCAATTTCTGCTATCATCGAATCACCAAAGGACTGTTGCCCGCCTGCGTCGAGGTTTGCCCTACCCAGGCCCGCATCTTTGGTGAATTGACCCAGCGGCCCAATCCATTAGCCCGATTTCGGCGAGTCAATAAAATCCAGGTGCTCAAGCCTGCCTTGAATACGGAGCCGAAAGTCTTTTATGCTAACTTAGATGGGGAGGTAAGATAGAGTGGAAAAATTATTTGCGTTGTTAAATCATGCCTTGCAGAATATCACTGGCTATATCTATCCCAATGAAGTGGAACTGCACTGGAATATTTTAATTGTTATCTATCCCTATATCACAGGATTGGTGGCAGGCGCTTTTATTTTAGCTTCGCTGGAGCGAGTTTTCAATGTAAAAGAGGTTCAACCGACCTATCGGTTATCATTATTGACGGCATTCGCTTTTTTGATGGTAGCGCCGTTGCCGCTGCAAGCGCATCTGACTCGCCCCGAGCGAGGGATCCACATATTTTTAACGCCGCATTTGCAATCGGCCATGGCCATGTTTGGATTCGTTTATTTGTGGTACCTGATGGCCGTGTTGCTATTGGAAATCTGGTTCGATTATCGAGAAAGCATCATCCATTGGTCTCGTAGTGAAACGGGCGTCAAAAAAATCATCTATAAAATTTTAGCCCTGGGCACGACCGATGTCTCCGATAGGTCCATTGCTTTGGATCGAAAAATAAGCAAATTCATCACCGTCATCGGCATCCCATCGGCGTTCCTATTGCATGGTTATGTGGGGTTCATTTTTGGCTCGGTCAAAGCCAATCCCTGGTGGAGCAGCGTGCTTATGCCCATTGTGTTCTTATTTTCCGCCATTGTGTCGGGCATCGCCATGGTGCTGTTGATTTATATGGTGAGCAATTTCTTGCGGGGCAGAAAAAATGATATGCCCTGTCTGGACAAACTGGGCTCATATTTGCTCTACGTGATGCTCATCGACTTTTCACTGGAGGCGCTTGACTTCATCCAGCGGCTCTATGAAGCCGAGGAATCCATAAAAATTTTATCGCAGATGGTCCGAAGCAAGCTGTTTATCAGTCTGGTCGTCGCTCAGGTCATCATCGGCACGGTGATCCCGATTCTCTCGTTGGCTTTGGTGAAAATGATTCGCAGTGCCGAAAAATTTCGCCGAGCCGTTTATTTTATCGCTGCGATTCTGGTGCAGATTGGCATTTTCAGCATCCGCTGGAACGTGGTCATCGGCGGGCAACTGTTTTCCAAGAGCTTCCGAGGCTTGACCGTTTATAAAGTGGAGCTGTTTGGTATCGAAGGATTATTGACGGCGATCGGCTTGCTGGTTCTGCCGTTTGTTATTTTATTCATTCTGGTAAAGCTGCTGCCGCCGTGGAGTGACAGAAAAGCAGTGGTTAATTCATGAGCTTTTCATAATCAGCAATAAAAATGATTTTCAGCGAAAGAAGTTGACAAAGGCCTGGAGCCTTCGGCAACAACTATCTGTCATCGGTTTGCCTGGGAGAGATACGATTGGGTTGTTCAGTTAGTTATTAAATGCCAAAAGGTAGCAAAAAACCATAATGAAATATAAGACCCTTATTTTTATCATCACTGTCGTGATTATTTTTATTCTCGGTTTGATCGCCCATCTCCAGTATTTTCAGACCAAGCGGCACATTATCGAATTTTATAGCGAAAAGCAGAGGACGTTGGCACGCCAGGCGTCGCTGGGTCTGGAAGCATTCGTCAACAATCGCATTCGAGCCGTTGAAGTTCTGGCCAATTCACCTGCTGCTCGAAATCTGGATCGATCAGGCCTGTTGATCGAATTGCAACACACCTACGAAAAAGTGTCGGGGTTCGAATTCATCATCCTTGTTGATCACCACGGCGTGGCGCAGGTGGGCTATCCCGCTGACTTTCCCTGCCTGGCGGAGCAGGCGCCCGAAGTCCAGCACAAATTTAATGAAGCTCTGGCAGCGGCTAAAAACAATCGCACGACGGTGATATTTTCAAAAAATACATTGGTCAATGGCAAGGTTTTCACCTGCCTGATTGCGCCAATCTATTCTCGTCAAGATGAATTTCATGGGGCCATTCTGGGGGTGCTGCATATCAATGATGCCCTGCAGGAAGCTTTGAAACCCATTTTTAAAGGGATCGATGATTACGCCTGGCTGCTGAACGATGAGGGCTATTTGCTCTACCATCCCAGCCATGAGGATATGCTATTGCGCAACGTGATCAAATCGGAGCCAGGCTGTCTTAAATGCCATCAAAAATTCAGCTTTGAACAGCAAATGCTATCGACTGAAATTGGGGCAGGGATCAAACAAAATCGTGGCTCTCCAAAGGTGATGATCGGATACGCTCGAGTGCCGCTGCAGAATACGCACTGGGTTGTCGCTGTTAGCTCCCCCATAGCTACGCTGCTGGCCTCGATTCGAAATCAGTTTATTAGCTTTCTGTTGCTGGTCATCTTCATGATGCTTGCTATTACGGTGAGCGCTGTGTTGATCAGTCGCATCAACAACAAGCTTATGCTGGCCAAATTGGAACGAGACCAGGAGCGCCACAAGCATCTGGCTGTCATCGGCGAAATGGCGGCTCGAATTGCCCACGAGATCAAAAATCCCTTAGCCAGCATTCAAACTGGAATCCAATTATTGGAAAGCCAGCTCCAGAACGGTGAGCAGCAAAAAAGTTATTATGAACGATTGCGGGGCGAAATCCAGCGGGTCGATAAGATATTGAAAGGTTTGCTTACCTATGCTCGGGAAGACCATCTGGATGCCAGGATGATGGACATTGCGCCGTTGATGCGACGTTTTGCCGAGCTGATCGCACCAATAATTGAAAAGCAGGGCCTTCGACTGGAAACGCACCTGGAGCCGAATCTGCCTGCGGTTCAGATCGATGAACAAAAACTGGAGCAGGTGCTATGGAACATCGGCTTGAATGCTGCCCAGGCCAATCAGGCTGGGGATACCATCTGGATTATGGTAGCAAGGGCGAATGATGGGATTAAAATCACAATTAGCGACGAGGGCGTCGGAATTTCTGAACACGCTCTTCAACGGATTTTCCAGCCTTTTTTCAGCACCAAACCCCATGGCAGCGGATTGGGGCTGGCAATCAGCAAAAAGATTGTTGAATTGCATCACGGTAAAATCGCCATCGAGAGCAAAGAAGGACAAGGCACAACGGTTGTCATTTATTTGCCAGCAGGAGCGATGAAATGATGACTATATTTTGACAGTTTTAATGTCCTCACAAAGGTTTAAAATTTTTGAAAGAGTTGGTTCACTGCGGTTTGCTGCGCTTGGTTAAGCATAACATCGAAAATCAGGTATGAATTAAATATTGAAACCACAGATATCTCTCCAACGACTGGCGGATCGAAATGACTCCAGGATCTTTTTTCGTTCAAGCACTATTTATCTTTAGTAAATAAGGCAATGTCAGATTGGTTGGAAATAATATCGCAAGAGGAAAGCGAAAACATTGAGTTCAAAGAATCGCTACGACTCGAAGAAGAAATTGGCCAAACTATTTCAGCGTTTTCTAATTCGAATGGAGGAGCGATATTGGGGGGCGTTTCTGATAATGGAAAAATCCATGGCATTGCTATCGGAGAAAATACGCTAGAGCGATTAGCGAACTACATCAAAATAAATACGGATCCAGCGATTTTTCCCTCGATGAAGCTAATTGATATCGAAGGAAAAATAATTGTTGTGATAGAGGTGAAAGAGAATTCGGACAAGCCTGTTTTTTTTAAAAATCATGCATACAAACGGGTAGGAAAGACCAATCAGAGAATATTTTCCAGCTAAATGAGAAAGCTGGCAAAAGAGAATTGCAGGAGAGTGTATTGGGATGAACAGATTTGTGAAGCAGCGAAGATTGAAGATATTTCCGTTGAAAAGATCAAATGGTTTTTGAACGAGGCACAAAAACAAAGAGGGTTGAACCTTTCCGAAGATATTGCTATTGAAGATATTTTAATGAAACTAAAATTAGTTAAAAATGGAAAACTAACAAATGCACTACTTTTGCTTTTTTTTAAAGAATCCATCTTTCTGCAGGCAGAAGTAAAATGTATAAGATTTTCTGGAAATGCTTCAGTCAAGCCGTATATCGACTTTCAAACAGTAAATGGAACTGTTTTCGATTTGATTAATAAAGCAGAAGATTTCATTTTGAGAAACATAAAAAAATCCGTTGGGTTGATACCTGCCAAGGTACAACGAGAGGAAAAATATGAGTACCCGACTGATGCAGTTAGAGAAGCATTTGTTAATGCGATAGTGCATAGAGATTATGAATCTCCAGCCAAGGTCCAAGTTAGAATATTTGATGATTATATTGAAATTTAGAATCCTGGAAAATTGCCAGAAGGGTGGACCATCGAAAAATTGAAACAAAAACATGAGTCGATCCCCAAAAATCCGCTACTCTTTAAACAATTGTTTTGGGTAAAATATGTCGAAGACGTGGGAGGCGGTACAATTGATATGATCCAGGCTTGCCGAGCGTGGGGAATTCCAGATCCTGAATTTGAGGATACAGGGACAGCAATAGTTGTCACTTTCTGAAAATCAATTTTCAGCCCCCAGCTCCTTGAAGAATATGGTTTCAATCAACGACAGATTAAGGCATTGTAGTATATCAAAGAACATGATAGAATCACTACCAAAGAATATTGCCGCTTATTCAATGTAGTTCGAGATACTGCGAATAGAGATCTAAATGAGCTTTTAGAAAAGGGTTTAATTACAAGAAAGGGATCAGGCCCTCAAATTCATTATATGCTAACCAATATATCAATCGGACACTATCGGACATTATCGGACAATAATAATTGATCGAACCCAGAGCCCAGAAAATTAAGACAGGAACCAGAGAATAAAAATGGTAAGCTGCATGGTTACTTACCTTACTTGATGAATAAAGAAATTTTCGGTCACAGCCGTAGAATCCTCCATGTAAAACGATGATCGGTTGTAATTTAAAGTGATAGTTCACAAGGAAAATTGGGAGATGAATAATTGCATAATTAAGGTTGCCAAAGTAAAAATCAAATGCTGAAATATTCGGAAATAAAGACCCTTCTTAATAATTCAATATAGCCCATTTTGGGGGTTGATATTATAAAAACTTCCAGGAAGAAATCTCAAACTACAGCAAACGAAATAGTGAGATGGAATTATAAAACCTGGAAATTTAAATTTTTCTCTTTGCTCAAGAGGAGTTAGCAAATACAATATGAAACCCTATATTTTGATCGTCGATGACGAAGAAAATCTGGCATTTTTTCTAAAAAGCGCTTTGGAAAATAAAAACTATGCCGTCGAAACGGTGGGTTTGTTGGCGGATGCCAAAAAAATTTTGGAGTCCAAATTCCCTGACCTGCTGCTGCTCGATCTGGGTCTGCCCGATGGCAACGGACTGGATCTGTATCGCCTCATCAAAGACAAAGGATTGGGCATCCCCACTCTGGTGATCACAGCTCACGCTTCCATTGGCTCGGCCATCGAGGCGCTTAAATTGGGCGTGGATGATTACATCGTCAAGCCGTTTGAATTGGATGAGATTCTGGTCAATGTCGAAAAACAGCTCCAGCGGTTTCAGCTCAATAATCAATTCAATTATTACAAGCAGCGCTTGCAGGAAACTTATCAAAATGAATTTTTCATCAGCACCCTGCCCGAAATGGTTCAGATTCAAAATTTGGCGCTGAAAGTGGCCCAGGTAGAAGAGAGTACCATTCTCATCGAAGGGGCCAGCGGCACGGGCAAAGAGATGCTGGCTCGGTTCATCCATCAAAATTCGCCGCAGGCCGATGCGCCATTTGTGGAAATCAATTGCGCCTCGTTGCCTGAAAATTTATTGGAGAGCGAGCTGTTCGGTTATGAGCCTGGCGCCTTCACCGATGCCAAAAAACGTAAGATCGGTTTAATCGAGCTGGCCAATAGAGGCACGCTGTTTCTGGATGAAATCTCCGAGATGTCACCGTTACTGCAGGCGAAGCTATTGCGGGTGATCGAGACTCGGGTGTTCAAACGGCTGGGAGGCATTCGGGATATTAAAGTTAATTTGCGGATCATTGCTGCCACCAATCAAAATATTCGGCAGCGGGTGGAGGAGAAAAAATTCCGTGAAGATCTATTCTTTCGCCTGAACATGTTCTATTTAACCCTGCCAGCGCTGAAGGATCGCAAGGCAGAAATTCTGTTAATGGCGCAATTTTTTTTAGAGAAGCTCGCCCATCAGTTGCGCCGTCCCGTACGACGGATCTCCACTGAGGCGCAGGCCAGAATTCTGGCTTACCATTGGCCAGGCAATATCCGAGAACTGCGGAATACCATCGAACGGGCGGTGATTCTGTGCGACAGCGATACCATCGAGCTCAAGCATCTGGCCTGCGAGATGATGCAGCAGGGAACTGGTGCCAGGCCATTTCAACCAACCATCGCTGATTTGAAGAACGCTTCTTTAAAAAAATATTTGGATGAAATCGAAAAATCACTGCTGCTCCAGGCATTGCAGATGAGCGAGGGGAATCAACTTCAGGCGGCGAAAATGCTGGGGGAGCCCCGACACATCGTTCGGTATCTAATTAAAAAGCATAATATTCTATAATAAATTTTGCTATGCGTCCTATTTTGTTAACCAGGGAAAGATATTATCCCGTGAATTCGGTATTTTAAGCTATTCTTTGTTGAGGTTTCCAAATCGTTAAAAATTCAACGCTATCAAAATCTGAATCATTTGTAGCGATATGCCTTATGCCATTTTGTTTCATTGTAGCTATATGAAAAGCATCAGAAGTTAAGAGACCGTACTTTTCTCCTATAACTACTGAATCTGCGGCGATTTGCCAATTTAATTCAGCAACGTGTAATCCCTCATTGGTTAATTCTGCTAAATAATCTTTATATTTTTTTACTGGTTTATATACTGACCGAATAAATTCTTTATCACTTTCCTTTAGTTTTTTCTTTATATCCCGCAATGATGGTTTAGAAATAAATGTCGAAACCTCGGCCATCAGGATTTTAAACAAGGTTTCATCAATAATTATTGGGCTTATGACTGCTGTTATTTCGCCGTATTCAACTCTTCTTAAAAAATTAGTGCACTCCTCACCAAAATCTTTATTATTTAAAGCGTGAAACAAAAAATATTTGCATCGATGAATATTTTATCTTCACCCATGAAATTGATTAATGACATAAGCTAGCCTTTCTGATAATAAAGCTCTTCGAGTTCCTTCATCGAAAATGAAGCGCCCTTTACAATCCCTCTATATTTATCAGTGAGAGATTTCGGTTTAATCAAAATTAAATTTGGCCTTACGACAATCGAGATGTCCCCTTCTAAATCAGCTTCTTTGAGGAGTTCGAATGGAATGATGAGATCTTTTTTAATTTCTTTCTGTATTGCTCTCATAATTTCGTCCTTTTATTTATGGTTAGATGAAAAGATATTGTTCATTAAGAAAGCTATTTTTGTAATATTCAGTTTAATAAATTTTCTATTAACAAGCAAGCATTCTTTGAATAAAAATTGGAACCGAAGAAATGGATTCTATTACCTATTTGATCTTGCCTTTTTTTTCAAATATAATCGAAAAAGATGTTGTACCACAGATTGGGACAAAAACGGAAAAATATTTTTTCTGTGGTTGTTCCTTTCTGTGGTTAATTTAATTGATAGCTTGTTATGCCAGCAAACTGTATTGCTTTTTATTTTGACAAATCTTTTTTATGAAAAGCCCTATCCTTTTTTCAGTCACAAAATTCGCCAATTCACTTTCTTAATTAGAGAAAATTAGCCACAGCATTAACCAACAAAATTCCAAGTGATTATCATTCCAATCTTACCAATTTAGCCCTGGTACATTCAAAATCATTGGCTAATTTTATCCTCAAAAAGTTACATGCTAAACAAACTATTCTGTTAACCTGCTGAATTTCAGGCGATTCCCTAAACCCAAACTGGTGGCATAATATTTGAGTATTCATTAACAACGGACAGATAAAGGATTATCGATGAATATTCTTTTAATCGAGAACGAGCAATTTCTGGCAGAGAATCTCTGTCAATATCTTAAAAAGAGTACGAATTTGACCATTGAGTATGTGACCAGTGCGCAACGGGCATGCCAGCTTGTGTCACAACGGCGTTTTGATCTGGTGATTTCAGATCTCTGGCTGGATGATGCCCGATCCAATGCCTGGCTGTTGCAACTCGGCGAGCTATGCCCAGGGCAAAATGTGATTATTATTTCATCGCATCCTATTCCCCAGCAAATCAGTTCTTCAGACAAGCTGAATATTGTAGATTATTTTGAAAAGCCATTTGACATGAAGGAGGTAAGCCTAACTATCAATCGCTGGATTGCCGAGAACCGATAAATAACAAATCGGCCCTATAAAAAAACGGTCGTTATTTCCCCCTAACACAGATGTTTTCATTTTAACTCATGGAGGTGTCTATGTTCAAAAAATTACTCCTGTTCATGGTGCTGCTAATGGTGCTGCTAACCAACAATTTGTTGTCCCAGAATTATGTGGGATCGGCCACGTGTAAGCTCTGTCATTCGACCATTTACGACAACTACATGAAAACGGGTCATCCCCACAAGCTCATCAAGATCGAAGGCGCAGCACCGACTTTTCCAGCGGGAACATCTCCAGGCGTTCCCAATCCGCCCGCCGATAAAAGCTGGAACGATATTACCTACATGATCGGCGGCTTTGGGTGGAAGGCCCGCTTTTTGGATAAGGATGGCTATATTTTAACAGGTGCTGAAAACCGCCAGTATAATCTGGAAAATTCCATGCTCGGCACCCCTGCCAATTGGGTGGGCTATGATGCAGCAAAGGCACCCCGTAAGCCATATACCTGTGGCAGTTGCCATACTACGGGCTGGGTGGCAGGCGATTCCACGGGACCGCATCAGGATAATTTGCCTGGCATTTATGGCACCTGGGCTGAACCTGGCGTTCGCTGTGAAGCCTGCCATGGGCCAGCCAGTGCTCACTTCGCCAATCCTTCAGGCGTCAAGCCATCTAAAGTTGAAAAATGTGGTGACTGCCATGCCCGTGGTGATGTAATGAAAATCGATGCGAAAAATGGCCTGATCGATCATCACGAACAGTATGAAGACTTGTTGGCTTCGCCTCATAAAAGCCTTCCCTGTGGCACCTGCCATGAGCCGCATTTGAGCACCAAATATAATTACGGCGGTTATAAGGGCAAAGATCAAACTTGCAAGGTATGTCACTCCACAGTAGCAATCAAAATAGCGGCGAAAGCAAATTGGGAATGCAGCACCTGTCACATGCCTTATGCGGCCAAGTCGGCCATGTCGATTACGATCAATCATGCGGGCGGTTCGGTGCCCAAAGGTGATCTTCGCACCCACATCTTTGACATCAAATCCGATGCCGATTGGAAAATGTTCACCGATGACGGCAAATACGTCCGAATCGATGACGAGGGAAAAGCCCATATTTCGGTAGAATATGCCTGTCTGACCTGCCATACCAGCAAGGATGTTGCCTGGGCTTCATCACAAGCCGACAGAATTCATGGCACAGGTACCGCTGTGGAACTGATCGACAACAATGGTTCGGTTCCTGACCATTTCGCCCTCTATCAAAATCACCCCAATCCGTTTAATCCGACGACAACAATTTCCTTTGATTTAAACGAATCCCGAGTGGTGGTTCTGAAGCTGTTTAATATGAGGGGGCAGGAACTAATGACTCTGATGAACGAGCGCCTGGCGGCAGGACATCATCAAGTCACTTTTTCAGCGGATGATCTGCCGTCTGGAATGTACATTTATCGTCTTATGGCTGGTGACTTTGTGGCCAGCAAAAAAATGCTGTTGCTGCGATAAGTCTATCACATCGTATTTGCACGTAGCCCTCAAAGCCGAGGTCTTATGCAGAGACATCGGCTTTGAGATGAAGGTGAAACGCCAATTTCTCAATCGTGTCAGCGCCTGAAACTTCAGCCTCAGCCGCCATGAATTCCCTATTTGATAAAAAAAATAGTTGATATTATCAAATTAATTTGCTAAGATATTTAATGTGAAGGGCCCAGGCGAAGGTATCTATCTTTCGTCTGTGTTGAAATCTTATTTCTTAAATAAATCGGAATCGAGAACTTTATGAACAAGAACA
>CAZYNP010000100.1:0-3452 GCA_964647995.1 uncultured Cytophagia bacterium
GAAGTCCTCTATTAAATCAAATCATTGGACCATAGCTTTGCTTCGTGTCTTTGTGTCCTGGTGGCTAATGCTATTTTTGAATGCCACCAAGACTCGAAGGCACAAAGAAATTGGTTCGAAAATAGAAGTCCTCTATTAAATCAAATCATTTGACCATAGCTTTGCTTCGTGTCTTTGTGCCCTGGTGGCTAATGTTAATTTGAATGCAACCAATGGCTGTCAGGTGGCCAGGCGCAAGCGGATGGTCGTTATCTCAAATGGCTTGAACGTCAAGGTTATTATCGATGACGAGATCGGCACCGGCTCGATGATTTCCTCCAGCAGATTGGTCCGAAAGGCCGTGGTTGCCGGAAAGTGCAGTCGGATCGCGGCTTGTTGATGCCATCCAAACGCCTCATAGAATCGCAAGATGATGTCCGGAGCGTCTTCGGCTTTTTTCACGGTCTCGAGAATCACATTTTCAACATCGATGCTAACCAGCGACAGGGTCGGTGGCAAATCGCCTCGGTTATTTCCGGATCCGCAAATGACGGTCAGCGGGCAATTGAACTCATACGCGGCTCGAATAACCCCCGAGGTCAACGGATCACGCGCATGCGGTAGCAGTGAATACCGAAATTCATGGTGACCGCGATCCGCTATCGGATCTGGCAGGGAAGGAGAGCGCAGCAAGTTGATATCCAGCAGATTGTCCTCAGCATAATGGCCATAGTGCGTATCTTTGAGCAGCGCCACGCCATAATCGGATTGCGCCAGATCGATCCATTTTTGGGCACAGATTTCGAATTTGGCATTGTCCCAGGAGGTGTTGCGGTGGGTTGGCCGTTTGATGTAGCCAAATTGGATTTCGCTAAGCGATTCGGCGGCGCGAATATTCAAGGGAAACTGGGCCCGAAGCATTTTGTGATCTTCCTGCCAGTTCAACTCGGTCTCAAAATCCAATTGCCGCTGGCCAGCAGTTAATGAAATCCGCTGGATCAGTTGGGAGCGCTGGAAGTGGCGTGTTTGGGTGATGATCCCTCTTGGGCCATCGATGGTGGCGCTGATTGCTGACAGGCCAAAGATGCCCGCCTGGCGGTATCGGTAATCCACCGAAAAATCCCAGGCATCGCCATCGTCATGGTACACGATGAGTTCATTGGCTACCGCGCCCGGCACTACAATTTCTCGCTCGTTTTCTTTGTCGAAAATAGAACGAATCTGTCCCTGCTCATCCAATTCCACGCGCAGGTACTCGTTTTCCAGACGATTGGGTTCCGCCACAAGGGAGGGGAAGCCAGAGGCTCGGTCGTTGGCTGCCAGGGTGGTGTACCCCATGGCCGGCACCTGCACCCAGTACCACTGATCTTCGATCTTGAGCCACTGCGTTCGCGGCCAGGAAAGCGAATTAAAAACGATGATCGGTTGCTGGCGGCCTGGCGTATTAATTTTTGCTTGAATCAGGCTTTGGGCTGCCAGAGACAAGCGATGAATCTCTGCCAGCAGTTCGGCATAGCGCGGGAGCGATTCATCGTATACCCGGGTGATGGAGGAACCGGGCAGGATGTCGTGAAATTGATACAGCAGCAGCTCTTTCCAGATGGTTTCGATGGTCTGCTGCGGATAATCCGCCTGTGCCAGGAGGTGGGCCATGGTGGCCAGCCATTCCAATTCGCGCAATGCCAGCTCTGCCTGCCGATTGTAGCGTTTGCTGCGGGATTGGGTAGTATAGGTGCCCTGGTGCATGCCCAGGTATAGCTCGCCACGCCAGGTGGCAAAATGGTCCTGTTCGGCGATGAGCTGGTCGAAAAAGGAGCGAACTGTGGCCTGGGTAACCGGTGGGATGCCCTCCAAATTTTTTTCTCGTTGCAGGCGCTCCAGATGTTCTTCGCCCGGCCCGCCGCCACCATCCCCGATGCCGTATACCAACAAGCAATGTTCGGAAATATTTTTATCGAGATATTCGTGCTCGACCTTGCGCACGGCGCGAGGCGCAGCCGAGCTGTTGTAGGTGCCTTCGGGGGGCATGTGCACCAGGACGGAAGTGCCATCAATGCCCTGCCACCAGAAGCTATGATGCGGATAGACGTTGAAGCGATCCCAGGACAGCTTGATGGTGAGGAAAAAATGAACGCCGCACTGTTTCATGATCTGCGGGAGCGCGGCGGTGTAGCCAAACGAATCGGGCAGGAATAGAATCGCGGGATCGATGCCAAATTCCTCGCGGCAGAATTTTTTGCCATACAAAAATTGGCGGATGAAGGCTTCGCCACCGATGAGGTTGGTGTCCGGTTCGACCCAGGTGGTGGCCAGCACCTCCCAGCGACCTCTGGCAATTTCCTGCTTGACCCTGGCGTAGAGCGCCGGATAGTGTTCTTTCATCCATTGATAAAGCTGTGCCTGGCTGGCGCCAAAGACGAAATCGGGATACCTGGCCATTAAATGGAGGACATTGGAAAAGGTGCGGGCCCCCTTGCGGATGGTTTCGCGAATCGGCCAGAGCCAGGCCAGATCCAGATGCGAGTGACCAATGGCGTAGACATGCAGGGGATAATCGCCGTTCCGGCGGGCCAGTTCGGGCGCTAAATCGGCGCGGGCCAGCCGGGCCTCGCGGTCGTTGAACTCATTCAGTCGAATCGAGGCCCGGTACAATGCCCACAGGATTCGCTGGTGCCGGGCGGTGTCTTCCGGGAGTTGCTGCATTAGTTCGAGCAAAACCTCGTAGTCGTAGTAAAGCGCACGCAATTCCGGATGACAGATAGCGATGCAGGCCTGCTCGATGCGGCCGTTATTTTGCAGGTTGCCAAAGAGATCATTGTTGCCCACATCCAGCCAGATGCAGATTTCTTCGGTGCCAGTTGCCCGGGGGGTAATCGGAATGACGGTTTTGCCGGGCAGGCCCAGCCGTCGGTCGAAAATAGAACTGGTCGGCGAGAGACATTGCTGCGGCTGGCCGTCGCGATCGACCACCAGGGCTTCGGCATTGAGGTCGATCAGCAGCACCAGGTTTTGGCCGGAGGCGGTTTTCGGCACCTGGCCGTGGACCCGAAACCAGGCGCAGTCAAACAACTGCCCCCAGGTGTCGCCGATGTTCAGCGTCAAGTGTTCCCCGCGATCGCGGTTCTGAAAGGAGACCGGCTCTCTGGTCCGCCAGGCGGTAATTTCCAATGCTGCAATCGGCTGATAGATGGATTTTCCAATTCGTTCCAGAACCTGCGCGAGCTGTGTTTTGGTAAATTTGTTGTGATGAAATTTCATGTCGGGCGTTCCTTCTTCGGTTGTTCGTCATCTATCGGAATAAATTGGTTGTATTCCAGCGGGGTCAAACCGCAACCCTGGAGGAATTAAATAGTATTTTGGGATCACTGCAGTCCAAAATAATTTTAAATCCATAAAAGGCTGACGCCTTAAATCCGTGAAAGGCTGACGGCTTAAGTCCGTAAAAGGCTGACGGCTTAAATCCGTAAAAGGCT
>CAZYNP010000100.1:3552-16967 GCA_964647995.1 uncultured Cytophagia bacterium
GCTGACGGCTTAAGTCCGTAAAAGGCTGACGGCTTAAGTCCGTAAAAGGCTGACGGCTTAAATCCGTAAAAGGCTGACGGCTTAAGTCCGTAAAAGGCTGACGGCTTAAGTCCGTAAAAGGCTGACGCCTTAAGTCCGTAAAAGGCTGACGCCTTAAATCCGTGAAAGGCTGACGGCTTAAGTCCATAAAAGGCTGACGCCTTAAGTCCGTAAAAGGCTGACGGCTTAAATCTGTAAAAGGCTGACGGCTTAAATCCGTGAAAGGCTGAAGCCTTAATTTCTTTTCTGGACATCTGTGCAGGCACCATCATTTGCGGTGCGAAGATAAAAGCATCAGTCGTCATCCGGTGGTGGCCCCACGCGTCGGGACTGGTGATTCATGAGGCTGGCTTTTTTGATCATGTCCGGGCCAAATTTGTGTTGCACCAGATCAATGACCTGGTCGATCTTCCGATCCGAGTCCTCCTGGGGCGAAAAGAGACCAAGCTGGGCCTGTCGGGCTGGCATTAGATTGGAAACGGCAACACCCAATAGCCGCACTTTCTGTCCCTGTTTGGGAAAATCGCGATAGAGTTTGAGAGTGACCTGACCAATCACGGCCGAAGCATCGATAAATGTATTAAAACTCTGGGAGCGGGTGAAGGTCGAAAAATCCTGCAGCCGGATTTTCAGGGTGATGGTCTTGCCCTGGAGCTGCTTTTGACGCAAAATGCGGCTCACATTATCAGCTAGCGCGAGCAGGGTGTGCTCGATCACCTGCTCATCGGCGACATCCTGCTCAAAGGTATGTTCCAGGCTCACGGATTTGACGGCATGGGTGGCCACGACCTCTCGTTCATCGATCCCATTGGCCAGATTCCAGAAATGGAGGCCATATTTACCAAATTTTTTGATGGCTTCGGCCTGAGTCAGTCGGGCGAGATCGCCAATGGTGCGGATGCCGAGCTTCATCATGAACGCCTCGGTTTTTTTGCCGACACCCCACATTTTCGAGATCGGCAACGGATGCAAAAACCGGGTCACTTCTTCGGGGGTGACGATGACCAGGCCGTCGGGTTTGCGCAGGTCTGAGGCGATTTTGGCGATGAACTTGTTGGGAGCAATGCCGATGGATGCGGTGAGGCCGAGTTGATCACGAATCGCGTGTTTGATGCGAATGGCTATCTCGGTTGGTGAACCCAGCAACCGCACGCAGCCGGTGATATCTAAAAATGCCTCATCAATGCTAATGGGCTCCACCGCGGGCGTGAAGTTCTGCAGGATTTCGAACAGGCGCTCGGATAATTCACAATAGCGCTGCATTCGCGGAGGCACGAAGATGGCGTTGGGGCAACGACGATAGGCCTGGGAGATGGGCATGGCCGAATGGACACCAAATTTGCGGGCGATATAATTGCAGGTGGAGACCACGCCCCGGCCGCGACCGCCTTTGGGGTCGGCACCGACAATGACTGGCTGGCCGCGATATTCGGGATGATCCAGCTCTTCAATGGCGGCAAAAAAAGCGTCCATGTCAATATGTAAAATTACCGGGGACATTGTATCAAATGAACCTTCGATGGTTTGCTTCAATCCAACACACGATGCTGAGCGGACGAACCGGCGATCGGTTTTTCCCGCCGAACCATTGGCCCATGGATGTACAGGCTGGCAATTGGTAGCCAGGTCTGCGCTCGGTCGGCTATCGATCAACATGGATGCCACACTCTGCAATATATGTTTAACGCCAAAACCCAAAAATAGCTGCCAGCTTCGGCAACAGAACCGTTTTGTCCTGGGCGCATTGCGCGAATTCGGCGCGCTGGGTGCCGAGTTGAGAAGATGGTAAAGTCGGCGCCGCAGGTGGCGGGCGAACTGAAATCCCAGCTACGCCACTGGAACTGCCAGACCGAACATCCCTTATCCCGCGCCAATTGCATCGCTTGCCTGGGCCTAAGGCGGTTAAGCTTGGATGCGAAATCGGCCATAATATCTTTTCGCAAGCTCTTGCAACTTCTGCAGTTCTCTGGCACTAAAAAACCCTGTCAGCACCAGCAGCAGCAAATAGGCCAGCGAGAGGGCAAGGTTCAAAACGATGGCCGATGGTTGCGAAAAGATTTTATAAGCGATAAAAACGGCGCTGGAAAACAGGGCTACTTTGAGAATTTTGCCCCATTCGTAATTGATGGGATAAAATTTTTGTGCCAGCCAGTAGAGCAATGCGGCCATGGAACCATAGGCCAGCAAGGTAGCATAGGCCGCGCCCATCAATTTGAAAACCGGAATGAGAAAATAATTGGCGGTGAAATTGACGACGGCGGCAATGCCCGTAATATAAATTAGGTATTGGGTCTTTTCACGCAGATAGATGCCCACCAGGAAGTTCAAATAGATGCCATAGGCGATATAAGCCAGTATGACCACCGGCACAATCACTGTGCCACCCCAATATTGCTGACCGACGATGGTTAGCCCAAAAATGCGCAATCGGACAATTTGATCCATGAACATGCTGAAAAATAGAAAGATCAGGCTGCACACCAGGACGAAGTAGGTCAGGATTTTTGAAAAAATTTCGGGGGCATTTTTTTCTCGGGCGATGGAAATGAAAAACGGAACCCAGGCGAATTGAAATGCATTGATGAACAGTTTGATGACCAGTGCCAATTTATAGCCGGCACCGTAAATGCCCGATGCCTCCAGTCCCAGGAACTTTTTTATAAAAATACGATCGCTGGAATCGATCACCAGAATAGCCAGCGTCGCGGGGAGAAACGGCAATCCAAATTTCATCATCTGGCGCAATTTTGTGCTGGAAATCTCTGGGAGAAAATGACGTGCGGCGAGCGGCAGCAGCGCCACCCAGGTGAGGCCGGACGCCAGCAAATTGGCCCAGAAGATACCCCTCACTCCCAGCCCCTGACGTTGCACGAAAATATAGTTGAACAGCAAATTGATACAGATATTGAGCAGACTAAAAAAGATGAAGCCGGCGGCGCGCTCCTCGGCACGCAGGATGTTTTTGGATAGCAACACCAGGGCATCGAAAATCAGGATGCCGATGCTAAGGGTGATGAGATAGCTGTATTGGTCGGAATCGAATAGCCAGCGGGCCAAATGGTCTCGGGCGAGGTACAATGGGATCGAGAACAGGATCGAAGTGATGGCCGTTACCAGGAAGGCGGTGGAAAAGTATTTTTTTTTCTGAATCGGGTCTTTTTCCAGGATAAAAAATTGCAGCAGCGCCGTGTTCAGGCCATAGGAGTACACGATCGCCATGAATGCCAGGAACACCAGCAATTGGGTGGCGATCCCATATTCCAATGGCAGCACGTAGTTCGTATGGATGGGCAACAGCAAAATGACCACGGCTTTGGACAGCACATGACCGATACCATAGATAGCCGATTGTTTGGTGAGCCGCAAAATCGATTTGAACATTCAAGCTCCTATCATGATAGCGGCCAGTGGATACGGGAAATAGGGATCATGACGTAGTGTTGATGGGATACCGGATCGGTAAAATGATTGCAGGCAATCGGTCGGTCATTGAACAGCACCGTGGCCGTTTTATTTTCTGGTAACTGGAAGGTCAGTCCCTCCAGATCAGCCAATGACAGCTCGAATTCCGGGATGGTTCGGTTCAGGCCTTTGATAGCGATATGATAGCTGGACTCGTGTTCGCTGACCGACCATTTCAAATATTTGTGAACCAGATTATAGGTCAATAGACGACTGGTGGTTTGGACCCATAATTGACCCGCGTGGTAGAGTTCGGCGATGTGGTTGAGTCGGCGAATGGTCGAATTGGAGAGCGGGCGGGGATTTTTCTTATTTTTTTGATCGCCCAGATGAATATAGAGAATCAGATAACCCTGTTTTTTCAGCAACTGGCGCAGCACGTTGTCATTCAATAAAAAGTTTAGATTATCTGACCAATCCAGCTTGCCGTGTCCAAAGCGTTTGAATCGAAAAACGAGATTGCCATCGCGCAGTTGATCGATCTGGAGCAGTTGATTATGAGATGTAAAGGGCTGCCAGGGGACGAAGTGCTTTTTATGAAATTTGAAATACAGCAAATCGGCAAACGAGAGATAGCCCTTGACCAGACTTTTCAATTTCATTTTGAAGCCGGCATATAATGGGCTGCGCCAATAGGCTTCGCTGAAACGTACCGCCGCGTCCTGTCCCACCAGGCCGGTGAGTGACACCTCGCTATCCCAATAGAATCGCAGGCCATAATCGATGAGCAGGTCGGAGTGGTAGCAATCGAGGCCCCGGGCGGTGCCATTGCCCTCATGGGCGGGAATATCACCTTTGCCCCAGGAGAGGGCGCCAATATTCTGGATGCTCTCGATGCCGCCATGATTGGTCCAGACCGTTAGTTTTAGATTGTGTCGGAGCAGGGATTCGATGGCGTGAGCCGCCAGTTTGCGGGAGAAATCGCCCATGGCGGAAAAATTGCCGTAGCTGTGCATAACGTCCAGAATGCCAGCCCGCATAAAATCCCGCATCAACGGCGCAGCGTCCGATTCTTTCCCTTCGAGATTTTCAAAGTAAGCAAAAGCAGAATCGGCCAAATTCGGGCGGTCGTACATCCAGAAGGAGTCACCGATGGGCAAGGCCAACCCGGGTCCCATTTCCGTGGAGTGATTGGTATTCAGAAAGCGGTGGATGGCAATGAAATTGTCCCATTTCGTGCCATCGATATCGCTGCAAATTGTCAGTGCTGCCTGATACGGATAAGGGAATTTACGCAACGTGATCTGTTCCATGCAAGCTCCTGTTGTTGTTTTATTCGATCCATGGCCGATGGTATTGGGTAACGACCGACCGGGGCTGAAATCATTAGCAAATCCCGGTTTTTCGGTTATTCAAAAGCCTACGAAATGGGCGATCCGGCCGGCGGCTGGTGGATCGGCACCATTGGCGATCAGTGAAATCAATTGGCGGCAATGGGTTCACCGATTAACGGACTATCAAAAGGTTTTAAATTTTAAGCTTCCAGTCAACCTCGATCATTCTCGCTGGCCAATTTTTTTGGCGGGCACCCCTGCCACGATGCTATAGGCCTCGACATCTTTGGTTACCACCGATCCAGCCGCGACCACTGCACCGTCACCGATGGACACGCCGGGCAGGACGATGGCATAAGCCCCCAGCCAGACATCGGCGCCGATGACAACATCTCGTTCCGTGCCCGGTTGTTCGCGAATCAGTTGCTGCCGGCTGATGCCATGATTGTCCGACGTGATGAAGACGCCAGGCCCACAGACAAAATTATCGCCAATAACGATTTTTGATTGAGCTCCGGCCCACAAGTAGGCCTGACGATTGATATGGACCTGGCGGCCCAAAAAAATGTTCTGGGCATTGGCCAGCGATGCTGAGGGCCGGATAACGGTGCCCTGGCCCATGGCGCCCAGATGCATGATGCTCCAGACATTATGGGAACAAAACAGGGCGATCGCTTGCCTGAGTTGTTGCCAGAAGATCTTCGAGCCAATGATCTTTAGGTATTTTTTGATTTCAGCCATGATTGAACGCTAAATTCGCAACCACAATTTTTGCCTTATTTTGTGCAGCAGCCATCTGACACGGGAGAGGGGAGAGGCAGCATACTGTTGCCACCGCTCTGCGACAATTTTGAAAATTTCGATACCGGAGATCCCGGCCAACGCCTGTAATTGGCGCACATGCAGCCGATGGTAGCAGCGTGACGCCAACCGCAACGGGACCTTTTGATCGTAGTACGACCAGAAGCCGCAGTCGTAGCGCCAGAGGTTCTGCTGCAAGCTAACGATCAATTCGTCAAAAAAAGCGCGCGCTGCCGGCGATTCGGTGTAGACGGCGTAATCATGCACACCGAAGATGCCAAAGATAAAGCCGTTCAGCACGCCGGTCAAGAAACAGGGCGATGGATACTCTTCGATAATGGGCAATTTATCGGGAAAATGGTCGAGGACGCCACCCTGGTTTTTCGGTCGCTGCAAAACCGGCCAGGCCTGATGGGCCGTTTGCAGGTATCGCTCGTCCCCTGACGTTTGATGCGCGCGCAACAACAACGAAATTGCCTGAGCCTGAGCCATCCCCGAAATCCATGGGGGGGTAATTCGATAAAATTCCATGGCCACCTGATACAGCCAGGTCAGCGACTGATTGCCCGTGGGAACCGCCTGATCCACCAGCCAATTGGCTTGCTTGAAAAAGATTTCTCGCGATTCGGATGCCCGGGTTCGGCAATAGCGATTGTAGTGGTACAAACCGTACTGACTGACGGTGATCGGGTTGTGTTGCCAATTGGGCTGCCGATGAAATCGCACCAACGGGATGCTGTTGGCGTCGAATTCATATTCGGAAAAATCTTCGCCCAGACTACGATCGAGATCGATGTAATAGCATCCTAATGGCGACATCCGCTGTGAAACATCCTGATTTTCAATTTTGGCCGCGAACTGCGAATTGCATAACTCGATTCTATCGTAGCAATCGCAGCGAATGACAATGCTTCTGGCGCTTGCTCCTCCAACGAGATCGATTCGGAAATCGAGGTATCATCTGACCGGCCAGATGGCAATGATGGTTGACCGGCAGATGCAAAACAACCATGCTGTTGAACCAGTTGCTGTCCTGTTGAATTTGGTAACATTCAACGAACGCGCTGCTGGCAATCAATCCAATTCATAGAAATTCGGCCGGCGATCGGCCAGCACATCGTTATTGGCCGTGATCAATTTGTCCCGGGCCTGGCGAAAATCGATCTCAACGACCCGGGCCTGTTCCCGATCGGAAGGGGCGCGATAGAGCATGTTTCCCTTCACATCCACGATCTGGCTGCCGCCGGTGAAGGTGAGTTGGCGGTCACCGCGCTGCTCGGTGCCAATGCGATTGGCGGTGACGGCAAAGACCCGATTTTCCAGGCAACGCGTGAGCATGGCCTGCTGGCAATAGGGCAATACCAGGTTCGACGGATGAGCGATAATATCTGCCCCTTTCAGCGCCAGGGTTCGCATGGCTTCGGGAAACATCCAGTCGAAACAGATCATGAGACCAATTCGCGCCTCGCCAATTGACCAGACCTGGAAGGGAAGATCGCCGGGAGCAAAGAAAAGCTTTTCGCGATCAAAGAGATGCACCTTTCGGTAATTTCCCAGGAGGCCGGCCGAACTCACCAGCACAGCGGAGTTGTAAAATGTCGTGCCATTTCGTTCGGCGATCCCGGCCACCAGGTGAGCGTTCACCTTCCTGGCTAATTCGATCAGAAATGCGGTGGTCGAACCGCCGGGAATTTCTTCGGCCAATTCAGCCACTTCCTGTTGCGAACAAAATGAGTAACCGGTATTGAATAATTCGGGCAGAACCCAGAGGTCGGCAGCATGTTGCCCGATCAACCGGATCACTTTATCAAAATTGGTCTGCTTATTGCCAAAGGCGACGTCGCATTGAACGAAACCGATCCGCATATTGGGTTTTCC
Organism: uncultured Cytophagia bacterium; assembly: GCA_964647995.1. Classification (GTDB taxonomy): domain Bacteria; phylum Zhuqueibacterota; class Zhuqueibacteria; order Thermofontimicrobiales; family Thermofontimicrobiaceae; genus Thermofontimicrobium_A. Next base: position 11,007 of record CAZYNP010000100.1, read on the forward strand.
TATCACAGGGTGATTGGATAGTGCGCGAACTGGTGCGCTGTTTCGATCATGGCCAAATAATTTTCAAAGGGCACGTATTCGGGAACGGTATTGCCTGAGCCCAGGCAATATCCGCCGCCCGGGGCAACGTTTTGCAGCAGGTATTTGACGGCGGCGACAATCTGGTCGTTGCTGCCGCGCGTCAGCAGATCCACATCCACGTTGCCGACCAGACAAAAGTCCTGGCCACGTTTCTGTTTTAGTTGGACAATGTCCATGGCCTGGGGCTCGATGGGTTGCAGCGCATGGACGCCGCAGGCTTTCAAGTCATCCAGCACCAGCCAGATGTTGCCATCGGTGTGGTAGATGAAAGGTAGCTGGTGCGCATGGCAAAGGTCGCCGATCTTTTTCATCCAGGGAAAGAGATAGGTGCGATACACAGTGGGCGATACGAATAGCCCGGTGTTGATGGCGATGTCGTCGCTATAAAAAATCGCGCCGATGCGATCAAATTGCACGATGGTCTCGAACAACGAGAGGACGATGGATCCAATTTTGTCAAATAACCGTTGGACCAGGTCGGGATTTTCCACCAGGGCAAAGGAAAAGGTCTCGAAACCCATGAAATCCCAGCACCAGGTAAAAATATCCCCGTATTGGCCGATTATTTTCATATTATCAGGCAGACACCGTTGTGCAATTTCGAAATCGGAATAGTCGACCTCATCCATCCTGGGCCAGCGAAAGCGTTCGAAGTCTTCGATGGAGGTAATGATGCCCTGACCGCTGGCGTGCCAGCTCCGTTCGTTGATGTCCGCGGTGGCCCGGGTGATCCGTTGTCCCTCTTTGGGTTGAATTTTGTCGGGGTTCATATCCAATTTGGGCGAAACTTTCACGTAATCGTACCCGGCCAGACGAAAGAAGTCGATCCGATCGCAAATGTTCCGAATCGGTCGGCCTAAAAATTTCTGCATGATCGAATCGGCAATGGCCAGCTCCAGCAGCGGCACTCGATCCGGCTGGCCGCCGTACAGTGCGGTTTGCAGCCGATCAAAATTCGGTTCAAATTTCATCCTTGTCTCCGTTGATCTTCCCAACGAGCTAAAACTTCTATAACATATAAAATTCCACTTCCAAAATCAAGCGAAATTTTTCCAGCGGCCATCGTCAGATTTTTCTTGTGAAAAAGAAAAAGCCAACTTTGCGGCGATTGTTGGCTTAGTTCAGGTTAACCCTATTGCAACCCACTTACCTGGCGATACGTCACTGAGCTTATCACCACGGCCCAGGTGCGATTAACACCATATCAAGACTATTTGGGCGCAAGAATGTCTCGGGAAATCACGCCGCGAAAGCCAACGAAATTTGTGGCACGGTTCGGCGGCAGGGAATAGCGATAGGTGGTTCGCAGGTCAGTGGCATGGAACAGATAGCCGCCCCCACGCACCACTTTTCGATCGCCCGTTAGTGGTCCCCGGGGATTTTGTCCCGACTGTTGAGAATAATAATTTCTCAGGTACCAGTCGGCCACCCACTCTTTCACATTGGTGCCCATGTCGTAGGCGCCGAAGAAGCTGGGACTGTCGATTGTCTGAAAGCCTTTATAGTTCTGACCGTTGAAAAAGCCGATGGGCGTGGTGCCACTTTCGAACGGATCGCCACTATCCCACCAGTTGGCGCGACGATTATCCAGCGAATCGCCCCAGGCATAGAGACGCTGATCAGGCCCGCGCGCGGTTTTTTCCCATTCGGCCTCGGTGGGCAACCGCTTCCCGTAAAAATCACAAAAGGCCCTGGCGCCATGCCAGCTTACATACACCACGGGATGCTGGAGGAACAGCTCGTCGGCATAGAACCGGCCATCGATGGGGTGAATATGGCCATCCTGCTGGCTCAAGTCGACCCAGGTATTGATTTCGTCGATTCTATCTGGATATTGTTGAATGAAGGCATTCAAAAATTCGGCGTAGCGTTTGTTGGTAACCGGAAATTTTTCAATCCAGAATTCGTCCAAATATACTTCATGCTGGGGTCGTTCGTCAATTTCGCGATCTTCCATGCCCATGAAAAAACTACCAGCCGGCACAAAGATCATATCGGCAAACTGGTTCACTACGTTTCGGGTAAGGCGATGAGTCAAGCCATGGTTATCTCTCACCTCCAGCGTGACCATCATCTCGCTGAAGGGTTCAGATTTAAAGTGATAATTGGTTCGGGGCGACCAATCGCTATCCCAGGAGGAATCGGCTTGAATGTCCCAGCGATACTGAAGATTGGTGCCATCTTCAAAGTCGGTGGAGCCGGACGCGTCGAAAGTGATCTTGAGCGGCTCCAAGAAATCCTGGCTGTAGCTGAATCTTGCTGCGGGCCGCGAATACACTGTGATCTCTTTGGTTGCAGCAACCGTCCAGCCAGCCTCATCTTTAACTTCGACCCGGACGGTCTTTTGGCCGCCGCCGGTGGCGTAGCAATGAGTCTGCTTGCTTTCGGTGGACCAATCGGTATCGAAATTTCCATCATTGTCCCAATCCCAGCGAAAGAGAAGCTGAAAATCATCGGTGCTGGCTGAGGCATCCAGCGCGAAGGTAGTTTCTTGCGCCAGGCCTTGATTGGGCGAAATTTCAAGAGCGACCACTGGTGGGGTTGTATCCAGGATAATACTTTTGGTCACAATACGCGAAAGGCTGCTATCGGGGTAGCGCACCTGGAAGAAGATGTCATAATAACCGTTGGCCGCGGGCAATTGCCAATCCAATTCCGAGCGGAACGGCTCCCAGCGGCTGTCGGCGAAATCCTTATAAATCGATAGCCGCATCTCGAAGGCAGAGGGCGCAGTCAGCGCCAGGGAAATGGTGGTGGATTGACAATATTTTTGTCCGTGATTGATCTCCAGTCCCAGTTCCAACTGCGAATAGTCTGGCCTGGAAATGGCAGTGGTGGAATCAACTGGAATTTTTATTTTCAATTGCTTGCTGGTGGAGTCTTGAGTTGCCCTATCCCTGAGGCCATTGGTTGCGCGTGGTTCATCGCTGCCGGTGGCTCTGGTAACGCGACCAGCCACTGGTTGAGAGTAGACAACTCCCGCTAACAGCCCGGCGATGAACAATCCTCGCCAGCCTAAGACTTGCCACAGTCCCCGCTTCCCATTAACCAATTTCATTTTGCCCATTCCGTTTCTGCTTGATGATGAAGTTCATGCTCTGCTTAATCAATTCGGAAATAAACAAAAACGTAGTTAAATATGAGCATAATTTTTAGCAATGTCAAGTTAAAATTTTGTGAACTTAGGCTCGTGGGAAGCGGATCGCGAGCCAATCACAATGCGCGGGTTCGGCGTTCCAGTTGATGAAACATGTTGCTGTGAACAAATAAGCAATAGGTTGCAGGGGCGAGCTCAGCAAATGTGATCGTATCTGGTTCAACAGGGCAACCAATACCGATTTCGATTGCCGCCAGGAGGTGATCCGGCAGCATTAAGAACTCGAATCAAGGAACAATTTTCGTTTTGGAAACAGCCCAAAGCCGCCGCCGGTATGGAGAAACAGAATCTGGTCAGTCTTCTTGAATCGGCCGCCAGCGATCTGATCTTTCAAACCATAAAATGCTTTGACGGTGTAAACCGGGTCGAGAATAATGCCCGTTGCCATCGCAATTTCTCGAATAAATTCGATCTCCTCCTGTCGATTCAGGGCGTAGCCCGCACCCACATAGCCGTCGACAATGGTTATTGCGCGCGGTTCAACTTCGATGTTCAGTTCGAATTGTTGGTTGGCGAGCTGAGTAATGCGGCTAATTTTCTGGACAAAATAGGCCGCGTCATCACAGACATTAAAGCCAACGATCTGATAGGGCTGGTGGTAAAGCGTTTGTCCCAGAAGCAGTCCTGCATGCGTACCCCCGGAGCCCACGGCGCAAACTACGTAGTCAAATTTCAAATTCAGTTGCTGACATTGAGCGGCAATCTCCTCGGTGGCAGCGATATAGCCGACAGCGCCCAATTCATTGGACGCGCCCTCCGGGATGATGTAAGGCCGATGTCCCTGACGACGCAGTTCTTCGGCCAGTTCAGCCATGATCTCCTCGACACGATTGGCGTAATCATCGGCAGAGATGTATTTGATCTGCGCACCTACCAGATGGTCCAGCAGCAGATTGCCATCCAGATCGCCATCAGCCGCTCCGCGAAGCACCAGATAGGAGGAAAGGCCGACTCTGGCCGCAGCGACGGCCGTTGCGCGAGCGTGATTGGATTGAACTCCGCCGCAGGTGATCAGATAGTCGGCGCCCTGGCGTTGCGCCTCAGCGATCACAAATTCCAATTTCCGAATCTTGTTGCCCGACAGCGCAAAGCCCGTGAGATCATCTCGCTTGATATAGATTTCCGGGCCGTTCCAGCGCTGCGATAGTTGCGGCACTCGCTCAATCGGAGTCGGCAGGTGAGCCAGACAGAGCCGCCGGGGATACTGAAAAGCCATTTTATGAGACCTCCTGTTCGAGATAATTTGTATGGCTGGCATCAGAGGGCTGTGATCATGAAATGATGCCTTTATTTTTTAAAAAAATGACGCTTTGCCGGATTTCGGCCAATGATACCTGGGGATGAACTTCCAGAATACGAATGGCATCGGCAGTAAGGTATTTTTTGATCATCTCAAAGTCCACCAGACCGGTGCCGGGCGCGAAATGATCGCGATAACCGACCTGTTTGCAGTCGTGCAGATGCATACCGATCAGCCGCGTGGCAAAATCTGTTAGGAGTTGCTCATGACGACACAACCCAAAGGTTTCCTGAGCCTGGCCATGCCCGACATCATGCCAATAGCCGATATTGCTGCCCTGGAATCGCTGGAGAATGGCGGCTATCTCGTCGTGGTTGGGAAATTCATCGTAGAAATAGCGGTTTTCGATTCCCAGTCGCACTGCAAATTTTTCGGCAGCTCGAGTCAATTGCTCCAGACTATGCAATGCGGCGGAGAGGTTCGCAAGACTGGCCTTGTGGCGCTCTTTGAGCTTTTGGTCCAAAAATTCTTTGCCAGCTCGATCCTGGAACTGTCCCTGTTTGAACAGTTGAAAAAAACGATCGTGTTCAGGATCCATGTCCACCCGGCCGAGATGAAACACCACGGCGCGGGCACCCAATTGGTGCGCATAGCGAATGGTACGCAACGAATATTTAACCGCCAGCCGTCGTTCTTCCGGATCGCGTGATGACAGCGAAAATCCATCGCCCGAAGCCTGTTCGATGGGCAAAATTTCGGGATAAGGGCAATAATTGTGGAGGCTGAGGACTCTCCAGTTCCCATCGGCGAACCGGGATTTAGCCTGCTGGAATGCTGTGACCGAGAGACGATATTCCAATTCCAATCCTGAAATGCCTGTTTGCGCCAGTTGATCCAGCAACAGATGGCCATCGCTGACGATAGATGATTTCCAGGCGGTTGAAATGCCAAACATGGGACTCCTGATTTTAGGCTATGGGAACTGCAGTTTGGGACATTTGCCGAACGCACGATAGACCTGGGCATCGGCCAAATTACCATCTCGCCATCATTTCGAATTCAACGAAATGGAGTGGGAAATCTTTATGTCATATTGCCTGTATTGGTTGACCAGATTTCTCGCTTCGCTGAATTGACATGCTGTTCTGCCAAACTCGACAAATGCGATGGAGAAATTGTTTTATTTTCTCATGGCATAAAGTGTTTTTTCGAACTTCAATTCCAGAATGAGATTCATAGAATTTTTTCACAGAGAGATACCTCAACCGGTAATGAACGATATTGGTTGGTCAATTTTTATCTTTTGAATTTCGGGTCATTCCATGTCTTTCGTGGGCAAAGAGTTTTCATCAGCCAGCCCCTGTTGTGAAACCAAAATCGATTTTGAGGCAATTGCCTGAATAGCCAGCCACGATGGAGGTATCGATTTTCACGCCATCGGAGGCGAAGGGGAGCCAGGCAGTGGAGGATTCAAAGTTATCGA
>CAZYNP010000101.1:0-16787 GCA_964647995.1 uncultured Cytophagia bacterium
CAAAATACAGTTCGCCATAGCGATCGGTCTCGATATCGGAAATAGCACCATGACCTCCTGCCCAGGCGCCTGGTATAAACCCCCACTGCCAACTTTGGCCATCAAACATATAGGCAATTCCATCTTCATTCATCCCGCACCAGATATGTCCGGAGCTGTCCCGGCCTAAGCTGACTGGGTGGGGACTGAACAATGGTTCTCCATCCAGATCATAATAATACAAACGTGATCCATCAAATTTCACTACATATTCCCCAAGATAATAATTTCCCAATTGAGCTAATAACATCCAAATATTTTTCAAACTGTCAAATTGAAAATCCCAGCAAATCACTGTACAATCGCTGCTGGTAAAAAAATTTGTCCAGACGCCATTGGTATCCAGTCTGCTAAATCCCGCGCCCCAGGTGCCAAACCACATATTGCCCAGCTTATCTTGAGTAATAGCCACAACGGAATCCCCAGCCAATCCATCGGCACGGGTGTAATATTTCCAGATGCCCTGGGAGAAGGTACAGTGAGCAGTGATCAGTAAAAAAATAGTGATCAGTAATGGAAGGAATCGGTTCATAAGATAGCTCCTTTCATCAGCTTCATTTCGGGCGTTATGGTTTGGAAGTTTAAAAATGAGGTGTCTTGAAAATAAAAAAAACCTGATACTCCCCCGCTGCAATGGTTGGCTGCTATCAGGCTTCCGTCGGTTCTGGTTCAGGCTTTGTAGTTTTCGAGCAGTGCGCTTATTCAAGTCAGGTTTCGGTGGCAAGCCATTGCAGATTTAAGCTATCACTAAAATGTGAAAAAGTCAAGTTGTTTTTAGGTAATTTGATTTCCGTTGTTTTGTTGAAAAACCACTTGCAATTTATCCTTTAAGTTCTTATCTTTTGCCGTATGATTTTTAACGATATAAAGTTAGAGGGACGGGTCGTATTAGCGCCGCTGGCGGGGATTTCCGACTCATCGTTTCGCCTCATTTGTCGACAGATGGGTGCAGCCCTGGTGTTTACCGAAATGGTCAGTGCAGATGGTTTGCTGCAGGGCAATCCTCAATCCCGGAACTATTTGTTCTTTCGGCCAGCCGAACGCCCCATCGGCTTTCAGATTTTCGGCTCCGAGGCCGATAAAATGGCTCGAGCCGTGGAATTGGTCTTGCCGCTGCAGCCAGACGTAATCGATCTCAATTTTGGCTGTCCCGTGAAGAAGGTGGTCAAACGCGGGGCCGGCGCCGCCTTGCTAAAGGATCCCAGGCGACTGTGCCAGATCACAACTGCTGTGGTCAAAGCCTCGTCGGTGCCGGTCATTGCCAAAATCCGATTGGGTTGGGACCAACAGCACGTGAATGTGTTCGAGGTCGGGCCAATGCTGGTGGATTGTGGCGTCAGCGCGATCACCCTCCATGCCCGAACCCAGGCCCAGCAATACCACGGCCAGGCCGATTGGAAGGCCATTGCCAGATTGAAAGCCGTGGTGACAGTTCCCGTCATTGGCAATGGCGATGTTCGAACTGCTGCCGATGCCAAACAGATGCTGGAGGAGACCGGTTGCGATCTGGTGATGATTGGCCGGGGAGCATTGGGCAATCCCTGGATTTTTCAGCAAGCGACGGCCTTGCTGGAAAACGGTCAGACGCTGTCCCCACCCGCGCTATTGGAGCGTCTCAATGTGATGCTCCAGCATCTGGAAGATTGTGCCAGGGTGAGAGGGGAATTGGTCGCAGTCTTCGAAATGCGAAAACATCTGGGCTGGTATACCCATGGCCTGCCGGGGAGCACCCAATTGCGAGCCAATCTATTCCGATTGAAATCGATCGCATCGATCCAAGAGCTATTGCAGGATTATTTTCGGCAACTTTTGGATGTGCTTCCGCCAATCAAACCGCTCGGGTAAGATCTTGCCTGCTGCTGGCTGACAGATCTGATTGTCGGGTTAACAAAACTCCACGCGGTCGGATTTATCTATCACTTCCATTCATCCTGTGAGAAACTGATAACTGAAGTCTGCAGCAAAGCGCCCTCCCCAAAATCAGGAAAAAGCATTGCCCCTTATGCCTCCTCTCTTCCGAACGGTTGAACCAGCGGCCGCATCTGTCAGCATCAATCACAAGATATTATTAGTCCCGGCTATTTCTTTTTGACAATTTTTTTGAGGCGATTGGAGCGCTTCTCCGTTGCGCTCTGGAGGTACCCCGAGTGAGACGAACGCACGTCCTCGATCGAGATGAACGCATTGGGCTCAATCGACAGCGCCAGTTTGACAAATTCATCGACTTTTTTTCGAGCAATTACGGAAAAGATAATATGCACGGGTCCGCTGGCGCCCCGACCTTCGAGGGTGGTCACCCCATAGCCCTCGTTGCGTAGTTCCGTGGGCAACAATTGCAGCGAACTGGTGGAGATAATTCGAACGATCTGAAATCCCAGAGCTAAGCGGGATTCCAGCCATAGGCCGATGTAATTGCCAGTAGCGAAACCAGCGCCATAAGCGATATAGCAGACAACGTTGGTGAGATTTTGCATCACTTTGCTCACGGCCGCCAGCCAGATAATGACTTCAAAAAAGCCCAATAGCGGCGCCAGCCACCGATTGCCGCGTGCCAGCAGCACCACCCGAACAGTTCCAATCGAGACATCGATAATCCGCGCAAAGAAAATCAGCAAGGGGATAATGACGTAGGCTGTCATGTGATCGGACATAATATATTTTTACCTCACGGTGATTAGGTTCAACCCGGTGGCTCGCTGGATGATAAAGCGGATAGCAATCCAGAGCACATAGCACTCTGCGGCAAAGGGTAGAAAACCCAAAAACCCCGCCATTGGCATTTCAAATATTTTGGGATGTTGCAAAAAGGGCAGGGTATAAATCCATTTGGTGGTCGCCCAATAATTCCAGAACTCCCACAGAAAACCACAAATGGCGCCACTGAGAAATAGCGATCCCAGCTTGCTCAATTTGCCCGTACGCAAATCCACGAATAGCGAGTGTTGGCCCCAAAACGCATTTAATGGATCAACGACAAAAATAAAACCGATCCACACCAAACCGAAAAGATACGCAGCCGATTTTGCCGGCAAGATCAACGGCACCATGAGGAACACCGCACCGACGATCATCCAGAAATAGAGGGTAGATCTGGAAATTACAAAATGCTTTACCTGCCAGCGCTCGAATAGTTTCAGATGGTCGATGACTTCACTGGTAAGCAGAACTCCCGGGAAAATAGTTATGAACGACCAAACGTAGCCCAGCAATCGCAGGGCCAGATTCTCTGGCAAATTGAGATAAACCCAATTTTTCAAATGCAGGTTATAGGCTTCAAAGATCAACCAACAAGCCAAAGAGACCGGGAGCATGATCAGGAAACTCTGGCGACGGCGCAATAGATAGGAATTGCCGCCGATTTTGTGGAGCAAGGCATCAATAAAAAGAATGTAGCCGGTCCAGACAATGGGAGTGAAAAAAGTTTTGACCAATCGAACGTCCGCAATCAACAAAACCTCGGCACTGACAATGATCAGCACCCCGAGCCAGCCGAAGATGGGAAATTTTAAGTTGGCTTTCGTCACCTGCATGTTTTGGCTCCCACAAAAACTTCAAATGACCTGAATTCTCGCAGCAGGAGTGGATTAAGTAATTATGGGCCAATATATCAATTTAAACCCAAAAATGCAATGGTCAAAATGAAAATAGAGCAGTCTCCGATCCAATTTCTGCCAGTTCGATACTTATAATCTGCCGCACCAATTGCTGTGCAGCCGTTGGCAATAGCGAGAATACCACAAATGAATCCTTGACTTTGAGGAAATTAATTGATAATTTTGCTCGGGATTTTCCCGGATGAATTATCAGTAGGGTTTCATTTTCTGGTTGGTCTCAGACTTGAAGGGTCTCAGAAATGAAAAATCAGATAACTTGCTTCTGCGACCTTTCATTTCTGAGTGCAGGAAGAAATTTTATTTTCGTGGCCGGTAATTAGTTTGGTCTCAGAATTGAAAGGTCTCAGAAATAAAAATAAATAGCCGGCTTCTGCAACCTTTCTTTTCTGAGTGCAAGACCAAATTTTCATTTCCGTGATCGTTCCATTCTGACTGCAATTTCAAGGTGTTCGATTCGGCATGATTCCGCATTCGAGACAGATACATTAACGAGAATTGGAGGCATTTTATATGAGCAAACCAATAGATCTTCGCAGCGACACTGTCACCAAACCTTCGCCAGCAATGCGCCGCGCCATGGCCGAAGCCGAGGTGGGCGACGACGTTTTCGGGGACGATCCCACCGTCAATCGGTTGCAAGAAAAAGTGGCCGCGCTCCTGGGCAAAGAGGCAGCACTATTCACACCTTCCGGCACGATGGCGAATCTCATCTCCATCCTGGCCCACACCCATCCAGGCGACGAGGTGATTGTCGAACGGGAATCGCACACATTCAATTACGAAGTAGCCGGCGCGGCAGTGATCGGCGGGATCCAACTGCATCCCATCCTGGGCCAGCGGGGCATTCTCGATCCCGACCGCATCACCCAAAATATCCGCCATCACGATGTCCATGTCCCCCCGACCCGATTGATCTGCCTGGAAAATACGCATAATCGCGGCGGTGGCACAATCTATCCCCTGCCGGTCATCCAGGCCATTCACCAGATCGCACGGCAACATCAACTCCGGCTGCACCTCGACGGGGCCCGACTATTCAACGCCTGCGTCGCCACCGGAATTAGCCCACAGGAATATGCCCGCTATTTCGACTCGGTCATGTTCTGTTTCTCCAAAGGCCTGGGCGCACCCATCGGCTCCATCGTCGCGGGCGATAAAGAGTTCATCCAACGGGCCCATCGCTTTCGAAAAATGCTGGGTGGCGGTATGCGACAGGTGGGCATTCTGGCCGCAGCAGCACTATTCGCGCTGGAACATAATGTCAATCGTCTGGCCGAGGATCACCTGCATGCCAAGATGCTGGCCAGCGGATTGGCCACTGTCAAGGGTTTCCGGATCGACCCCAATCTTGTGGAGACCAACATCGTCATTTTTGATGTCGCTGACTCCGGGCATAGTGCCACCGAAGTGATTGCCAGATTTGCCGACCACGGCGTTCTATTGGTACCATTTGGTCCAACATTGGTGCGAGCCGTTACGCACCTGGATGTTGCCCGCTCAGATATCGAGCGAACCATTGATCTGGCCGTTGAACTATTTGGCTGATCAGGCAAAGGGGTTCGATGGATTGATAGCTGCTTTTTCTATCCCTCCCGGCGCACCATAACGCTGCTGGGTTTGGTGCGCATTGCCGATGGGAAGACAGTGCTGGGGTTATTTTTTTGGTCTCAGAATTGAAGGGTCTCCGAAATAAAAATAAATAGCCGGCTTCTGCGACCTTTCATTTCTGAGTGCAAAATCAAATTTTCATTTCCAGGGCTGGTAATTATTTTGGTCTCAGAATTGGAGGGTCTCAGAAAAAAAGATAGCTTACTTCCGAGACCTTTCATTTCTGAGACCAAGATGAAATATATCATTTCGATGCATGGATAGGTGGATTGGCCACCGCGCTTTCAGCGGCGAAACAGCCAGACAATGGCAGACAGGATGTAGGTAATAATCAATCCCAGCGCGCTGATAAAAATTGCCAGATAGAGAATAGGCAGAAACACAAAGATATAGCGCGACGCGGCGCTGATGATGACCTCGGGATTTTTTACCAGAGGATAGGTAATCATATTCAGCAATACCAGCGAGGCTAAAAAAATCGCGAGCGGGTACCAAAGATTTTGAAAATCGGAAGCGGATGGCGATAAGTGGTTGGCAATGCCCAGCATCAAAAATAAAAACAGATACAATTTCCAATCACGGAGCATGTCTGCCGAAAAAAAGACCGAGGCCAGGTGATCGAAAAATTCATAGGCACTGGTGGCAAAGAGGAGGTAGCTTCGCCATTCCAGAGCATTGTCGATATTTAGATAGTGAATCTGCGGCACATCCGGGCCAAAGAGCGAGAAATCGGGAAAGATGAAGGAGCTGATCAGGTAAATCACCGCCGAGCCACCGAAAAATGGTGCGATGGCGATGAGCGTATTGCCGATGACTGCCTGATAAAAATTGTCATCTTTGTAGCCATGATGCACATAGCCCATGGAGCCAGTTTGAGGGTCGGGCTTGAAGAGCTTCACCGCGATGATGCGGTGGTTGGCGATGAGCGCGACGAGAAAATGGCTCAATTCATGGATGGGCGTACCAATCCAGGCTGTGGCCAGCAGGGCGCGCCAGCCACCAATCTCATAGAGCCGCCGGTTCTGCTCCTTCGAAAGCAGGTTCAAAATGATGCAGCAACAGATGATCGGGAAAAACAGGCCCAGGATAATTTTGAAGCTAATAATAATGACCTGGGCAATGTAATTGAGGATCGTCTCTCGAATTTTCTCTCTCCCATTTTAGCAAGCATGACTAACAGCAGCTCCGAACAAATCCCTGAGCCGGCGATCGATTCATCAGGAAGCAATGTAACCGTTGGTCAGGCCGCGACCATCGCTTTGAATTCAGCCTCGGTCAATAGTTTAACTCCCAGTTCCCGGGCACGATCCGCTTTGGAACCTGGCGCTTTGCCGACCACCACAAAGTCGGTTTTTTTGCTAACCGAGGAAGTGGCCCGTCCTCCCAACGAGGCCACCAGTTTTTCCGCTTCGCTGCGGGAGAACGATTCCAGTTCCCCGGTAAACACAAACACCTTGCCGGCCAGGCGATCGCCAACCTGCTCTTCTACCGGCTGAATGGTCACCCCCGCTTGCAACAACCGCTCGATGGTGGCGAGATTTTTGGGCTCGTTAAAAAATTGCACGATGCTTTGAGCGCTCTGGGGACCAATTTCATAAATGGTCAACAATTCCTCGTAACTGGCATTCTTGAGATCATCGATCGTACGAAAGTGTTTTGCCAATAGCTCGGCCGTATGTTCGCCCACGAAGCGAATCCCCAGGCTATAGATAAATCGAGGCAGCGGAATCCGCTTGCTTTTTTCCAGCGCCTCGAGAATATTTTGGGCGGATTTTTCGCCCATGCGCTCGAGCTGGATCCATTGCTCTTTGGACAGGGCATAGAGATCCGCTACATCGGCCACCAGCCCCTTGTCCACCAATTGGTCGATCAACTTGTCGCCCAGCCCCTCGATATCCATGGCAGTGCGACTGGCAAAATGGCCAATCTGCTGTTTCAGTTGGGCGGGACAGGACAGGTTCTGACAACGATGGGCGGCTTCACCCGGCAATCGCACCACATGACCACCGCAAACCGGGCAGGTAGTGGGCAATCGATAGGGCTTTTCAGCACCGGTGCGACGGCTGGTCACGACTTTGACGACTTCCGGGATCACATCCCCGGCACGTTGCACCACCACCCAGTCACCGATCCGCACATCCTTCTTGTCAATTTCATCCTGATTATGGAGGGTCGCCCGACTCACCTCGACACCGCCCACGCGAACCGGCGTCATGATGGCCACAGGCGTCAGAGTCCCCGTGCGGCCCACCTGGGCCTTGATGTCCAGAATCTGGGTGACCTCCTGTCGGGCAGGAAATTTATAGGCGATGGCCCAGCGTGGGCTACGGGTCTTCATGCCAATCGCCTCTCGCTGCGCCAGGCTATTTACTTTGATGACCATGCCATCGATCTCGAAGGGCAATTGATCGCGCTGTTGGCCGAGTTCATCGTAAAATTGAAATATCTCCATCAAACTGCGACAGAGGCGACGCTGAGGAGCGGCTTTCAATCCCCAGTGCGTGATCGTCTCCAGGAACTGCCAATGCGTCTGAAAATTGTACCCTACCACCTGGCCGACACTATGACAAAAAATATCCAGCGGCCGGGAAGCGGTAATTCGGGGGTCCAACTGACGTAAGGAACCAGCCGCAGCGTTGCGCGGATTGGCAAACAGCATTTCGCCGTTGGCTGCACGCTGGCGATTGAGCTCCTCGAACGCTTTGATCGGAATTACCACCTCCCCGCGCAGCTCCAGTCGTTGTGGTGCGGGCAGGGAGCGCTCAATCAATTTCAGCGGCACGCTTTTGATCGTCTTCAAATTCTGCGTGATATTTTCGCCAACATAGCCATCTCCGCGGGTCGAACCCTGCACGAAGCGACCGGCCTCATAGATCAACTCCACCGCCAGGCCATCGAATTTCGGCTCGACCACATATTCCACTGGTTCGCCGGGCCCTAACAATCGCCGCAGCCGGGCGTCAAATTCCTTCACTTCGGCATCATCGAACGCGTTGTCCAGGCTCAACATGGGCACGCTATGGGCCACGCTCTCGAACGCCGCCTGCGGTGCCGCGCCTACCCGCTGTGTGGGAGAATCGGGCGTAATCAGCTCGGGATATTGCTGCTCCAGCGACTGCAATTCGCGCAGCAAGCGATCATATTCGGCATCTGAGATTTCGGGATCGTCCAGCACGTAATAGCGATAATTATGGTAATTGATCTCGTCGCGAAGATGTTGTATGCGCTGTTGAACTTCGGCCTGCATCATAAAAGCTCCCCTTGCTGAATGACGTGATAGCACAGTTTGCGGTTACCCTTTGATCACCCCCATGGGCTTTAATTTGGCAACCTTCCTGGAAATGCCGGCACCCACCACTGCGTTGACCACTTCGGAAACATCTTTGTAAGCCTCGGGCATCTCCTCCACCATGGTCGCCCGACTGGCAGCCATGGCAATGATGCCCTGGTCCTCCAGCTCGCGATGAATCGCCCGTCCTTTGGCTTCTCGCTTGGCTTTTTCGCGGCTCAGGCGACGACCGGCGCCGTGGCAGGTGGAGCCAAAAGTTTGCTCCATGGCCTGCTGAGTGCCGACGAGCACGTAGGAGCAGCGGCCCATATCACCGGGGATGAGCACCGGCTGGCCAATATCACGGTAAATTAGCGGTAACTCCGATCGCCCCGGACCAAAGGCCCGAGTGGCCCCTTTGCGGTGGACACAAAATTTGCGTTCTTCGCCAGCAACGATATGGGTTTCGATCTTGGCAATATTATGAGCCACTTCATAGAGAGTAGCGAACCGCACTTCGTTGGGTGATAGATGCAGGGTTTTTGTGAATGCCTCCTGCACCCAATGCGAGATCACCTGGCGATTGGCAAAGGCATAATTGACCGCACACACCATGGCGGCAAAATAGCGCTGTCCCTCCGGAGAATTGATGGGAGCGCTGCAAAGCTGGCGATCGCGCAGTTCGATGCCATACTTCTGCGATGCCTGCAGCATGACGCGAATAAAATCGTCACACACCTGATAGCCAAACCCGCGCGAGCCGGTATGAATGGTGACCGTAATCTGGCCTTTGAACAAACCGAGCCGCCGCGCCAGCTCGTCATCGTAGATTTCGTCGACGAATTGAATTTCCACAAAATGATTGCCGGAGCCAAGCGTACCCAATTGGGGCCGGCCCCGAGTGATTGCTTTTTCAGAGACTACCGACGGGTCTGCGCCTTCCATCTGGCCGTGCTCCTCGATTCTCTCCAGATCCTGCTCATCACCATAGCCATGTTCGATCGCCCAGCGAGCGCCTTTTTTCATAACCTGCTTCAGTTCGCTATCCGTCACTTTGAGTTCGCCTTTAGAGCCAACGCCAGTGGGAATGTAATTGAACAAACCAGCCACCAGATCATGAATTTTCGACTGAATTGCTTTTTTGTCCAATGCGGTGGTCAACAGACGAACCCCGCAATTGATATCATAGCCCACGCCACCCGGGGAGATCACCCCGCTGTCCAGCTCGAAAGCCGCCACGCCGCCGATGGGAAAGCCGTAGCCCCAATGAATATCGGGCATGGCCATGGAATAGCTCACGATGCCTGGCAGATAGGTTACATTAAGCACCTGGAGCGGGCTATTGTCGGCCCGTATCTCCTCGATCATTTTTTCCGAGGCATAAATGCGGCCGGGCACATTCATCCGATCTTCCCGGGGAATCTCCCAGAGAAAATCATGCACCTTTTTTATCTTGATATCGCTCATTAGCTTCACCCTGGCTTAAACGGTGAACAACAACTCCCCCAGTGATTATGGCTAAATATCAAAGACGATCTTGGTTTCCCATTGATCTTTGATTTTTTTAACCTGTAAATCATGAAAGGTGACGGCCTTGATTTCGGTACGAAACGGGTGTTTATGGGGATTGAATTTTTCCCCCAGCACCGTCGCCATAAGTTCATTCGGTCGGAGGTGCTCGATCTCGAATTGACAATAAACCTTGGATTCCGTGATGAACAGATAGTTAAGTTCCGATAGCCAATTGACCAGCAGTTCTTCCAGGTCCAGACCCGAAACTGCGATAATATCTGATAATTGTGGCGTAATCTTGCTGGCATCGGTGATGATGTCAAACAAGGCGTAGGCGGCATTGGTAAACAGTTCTGGCAGCGAGCATCCGCGCACTTTGATACGGACATCCCCGGTGTGTTCCAGTCGCGTGTATTTTAGATTCGCATGAGATTCGTTCATAAAATCCCTTTCAATAATTTTGGAATTGCTATCCCGGCTGAGGTGGCTTGAAAGCTATTTTTTGATTTCGGTCTAATGCGAGAATCTTTTGATTCCTCGAAGCTTAACGATGACTACATTCAATAATAAAGATAATTACTTTTGATCAAAATTGCAAGAATTATCCATCAGCGACCGGAAAATTTTTGGGCATGACTATCCTGAGATGCGCTGACCGGGAGGGAGTTGGCCTAACCATGACAAGCGTATGCGCTCGGTTGGAAACTGGTATCTCGACCCCAGATATTTCTCAAGATTTTTTAAATAATCTACTTGATTTTTTACTTTTAATTATTTATCTTTAGTCAGGAAATAGCGGACAGCAACCAGGGTTCTGTTGCCTGAAGGATGGCAGCAGCGATATTGTGGCATCAATCTATAGATCGGGGTACTCATCGTGTCTCATCATTGTGCGCTGACAATCTGAAATCGAATGGCCTTTGGCATTTTTGACATATTTTTGCCAGGGGCATTTTTTTTGCAATACCCTCCGGGTGAAGGTATATCTAACACGAAAGATTTCCTCAGCCAACCAACAAACGATGGACCAATTGGAGGACGATGATGTACGCGGTGATTATGGCCGGTGGTATTGGAACCAGATTTTGGCCCCGCAGTCGCTATGAACTGCCAAAGCAATTCTTGACGATCCTGGACAATCATACTTTGATTCAGGCAACTTTCGATCGGTTGCACAAGATCATTCCTCGACAACAAATTTTTGTCGTCACCACGGAAACGCAAAGCCAACAGGTGCGAACACAACTTCCGTTACTACCAGCGGAAAATTTGATTGTCGAGCCCAAAGGCAAAAACACTGCCCCCTGCATCGGCCTGGCCGCCATTATGTTAAAGCGTATCGATCCGGAGGCCGTGATGGTGGTGTTGCCATCAGATCATCGGATTCAGCGAGAAGAACAATTTTATGCGGTTCTCAAAGCCGCAGAACAGTTTGCGCTGAAAAACGATAGTCTGATCACGTTGGGGATTCGGCCAACGTATGCTTCAACCGGCTATGGCTACATCCAGTTGAACGGCCAGGTGGACGAAATCAATGGCCTCCCTATTTTCAAAGTTAAAACCTTTGCCGAAAAGCCAGATGCAACCACGGCTCAAAGGTTTATCGAAAGCGGCGACTTTCTCTGGAACAGTGGCATGTTCATCTGGCGGATAAATGCAATTCTGCGAGCCATTGAGGAGCTACTGCCCGAGTTGTACGACAGTCTGATGGAAATCGAGAAACATTTGGGGAAGCAATCACAGAACGAGGTCATTAAAAAGGTCTTTTGTCAGATCAAGAGCATTTCCATTGACTATGGGGTCATGGAGCAATCGAAAGATGTCTATGTGCTGAAGGGCGATTTCGATTGGAACGATGTCGGAAGCTGGGAAGAGGTCTACAAAATTTCTGACAAAGATGAAAACGGAAACGTGATTATTGGCAATCATTTTACCAAAGATAGCCAACGTTGCTACATCGATTCACCGCATCGCTTCATTGCCACCGTGGGCGTAGACGATCTCATCATTGTCGATGCAGGCGATGCATTGCTTATCTGTCGTCGCGACCGGGCGCAACAGGTGAAAGACCTGGTCGATGCCATGAAACGAAAAAATCTTGAACAATATCTATAGCACGGACATCATGAAGACAAGAAACATCTTAGAAGGGCTGGAGAACCTTATTCAAAGTTTGTCCATTGACCTCCGCTATGAAAAAGGAGATTTTGCCGGGGGATTGTGTCGCGTTGCCAATCGAAGCGTATTGATTGTCAATGACAAATTATCTCCAGAGAATAAAATCAAACTGATTGCAGCGGAACTAAGGTTATTGAAGCTAAACCATATCTATATTCGCCCCGCGCTTAGAAAAGTTATCGAGGAGGGGCACGACTGGTAGCTCAATTTCACATGGGGTAGGAAACTATGGATAATGATGATCTCATTGGTTATTTTAGTGAACATCTTTTTCTCCCTGAACTGCAGGCAACGACCAAAGACGACCTGCTCAAAGAGTTGGTCGATCAGTTCGTTCGTGTAAAATATCTCAAAAACAGCGAAATTGTGCTGGAAATGTTGCATCAACGCGAGCGCCTGGGGAGCACCGGCATTGGCAAAGGCGTTGCGATCCCTCACGGTCGAACCACCTCAGCTTCGGACATCATGATCGCATTTGGCAAATCCAAACAGGGCATCGAATACGATGCCATCGATGGCAAGCCGGTGCATCTGGTGTTTATGATCATTGCTCCGCCGCAGGATGAAAACAACATGTATCTACCGATTCTGGGCAAGATGGTCGAAATCTTGAATAAAGCCAAAAATCGTACCAAGCTCATCGAAGCCGAAACATTCGATGAATTTATTGACGTCATTTCAAAGGGGTAAACTTGTGGATAAGCAGAGGGAGTTGGATCTTCTGGTGGCGCTTCAAGATCTGGACATGATGATCGAAGAGATTTCGGAAGTAAAGCGCCTGGGTTTTAGCGCTGAGGGCGAAGCGGAGCTAACCAAAGCTCGCGACGACCTGGCCGCAAAGATCAGCAAGCCACTACTATACAGCTATGAGAAACTCAAAAAGCGCTACAAACGCGCCATTGTACCGGTCCAGGAAGATAATACCTGTTTGGGCTGCTTTATCAAATTGCCAACTTCGATTTCCGCGCTTGGCCGCACCGACAGCTCGGTCATCTACTGCGAAGGCTGCGGCCGGATCCTGTACTGGCTATGATAAACAGATCGCTGGAACATCATATTTTCCCGGCCCGCCAGTGAATGACTCGATGAGAATGGAAATCACGCCGGGTGCATCCTTTTTTCCCGGCAGATGACGTCGCCACAATGAACGCCCTGTTCGGCGCATGGATCACAACGAGATAAACGGTTCTGAACCAAGCCATCGACCAGGGCTATCTCTGGCGCAGGTAGGTCGAATCGCCGAGAGGCCGCCGTGGGCCCCAAATTGCAAGCAATCATTCTACTGGTAATTTTACCTTGAATTTTAGCCTCGCCAGTTGTGTTTGGCTACCAGGTGGCTGGTGCCGCTACTGCTGCTTGAAAAATCTCCACCGTATCAAGATGTTTACTACCGAGCGAGCGTCGCGTGCGATCGGTCATTTTGAGACACTGCCCCCAAAACGATGTCCGAAAGGAGCGCGCTATGTACCGATTTGCAATCATATTGCCCATTCTCTGGCTTTCGCTATCGCCGGTCCTGGCTCAGCCCGATACAGCCCAGCCACGCTTGTTGCAGATTATTTTCCCAACGGATGGCGATACGGTTTCTTTTGCCAGAATTCGGATCGCCGGCAACACGCAGCCTGGCGCCAGGGTGACCATTAATGGCCAGGCCACCCTGGTTTATCCGTCTGGCGCCTTCGTTGACCGGGTCGATCTCAAGCCAGGAATGAACGAAATCACCATCGCGGCCGCAGATTCCTTGACTTCCCGGACGTCCGTTCTTCGCATCTTCCGCCAGCCACCCATTCCGGTAAGTCCTGTAACCCCCACTGAAATCGATAGCCGCATTATCTGGCCAGAAACCGATCAAACGGTTCTGCCAGGCGATCTGCTGGAGGTCCGCTTCAAAGGCAGTCCCGACGGCCAGGCCCGGTTTAGCCTTCGCAAAATTGGCCAGCACATCCCCAT
Source organism: uncultured Cytophagia bacterium (assembly GCA_964647995.1). GTDB lineage: Bacteria > Zhuqueibacterota > Zhuqueibacteria > Thermofontimicrobiales > Thermofontimicrobiaceae > Thermofontimicrobium_A. The sequence goes on from CAZYNP010000101.1 coordinate 14,170, forward strand.
GACCGAGCTCCAGATGGAGGATGCAGCAGGCATGCGAGGCATTTATAGTGGAATGCTAACGATTGAGGCTCACAAAGACATCCCGCCGACGCCGGTCGAATTCGAGCTCCGCGGTCAGGATGGCAAACGGGTGAAGGCACGGTCAAAAGGCTTGATTGCGGTTCGCCGCAACCAGATTCCGTTGGTCGGCGAAACCATTGCCACGACCATGTTGCGAACTGCGCCAGCCGCATCAGCCATTATCAGCAACCTGCCGGTGGGTGTGCGGCTGTATCTGCTTGGCACAAGAAATAATCATTTCAAAGTCAGATTGACGGCGAATAGCTATGCCTACGTTCCAGTTGCCGATGTAAAACTGTTGCCGCCGGGGACACCCGGTCCCAATACCAGCATCGGGCTGCCCGCTTATACCATCCAGGGCGATTGGATCCAGCTCCGGATGAATATCCAGGCTTGCTGTCCGTTTACCATCGTTCAAAGTGTCGCACCGGCAATGCTGGAGTTGACTGTGTATGGTGCGCATCTGTTTTCCCAATGGACAACCTATATTGACCATGAACCGACCATCAAGCTTATCCGCTGGAGTCAGCCGAGCGCCGATGTTTTCAAATTATTCGTAGAATTGAATCAGCGACAGCAATGGGGACATCGTGTGCGCTTCGAACCCGGCCAGATGATACTGGAAATCCGCCGCAGTCCCCAAATTGCCGCACCACCCCGGAGCCCGGTGGCGGGCTTGATCTTTGCGCTCGATGCCGGTCATGGTGGGAATGAAACCGGGGCGGTAGGAGCAACCGGCTTGCGGGAAAAGGACGTAAATCTGCGCTACACCCAGAAACTGGCGGCCCGATTGGATTCCGCGGGCGCGAAGGTGATCCTCACCCGCACCACCGATACGACCATGACGCTGGCCTCACGTATGGAAATTGCCCGCAACGCCAATGCTCATATTTTCTGCTGGCTACATAATAATTCCATTGGCGCCACTGCCGATGCCGCCGCGGTCCAGGGCACCAGCACTTATTTCACAGTGCCGCAGAATCAGGCGTTGGCATGGGCGCTTTATCCGCAGTTGCTGCAGTTGGGGCTCAAGTCGTTCGGCAGAGTCCAGTCGGATTATTATATCACTCGCCAGACCGACATGTTGATCGTGCTGGTTGAAGGCGCGTTTGTCTCCAATCCGCTGGATGAAATGCTGCTGGCTGATGATCGTTTTCTGGATCGTCTGGCCCGGGCAGTGTTCCGAGGCCTGGAGGATTTTTGTCGCAATCAGATGCCGGACGCTACCGGCCAGTAGTTCTTGCCGCCATGAGTTAAATTAAATTGTTCGCCGCTATCGATGGATCAGATTTGGGAGCGATGCCGGTCGTCGCGTTTTGCTGGGCAGGCAGACGCTGCTGCCCTGGACGGTCAACTCGACCAGAGGTGGCCGCGTGCGGCGAGAGCAGTCGGTTACCAACCACCCGGGGGAAATCGCCTTACGACTGGCAATTATCGATGGTGCCGCAGCAAATTTAGCAGTGAGTTGCTGGCGCCATTCGCCGTTAGCAAAACCATGAGGCCATGGCTGATTTTCCGCTGGATGGTCGAATGGAGGTTGTGCCGAAGGGCTATTTCAATAAATACCGAAAGGTAATGATCCCCTGCTCTGCAATTTGTGGCGCATCGGGAGGCAAGGGATTGAATTGCCACTGGCGCAGGGCTTCCAGCGTGATTTTTTCCAGGGTGGCATCGGCTCTGATCATGGGGATCATTTCGCCCACCTGACCACCGGGCAGTACGGTGAACCGAATTTTTATGGTGGCTTGCTTCTGAAGACCCTCGGGATATTCGGGAATCACTTTCACCAGCACCACCCGCCTGGCGGCCTGGCCTTCGATCTGAAATGGTGTGGTGCCGCTGCCACTGCTCAACTCCGAATAATCGGGCATGAGCTTTTGGTCCTGAGCCGCGCCGGGCACAGGCGGGGAAATGGCTTTTTCAGCAGGTGTCTCTTTGGCTTCTGGTGTGGTTTTGCTGTCCACCGTTGGCCGCTGCGTCTCCGGCCGGGTTATCGGCTTGAGCTGTTCCGCCGGTTTCTTTTTGGTTGGCTCGGGTACGTTTAGCTGGGGCGGTTCTTCCTCCAGCATTTTTCGCGGCGGAAGGGTGACCACCTCGGAAATCGCCTTGCGCTCATCAGCGATGGGGGTCTGCGCCGCTGGCAAAGGAGGAGGCGCCGAAAGCTGAACCTGGCCGCTGACAAATGTGATCTCTGTCAGTTCGGCCATTTGATAGGGCAGATAAATCCGCAGCAGGGCCATAATGATCAGGGCCACTGCGTGAACCGCCAGCGAAAGTAGCCCCGCCTGTCGAACATTTTTATCGCTCCATTCCATTGCTCACCGCGTTACTTATAAATTTTAGCCCGTACGACACCAACTTGCCCCAGCAGCGACCAGTACATCCTTTGTGCCTTAGTACACCATTTCATCATTTCTTGTAGAGTTATTAAAAGCATTACAGCTTAATCCTATTCTGCTGAAATATTCAAAGCGAGAAGGAATTAAATTCACCATTACCAAAATTCGGTTTAATGGACCAAATCCATTAGACCTTATTAACCTTGTCAGCATAAGATG
>CAZYNP010000102.1:0-16509 GCA_964647995.1 uncultured Cytophagia bacterium
GGCGGACTGCCGATTGAGCTACGCTCTCACTCCCTTGCCAGCGTTCAAGACCCTGGCACATTCGCTTCGCTCCGGCGGTAGGACTCGAACCTACAGCCTAGTGGTTAACTCCGCCAACCGGCGGACTGCCGATTGAGCTACGCTCTCACTCCCTTGCCAGCGTTCAAGACCCTGGCACATTCGCTTCGCTCCGGCGGTAGGACTCGAACCTACAGCCTAGTGGTTAACAGCCACCCGCTCTGCCGATTGAGCTACGCCGGAATTTATTTTTTTCTTTTATTCTTTTTTGTTCGATCTACAGCCCAGTGGTTAACTCCGCCAACTGGCGGACTGCCGATTGAGCTACGCTCTCACTCCCTTGCCAGCGTTCAAGACCCTGGCACATTCGCTTCGCTCCGGCGGTAGGACTCGAACCTACAGCCTAGTGGTTAACTCCGCCAACCGGCGGACTGCCGATTGAGCTACGCCGGAATTTATTTTTTTCTTTTATTCTTTTTTGTTCGAGCTACAGCACAGTGGTTAACTCCGCCAACTGGCGGACTGCCGATTGAGCTACGCCGGAATTTATTTTTTTCTTTTATTCTTTTTTGTTCGAGCTACAGCACAGTGGTTAACTCCGCCAACTGGCGGACTGCCGATTGAGCTACGCCGGAATTTATTTTTTTCTTTTATTCTTTTTTGTTCGAGCTACAGCACAGTGGTTAACTCCGCCAACTGGCGGACTGCCGATTGAGCTACGCCGGAATTTATTTTTTTCTTTTTATTCTTTTTTATTAGAGCTACAGCCCAGTGGTTAACTCCGCCAACTGGCGGACTGCCGATTGAGCTACGCCAAAACGTTGGATTGAAATTTGATCAAGCCGTGCCTGTATATTGCCGAACACCGGCATCGCCTGGCATTTTTAACGCTGCCAAATATACAAATTATTTTCTACTTTGTCAAGTTTTTTTTCGGATCATTTTTTCGGCGGATAGCGCCCACGAAATATCTCTGCCATCCAAAAATTCGTGTTATTCTCTCCCGAAGCCGACACTGCGCTACATTTCCAGCGCACAAAAGGCTGTGCGCGCATTTTGATCAGAAGCGGCATCAGGGTCCAGAATAATCAGGTGCTTCGGCTAAAATATGCTCCGCAGCATCAGCAGAAATCCCAAAATGACCAATGGAATCCCAATCGGCGCAGCTACCAGGGTCACGGTGAGCACCAGCCCAATGATCATCAAAATAACCCCGATAACAGTTGCCGCCACCCGACCTATCAAATTTAAAATGAGAGCCAGGAGATTCCACAGCGCTTGAAATGGCCACCAAATCCAGGCAACCTGTTTTTGAGGTTGATCGGGCATAATATTTTCCTTCCATAATAAACAGCAACAGCCCTGTTATTCACTCGGCGCCGGCATTTTGGTGTAATCCAGTTCCGAACCCAAAAGACTGTGCGGGATAAGATAAATGGCCAACGTAAGAAGTGTCGCAATGAAAATCCAGAATCGCCCATCCCGCCCGCGGCGATTTTGAAGCCATGCCCAGAGCCATCCAATAAATGCAATCAGCGTTTTATTATCCGTTAAATCGGTACCAAAGGGCCAGCCGGTCCAGTATGCGCCAAAGGCATATTTTTGAACCAGCGGTCCAAACACAATCCCGCCGAGAAACAACAACGCAATGGTCCAGAGCATGAAGCGGTAGGATCGACCCTGTGCGTCGAAGGATTCAAATAGAGTGCGATTCGAAAACAACATCGCCAGGAACATCAGTAGCACATGGGGCAACAATACTGCTTTTGGTACCGCGCCTTTATATCGTAACACAATGGGCAGATCGCCAGTAAGTGAAATCTCTTTCCCGCCAGATTGCAGATACACGAAATACATGAGCTTGCCGGCTGCCGGCTGATGCGGCAAATGCCCCACCAGTTGTTCGCCTTCCCGCTGCAGCGGTACCCTGCTCCAGTCATCATAGGATTTATAGCGCTTATAGCGCACATATCCAGCTATGGAGGTATCAGGTACTGCCAGGCGGATCGCGGCGTCCTGGTTCACAGTTTCTGAGCGCAATAGCCTGAATTTTATCAGGCTCTCCCCTACTGCAATTTTTCCGCGCTGGGGGTACGTTGGACCTGTAAGCCGCTGATAGATGGCCGATCCCAACGTAATCAGCAATGCCAGCAGCCATAATAGAAAAGTATGATGAGCAATTTTTAAATCGAAGAATTTGAGCTTGGACATTCTAATTTTCCTACCTCTCCTTGATTAGCAGTTGAATGAATTCGGCTGACCCCTGCGTCATGATCATCTTTCACATCACGATGCACTCAACCGAATGATCGCTCTCGCCACTGCTGCAAAGGGACACCCGATGCCGAATGCTTTTTGCACTCGTCTTCATCACGCCAATGGCCAAATGGTTTCTAATTGGTAGTAACTGGCGTTTTAGCGAGGCCAAAATTAGTGTTTTTTTTGAAGAATGTCAAGCGAATTTTTCGTTTCCAGGCAATTGCACCAATGAATAACGTGAAGCGTTGTGGCGACAATCGAATTCATTGCGGTCAATCACGGTTAATTGCTGGCCCGTCTTATGGGTTAATTATCAACGGCCGAAAAAAATCCTATGATTTTTCATTGCCATTTATTATATTTGATCCCCTAAATCGCAGTCGAGAAATTCCGTTCACTGAATTCACTTGAAATAATCAAATTCAATTTGACTGAACTTTGAGCAGAGAGCATGGCCAATGGCAATTAGCAAATTTAGGTATCCGATCATCGAAACAGTTGCGGGCTTGATCGATCAAATGACGACGCCAACGCCGAAGGTGATCCAGGCCATTCAAAAAATCAACGGCGAAATCATGATTCTGGGTGTCGGCGGCAAAATGGGACCAACGCTGGCGGAATTGGCCTTGCGGGCAGGCGGCAAAATCATTGGTGTAGACCTTTTCCCCCAGCCCGAAATAAAAGATCATCTCGAGGGTATTGGTGTGCACACGATTACCTGCGACCTTTTCGACGAAAAGCAATTGGCAGCGTTGCCAGACAGCGCCCATATTATTCTTATGGCAGGTACGAAATTCGGTTCCACGGCCAACCAACCATTCACCTGGGCCATGAATACCCTGCTACCAGCCAGAGTCGTGCAACGATTTACCCAAGCCAGGATCGTTTACCTTTCCTCGGGCAATGTCTATAAATTTGTCACCGTTTACGGAACCGGAGCATCAGAAAATGATGCCCTGGAGCCTATCGGCGAGTATGCCATGTCTCGATTGGGCGGCGAACGACTGGTTCAATTTATTACCCAGAAAAATCAGACACCCTGCTGCATAGTGCGCCTGTTCTATGCCACCGAGCTGCGCTATGGCATCATTCATGATCTGGCCCAAAAGATCAAAACAGGGGAAACCATCGATCTGAGCATGGGCTATTTCAATCAGATCTGGCAGGGGGATGCCAATGGTTACCTTCTCCAGTGCTTTTCGCTATGTGCCTGTCCGGCTCAGGTGATTAATCTCACCGGCCCTGACATACTATCCGTACGATCGGTTGCGCAGCGGCTGGGTGAGCTGATGGGCATCCGGCCTAGATTTGCCGGGACTGAAAATGAGACCGCCTTGCTGGGCGACGCCTCATTGGCTATCAAACATTTTGGTTCACCCGCAGTGACCAGCGATCAGATTATCGAATGGGTAGCCTGGTGGATGACGCATGGCGGCGAAAGCCTCGGCAAGCCCACCAAATTCGAGCGCCGGGATGGGAAATTTTAACGATGCTGGCGGAACGTCTTTCGCTACGGTTCTGGCTGCGAATGAATGAAGTAGGGCACAGCCCGGCGGCCACCCTTTCGCTGAACAATTCTATTGGGTTGCAACAGCAAATGGAACTTCCGAAGGTCATTTGAGCCCAAATTGGCCGGAACCATATTCAACTGACGGGCAAAATGCTTTTTTCGATGAGGAAAATCGTTATGAATGTCATCAAAGTTGCCATCATCGGGCTGCGACATCTGCATCCCCGCGCCTATATGGTGCATTTGCAGAAAATCAGAGAGCTGGCGGTGGTTGCAGTGGCCGAGGCGGACGAATCGCTCCGAACGCAATTTGCCGCCGATTTTGGTTTGCGAGCATACCCCCATTGGCAGCAATTGTTGGAACATGAAACCATCGATCTCGCGGCCATTTTTCTGCCCCATAGCGAGTGTCCTGCCGCGGCAACCGCTGCATTAGAAAAAGGAAGCCACGTGCTGATTGAAAAACCGATGGCGACCAGCGCTTGCAGTGCCGAAAAACTGGCAGATCTGGCAAAAAAGCAGCATTTGATACTCTCGACACCTTACGTCTGGCGCTATCATCCGGTGGTCCAGGATCTGAAAAAATTGCTGGCGGATGGCGTTGTGGGACAGGTTATTGGTTGCGTGGGACGTTGCGCCGCCGGACGTTTGCAGCGCTATCACGACGGCCATGCCGACTGGATGCTGAATGCAGCGCAAAGTGGCGGTGGGCCCATGTTCAATCTGGGGGTTCATTGGATCGATCTCTTTACCTGGCTGTTACAAGACTCGGTCGAAAGTGTCTTCAGCAAGAATGTAAAAATCAATCAAACCTACAATATCGAGGATAATTCTTTTGCCATTTTGACCTTTACCGGTGGCGCGGTCTTGACGCTGGATGTTAGCTATACGGTGCCTGCGGCCTATCCCTACGGCCGGGACCTGTATATCGGGATTCGAGGCACGCAGGGTGTTATCCAATGGTCACCCGCTTTCGAGGGCGAATCAGATGAATTATTCATTTGTAGCGATCACGAATCTTTCAAAGGTGCGCCGCTTCAGCGCCGCACTTATACGCTGGAAACGGCGCCGGGCTATTCTGGTGTCATGGGATTGCTATTTCTAAAAGACCTGGTGGCAGCGATTCTACAACGCGGTGCGGCACCGATTCCTGGCGAGGATGGGGTTCGCGTTTTGAAAATTGTCGAAGCAATTTATCGCTCGGCCAATCACAATCGAGTGGAAACCATCGGAATTTGAAATCGGATCAGCCGGCAGCATGGTCGAGTTTGCCTGAATGATTGATCCCTGGATGATTGGTAAAAGAATCATCGTTGTCGCTTATGGCTCATCAAAGCGATGACGCTATTTCCAAAACCTCATGACTGTCCGCCGGTGGGCTGGCGGGCGGATGGCTGAATGCAGGTTTTTTAGAGTGCACGCATGGATCATTCCACTCAAAATAAGCCTGGACCATCTGGCTATTGGGCGGCTGCCCTGCCGTTCGCAACATCGGCCGGCTTTGGGATACGCTTATCGATAGCAAAATCATGATCGAAGTGTTGCCTCGACCATCAACTTGGTATTCATTTCTCAAAATAGGAACTGCCAATGCAAACTATTAAATATGTGGACTGCTTTGCAGCAATCGATAAATGGGCCGGGAAAGACCCGGCAGCACCCGGGACAGTGGAAAAAATGCTGGCAGATATGGAACGCTGCCGCATTCATGCAGCGCTCATTTATTCCAATTTTGCCAAAGAACTCCATCCATCCGTTGGCAACCAGATGGTTATCGATGTTTGTCGGAAGTATCAGCGACTCATTCCCTGCTGGGTGGCTTTGCCCCACCATGCAGATGAAGCGGCTATCGGGCCCCGTTTCGTTCAGACGATGGTGGATAATGGGGTTAAGGCCGTTAAACTCTTTCCCCGAATGCATCGGTATTTGCTCGACGCGGCAACCATGGGCTCGCTGCTGGCGGCACTCCAGGAGGCGGAAATTCCAGTAATCTTCGATCGTGGTGAACATGAAGCGTCGTTGCAACAAATTGATTGGGAAGCCATTGCCCCCCTTTGCACGCGATATCCAAAATTGAATGTGATTCTCCACAGCGTTCGCTGGGAAGCCACGCGCTATTTGTTGCCTTTGTTGCAGCAATGTCCCAACTTGCATGTGGAATTTTCCAATCACCAGGGCAATCGGATCATCGAATATTTGGTGGCCAAAATCGGCGCGAATCAACTGCTGTTTGGCACTCAGATGATGGAAAAGAGCCCGGGCGCCGCCAGGCTTTTGATCGACTATGCCGAAATTGATGATCGTGCACGCGCTCAGATCGCCGGCGGCAATCTCATCCGCCTGCTCAAGCTCGATCCGCCGCCATCAGATTACTCCGATGACCACACCGACGATCTGATTCTGCAAAACGTCCGTCGTCAGCAACCAATTGCCGATATGGAAGTCATCGACGCCCATGCCCATATCGCTGAAAAAGGAATTCGGGACAATGTCATCGCGGTCATGTCCCAGGCCGATGCGGAAGGTGTTGTCAGTCGCAATCGGCGGCTGGGCGTGAGGATTACCTGCGTCAGTTCGTGGACCGGCATCTGGTGCGATGCGCGGCGAGGCAATGAGGTTACCCATCAGGCAATGGAGGATTTTCTCGGGCAAATTATCGGCTATGCCACCATTCACCCGAACGAGGTGCAGGATTGGCAGTCCGAGCTAAAATACTGCCATGAAACCCTGGGCCTGAAGGGGCTGAAGCCGTATTTTCCCCGGCACCGTATTCCTTACAATGATCCACGATACCAGCCCTGGTTTAGCTATGGCCATCAACATCGGTTGTTCGCGTTGATGCATTTTTCCGATAATTTTGTCGCCGAAATGGAGGAGATCGCGGCCCAATACCCCGAGCTATTTTTCTTGCTGGCGCATAGCGGCATGAGCTATGAAACCGCTCGCAAATATATCCCATTAGCAAAGAAGTTTGCTAATGTCTTCTGCGAAATCACCTACACCGCGGTCACCAATGGGATCATCGAGTTTCTGGTTCGAGAAATCGGTTCGGAAAAAGTGATCTATGGTTCAGACGCCGCCATGCGCGATCCTTTTCCTCAATTTGGTTGGGTGGCCTACGCCGATATTTCAGAAAATGATAAACGAAATATCCTGGGACGAAATATGCGCAAAATAATCGACCGTTGTCGTTAATTCATTAGGCGGAATTTGCCGATAAACTCATTCGAGATCAGGAGTATTTGTATGAACAAATCGCAACAGGTGTTGGAACAATTACAACAGAATCGCTTGATCGCTCTCCTCACCCCAAAGAGCCCCAACGAGTGCGTGGTTGCTTATGAAACCTTGAATTCTCTAGGGATTACCCTGGAGATCGCCTATCGCTCAGCAGCAGCTCCCGATGGCATCCAGGCGGTGCTGCGGCGCTATCCCTCGGCGCTGATACTGGCAGGGACGGTGATGATGCCCGACCAGGCGGAACGCGCCATCGACGTCGGCGTTGCGGGAATTGTTTCAGCAGATTATATTCCAGAAGTGGTGGATGTATGCATTGAACATGATGTGATGTGCGTGCCCGGTGGTCTGGCTGATGCGGGCAAGCAACTGGTGCAGAAAGCCATGGGGTATGGGATCGATCTGGCCGACTTGAAAAACAAGTACCCCTATCAATGGTGCTATAAGCTTTTTCCGGCCATTACCGAATCTCAATCCAACCTTGGATTGGCCAAAGCGTGGCAGGGGCCGTTCCAGGGCTTGCAGGTGATCTACACCGGTGGCATTACCCTGGCCAATTTGAGCGAGGTGGTAAGGCACGACCCGGCCGGGATTTTCTGCGGTTCAGCAGTGACCAGACTCGTTGCCGAGCCGGATAAAATGCGGGCGGAGGCGGAAAAATGGCTGGAAATAATCCATCGATAACTGCCTGAACCGACCGGTCGCACGTCGCGACCGGTCGGCGACCTTTACTATTATTCTGCCACCACGGTCGCGGTTCGAATATAATCCAGCTTTGGGAAATTGCGGTTGAGATAGTCGTTCCCTTCCTGGCGAATGCGCCCCTGATCCGGGCCTGAACCGCTCGGCGCCCCTTCGCCATAGCCGCTATACAGCCGATCTACCACTTCCATGCCCGAGATTATCTTCCCCACCGGCGCAAAGCCCATGGCATCCAGCCGGCTATTATCGCCGTAGTTAATGAATAATTGGGTAGTTCGGGAATTCGGCAGGGCGCTCTTGGCAAAGGTGACATAGCCTCGCAAATTGCTCTGTTTTACGGGATCATCGGGAATGGCCTTTGCGGTCCAGACTCTGGAAACCGCCGGATCGCCATGATAGCCAAACTGCGCCATGAAGCCATCGATCACCCGAAAGAAGCGTGCGCCATCATAAAAATGATGTCGGGCCAGATAATACAGCCGATCGGCACCATGAGGAGACCAGTCGCGATAAACTTCCATGACAAAATCGCCCTGGCTGGTTTCAAATTTAATCTGAAACTTCTCCGGCGCGGCCGCGCTCAGCTCGGCTGGATCGGGAGACAGCAGCGCCGAGGCAGCCGGCGTCACCTCTTCCTTCTTGCAAACCATGGTTATTAGCAATAAACCGATGACGATACCGGTCGCGATTGTTTGATACCACCTATTCATTCTTGTTCCTCCAATCGTTGCAAAGAGTTCAAATGGCGGACTCGAGTTGATGTTAAGGTTATTGGATAATTGGCCTCAAAAGAATTCATCAGGCTTGATAGTATTTGTGAACAGCGGCGTCCCAACGCATCCACCTCGATAAATGATAAGCCTAAACCTCATCGGCTATAATTCATTATGATTCAGGACAAGGCGTTAAACAACAGCCACGGCGCCCTGAGGGGCAATGGCATTCTCAAAGACAATTCGTTCCAAATTGAAGGTCACCTGGATCAATCATCATCGGGGTAGATCATGCTGCGAACCACCGCCAGGATTCCGGTCTGCGAGACGATGAGAAATTTTTTCTCCTCATATTCGATTTCAATGGCCTCTTTGCGCAGGAAAATGGCATAGTCGCCAACCCGCACTTGCAGTGGGATATAATGCGGTTCATTTTTATAATTAGACCACGGCTCCGAGGTATCAGCATACGGCACAATATAGCCCGGCCCTACTTTGACCACATAACCGGATTGCACCTTCTCGCGTTCAGCCATTCCTTGCGGTAGATAGAGCCCACTATCGGTTTGATCTTTGCTGGTATCGGGATTGATGAGTACCCGATCACCAATGATTAGAATCTCTTTGGTCTTTTTCATCTCATTCCGCCGTCTGTCATTGGGCAACTGTTGGCAATTGTCGCCAGGTTGTCTCAAGCGTTGTTCGTGAACTGGGTCAGGTATTTTTGGATAATATTCTTGTGAAAAAATGCCAAAGTCATCTGCAATGCTTCATCGATCGGCACCCAGCGGACCGCCTGGATTTCCGCTGGCGCCACCTGCAGCGTACCGCTGGCCTCCCCGTCGAATACACATACCACAGCATGGATGCTTTTTTCTGGAATGATTTCATCAAAATAGAACAGAAAACGCGGGGCCAAATCCAATCCCACCTCTTCCTTGATCTCACGAATAACGGCCTGTTCCACGGTTTCATAGCAATCGATATGGCCGCCCGGCAAGGACCAATAGCCTTTATAGGGATCGGTATTTCGCAAAGCCAGTAGTACAAAATGAGTGCCATTTTCAACTTTCGTAATGATCGCGCCAACGGTGGCTTCGGGAGCGCAATGGCTCATATTTTCCCTCTGAGATATTTAACTTCAACTGGATGCTATCTGCTGGTTCGGCTTAAATTCGCTTCGAAATTACGCTGCCAAATATATTATAGTTCTGGCAAAGAATCAAGCGAAAAATGAAACAGCCTTTCAAAGCTCAAAACAATTGAAAGGCCAGACGAAGATATTACGGGCAATAACCATCAATCCGACAGCCGGGCGTGGCATCCGGGAGACACAAATTGACCGCACCAGTTCGATTTCTATTTCATTGTTTCCAGCAGCCAGGTAACCGGGCTTTTCTCGATGGGTCGCGGCTTGTGCAACCCCGTAAATTTTGATTTTCCAGGTCGCTTAAATGGCTCAACTTCCCGCACAATTGGCTTACGAGGGATCAGATTTTGTTCTTCCTTTTGAAAGGGTAAGAAAAAATAGGAACCGTCATATATCGTTGTCAACAGCTCCGCTTTTCGTTGCTCAAATTCAGCATCGGCTAACAGATGCAACTCATGCAATCGAATGGTATGGTCATCCGCTGCCGACGCCAGGAGTTTTCCATCGGGACTGAATGCGACACTCCAGACCACATCATGGTGCTCTGGAAAAATGGCAAGCTGCTCGCCACTGGCCACGTCCCAGAGACGCACGGTTTTATCGCTGGAGCCAGAAGCTAAATATCTGCTCCGGGGATCGAAGCTCCCGCTCCAGATCGCATCCGTATGGCCCGACAATTTTTTGACTTCACTCCTTCGTTGAACGTCCCAGATAACAATGGTGTTATCCGCAGCGCCAGAGGCCATCCATTTACCGTCTGCGCTAAAAGCAATGGTGAGCACCGACACTTTGTGAGCGTTCAAAACCGCTTCCTCCCGCCCATTTTCTGCTTGCCACAGGCGAATGCTATTGTCCCAGGCACCGGAGGCAATCAATTTTCCATCCGGGCTGAAGGCTACGCTCAAGATGTCGTCGGAATGACCGGTCAAAACCGCTATCTGCCGGGCTGCCTGGACGTCCCAAAGTCGAAGGCTTTTGTCACTGGAACCGGATACGAGTCGTCGGCCATCGGGAGAGAATGCGATACTCCAAACGTCATTGGTATGTCCGACCAGGACCGCCACCTGGCTGCCGCTGTCGACTTCCCACAGTCGAATTGTATGGTCGGCTGAGCCCGAGGCAAGGATCTGCCCCATCGGATCAAACGCCACACACCAGACATAATCGCTGTGTCCGCGGAGCACGCGGCGCAGGTTCCGATCGCGAACATCCCAGAGCCGGACAGTCGTATCACCCGACGCCGAAGCCAAATATTGGCCATCAGGACTGAAAGCAATTCCCCAAACGACGTTCTCATGGCCGGAAAGAACGCCCAGTTGTTCGGCGCTGGTGGCATCCCAGAGCCGGATGGTATTATCCGCCGCGCCGGTCACGATGCGTTTTCCATCCGGACTATACGCCAGGCTATATACACCGGCCTCGTGTCCCACCAAAACTGCTAAATTCTTCCATTGCTCAGCATCCCAGATCCAGATCGTATTGTCGCTGGAGGCAGCGGCAATGCGGCGACCATCCGGGCTAAACGCGACGCTCATCACATCATCTTTGGGACCGCTCAGGCTCTGGATCAGCGTGCCAGTTGGGATATCCCATATTTTGACGGTCCGATCGCCCGCCCCCGAGACAAGCTGTCGATTGTTGGGGCTTATGCCAATACTCCAGACATCAGCAGTGTGCCCCAAAAAGGTCCGCATGATCTTTTTCTGTTTCCAGTCCAATAACTGCACGCGATCATCTCGCGACGCACAGGCGATCCATTGACCATTGGGGCTGAAGGCAACGCTCAGAATATCCTGCGCCAGATTTGGGAAGACCGCAACTTGCTGGCCGGTATTGACATTCCACAAGCGCAAGCTATTATCGCCGGATCCGCTGACCAATAGCGATTTATCCGGGCTGAAGCAAACGCTCCAGACATCGTCCGAATGTCCCGATAGGACCAACAGTTTTTCTCCGCTTTTCGCATCCCAAATCCGAATATCGTTATCAGCCGAGCCCGAGGCGATCAGTTTGCCATCGGGACTGTAGGCCACGCAGAGTACTGCCGCCCGGTGTCCCGAAAAATCGGCCAATTTTTCACCGCTTTCAGCTTCCCAGAGCCAAATTCTATTGTCGCTGGACGCCGACACGATATATCGGCCATCCGGGCTGAAGGCAATGCTGGAAGGCACTGGCGAAAAAATGGCTGAGCGCCACAGCTCGGAAAATGCTGCTGTCTGAAGTTTTCGTGATAATAATCGACCAAACGATAGTGGCAACCAACGATCTATCCCAATATCCTGATGCAATGCTTCCAGTGTGTAAAGCCAGGCTCTTTGAAAATCGGTTGTCTTATTGCTCAGCAAGGCTTCATTCAAGGCGGAGCCAGCTTTTTCTTCAAAAAGTTTTGCCAGGATATAATTGGTCTGAAAACGGAGTGCCTCAGTTTGGGCTTTGCTTTTTAATGCCCACCAGGTCAATGGCAGGGAGATACACAATAATAAAATAATCAGAGCAATGATAGTCCGACTCAGCAATCGCACCAGGTTGATTGGCAGATGTTCTTTAAGCCAGCGATTATCAAAAGCCTTTCGATATATCGGATTGCGGACGACCAAATATTTCTGCTTTCGTTTCACGATACCAGCAAGTTTTAAATGCGATTTGACCAGCGACTGCTCCTCATCCTTCACCGGGCGCCGCCGACTTCGGATATTACGGTAAGTCAATAGCACTTTCATTTTATCCGGAGCGCGGCGGGTAAGCATGTCCTCGACGAACAGCAGGTTCATGTCCCGGGCATTCGTTTCGCTGAAAAAAATTGCTGTTACCAGCCTATCGATCTCGAGCTCGGTCCAATCGTAGCGCCGCTGCAACGCGATCTCCTGACATAGCCGTTGCGTTAGGTAAGGATGCCCCTGAGTCCATTTGAGAACCCAGCGCAGTACCCTGGCTGCCCGGCCAGCCGACAGATCGAAACCCTGGGTGAGAGGCAGTGCCTCGTTAAAAGTAAAATCAGATAGATCAACTCGCTGGCCAATATTGAACGGCGTCCGTTGGGGGTCGGAGATCAGATCGGCAGGGATGGCAACGCCAATGAGGACAAACGAGATCCGATTGAATTCGGCATATTCGCTGCGCGCGTTATAGATGTAGCGAATAGCCACATAGAAGTCATCTGCATAGGGCAAACTGAGGGTGGTATCGATCTCATCAATGAAAATCACTACCGGAGCGCTGATTTGGGACAGGATTACATTGCGGAAAAATAGCGTCATACGGTGGACATAACCCAGGTGGCCATGTCGATTCCACCAGTCGGGTAAATCAATTGCGATCTGCAATTGATCGCTAACGATCATCAAAAGGCCAAGATACCATTGTTCCGCCGCCAAATGGGCACCCAATTGGGACAGATCAATGATAACGACGGCCCTGCCTTCGGCTCGCAATTGCTGGGCGGTCGCTGCCATCAGACTGGATTTGCCCATCTGGCGGGCTGTTAACACATAAGCGAATTTTCCTTCGCGGCATAATTCTAACAGCTCGCGATCTGCCTTTCGTTCGAGATACAGCCCTGCACCCGCTTGAACCGTTCCGCCCACAGTGTAGATATTTTTTTCAGCCATACAATAATTTTTCAAAATAGCGCCGGTAGAGCTCGCAGCGAAAAACAATCTTATGGTTTTCGAGCTTCAATAAACCTAATGCCTGAAGTTTGTAGACCATCCGATCATCGTTGCATTTATGCCCCTTGATGATCTTCTTGACGGCATGGATCAGCTCTTCTTTATCATAGATTTTGTAGAAGCGATAGCGCAAGTGATCAGCAAAGGGGCCGTCATCATCAATGGCTCTGGTGAAAAGCTCCTCTGGCGAGATAATTTTGTTGGCCACCAGATACATGGCCTGCCGAACCAGAAAGGGATGGCCGTTCAACAATTTCATTAATTCTTTTTCCTGTTTCGGATCAAACGGCAAACCGTGGCGCCGATTCAGTTCCGCAACCTGCTGGGCGGAGAAATCCTTCAGTTCGATCACTTCGCCAATATTGAACGGCGACTGCTGAAGATCTTCGATAAAAAAATAGGGCTCAGTTGCCGTAACCAGAACCAGATCGAGATTTTTCCAGGAGGATTCGATCTTGCGTTGATTGTGCCAGTTCCGCAGCAGGCCAAAGAAGTCAGCTCGAAAGTCGGTGTAGAAAATCGAATTCAATTCATCTATCGCCAGCACCAGCGGCACATTGACTAACTGCAACAGGTAGCGATCCATAAACAGAGTGCAGCGAAGGTTGTTGCTTAGATTCATGTTCCAATATTCGTCCACTCGGTTCTCGATACCCAATTCATTCGAAATCCAGGCACAAAATTGAACATAAAAAGCAGTCGGATCCGCCAACACGGTCTGATCGAAGAGTTCCAGGTCCAAACAAGCGGTCATTTTATTCAATTTCCGGGCTGCTTGGATGATCCGGTTCAACAATAGGGTTTTGCCCATGTGCCGCGGGCCTTTAATCAAAATGGTCACCCCCAATTTTTCGATTGCGCGCAAGGCAATCTGATCGCTCTCCCGTTCGATATAAAACTGCGCTTCCTGATCCTCTACGTATGGAGACTGCTTTGAACCATGCAGCGGGGCAGAACTGGTGGGAATATAGATTTCTGATGATCGGTCGGCGGACGAAATAGAAAGGCTATGCCGCTCGCTGGCAGGCAGGGGAACACCCGTGATGGCGCGATCCAGTTCGTTGATGAGCCTTGGCGTGTCGGCAGGCTGGTCCCATTGGGTCCAATTGATGTGATTCAAATACATATTGATCGGATATTGGAACTCGCTTCGGTTTTGGACTCGCACGGGCAAAATCAAAGGACGCCCGCTCTCCTTGTTCAAATTGAATGCTTTTCGGATTTCGCCCTTCACCATCTCGCTTTTGACCGCCCGCTCCGATAGTAAGGCAATGAAAACATCCGCTGTCTTCAATTCCGCATCTATTTTCGGCCACCATTCCAGACCCACCGGTATATCCTTATCAATGAAAACATAATATTCATTTCGCCTGAGGGCCTGGACGACTTCCTGCGCCAGCGTCCGATCGGGCTCCACCGCACTTGTGTAACAAACAAAGATGCGAATCGTCGGTCGCGGCAGTCTCAGGTTGGGATTGACTTTTAGAATTGGAGTTAGCTCCTCGGGGAGAGATTTCAGTTGAATGGCGTTGCGGCCGAACGAAAAGGCCTCTTCATAAGCTTTGCCGGCGCCCAGCGCATCGTAAAATCCCACGGCAAATTCAATGGCGGCGCGGTCGCTGATCTCTTTCACCATCCCGACGACATATTTCACCCACCGATTGATAGCAGTCGCCTGGGCTTCGGAATAGCACGCATTTAGAAATACACATTCCACGCGCTGGATAAAAAGCTCGAATAACCCAGCCAGGGCTTCCGGCTCAACGACAATCGCCTGGCCCGATTCATCTTCCAGCACAATGCCTTGCGTGCGAGCATGGCCGCTGAAATGGACGATCTGCGGCTCCACGTCCAGCAGGGCGCGGCGCAGGTCGCGAATACGAACCGCTTCACGTTGCTCGATGACAAATTCATCCCGCCGTTTGGAACGAAGCAGTCCTTCTTTGATTTCCCGCACTTCCTCATCCAGTCGCAGCCGCGTCGTGCCCGTTGGGTTCGCTGCCAGGATTAATATTTTTTTGGGAGCGCCCATAATTTTTTAGCATAATGAAGTGACAAGTTGCTGACGAAAACAGCTCGAACCAGATGGTTACCTGCTTGCAGTCTCAAATTGTATCAGGTAAATATCTGGCGCTGCTTATTTTCCTTCTTTCCCTCCAATTGCGGATGTTGCGGAAAACCCGCGGCCTCCAGCAGCTTGTTCACGCGATCGAGCAGTTTGGCGTAGGTGATTTTGTAATTGGCTTCCCGTATCGCTTGCAGGGCATAACAGGTCATGGCGCCATGATAACTGCCGAGAATTCTGGCATCATACGAATATTCGATATCCTTACAGCCAGCCAGCAGCAGCTCTTTCATTTCCTCTTCCGGATACTCTTCGCGACGTTTGGCTTTGGCAAGATAGGGATTGCGCAGCTCTCGATCCCCGCGCAAATGCGGATCCAGAAAACGCATGCGAATATTATCGGCGATGGAAGGAGGCACAATCGGGATCGCCCGGGTAACCGTGCCCGAATGACAGGAATCGGAAATAACCGTTAGCTGAACGCCTGACTTGATACCGCTGAAAATCTCTCGCAATTCATCATCGATTAGGATGTTCTCTTTGACATCGTAGGGACAAATGACCTGATCGTATTTTTCCTCGTCGCCACTTCGATCGGCCAGGTAGGAACCATGAGAGGAATTGGTAAACACCAGGACGTCGCCTGAACCTGCTCCGGCTAACAACGATTTTATTCCATCGATATAATCCTTTTTTTTCGCATTGGCATTGGTCATTACTTTGATGTTGGATTGGGGAAAATCATAGTGATTGAACAGCAGCTCAGCCCAAGCATTGGCATCGTTAATGCAGCCCATCAGATCGAATCCCTCGTAGGGATAGTCGTTGATGCCGATACATAACGCTTTTTTGGCCATGGAAATCCTCCTCAAATTTAAACCGCAATTTTGTTGTTTAATTAACACCTGGTTTATTATGGAAGATGTTCAGATTATAGCCGTGCCAATATTTTCGTACTGCCGGTTGAGCGATTGCAGGTCGTGATGCCAATTCATAATGGGATCTCGGATGTCGCTGTCATAGTTGCGCATCAATATAATACAACCAAAATCAATTGTCAAGCAAAATTTGAAGCAATAGTAAAACCTCACTTATGAGTGGAAAGAGCTACTGGCCGGTCGCTTAACTTTTTGAAATTTTCAAAGCATTCCATTCTTTTTAAAGCGACCGGTCAGTCCACTTATAAC
>CAZYNP010000103.1:0-4032 GCA_964647995.1 uncultured Cytophagia bacterium
ATAAAAGCCTTACGGCTTAACTCCTCAATAAAAGCCTTGCGGCTTAACTCCTGACGGCTTAACTCCGCGGAGTTAAGGCGTTAGCCTTTTATTTTGTTAGCCTTTTACTTTTCCCCGCGCTCACAGAGAACCAATTTTCCCAGGGGAATATTCACCACCTGTTTCAAGAGCAGAATGGCCTGGGCGTATTTGGTGTCGAGCCGTTCGAGAAAGTCATCGGTGCGAAAATCCCGGGCGCCCACGTATTCCGAGACCGCGATCACCTCGCCGTCTCCGATGACGGTGAGCGTTTCAGCATCTTTTACCGTAAAGACATCACCCACACGAACCCGATTCGACCAGAAGCTTTCCACATAGAGCCGTATTTGCTTTTCCTTTTTTCCAATGACAATGCGCTGATAGTCCTGCGGGGTTAACAGCTCGCCCAGGCGAACATCGAATTTGTAGATATAGCCGTCAAGCGGCGCGCGCAGCGTCAAGGTATTCAACTCTCGCTGGCGCAGTTCCACCTCGGCCCGAGCCGTAACAATTTGCTGCCGGAGGAGCTTGACTTCCAATTGCTTCTGGCTCAATTCAAATTCGGGCACGCCCCCGGAGCTTGCCAGCGTCTCTTTTCGCTTCAAATCATCGAGGAGCAAATCGAGCCGACGTTCCAATTCCGCGGCTCGTGCCATCGCCACCTGAACGGCCTGCTGTTCGATGTCCGATTCCAGCTCGCACAGTGCCTGTCCGGCCCCGACCGATTGGCCTTCGGTAACGAAAATTCGGGTCACCCGTCTCGGTTGTGGCGGCCCCACGAAAACTTCGCGACCGAGCGGTTCTACCCGGCCGTATAACCGCACCGGGGCATCGGCCAGAGAGGGCGGTCGCGAAGGCGCCAAAGGTGTGGCGGCTTTACGCAACGAGACCCGGATGTAATTGAGACCAACGATAACTACCAGAAGGATCAGCAGAATAATGATGACCTTGCGCAGTTTCATTGCTAACCATCCTTTTCGATAATATATTTTTCATGGGTATCGGAAACGATTTTTCCGTTTTCAATTTTGAGCAGCCGATCGGCATAGGGAAAAACCCGAGCATCGTGCGACACGACCACCACGACTTTTTCCTCTTCGATGGCAATACGTTTCAGGATCGCCATCACGGCCTGGCCGCTTTCGGCATCGAGGGCTGAGGTTGGTTCATCGCAAAGCAGGATCGGTGGGGACTTGACCAGGGCCCGGGCGATGGAGACGCGCTGTTTCATCCCGCCGGACAAAAGTTGCGGTTGCATGTGGGCCGTTTCCTCCAGGTTGAGCGCCCGCAGCAGGCTTTCTGCCTTGCGCCGATCCGTGCTGGTCGGCCGTCCGCCCTGTACCGCCAGGCCCAGCAGGATGTTCTCCATGACGTTCAATCCCTCGATGAGCATGGGCTGTTGAAACACGAAACCATAATTCGTCAACCGGACTTTTGCCGCGGCTTCATCCGAAAGCCCGGAAATCTCGTGGCCATCCAAAAACATTCGGCCTTCCGATGGCCGCAACACCAACCCCATGATGGAAAGCAGCGTGGTTTTTCCGCTGCCCGATGGGCCAGCAAGCACAGTCAAAATCCCGGGCAAAAATTCCAGGTCCGTTGGAAACAAAACCCGCCTTACCTGGCGGCCATCGGAAAAATCCCGGGCGATTTTGTCCAATTGCAGCGTTGCCATGAGTAACTCCCTCTATCAATGAAATACCGATGCCGGATCGGCTTTGAGCGCCACCCGCAGCGCGACCAGCGACCCCAGCATGCTGACGATCAATGTGCCTATTGCTAAAACTGGAGGCATAAACGACGGAAAATAGCTGGGGATGGCGGAACGACTGGTGGCGTTCAGCAGGAGGGTAAGCATGAGAAAGCCGATGAATAAGCCGATGCCGGAAATGATCAGGGCTTCGCTGATCACCACCACGGCAATATCGCGGCGCCGGCCACCGATGGCCCGCATGACCGCAAAATCGCGCGAGCGATTCAATACACTGGCGTACATGGTCAACGAAATAATGACGACGCCAATGATCACAGAAATACCGGTCGAAAAACCAAAGCTGCCGCCGATCCCGGTGTTGGTGATATAATAGGTTCTGGTCATGCGGGAAAGCTCGGCAGTGCCATAGACCGAACAATTCGGCAATAGCGCCCGCAGTCGGGCGATGGATGCTGCGGTATTTTGCCCCGGCTGAAAGCGAACCAGAATAGCAGAGTACCTTCCCGGCGGCGTTCGGGCGATCTCCTTGACCTTGTCCAGAGAGGCAAACACGATCGTCCCCTGAAACCCTCTCACCCCGTCGCTGATCGCCGCAATCCGAACGCGGCGGTTGCCGATTTCGGCCACTTGCTCCAGCCAGGGGTTTCCCAGCTTGGCCAGGTCAAGCCGATCGACCGTGATTCCTTCTAAGTCCAATAAGGCCTGTTCATCCGCCTGGGCGAATTGCCACGGCCCGGTGGCCATGTGGGGCCTTCTGCTTCCCACCACCCGAACGGATTCATAAGAGCCATCGCTTTTTCGGAATAGCCCATTGCCGATCAGTATCGGCTCGGCCCCTTGCACCTCTTTCAAGCCCATCACGCGATCGATATAGCGGCCAGAGATGAGATCGCCGGCATCGGCGTTGCGAGTATTGGCACTCAGGATCCAGGCATCTGCACCGCTGTGATCCGCCAGCACGGACATGAAATTCAGCAAGCCAAACAGAATAGACAGTTGCTGGCCGACCAGAAAGACAATGGCCACCACGCCTAACAGTGCTCCTGCGGTGGAAGAACGGTCGTGGATGACCATCCGGAATGCGGTTAAGCTACGCATCTTTGATGCCCTCCATTGCCAATTGGTAAGCATGGTCAAAATTTTCTGCCACCAGGCACCCTTTCCGTTCCAGAACAGGGCGGCTCGATAGTGCGCCGTGGCCGCCAACGATGATCTGGCAATTTTTTAACCTGGCAAACATCCGCTCCACCACTTCGAGCACATCATCGAGGTTGGAAAGCAGGGTGAAAGTTAAAAGGAGCAGGTCTGGCCGGATAGCTTCAGCGGCGAGAACGATCTGAGCCGCCGGCAGACTCCCGCCCAGGTTGCACACCTGCCAGCCACGAATTTCGAAGTAGGTGCTCAACGCTAATGAAATCAGCGCATGTTGATCCCCTGGCGCGCAGGAAACCAGCGCCGTTTTTGCCACCTGCTGCGGTGACACCGAAATTAACGCCGGAAAACCAGATAGAAGGGACTTGATGGCCTCGGTGGCCAGGTGCTCCTGATAAATTTCGGCGCGATTCTGCTCCCAGCGCATTCCAATTTCTGAAATGGCCGGCAATATTTCTTCGACGATCACTTTTTCTGGTGGGCGAGGCAAGTTGAGCCAGTGCAAGATCAGTTCTCGCGAGCGGCGAATATCGCCGTGCAGCAGGGCTTCCACCAGTGCTGGATTGGAAGGCTTCATGGTGGTGGGCTGCCATGGTTGGGCTTTGAAAAGGGTGGGTAATTCGTGGCTGAGTTGTTTAAGCGGGGCTGCCAATTGGTTACATTCTGGGGGCTTAATCAGTCCCTGGATGGCAATCACCCAGCTATCCACTAAGAGCGCCAATGAGTCCTGGCCCCAGCCGTGGCTCGTAAATAGCGCCGCATACCAGGAAGCCTCCTCGCGCAGCGCAGCGAACAGCCGATGGCGATAAACGATCCGCAATAATTTCCCGAATTCTTCAGCATAATCGAGCAGATGGAACCCGGCCGATTTTAGTTCCCGGCCGGGGTGGTAGCGCCATTCCAGTTGAATTCGCTGTTGAACCATCGCCAGCAGCGCAGCGAACTCGTCCGCAAAAATATTGGATGCAGCATCAGACAAATCGTCCATATCGTTGGACCTCCATTTAATCAGATGTAGTCCACCTTGGAGGTGGACTACATCTGGCAGCTCAATTAGATGTAGCCCCCCTGGAGGTGGACTACATCTGGCAGCTCAATTAGATGTAGCCCCCCTGGAGGTGGACTACATCTGGCAGCTCAATTAGATG
>CAZYNP010000103.1:4132-11074 GCA_964647995.1 uncultured Cytophagia bacterium
AGCCCCCCTGGAGGTGGACTACATCTGGCAGCTCAATTAGATGTAGCCCACCTTGGAGGTGGACTACATCTGGCAGCTCAATTAGATGGAGCCCCCCCTGGAGGTGGACTACATCTGGCAGGTCAATTAGATGGAGCCCCCCCTGGAGGTGGACTACATCTAGCTAAAAACCTCGACCTGATTTTTCAATTCCAAAAGACTATTCGTCCTTCGGGTCTCCGGTTTCTGGGGAAATGATCTTTTGCAATTCCTTTTATCTAATGCCGATTGCCAACGAAAGAGTGCGTGCAACTGAATACTGAATACTGAATACTGATTACTGATCACTGATCACTGCCAACTGACCTACCACGTGGAGTACATCGTCTTCTGAAGCTTGGCCAGATCGCCGCCCATGGTTTTTACCATGTAAATGATCCGGCAGATGCTTTCCAGAATATGGGAATACTGGAGTGCCTCCTCCAAAAAATCGCCGATGGCAAACGCGCCATGGCCCCGAACCATCACGATCTTGTAGTTCTTCAGCACCTTCGGTAACTCCTCCTCCATCTCTTTCGAGCCGCTGCCGAATTCGAATTCCACGATGGGAATCTTGCGCAGGTAGTACGAACCCTCGACATCGATGGGAATGATTTCGTCCTGCACCAGCGACACCGCAGTTGCGGTCAAGGGATGGCTGTGGCAGATGGCCAGGCATGAAGTGCCTTTGTAAATCGCCCGATGGACATTCACTTCAGAGGATGCCAGCGAGATGCCGCTGTCGTTGTGCTCCAGGCCGGTTTCGATAATGTCCCGCTCAGTCAAAAAGCCCAGCATCGATCCCCGGCGGGTGATGAGAATGCGGTCGCCGATCCTCATGCTCAAATTCCCGCTGTGGGAGTTGTTCAGATCTTTCTCGAAGACAATCCGACCGATCTTTTGAAATTCACGGATCGCATCCTGATATTTTTCTTTAGCCATGAATTAGTTCCTCCAAACCAAGTTCCTGCAGCTTTTCGGCTCGCGGCACGCCATTCTTATCCCAACCGCGAAATTGATAGTATTCATCCAGCATGGGCGCCAGGTTGACCGTTCGCCCCTGCGCCGGACCACTGGCGACTGGTTCCTCCAGCAGGCGCCGGGGCAGGGTATCGTCATTGCGGCCAAAGCCCTCGCGCAGATTGAACAATCGCTCCAGATTCACAATTCGCTCGCCCATCTGAATCAGCTCCTCGGGTTGATACGGGATACCGGTGACGGCTGACAGGAGCCGGGCCCAGATGAATTCGTTGCAGGCATACGTAGCAAAGCGGCAGACCACCAGGGAATCGACCACGGTGCCCAGGTCCATGGAGCGAACGGCATGCCCGGCCTTGCCCGTGGTGGTGAAACGGTCGATCATTCGCGGCGCGCCCAGGATTTCGGGACCGATCACATAGCCGCCCCGAAGATGGCAGCCCCCGCGATTGGAAATGGCATACGCCAGCCCCTGTCCCTGGGCCCCGCGAGGATCGTAGGCGGGCAGCTCCAGCCCCTTCACCTGCATCGAATATTGCTCGGCATTATATCGGGCCGCGAATCGCTTCGAGCCCAGCGCCAGTTCATCGCCGATGCCCTCGCGATAGGCAATGCGGCGGATGATGTCTTTCAGCTTACTGGCCTCGCCGAATTTAATGCCCGCATCCACGATGCCGCGTTCGGTCAATTCCATGGCGCAGGCGATGGTGCCGCCGGTGGAAATGGTATCCAACCCCAATTTGTTGCAGAGATAGTTGGCCTCGGTAATGGCCTGCAGATCGCTGATGCCGCAATTGGGTCCCAACGCCCAGTTAGATTCGTACTCCGGGCCTTCGCCCTCCTCGTGTGCCGTTTTGGTTTTGCGGGCGCACTGGATGATGCAACCCCAACAGCCGGCTTTTTTGGTCAATATCTGCTCGGTAATCGCTTCGCCGGACACCTGCTCGGCGTGCTCGAACTGGGACTGCTGGTAATTTCGGGCTGGAAAAATACCGGCTTCGTTCATGATATTGACCAGCACGGATGTGCCGAATTCCGGCAACCCCTTCGAGGTGATGGGATGCTGTCGCACCAATTTA
The DNA here is from genome assembly GCA_964647995.1 of uncultured Cytophagia bacterium. Taxonomy (GTDB): domain Bacteria; phylum Zhuqueibacterota; class Zhuqueibacteria; order Thermofontimicrobiales; family Thermofontimicrobiaceae; genus Thermofontimicrobium_A. Next base: position 6,208 of record CAZYNP010000103.1, read on the forward strand.
TTGGTTTCGTAAGTGACGAATTTCATCCGCTCCGGATCGGCGATCTGAATCTGACGCGTCCCTTTTACGACCACGGCCTTCAAATTTTTTGAACCCATAACCGCGCCGACGCCCCCGCGCGCCAGTGCTCGGTCCTTGTCGTTCATGATGGCTGCGATCAACGCCAGATTTTCGCCGCCCGGCCCGATGCACATCACGCTGCAACTGCTGCCTTCCATTTCCAGCAAGCGGTCGGTTGTTTCGTGCACATCTTTGCCCCAGAGCGCCGCCGCGTCCTTAATGGTCACCTGTTCGTCTTTGATGTCAATATAGACCGGCCGATCGGCTTTGCCACTGACAATCATGGCGTCGAAGCCGCACTTTTTGAAGTAGACGCCCCACTTGCCACCGGAATTGGCATCCAGGATCGTTCCCGTCAACGGCGATTTGGTGGAAACGCTGAAGCGGCCGGGCGTAGCCGCGGTGGTACCCGTCAGCGGACCCGTGGCAAAAATCAGCAGATTCCGGGCATCCAGGGGGGTGATGTCGGGGCCAATTTCCCGCCAGAGCAGATAGGCCCCAAATCCTCGCCCGCCCAGAAATCGCTGCCAGATATCGGATTCGATTGGTGCCGTAACAATATTTTTGGTAGTTAGATCAACCCGCAAGAGTTTTCCCATCCATCCGTGCATTCGTTGCCTCCATTCAATCAATTATTCCTAACTTTTTATTAATTCCAATCACCCCACACCCCCTTTTTGCTGCTATTCATGAAGTCACAGGCCCATCATTCCCGAAGGCGAATATTTCGGCAATCCATCGTTCCCACGGGCCCTGGTTTTCGCTCTTCTGGCCCTCGCCTCTTCACATCTCCAATCCCCCGACAAACCATCAATCCATCCAGACTTACTACTCTTACTTCATCACCTCATTGCTCCAATGCTCCATCATTCCTTCACTCCAATACTCCATCACTCCAGTACCGCACCACTCCAACACTCCAATATTCAAAATCCCATCACTCCATGGCGCTATCACTGCAATGCTCCGTCGTCCGCTCATCCCCCGGCAATCATCGGAAAGACGCTCAACACATCACCCGGCTTCAAGGGTTGAGCAAGCTGGCAATGGATGCCATTCACCATGGTAATGATATTTTCCCGATACGGTAGCGAGATCATGGTCAGCGCGTCCTGAACCGTAGCCGGCTCGGGCAATTCCAGTTCGAGGTTCTTTTTCCCTAACTGATTTCGCAGCGAGGCGAACAATTTGATGGTGATCTGCATGTGGTTTCCCTGAATAATTTTGAGTGAATATTGTATCCGAAATATAAGCTACTCCAATCACAATTTCAAGAAAAAAATCCCGGGGACATAGATTTGTCAAGGCTATTTCAGAACCCTTCTGCCGCAAAATGAATGTTAACATAAAATGCGGAAAAAACCGATGCAGTAAATATTCCGGGATCTTCTGCCTGGCTTTGGATTGGGATTGGCCGGTAACTCCGCCGAGCTCGATTGATCTTCCAGAGTCATAAGCAAGCCCGAACCATGAGCGCCTGAACCAATTCGGGCCTTGATGATCGATTGACTGATTCGCTAACGAGCTCAACGATGTTGTCGATGCTGAATATCAGGCTGGGATTACTGGCGCTTGGGCGAGCTAACTTCCGTTATTGATCCTAAATTTCTAAAATGAACCATGACGATTGAAAATGATCACTCTTGGCCCACGAAATACGCGGAATGCCACGAAAGTCAAAAACTAAAAAGTGTTTTCAGCGTTTTTTCGTGTGTTTGGTGTATTCCGTGGGCCAATTATTGATAATAATCTCCATTCTAGAATTTCAGGTTGATATTCAAATTCGTAAATCGGTTCGTCGACAACTCAATGGCTGATTCAGCGATTTTTCTAATAAGCGGCTCAATAAAAGTTCAATCGAATTTTGTTATAAATTATCTAATTGAATTTTAAAATGCACAATTTTTTGCTTGCTTTTCACTAAAAAAATTTTATATTGGCACTAATAATTTTGAGATTGGGTTCTAGGCCGACATCCCTCGCGCTCCCATTTTTGAGTTTCCCGGTCTCAACGTTAGCTTCGCTTACTCGAACTCAATGACCCCCAGCACTGGTTAGCCAGCGACGGCGGTAAGATTTGGCTGATTTTTAACACGAACGAGTCAGCAATTTAACTCACAGTTCTGCCATGTTTACAGCCATAAAGGGAGGCATTATGAAAAAAGGAATGTATTTTATTGGGGCGATTCTGTTGCTGGTAATCGCCGTGGCGATTTTCAAGGTCGTCCGCCAATCGCAGCCGCCGGTAATTATGGATGCTGAAAATCCGTTGGCATTGGAAGTGACCAAAGTCCGAAGTTATTATCACGCCATCGATATCCAGGATCGTTTAAAGGACATGGGCCTTAAATCCTATCTGATTGCCCTGGATGATTCGGTAAAAGGAGGCAAATGGTACAAGGTGCTGGTGGGCGCCAAAAAGGATTCCGTCGGTCTGGCAACTTTGAAAAAAGAACTGGAGACTAACTTTCGCCTGAAGGAGTTGGAGGTCGTCAATTATCAGGAGGCGAAAGATAAATTGGTAGAAGTTAAGCGGGAATCGATCACCGAGCACAAAAAGATCAACACTCAAAAACCCGACATCCCCGCGGCGGTGTATGATGTGATTTCCAAGTTTCCCAACAGCAATATGTTTTTCGTGGATCGGCTCTTTGTTTTCTATAACCCCAAAACCTCGGCGCAGCGACAATTTCTCAATTCGGTTTTCAACAATCAGAGCGTTCATACCGACCTGCCGCGAGGCATCGACCTTCCACTCATCTGGGCGAAGGCCGATGCATTTGCCGAGGCCATTTATACCGACAATATCTACGGCGATCGGCTGACCATGGACATCCTCAAATTGAAGCCCTCGCCAGATTCGGCGCGGCAGGCGAAGCAGGCCAGTGTGCTGCCAGTGATCCTATCCAACGAACCATCCCTGGAGATGGTCGAAGAATTTGCCGACAAAATCCTGGCCACCGGGGAGTATACCACCGAGCAGAAAGAGGCCATCAGCGTGCCCACCCATATCGGAATTTTCCGGGGCTTCAAGGTCACCATCGAACCGAAAAAGGATCAACTGCGAACGTATCTCGTGCTGATGGATGAGCGCAACGAATACATCCTGCTGTGCCAATCCACCGCCAAAACCGATGAGGAGTTATTTCGAATTCTCAAGGACATCGGCAGAGGCGCTGGGATGATCGAATATCGGGAGTTTTACAACTGCTTTTATATTCTGCCCGAAAAATTTCCGGAAAACGATTTGTTTCTGGGATTTTTCGTGCATAAATTGGGCTACGATTACGCCGAATCGCGGGACAACGCCAAATGGGCGCTGGAAATGGTGGGGCACTGGACCGCGACCGGTGTCTTTTATAACACCGAAACCGGGGGCTGGATCTGTGGCCTGTTTGATCTATTGACGCCGGAGAAAGCCGAGTACATTTACAAAACGCTTTACGCCGGCGCGAATTATCCCAATCGTGCCAAATTGACCGTCCATGGCGTTCCGGGATTTTTGTGCCAGATTTATGGCCTGCCGTATGAGGTCAATTTCTCCAGGGAGCGCTATGCCTGTGCTATCTGCAACAATATGTCGTTCACGTTCAGCAAAAAAGATTTGCTGGAACGAGCGGAAACCCTGCAATTCGAGGCAGAGCCGGTAGTGGCGCAAGCGGATTCCACGGTATTGTAATTTGTTATGTTCGGTTAAAAATATCCCCCAGCCAGGTCAAACCGGCGGCGCTAAAGATCCTTTATCGCCGCCGGTTGCAGATGGCAGTTGTTGCCTTGAACTGATGCAGAATGGCTGAGAACGCGCACTGACCGGTCGTGCCGGCTATCCTGATGATGGTCTCGAACAATTGCTGGGCCAAGGACGCTGCGATTTTGATTGAAACGCTTTTGAAACAGATCAGTGGCCTATTTACGCAAATAAAACACAAGCATCGTTTGGTCAATCAAAATTGGTTAGGGTTACATGAAATTCGATATTGCCTGTTTTACCCACATTGGGACCAGTCGCAAGGAAAACCAGGATCGCATTCTGGTACGGGATCAGATCTTCGCGGAAGGTAGTCATTTTTTCCCCAAAGAAACCAACTGTTTTTCTTTCGTGGCGGATGGCATCGGCGGCAATCCATCCGGCGCGGTGGCCGCCCAGTTTGTGCTGGAACAAATTCAGCGCCGGTTTGATAAAAACGCCTCCCCATCGCCTGCCGATATTGCTCCATTGTTGCATTCGATCAATCAGGATCTGCTTGCCTTTGGCAGGGAACAGCCCCAGCATCGCGGGTTGGGTACCACGCTGGTGGGACTGATCATTGTCAATGGGCAATTTTCGTTATTTCAGGCGGGCGATTCAGTGGCCTGGTTGCTCCGCAACGAACTGTTCTTCAAACTGACCGAAGATCAGGTAGTCAATCCCGACGTTGTAAACAGCCCTCTCATTAGCTATTTTGGTGGATTGAAGGATGCGCTGGAGGTCAAATTCAATGACATTTTGCGCGAGATCTCCCCGGGCGATAGGTACGTATTGGCCTCGGACGGGCTGTTCAAGGCGCTGCCATCGAAACAAATCAAAGTCATTTTATCCAACGGCACCGCATTAATGGATCGCGCCAATTTTATGCTGCAAAAAGCACTGGAAAATGGCGCCGACGACAATGTCAGTTGCATTTTGATTGAAGTGGGCGACTGATGATCGAGGCTATGCTAAAAGGCTAACGGCTTAACTCCAATAAAACATAAAAGGCTGACGCCTTAATTCCGATGGAGTTAAGCCGATGGAGTTAAGCCGATGGAGTTAAGCCGATGGAGTTAA
>CAZYNP010000103.1:11174-16275 GCA_964647995.1 uncultured Cytophagia bacterium
TGGAGTTAAGCCGATGGAGTTAAGCCGATGGAGTTAAGCCGATGGAGTTAAGCCGATGGAGTTAAGCCGTCAGGCTTTTATTGGGAATTAAGCCGTCAGGCTTTTATTGAGGAGTTAAGCCGTAAGGCTTTTATCCTTTTGATAGCTCGATCTGCTGTTTGAGGAAAAAAATAAAAGGCTAACGCCTTAACTCCAATAAAACATAAAAGGCTTTTATCATCGATAAATGGATAATTCATTCGGAGACTGGTATGAATCAGGAAAAAGACAGAATTTTTACACCGACCCAAACTTATTCCACGGCGCAACCGGATCAAACGCAGTCTTACGATAATCGGCCGGAGGCGACCCAAACGTATGATACCCGACCGCCAGGAAGGGATAGCACGCAGGCGTATGATCAAAGCGCGGAGAGTGCTACGGATAAAACCCAGACGCATCACCTGGGCCAGGGCGACGAGATCGAATTGAACCAAAAGCGATATCGGATTCTCGACATCATCTCAGGCGACAAAAAGACCGGCGAGGCTGTAATCTATAAAATCGCCGACGATGCGGGCAAGGAATATTGCCTGAAGCTCTACTTCTATTTCCCCGATCCACGACACGAGCCGAATCCCGAGGCGCTGCGAAGGATCAATGCGATCAGTGATCCTGATATTTTACGACTCTACGATTTCGGTACTCGGGAGAAAAAATATCAAAACAAATTTTGCTTCGAGATCAGTGATTTTGCCGAAGGCGGTGACCTGTTGACTTGCTCGGATTTGCGGAAAAAGTACACCCCGGACTTTCTGCGCCGGGAGGTGATCCCCCAAATTTTCAAAGGCATTCGGCGGCTCCATCAGAACAAGATTTTCCATTGTGATTTGAAGCCGCAGAATGTGTTTTATCTGGACAAAGAACAGATCGATCTGGTGATCGGCGATTACGGCTCGGCCAAAACATTCGAGGAGAGCTCGGAAAAGGAATTGAGCTTCACTTCGGTGGTCAAAGGGACCAATATGTACCGCGCGCCCGAGCAGGCGGATGGCATCGTCTCAGAAAAGAACGATTACTATTCGCTGGGCATGATTATCTGCCATCTGCTCTATCCCCAATATTTCACCACTGCCGAATGGCGCAAGATGGTGGAACGACGAACGGCCGGCAAGCCCATTGTCGATTTCGATCCTCAATATGAAGATTTGAACACGCTCATCGAAGGCCTCACCCTGACGGATTACAAACATCGCTGGAGCAAAAAGGAAGTCGAGCGCTGGCTGGCCGGCGAAAAAGTTGAAGTGCAACGTGCCCACATCGCTGAAGTGGTCCCCATCAAGCTGGGCAAGGTCACGATTACGACGCAACGCGATCTCATTGGCTACATCGAAAATAACAGCGACTGGTATGACAATCTCATTGACGATAAACAAGGTTATGGAATGTTATTATCCTGGCTGATGAGTATCAAAGATATCGAGCAGAAGAAAATTTTCGATCGCATGATTTCTTATTATCAGCAGGATGACAAAGAGTATGTCAAAGAAGCCATCCTACGCTATTTCCAGCCGAATCGCCCCGTCATCGTGGAGATGAAACGCTACGCTTTTTCTGATCCTCGTGATTTGAAGCGGGAAGTGGAACAATTTTTCAATCAACTCGATGATATGTGGAAGGTCACCGATAACCAGCGGCTGAAATTCTATCTATTCCAACTGGAGTTCCGTTTGCGCCAGGCGGCCGATGAAAATGGGGGCAACGCTCGGGTGCAAATCCAGGCATTGCTGGATAAAATGTCGGCCGCATTGGGGGCTTCCCCGAAAACCGACTTTTCGGATTTCAAAGCCACGCTCTATCCACAGATTCACAAAAAACCCGAACGGTTGTTAGAACTTTTTTATGCGTTTGACCCACAACGCGGCTTCAAAGACAGCAACAATAAAAGTTACCATACCCTCGAGGAAGTAGGAAGATTTTTTGGCGGGCATGAATCCCAGTTTTCCGAACAGCAGCTCCAGGTCGAAACGCGCGTCTTTCTGCGCCATCAGCAACGGGATGAGCTATCCCAATTGTCGTACAAGGATTTTCTATTCAGCACATTGAAAGACCACGTGCGCTCGGAAATCCATTTCATTGATTTTCGAACCAACCAGCCAGATAACCAGGTGGTCTACAAGCTCGGCAAATCGCTGGCAGATTATTTCCGACGGCAAAACATCGACAACAATCTCTCAGAAATGAGCAAAAAAGAGGAGACGCTATCCTTGCCCGCTGCATTGTTCATTTCATCCGGCACCATTTTTCAGCGAATTATCGAGCGGATCGAACAGAAGCACCAGATCCAGGCGCAGTTGATAAGTCCATCCTCGAAAGAAGCATTTCTGTCGGCCCTGAAAACCAGGCTCCGACAACTCCGAATCCGGGCCATTAAAACGGGCATCAATAAATTTCTTGATGTGACCAAGCTGCCACAACTATTAAAATCGCTCGCATTTCTTCTGCCACTCTTTGTTATCCTGCTGGTCACGGCTGCCTGCGGTTTGAATCACGAAGCCGCCATCCGGTTACTGGGAAAAATTTCGCCTTTCCCGCTCACCTCCATCACCTGGGGAGGTATTGGATCGTTTTACCAGATCAATGCCATCAACATTAGTTTGCTGCTATTTATTTCGCTATTGCCGGCGCTGATTATTACTTTCATCAAACGAAAATTTACCATCACCAAAGCGACCCAGAAAACGGTGCTGGGGCTGGCCATCTTTCTGCTGATCAATGGGATTGTTTATGTCATGTTTTCTCATAAGCTGGTATTGCTATCACTGCAAATCGTCGCCGGCTTGCTGGCATTCGTGGTCGGAGGGACAATTCTTATCTGGCTTTTGAAGATGACGCATCTAACGCCGTTGCTGCTGATCGCCGGCCCGCTCGTGATACGCTATGCCGGGGCTCTGGACGGCGATACGTATAGCTTTGCCATCATGTCATATCTTATTTTTACTGCCATCTTGATTTTTTCCAATGTCATTTCTTTCTATCAGCAACAGGGCAAACTCTACTTCCTTCCCTTTGCGATATCCCTGATTATTTACGGTGTCCTTGCCAGCAGTATAGTGGATTTGAAAACTCTCAGCAAAATTCGCCCGCAGGTGCAACCGATTCAGTCAGCGACAAAATACGGCACCATCAATTCATCGGCCGTTAACATTCGCTCCGCACCATCGCCCAATGCCAGTGTGGTCGGACGCGCGCTCCAGGGCCAATCGGTGGTTATTCTGGGCAAATCGGGAGTCTGGTATCACATCAAGTACAATAATCAGGAGGGATACATCTATCAGGATTATCTGACTCCCAGGAATTATTGACAAATCATTGCAAGATTTTTTCTCGAAGATCCAGCCCATTGTTAGCTGGATGGCTCTGGCATGTTGAAGTCATCCAGAATGTTGCCCATTCTTTGCCGTGGCATTTCATTGCTGTGCGAGAGAGGCGCGTAGCTTACGCCAATCGCGATCAACAGCTTAAACAAAGGTGAACCGATTATGAGTGGACCGAAAAGTTATTCCCCGCCACCAATGTATTCGGTGGCCGTTTTTGAGGGCAAGCTGAATGAGATTTTTCAACTGCAGCGACAGCTTCAAGCCGCCTGGCATGAACTGGAAGGCTACAACTGCTCGGATGCGCCGCGGGGCATTCAGTTCGATTGCGCTGCTTTCCTTCAGCAGCATGGCCAATTAGCCAAAGCATTACTGGCAACTTTCAGCCTTAATTATCAAGGGCAGTTTGGCCAGGAACAGTACAACCGTTTCAACCAGCAGATCGACGCATTTATCAAGGAACTGCGGGCATTTTTAGAAACCATCGGAGTCGAAAAATCCCGCTTCATGAACAAACTGGAAGATTATCAGGCGTATGTGAATTACGAGAAATTCATCGAATATGCCCGACAGGGCTTCGAGCAGTTCAAAGCCACTGTCTGCCACTATCTGGAGCAATATTTACGCAGCGATCAGCCCGCGATATTGGACGAGGCGCTGGGCCAACTGCAAGCGATCCGCTATCAGCTTCAGCCCGCGCGATTCGAATTCGGCTTCCGAGATAAGCAATCCACCGAAAAATCGAATGTCGAACAGCACGCGCATCAATGCGAAGCCGCAGTCAACCAGGTGCGTGGCGAACTGGCCGACCGCGTTCTGGCCCTGGCGCCCGAATCGACCCCAATCGACGATCGGTTTGCGTCCCCAGATGTCGCCAGTGATGAAAAAGTCGCCAGCTACCTCGAAAAAATCAACAGCTTCATCGCCACCGTGACCGATCCCGAGCGGCAGCAGCAGTATCAGCAAAAGCTGGCCCAATTGACGCAAAGCCACACCTTCAAAGATGCCTATTTTTACCTCGAGTTATTTGAGGAGCTAAAGGAACTGGAGAAAATAGTTGCGTGCAAAAAGCAACTGCAGCAGATCATGGCCGAAATCAACCAGCTCGAAATTCATCCCAGCCAGCGGTCGGCCAAAGCACAATTGGTCCAGACCGCTCTGGCGCTCATCGAGCGGTCAAGGATCAAATCGTACGAATTCGAAGAATGGCTGCATCGCGCCCAGCAGTTCAGGCAGGAGAATGAACGCTGTATCCAGCAAGATTTCATCCGAGAAAAAGAGCAGCAATTCTTGAAAACCCAATTGATCCGTTGCTTGAAGAGCCTGAACTACGAGGTGATGGACGATATGCAGGTGATCGACTTTGAAAAGGAGTCGGATTTTTTGATGAAAGTGCCAGGGCAGGACAATTACATCAACCTGCGCTTCCAGCCCGATGGTTCGTTTCTCTATAATTTTCTGATCCCCGAACATCGAGATGATTTGAGTATGGATCAAAAACAGCGGAAGCTGAATGAGATGGAGAGCACCTGTCGGGAGTTCAAACAGGTGCTGCACGATTTGGCCCAGATGGGCTTGCGACTCGATTTGCGCAGCGAGAAGCCCATTTCGGAGCAGGCCCTGATCCAGGTTCCCGCCAAATACCAGTCCCGGATTACGGTCAAAAAGGTGGAAAAGAAGAAGGAGAAAATGGTTCAGCAAAGATATATGCGATAGACCATCAGGGTCTCCGATTGGCGCCGATT
>CAZYNP010000104.1:0-16203 GCA_964647995.1 uncultured Cytophagia bacterium
GATCAGCTATAGGAGGACTGACCGGTCGCTTAAAAATTGAATACTTCCAAAATCTCAAAAAGTTAAGCGACCGGTCAGTAGCTCTGCCCACGCATAAGTGACCAATGAAAAATACTGCTTGACTTTTTCGATTTCTGGATTATCTTATTAATCATTTGATCGAAAAGTTAATCGACACCTTGTTTGAGGACAGGCCATTGGAACAGCTCGAAGGCAAAATTTGTGTCGAGGCCGCACTCAAAGCACGACAACGAAAATTTAATTTGATCATCATCCGCGCCGGCATGCATGTCGCCTCGATCCAATCGTTGCTGGAAGCAGCGACCCAGCAACACATCCCCGTCAAATATGTCCCCCGCGCCGAAATCGATACCATGGCCAGGGGCAAAACCCACGGCGGAGTTCTGGCGCTGGCCACCCCACGGCCGATCACTCCCATCGACACGCTGATGGACGAGCTCAAAGGGCGGCGATCGGACGCAGCACTGCTCCTGCTGGAGGGCGTGGACGACAGCCAGAACCTTGGATTTACGATTCGATCGGCCGAAGCATTGGGCATCGCTGCGATACTATTGAAAAAACATCTATGGGATTTCGATGGAGCGGCAGTCTCCCGCGCCTCTTCCGGTGCGTTCGAGCGCCTGCCCATAGCACTGTTCGATCAGCCGGAAAAGATATTGCCCCGGTTCAAAGCTATGGGATTCAAGATCTTCGGCTGCATTGCCAATGCCGCCAAAACCATGTACGAAGTTGACCTCAGGCCCCCGGTCATTTTGGCGATTGGTGGGGAAAAACGCGGGCTCTCGGCCGCAGTTCGCTCTTACTGCAGCCGCTTCATTAAAATTCCCATGATGGTTAATATCGGTTCGCTCTCCCTGAGCCATGCCGCCAGCATTGTCATGGCCGAGTTGGTCCGGCAGCGACTGCTCAGCTTTACGCCGGAACCATTCGCTTCCTGATGGTACCATCAAAATTCGGTTGCCGAAAATTTATCCTTGCATCTTTGGCATTTATTTTTATCTTATAGCATTCAATTCCACAGCACCGGCAATAATCAAAAAGGTACGAGGTGAAAAATGGGTTTTACCCCGCTTGATTACACGATTTTGGTCATCTATCTCATCGGGGTGACGGTCCTGGGTTCCTGGTTTGGCCGCTATCAAAAAAATACGCGGGACTATTTTCTGGGCAATCGCAATCTGCCGTGGTGGGCCGTGTGTTTCTCGGTGGTCGCCACCGAGACCAGCACGCTTACGTTTATCAGCATCCCCGGGATTGCCTATGTTTCGAATCTCAACTTTTTGCAGCTTACTTTTGGCTATTTGATCGGCCGAATTATCATCAGCTTCATCTTTTTGCCCGCGTATTATCAGGGAGATCTGGCGACCGCCTACGAATTTCTGGGCCGACGTTTTGGCATGCGTCTGCGTAATTTTTCATCGGTTATCTTTCAGCTTACTCGCCTCCTGGCCGATGGAGTACGCCTGTTTGCCACGGCCATTCCCCTGTCCGTGATCACGGGCTGGAGCTATCCGGTGTCCATTGGCGTCATCGGCATTTTAACGATTATCTATACCTACTTTGGTGGCGTGCGCGCCGTCGTCTGGATCGACGTAATTCAAATGGTGATCTACCTCGGCGGAGCAATACTGGCCGGAGCTTATTTATTGACCCATATTCCTGGTGGCCTGGATCATGTGCTCGCCACCATCCAGCAACAAGATAAGCTTCAATTGTTCAACTTCAGCTTCGGTCGCAGCGCAACCGAATTTTTCAGCGGCGGCTACAACATCATCGCCAGTCTAATCGGCGGCATGTTTTTGTCCATGGCCTCCCATGGCACAGATCAATTGATCGTGCAGCGGCTTCTAACCTGCAACAATTTGAAAAGCAGCCAGAAGGCACTAATTACCAGCGGCGTGTTAGTGATCTTGCAATTTGCCATCTTCTTAGCGATTGGGCTACTGCTTTATGTCTACTACAACGGGCAACCCATCGGGCCCGATAGCAACTTTGCCATCAGTTCGGACGAAATTTTTCCTCGTTTCATCATCATGGAACTAAGCCCGGGCTTGAAGGGGTTGATCATTGCCGGTATCTTTGCCGCGGCCATGTCAACCTTGAGCGGTTCGCTGAATTCCCTGGCTTCCTCATCCATGCTTGACCTGTACAAATCCCGCTATGGCAAAAATAATTCGCCGCAACGAGATCTCCTCCTCTCCCGCTTGATCACCGCGGGCTGGGGTATTGTGTTCATCGGCGGCGCCATGTTGTTCAAAGATAAAAACAATCCAGTGGTGGAGCTTGGTCTGGCCATTGCCTCGTTTACCTATGGCGGTCTATTGGGGACATTCCTGATGGGAGTCTTTTTGAAAAAAGCCACCGAATCCATCGCCCTGATCGCGCAATGGGGCGCCATCCTGTTTATGACCTGGATTATCGGTGTGAAGGGAATTATCCAGCACGCCATCATTGCCCTCAACGTGCTGGCATTTTTATGGCTTTTCTCCCGGTTGAAAGATCGCAAGGAACTGATTGCCGTCACCGTTTTGATGGTCATCATCACCACGCTCATACGCCAGGTGCCGTCCATTTCTTTCTTCTGGCCATGGTATGTTTTTATCGGGTGTCTGGCAACTCTGGTCATTGGATTCGGCCTGATATTATTCATTCGGCCGGACAAAAATAGCCGAATCACGCCAAACTGGTAAATTAGCTTCGAGCGGCCGAGGCTGACGAACAATGCCAACCACGGTTCCAACGACTGCCGGACCAGCCTTAGCTGACAGCACCTGACCGGCAACCTGAACGGCGGCAATTAATAAATATTTAGCGCTCCGGGATCAATTTGGGTTGGCAATCATTTTGTATTCAGCAACACTGCTGTCCCAAATAAGTTATTTGCCCCTGGTAAAATCGGCCGCTAAAAGCAAATTTATTCGTTTTCAAGATGAGGTTTTATTGTCACCGATCCGGTAATTGGGGATTATAAGTTGCTGTTCCAGATGCTCTATGAGAAATCCTGTTTTGAACAAACGTGTTTTTCAATAAGCTAATGAGGTTTCTACTTTAACGCATTTTTATATGTTACCAAGGTTTTCATCTGCCGAACATCCGTGACCAATTCAGAAAACCTGATTGATCTTAGTAACCAATCGAACCCATTAACAATTTAACCTTATTCGCTTCTTGTTGTATGTTGCTGTCACAAATGCTCAATTATAAATACTTTTTGGGACAAGAGTAATTCAGAAACTCGAACTGACTCACAGCATCAGTTTCGATTTTTTCATGACGATGCTTTTAGGGCTGCGACCATCCGGCTGGCGCAGGCAGAAGGCGGAATTAGCGGATGTTAGACAGCACTGATTGGTCAATATGACATAATACCGCCTGGGCACGAGAGATTACTCGTATTCAGACTTCTCACCCTTCGGTTGCCTCAGCACAACCCGACTACGCCGGCAGTTGGCTGCCATTTCTAATAATGATCAGACCCGATCCTGACAGCGACCTTGTTTTATCCATAACGGATATCATTCACCCTAACAGGAGGAAAAAATCATGAAAGCGATATTGCTGAAAGCTATCCTGACGGGCCTTGGGGTCGGCCTGCTATTTGCCCCCATTTCCGCTCAACATTTTTTGCTCCAGAACCTGCCCACCAATCGCTCTGAACTTGGCTTGCGCTTCATGCGGCCCAATTTCAGCGAGGATGATGGTGATTTATCGCTTCTCTCGGGGGTCTATGATTTGAACGTTAGCGTTCCCTTTGGCAAGGATTTGGCCTTTATTGGCTCATTTCCATTTTCATCTTACTCGGCCGAAGGTGAAGATAGCGAAAGCGGCATCGGCAACATTTACGTGGGCCTTCAGACCAGACCATCGACATCTTCAACCAATAAAAGCAGTCTTTCCTTTGGCATTTTCCTGCCAACCGCAAGTGACGAATTGGGTTCACTGATTTTAGGTGTATTTTCAAACCATTATGAAATACAAAAATACATCCTGGATATGTTGGCAGTGCACGGAAATTTTGCGTTCACCCGAGAATATTCCAATCTCCTCCTCAGTTTCGAAATCGGTCCCAATATTTTTATCCCCACGAAAAAAGAACGCGAAGGAGAGCTATTTGCTCACTACGGCTTCTTCGGCGGAGTGCAACTAAACCAGCTCATTCTGGGAGTGGAGTTGACCGGAGTGGCGGTGATCTCCGAGGATGTCGATAAATTTGAAGATCGCTTTATTCACGCCGTGGGGTTTGGCGTCCATTGGACAACAGGCAATTTTAGCCCTACATAATTTTATGATATTTATTTGGACGAGGAATACAAAGAAGTCGTCGATGGCGTTTTGGGGGTCAAAGTGGGTATTGTTTTGCCTTGAATGAAGTCGATCGGCAGCCGGTCACGTGAGGAGCTTGAGACAACCCCGCTTTGGACATTCACCGGCAAGTTGATTCGTGGTGCCGTAGCGATGTTTGTGGTGTTGAGCAACCGATCCATCTGTAACAATAAATCGGTTGCTCAATCACCAAACATCCTTTTTATCTTCCCAAAAATCAGACATCGCGTCGCACGCGAAATCAAAAATCGAAGCTCGCCAATAGCCGCAACGCCTATTCCAGCAAGCGCTTCAGTTTGGCCAAAAGCTTGTCCGCGTCGATATAGCCGATCTCTCGCAGCTCACGCCGTTCCTTGCCATTTTTATCGATGAACACCAGGGTTGGCATGCCGGTCACCTCAAACTGCTGCATGAAATTCTTTACCGCTTCATTTGGCGCGGTGCAATCCACCTTGACCAACTTCACCTGTTGCGAGAGTTCGATGACCCGCTCATCTTGAAAAGTGGTGCGATCCATCTCCTTGCAAGGCGCACACCAGTCCGCATAAAAATCGATGAATACCGGCTGGTTGCTGGCCGTGAAATCCGTCAGCGCCTGATTCTGGTAGTAGACCCAATTCAGGGCTGATGTTTTCGCATGGATGGCTTGATTCACCCAAAAAATCCCCAGCACCAGCATCAGAACTCCGAAAATGCCGCGGCCGATCTTAAAGCCCCGAGTGTATCCCGGTGCATGATCCAGAAAGCCCAGCAGCAAGCCACCAAAAATTGCTAATAACCCGAAGAAGAAGCTTTGCTGATCCGCAATATGTTTTGCCTGCGGCAGAAAGAAATACAGCGCCACGCCGATCAGCAAGATGCCAAACAGCTTGCGCACCCAGACCATCCACATGCCCGACCGCGGCAATTTATTCAATAGACCCGAAAAAGTCGCCAGGAAAAGATAGGGCAATCCCAGACCCAGGCCCATCACAAAAAACAGCAGCGTGCCTTTGGCAACAATTCCCAGCTTGGCAACCAGGCCGACCAGGCCAATGATGATGCCGGCCGCACACGGAGCAATGACCACCCCCACGGTCAGGCCCATAATCAGTGCACCCACCGTACCTTCGCGCGTTTTGCCCAGGGAGGTCATCAACGAAGATGGCACGGTGATTTCAAACGCCCCAAACATGCTGGCCGCCATCGCCAAAATTATCGTGGTGATGACAATGACAAACCAGGGATTCTGGAATAAAAATCCCCATTGCTTTCCTGCCAGCCCCGAAATTAGCCCCAACACCGCGAAAATGACGGCAATTCCAATGACATAGAACAACGCCATCGCAAAGGCGGCGCCTCTCTTCCGATCACTCTGTCCACCGAAATAGCCCACCGTGAGCGGGATCACCGGATACACGCACGGCGTTAGATTAAGCGCCAGGCCGAATAGAAAAAAAGCCACTATTGCATAGGGCAATCCCTTTTCGATGACCTGTTTGGCTTTCAACTCATCGCTGGTGAATTCGAGCGCAGCCGGAGCCTCGGCTTGATTTTGGGCCGGCTCGAGCGGAGCAACTGCAGCAATTGGTTGATCACCTGGGGATGGCTCGCTCGTTTGCTCGTCAGGCAGAGCAGTGGCCACGTCAAGCTTAGCTGGAGGCAAAGTGGTTGCTGCTTTGGGCGGAGCCGTAACCTCGAAGGGAATTTCAAAAGTCTCCGTGGTTGGGGCAAAACAGTTCTGATCGTTACAAGCCTGATAGCTGAATTTCCCCCGAACGAGCGCTGCGCCGCTGGGGAATTGATCCGATAACGTTAGTTTTGATTTCAGCACGATCTCATTTTCATAAACCGAAAGCGCCTCTTCCGAAAATGAGAATGTGGCCAATTTGGGTTCAGGATAGATGATCTCGCCAAAGCTGGCTTCAGGCAGTGGCTCGAATGAGAGAATGGTTGGGATCAAATAATCGGCGCCGGGCTGGTGCGAATTGATATGAAAGCCGGGTTCTACTTTGGCGGTCACAATGATTTCAGCCGCTCGACCGGCGGCCACTGTGGACGGTATCAATTTACCAGTGACGGTCACCAGTTTCATCTCGAACGGATTTTGCGCCCGAGCCAGGGCGACGACAAGCAGCAAAATCGCAGAGCGCAATACAAAATTTTTCATTCACAACTCCTGTAAATATTCAGCTTGATTTTGATAGATATTTTACTCATATTGGCAGTGACAGTTCCTCAATACTGGAGAAGTCTATGGTGAAAAAATTGCTCATCATTACCACGGGCGGCACCATTGCCATGCGCCGGGATGCCAGCACCCGCATCATCTCGCCGGCTAAAAGCGGCGCCGAATTGGTCAATGCCGTGCCCGAGATCAGGCGTTTCGCCCAATTCGAGCTGGTCGAATTTTCCAACATCGACAGCACGGAAATGACACCATCCATGATGTTTGACCTGGCGCAATTGGTGAAAAAGCACAGCCGTCGCCCGGAGATCGATAGCATTATTATCACTCATGGGACCGATACGCTGGAAGAGACCGCATACATGATCGATCTATTGGTGGATACGCCAAAGTCGATCGTGCTCACCGCAGCCATGCGCAGCTTTGACGAACCAGGCACGGATGCGCCGACCAATCTGTTAGCCGCGGTTAAAACCGCCTGCGCCGAGGCCGCGAACGGCCAGGGCATTCTTGTCGTGTTGAATGATGAAATTCATGCAGCCCGGGAAGTTCGAAAAACATACACCAGCAATGTCGCAACATTCGAATCGCCCGGTTATGGGCCGCTGGGCATTGTCGACGAAGATCGGGTGATTATTTTTCGCAAATCATTGATCCGGGAGACCATTCCAGCGTCTCACGTGGAACCGGAGGTGGAATTATTCGAAATGACGGCCGGCAATAACGGCAATTTGATCGGCTATGCCATCGACAATCGCGTGAAGGGCATTGTGATCGAGGGTCTGGGGCGTGGCAATGTGCCATCCCCAGCCGCAAAGCAGGTGCTGCGGGCGATCAAGGAAAATATTCCGGTAGTGCTCACCTCGCGCTGTTTCAAGGGCCGCGTATTGGGCGTTTACGGCGGCACCGGTGGCGGCAAATTATTGCATGAGGCGGGCATTATCTATGGCGGCGACCTGTCGGGACAAAAAGCGCGCATCAAGCTGATGGTAGCCCTGGGCTATACCTCAGAGCTGGGAGAAATCAAGAAAATCTTTGAACGCAACATGTATTAGGCTCAGTGCGAATTATCGAAAGGCTGCGGCAAATTGTCCTGCCCGGGTCACAATCACGGATTCTTTCGCCATCGGAAAATCCCCGGCTGGACAGTCGTGTTGATCTGTTCGTCTCCTCCCGGCAGGCAATGGACATCGAGATCAGAATGCCGCGACCTTGCTCACCAAAACTTTAGGCCGCTAATTTCGCCAGCGGATACTGCCACTGCGCGTCCGTCAACTATTAGCTACGCGTAATTCGTCAATTTCGCGAAGTTGTCGGTGATCGTTCATGCGGGCCTGGCGATCAGATTTGATGAAGCTACTCCTTCCAGGCACCCAACTTTTGTAACGCCTGAATCACCAGCGGCTTCCATTGCGCATAGCCCGAGGCATTGCAATGCATCCCATCATCGGTGAATTCCCGGGTCAATTGGCCATTGCTATCAGCTACCGCGGAGTAAAAGTCGACAAAAATATAGCCATTCTCCTGACAAAATTTTCGGATCCAATCATTCAATGCCTGCACCTCGGCTACCGGGTGGCTGGCAATGAAATTCTTGCCGGGAAGGTAATCATTGACCGGCGACACCGCTCCAAACGCCAACCGGATGCCATGGCGTTGCGCCAGCCGCGCCATCTTGATGAGGTTGGATTTGGTCTCGGCTGGCAGCATCTGCTTGTCCGGCCAGAAATCATTGCAACTGCCCAAAAAGATAATCGCTGCGTGCGGTTTCAATTTTATTACATCCTGCTGAAACCGAAACACCATCTGGCGGGAGGTTTCGCCACCAATGCCGCGATTTAAAAATGGAATTCCGGGAAAATCCTGCGCTAGATTCCAGCCATCGACCGAAGACGAACCATAGAAAACAACCCGGCGCTCACCCTCTCGTGGCAGCCCCACCTCAAAATTGACCTCGGCATAACGCGCCAGGCTGGCGCCCAGCGACTTCTTCTCCTCGGCAATTAGAAGATCGATGCGCGGCTTGATGGCATCGATGCGCGCCGGCGGCACGCCAAAGGCAACGAGCGCGGTTTTGGCCATCAGCCAATTGCCAGCGGGCAACATGTGCACCCCGTCGTAGGTCAAAATCCCGCGATCGGCCATGCCCGCTTTTTGATAGGGTTGCAATGCCTGACGAAAAGCTTGATCCATATCCACCAGCAGCGTCTTATAGTCGCGGGCCACGTTGCGAATGGTCCGGTTGTAATCAACCAATTTTCGGTTTTCGGCGCTGGATAGATCCTCCTTGATGATCGTCGTGGTAAACAACGCCACCTGGATGCCGGCAGTTTGCGCTCGCTGCACCATCGCGCTCAATTTTTGCCGAAATAGTGGCAACGGAACCCCGTTTAAATCCGAGCGCTGGAGCTGTGCCCTCAAAAAATCATGCCACACATCGTTCACCCCGACGCTGATGGTGACCCACTGAGGTCGGTATTGCATAACATCCTGCTCGAACCGCTCGCTCATGTCCGTTACCTTGTTTCCGCTGATGCCGACATTGACAATGTAAATCGTCATTTCGGGATGGAGGGTCTGCAATAATTTTCGCATTATCGACACATAGCCATCCGCCGCTTCGCCCATTTCGGTGATGCTATTGCCCATGGTTACCACCAACTGCTGATCCTTCAGCAGCAATTGCTGCGGAAAGGCCAGCCCTGTCAACATCAGGATCAGCAGTGCTACCGCAATCGGCATTCGCCAGCGAGAATGCATACACGTACTCCTTCTTCAAAAATGAATGTTAGACCGGCAGTAATCCGGCCGGGGACATCAAAAGGCGGCCTGAACGCCCCCTTGTTCATCCTGCCAGTACGGCGCCCATGTCAATGCCACCGACGACACCGAAATATCCTGCTTTTTCGGCGCGATGGTCACCGTCTCTAAATTTTCGGAGAGCGGATCGATGGTCGTTTGAATTTGTTCGATCTCGGCATTGAGTTCAGCCTGCAATTCCTGCAATTGCTGCTGTAACACCTGCACAGTTTCTTCCGCCCGCTCGATGTCTTTGGATTCTTTCATTGCCCTCCCTGCGCCCCGCACAGTGGTTGCGGCACGGCCCAGGGTCGTGCGGCCAAAAGATTTCCGGCCCATAAGCGCACCCAGGAGTGTTGTTCCCAGCGAGATCGCGGTTTGGAGCTTCTGCTGCTGCGCCTGCCCCCGCTCGCGGTCCACAGCCTGCTGCGCCCGGCGAATTCGGTCTTCCAGGCTGGCAATGCGCATCGCATATTTATCCCGGATTTTGTCAATCAGCGCATCGCGCTTTTCGCGCGCCACCTGCTGCAATCGCAAGCGGAAATCACGTTCAGATTCATTGGGCTGAGAGATCGTATTTAGCGAGGGACTTTTTAGCAATTCGATTTTCAAATTTCGATACAGCCACTCACTGAACGATTTGCCCCAGTTCAGGTAATTCTGTCGGTTACCGATCTCCGGAGGACATTCCCCAAACGAGGCCTGATCGTCTTCGGGTGATTTTTTCAGGGAAGTTTCGTCGACGTTAATCTCCTGCGCTCGATCCCAATCGACCTGAGACGGCTGGGCCGAAAATTCAGCTAAAAAGGATAGCGGTTTGGGGATATTGATTCCCAATTTATTATCGATAAAATACACCTTGCCCAGTCCAAGCACCATGGGCTCGTACAGCAGGCGGGCGTTTTGCGGTCGACCGGAACTGGCTGGCAAGAAATATTGTGGAATATCCGGTGGCAATACTGGTCGACCAACGGTAGCAGTGGTCACCGTGCTCCGGGCCGGCTTTTTATCCAATGTCACCGCCGTTTCGGCGGTATCCGGCGCTGCTATTCGGTGCTGCTCCATCAATTGCTTAATTTGCTGGCGTGTTAGCGGTCCACGCAAATAGGACATCACCCAGCGCGTCTGGAAGACCACCGGCTCGTCTTCGTGCACGTTGTTCATCAGAAAAACGCGATTGCCCAAACCCGCCAGAATCTGCTCCATCCGTCGCCGATTAAATTCTTTACCTGCACTGGCACCTGCTCCTTCCAGGCCATCGAGCACTCGCTGCTTATCGCGATCGGTCTGCAAGCGACCGATAAACCACGTCCCGGTATTGGATAGACCTTTGTAATCCAGATCCACCGGATTCTGGGTGGACAATACAATGCCCAGACCAAACGCCCGCGCCTGCTTGAGCAGGGTCATGAGCGGTGCTTTCGAGGGTGGATTGGCAACCGGGGGGAAATAACCAAAGATCTCATCCATGTAGAACAGCGACCGCAGACTGGTGGTGCCGGATTTGGTGCGCATCCAGCCCAGCAGTTGGGTCAGCAGCAGCGAAACAAAAAACATCCGCTCGGCATCGTTCAAATGAGCAATGGAAAAAATGGCCACCCGGGGCTTCCCACTGGCGGTATAGTAGATACGGTCGATATCCAGCGGTTCACCCTCCAGCCAGGTGCTAAACCCCGGCGCCGCCAACAGATTGTTCAACTTCATCGCCAGAGCGAAACGATCTTTTGACGGAAAGAACGATTCGAGATCGAACACTCCAATCCGGGTCAGCGGCGGCGACTGGATGGCTTGAATGAAGCCGGCCAGATCAAAGTCCTGCGCCTTTTTCCAGGCCGTATCCAGGATATTGGAAAGGAGAATATGTTCACGACTTTGAATTGGATCAGCCTCAATACCCAATAAATTCAACAGACTGGTAACGGTCGTGTTGATGCGTTCCCGCAGCAGATCGGCATCTTCGAGAATCACCTTTTCTGGGGCAGCGAACGATTTGAGGATAGAAACGGGTACGCCAGCGCTGCTGCCCGGTGTATAAATTGTAAATTCTGCCGCGTCGCGCAGTCGCTGAATGCGGGCACTGTCCTGGCCCCATTCGGCCAGGCCATTCTTCCACAATTCAGCCTGCTTCGCAGCATACTCCTCAGCCGAAAGTCCCTTTTTCCGAGCATCGTCTTCATTGATCCAGGGCCGAAAATCTTCTTGCTTCAAACCGGGAAACGTCAACATTAAATTGGGCAAATCGCCTTTAGGATCTACCAGGATGGCCGGAATACCATCGATGGCCGCCTCCTCCAACAACGCCAGGCAGAGGCCGGTTTTGCCGCTGCCGGTCATACCAACACAGACCGCATGCGTCACCAGATCCTTTGAATCGTACAGCAGCAGCTTTTCTTTGGGCTGATTCTTTGCCAGATCGAATTCTCGCCCGAGATAAAAAACTCCTAATTTCTCGAAATCTTGCATCGCATATCCTCCCTATAAAATTTCAGCAGTTACTTGTTGCTGCAACATTACAAAGCCGATGAAATATATTCCACGTGCGTTCGGGAACCCCGAAATCAGCTCGGTGAAAGCCGTTCCTCAATTTTGAGGTGCATTGCTGATCTCATGGGCAAAAAATAAATTGCTCGCCACCGTCGCACCAATCCTGATAGCTTCAGACAAATTGATTCACATGCCCAATTTTTGAGCCGACGCGCCCTTTTTAGTTCAACCCTTTACAAACACCACGGCCCGCGAATCACGGCCAAACCGGCATTTCGCGATCTGCAAAAGCAGCCAGCGTTCAAACTTTCACTCAACTACCGGGATTGTTTCTTCCCATTGACCTCCGCTTTCTGGCGACAATCAATATACTAAATGCCAATCAAGTTGTCAACTATTTTCTTTTAGGTAAGATCAAGGA
This sequence comes from uncultured Cytophagia bacterium, assembly GCA_964647995.1. GTDB lineage: Bacteria > Zhuqueibacterota > Zhuqueibacteria > Thermofontimicrobiales > Thermofontimicrobiaceae > Thermofontimicrobium_A. The sequence continues at coordinate 12,216 of CAZYNP010000104.1, forward strand.
AAAAAGAAAAATGACTGATCGATCAGTCTCCTGAAACAAATTGGAGCATAATTTGATCGATCAGTCATTTTGAATGGTAAGGGAAAATCGAATTGATAAAAAAGAAACCGCTGCACGGCTGTCAATCCCATCGACATCAACCCGTCGATCGGTTAGGATTTCATCGCCACACCTTCCGCTTCGAGCACTTTTTCCAGGTAATTTTTCTCTGGCAACGCGCCCTCAAACTCAACCTCTTCATTGATGACCACTTTGGGCACCGCTGAGACAAAGTACTTGTTTGACAATTGGGGGAACTCTGTTGCCTCCACCATATCGCTGGTCACCAGATCGCTTTCCATCGCCATCATGTGCGCCATCCGTACCGCCCTCGGGCAATAGGGACAGGTGGGAGTAACAAAGGCCTGAATATGAACCGGTTTCGTTAGCTTCCGTAGCTGTTCCTTCGTCTCTTTGGACAAAGTGGTCGTCCCCGTAGACACATCGATAATATCTTCGATCAACGTGCTAAATTCATAGCCAGCGGGTATGCCATAGAATCGAATGCCATAATCTTTCTCGCCTTCCACCGCAATCGCCGGAATTCGTTTGATATCATATTGTTTGACCTTTGCTTCATCTTTGACAAAATCATACACCTCAACCTTGATCTTATCCGATAACTCCGAAAGCTCCGTCACCAATTCTCGAGTCAATTGACAATACTGACATTCAAACTGCTGAGTGAAAAACACCAGCTTCACGGGTTTGGTCATTTTCGAGAATTCTTTTTTCAGGTATTCCTGATCTTCTTTAGAAATGTGAGCCATTTTTGGTGCCTCCAAATTTTATGGTATTTTGTTGGTTTTATATTATGCTTATGGAGTCCTGGAGCATTGGAGTGTTGCTACTACAATGCTCCACCACTCCGTTTCAATTTCGCTGCTGCAACTGTTCCACGAATTTTTCTGCCGAGACCGCAGCCAGCGCTCCATCGCCAATGGCGGTCGCCACCTGCCTCAACCCCTTGTCCCGCACATCACCTGCCACGAAAACCCCGGGGACCGAAGCCTGTAACCTTTCATCCGTCACAATATAGCCCCATTGGTTCAGCTCCAATTGCCCCTGGAACAACTCGGTATTGGGGATCAGCCCAATGTAGACGAATACTCCCGCCACCGGGATCAGCTTGGTTTCACCAGTAGCTCGATCTTTCACTGTTACCGATTCCACTTTTCCTGTGCCGTTGATCGACAGCACCTGATGGTTCAATAAAGTGGTGGTATTTTGATGCGCTTGAAATTTTTCCTGCAAAATTTTTTCGGCATTCAATTTCGGCAAATATTCAATCAGGGTAATCGATTTCACAAATTTCAGAATGAACAGTCCTTCCTGCAATCCCGAATTGCCACCGCCGATTATCGCTATGTCTTTTCCTGCATAGATTGGTCCATCGCAGGTGGCACAATAGGACACCCCTCGTCCTTTCAGTTCCTTCTCGCCAGGAACGTTCAACAGCTTCGGCGATGTGCCGGTAGCAATGATCACCGCATGGGCAGAAATTGGTTTGCCATCCAGCAGCAACGTTTTTGGCGAGGATTTTAAATTCAGATTCATCACCTCACCGTAATAGATCTCGGCACCAAATCGCTTCGCCTGTTGCACCATCCGATCGGCCAGGGCATGGCCGTTGATTCCCTCTGGAAATCCCGGGTAATTCTCGATCACATCCGTAGCCGCAGCTTCGCCGCCGATCTCTTTTTTCTCGATCACCAATGTTCGCAGTCTCGCTCGGGCTGTGTAAATTGCCGCGGTGAGGCCTGCAGGGCCGCCGCCTAAAATTATCACATCATAAAAATCCTGCAACTCAATTTTTTGTTCGTCCTTTTTCAATGAAAAAATCAAACCGTCCATTCTAAATCGCCTCCTCATTTGTATTTGTCATTCAGTAGCTTTAGATGGAATGACTTTGAAAAAGATTCAGTTTGAAATAGTGGCGAAGCGACGGCAATAATATTGATTGCTCGATAAAATCCAGTTGCAAAATAGCTTTTTTTTTATTAAATTTGGCCTGTTCAATGAAATATCGATTTACCATTGCATTAAGAATTTTAAGGAGTTATTATGACTGCAATTTCAGAGTTTCGAACTGGCAAAGCTATTCGTTTCAATAATGATGTCTGGATTATTACCGAATTTCAGCACGTCACACCAGGCAACTGGCGGGCGATGGTGCGCACTAAATTAAAAAATGCCAAAACCGGTCGCGTGATCGACAATACCTTCCGGATGACAGACGACATCGAAGAGGTTTTTCTGGAAGAAAAGCAGATGCAATATCTATATGAGGCCGATGGAAATTTGCACTTTATGGATACGGAAACCTACGATCAAACCTTCATTCCTTCCGAACTGCTGGGCGATCAAATGAAATTTCTCAAAGAGGGCGACATGTGCAAAATCCTTTTTCTGGAAGGAAAAGCCATCACCGCCGAATTGCCCAACTTTATCGAGTTCAAAGTGATCCAGGCCGATCCTGGCGTCAAGGGGGATTCGGCAACCAATATTTTGAAGTATTGCACCATTGAAACCGGAGCCAAGGTTCAGGTACCGCTCTTTGTCAAGGAGGGAGATGTTATCAAGATCGATACGCGAACAGGGAAATACCTGGAGCGGGTGGCTCTTGGTCGCTAAAAAATTCGCCCATACAGGTAGGACGAATTGTCAATTTGCCCTACCTGTTCGATCTTAAACTGGAGCGGAATTTCTCAAATTGCGTTTCAAGTTAAAAATATGTATCGCCTTCTTCTCCACCGCTTCGGCTGCCTCCTCCATTCCCTCGGGCAAGGTCGGATGGGCGTGAATCGTCCTTGTCAAAGCATCGATATGCGAAGCCGATTCCACGGCCAGGTCGCCTTCGGCAATGAGATCGGAGGCGTTGAGGGCCGATGAGGTGAACGCCCAGCGGCGTGCCTGAGTCCGCATCGGAAACCACTTTGGTCAGGACGTCGGTTTCGCCGACAGGCAGGGCTCGTTCTAATCCATCAACTAAGATAGCGATCAATGCGTAATTGACCATTTTAATTGGCAGGGGTGCGCAGTGCCGACTTTTGCCCGATTGTGCCAGCCAAATTTACAAGACCACTGAATTGGGCATTCGATTTTTTGCTTGACATTTTTTTCTAATTTTTGTATGTTAGAATCGAATTCAAAACCGATTTTGAGGTAATAGCCATGAGCGAAACCATGACATCAGCCCAGCCCAGAACAAAGCGCCCGCTTCTCACTTATGACGACTATCTGACCTTTCCCGACAACGATGGCATCCGCAAAGAGATCATCGAAGGAGAACTGTTTATGAGCCCCGCGCCGTCAATAAAGCATCAATTGATTTTGAAAAGATTATCTCAACTTATCGATCAATATGTTCAAAAAAATGGCTTAGGTGAAGTGCTTTTGGCTCCCTGTGATGTCATCTTTTCAAATATTAATGTGATGCAGCCCGATATTCTTTTTATTTCACGCCAAAATTATGAAATCATAACGGCATTAAATATCCAGGGAACTCCCGATCTTCTCATCGAGATCCTTTCTCCTTCGACCATCGAAAATGATCGCATTTTTAAAAAGCTGGTCTATGAAAAATTTGGCGTAAAGGAATATTGGCTCGTCGATCCAGAGCAAGAAACCATCGAAGGCTGGACTTTGAAGCAAGGACGGTTTCAACTGTTTCAGAAAGCCCAAAAAACCGAGATTTTCGCCAGCAAGCTGATCCAGGGGCTCGAATTGGACTTGGCACCGATTTTTCAATAATCCTGTAATGCGATTTGCCACATTGCACTATAGTTTTAATATTAGGTTGTAACGCAATTTGACGACTGTTGTTATGCGAGTGGCCTGTAACGAAATTTAACGAATTGCGTTAGGCGTTGAAAATATGTATCGCCTTCTTCTCCACCGCTTCGGCTGCCTCCTCCATTCCCTCGGGCAAGGTCGGATGGGCGTGAAT
>CAZYNP010000105.1:0-13231 GCA_964647995.1 uncultured Cytophagia bacterium
AAAACATGCCAATTTTCAGCTTATTCCACTGCATGATTGCCCAGAGCTTAAACACATCGAATTCGAAAAACGGCTCGGCAAGCCCAACATCCGACGAGAAGGGATACGAGTTTATCTTGCTAAAAACCATTACCTGGAGTTGGCTAACGAGGCCCTGGCAGAATACATCGAGCTGGCGCTCACATCCATGCACGACCATTTGCGAGGCTTGACCAAACCCGACATCCTGCGGATGGTTCAAGTGCCCAAAGAAAATGCAGTGCTGCGTGCCATTTTGAAATATAATTCTGATCTGAAAAAACAGCAGGTCAAGCTGGAACACCAACGAGATGCTATTGACAAAGAAATTGATGAACGGGTCTATGAATTATATGGCATTACCCAGGAGGAACGACGGATAATTGAAGGGAAGTGAAATGGCAAATTCCCGACCCCAAAATAATATTCAAATCGATCGGGATGACGATTGGAAAAGCAGTACGAACCTGGATATATCCGAGCCGCTGGCCTTCCAGCATCTTTTGGACGACATTGCCAGATTAATGGAGCTGGTCAAACTCGATCTGGAAGATCAGTTTCAACTTCGCATGGCAGAGTACGAAAATTATGAAAGCCAACGCCAGTATCTGGACGGCTGGCAATTGCAGCGGCTGCAACAAGAAACCAAATCTGGCCGACAACTGGCCCATTATTTTCAGCGCTGGGCCGAGATCAATACCATCGATCTGACCAGCAACGCCAACTCCCGCGAGAAATTCCTCACCGAAACCATGTACATTTTGATCAACCGCATCCTGCTGATCCGCATTGCCGAGGATCAGCACATCATCCCGCGGCGCCTTTCTAATGGCGCGATCCAGGATTTCCAGCAATTCGTGGGGGACATCAGGATCAATTATAATAAGCTGCTGGACATTGCTTATGACACGATGCGCGGCGTTTATGAGCACTTTTTTAAACACGATATTTTCGATTGGTACCTCCCCGATTCCGAATTGTTGTTGCAGATATTGTTTGTGTTCAATAAATACAATTTTGCCCGTGTCAATCGCGACATTCTGGGCAATTTGTATCAGAAGTATATTGATAAAGATGAGCGCAAAAGGTTGGGGCAGTTCTATACGCCCGATGAAGTGGTGCAATATATCCTGGATGCGGTGGGATACACCAGTGATGCCGAGATCGAAGACAAAACGCTGTTAGATCCCGCCTGTGGCTCGGGTGGGTTCCTGGTGCCCGCGGTCAATCGTTTGGTGACCTGCTTGAAGCGCAAGAATTATGATCCGATCACCATTTTGAACAAAGTGCGGGATAATATCTATGGTTTCGATATCAATCCATTCGCTGTCCATTTGACCGAAGCCAATTTGCTATTCCAGGTGGTGGATTTGATCAGCACAGCGCGGCAGCGCGATCCAGATTTCAGAATGGAGCAGTTTAATGTGTTTGTCAGCGACTCGCTGAAACTTCTTGAACGACATCAGGCTGGCGAGATGATCGACCTTTTTGATCCAACGGAAGCAGCAGTTTTAACCCCGCATGATTCAACATTGGTATCAGACATCAAATTAAAACGAGGCAAATTTCAAGCAGGTTTTGATTTCGTCGTCGGAAATCCACCTTATTTAAGAATCCAAAGAGTTAAACCCAAAGAGTTAAAAGCAAGCTATCGAACCAAATTCGATGCAGCGGTTGGGCGATTTGATATTTCTGTGCTTTTTATCGAACAGGGAATTAAATGGCTCAAACCTGCGGGCAAACTGGGCTATATTACTTCCAATAAATTTTTGTATTCCAATTATGGCAAAGGCATCCGCAAGGTAATTTTGCAAACTTGCGATATCGACCAGCTTATCGATCTCACGGATTCTCGATTATTCGATGCGGCGACGCTGCCCTGCATTTTGGTGTTAAAAAGATTGGATGGGAGGCCTCAAAATTCTTTTCCATTCGTAGCGCTAAAAGAGGCGAAGAACGTGTCCCTATTCCAGAGCGTTCCCGATTTATTTGAATTCATCGCGCATCATCTTCAGGAGGACTATGTCAGTTGCAATATCCAATTGCCCAAAAACGGAAATCATATCCAGCGTTTCAACCTCCGCATGTTTAAATCGCAGCGGCCAGCGCACAGGGATTTCTGGCATTTTATGCCCATGAAAGAAAAAGAACTGATCGAGAAAATTAAAGCTGAAAGCGAATGTCGGCTGGTAGATATTGCCAGAATAATCGTTGGCATCAAAACCAATGCGGACTCGGTTTTTACCAATCCGATGACTGCCGAATTTATTTCGCAACGAAAGCTGGAGATGCCGCTTCTGCATCCCGTCCTTCGAGGCAAAAATGTGCGGCGCTGGCAAATTTCCTGGACTGGAAATGTGAAAAACAAGGATACCTACATTCTTTATCCTCATGAAAAGATAAATGGAAACGTATTGCCGATCAACCTTTCGGATTATCCATACACTGAAAAATATTTAACGGAGCACGAAGCAGTCCTTAAACGTCGGGATTATTTATTGGCGGCAGGCAGGCAATGGTATGAGATCTGGGTGCATCAAGATCCCGAGGATTTCCTGACCTCGACCAAAATTGTCACACCAGATTTCTCCGCCACTAATAACTTTGCGCTGGATACCAGAAGGTTCTTTTGCCTGGGAAGTTGCTTTGTGATCCTATTAAACGATAAAAGTGAGGATTACAACAAGTTTATATTGGGACTGCTGAACTCCAGGTTGATGGAATTTTTCCATAAACGGAATAGCAGCACCTTTATCTATGCTAACCGATTCCGCTATTGGAGCTCCTATATGGCGGATTATCCCATTGCGTTGCAGCCTGATTCGTTTCGGGAATCGGACCATCAGATTGACTCCACAATGGAGGTTCTTAAAGATACCGAAATAGTAGAAGCTCAGTTCCATCCAATCCCACTTAAAATAAGCGATGCAGGGTTAAAATTTGAATCTCAATTTAAACCACGCTTGAATCGCAAACTGGAATTAGCCAAAGAAATTGTCATTCTGGTTGACCAAATTCTTGATGCTGTCAAAAATGACCCTCTGGCCCGTCAAAAAGTGGCTCTGCTTGAGGCTGAGCTGAACGATAAGGTTTTTTCATTGTACGATCTCGGTATCTCAGAACAAGATCTCATTGAAGAATTTTTATCAAGCTATACGGAATTCAAACCCCATTCCATGCGCGAGGAAATGTAAAATGCCGAATAAGTTGAAAACAAGTTTTCCTCATTCCTCTTCAGCAGAAATGAAACGAAAAGCTATCACCGAATTGGATGAATCAAATGACGGCGAACCATTGCTTTCTCAAGCCCCATCGCTCGATCTGTTGTATTCACTGGATGAATTGGGCTATTTGCTCCAGGGTTTGCTTGGCCTTGATGCGCCCCGAGATGAAGCGGGCAGGCTGCTCGATGTTCGGCTAAAAGGGATGTGGTTCGAGTGGGAAGTAGCTAAGCGGCTTGGTTATGTGCAACGACCGAAATCAGGTGCATTTCCCGATATGCGCCATCAACTGATCGAAAGCAAGCACCACACGGGCAAGTCCATCACCATTGATTTCGGCAAACATCATCCTGGCACGAAAGGCGTCATTGCTGCCAGATGGAATCAGAAGCTAAAATTCAAGGTCTCTGATGTGCGCTATTTGATTGCCCTCGCGCCGCCACCTGATTTTAAAATTGTTACCTTGATCATAAAAACGGGTGAGCAATTAGCGGATATGTTCGGGGTTTCTATTACGCAAACGGTCAAATATCAAATGGGGATTTCCAGAGCCTGGCGCGAAGAGAATTTGGGAAAGATCATCTATGGGGACAAAATTGTGGTCTCTCAATGAGTTTATTAGAGCGATAAGTGACCACCAATTTCAAAGGAATGATTGATGATAGATAATGCTGACGTTAGACTGGTACTCGATTACATCCGCTCCCACTGGCAAAACACCGTTCGCCATGAAACCGAAGATTCGGGAACGCTGCTGAGGTTACCATATCCTTACACCGTCCCCTGCCAGCACGAGCCGACCATGCAAAACAATTTTTACTGGGACACTTACTTCACCAACCTGGGTCTATTGCGGCAGGGCCTCATAGACCTGGCAAAAAGCAATGTCGATAATCTGCTGTTTGAAGTGGAGAAATACGGCTTTGTGCCCAATGGCAACCGCACCTTTTTCCTCACTCGGTCCCAAGCGCCATTCCTATCGCTGATGATGAAAGACATCTATCAGACTTTTCGAGATAACGATTGGCTCGGCTCAGCCTTTGCCACCTGGAAGAAAGAATATGATTTCTGGGTGCAAAAACGACTGACGCCCATCGGGCTGAACCGCTATTTTCACCATGCGACACGAGAGCAATTGCTCGAATTTTATGCGGATGAACTAAAGCACCGACCCAAATTGGCTGCCGATAGCGAGCACGCCCAATTGGCGCTCAGCGCCCATCTGTTGGCCGAGGCCGAATCGGGCTGGGACTTTACCCCGCGTTTCGAGCAACGCTGCGCCGATTTCGCTCCCGTGGATTTGAACAGCTTGCTGTACTTGAACGAGGTTAATGCCGCCTATTTTTGTGAAATCTTAGCTGATCCCGAAAAAGAAGTCTGGCTCGAACGGGCCCAGTGCCGATTGAAGCTTATTCGTGACTGCTGCTGGAACGATCATAACGGTCTCTTTTACGATTACGATTTCGTCCATCAGCAGCAAAGTTCGGTAGCCTCGCTGGCGACTTTTGTGGCGTTATGGGCAAGATTGGCCTCTGATCACCAGGCTCGAGCGATCGTGAACAATCTGCCCCGATTTGAATTCGACTATGGTGTTTCCGCCTGCGAACCCACTCGGCAGCGCCTGACCTATCAATGGGACTATCCCAACGGCTGGCCGCCGCTGTTCTACCTGGTCATCAAGGGGCTGGATAATTACGGCTTTTGTCGGGAGGCCCGTCGAATTGCGGAAAAATATCTGCAGGTCGTCATCAAAAATTTCCAGGAAACAGGGGAGCTGTGGGAGAAATATAATGTGGTCGATGGATCGATTCAGGTCAAGAATGAATATGCCATGCCGGCCATGATGGGATGGACGGCCGGGGTATTTGTGTTCTGTGCGAATTTTTTGGGTGATCAGGGAATTGGGTAATTGGGCGATTGGGTAAATTTGGGCAGCTTGGTAGATAATTGGATTTCGCTATGATTCTAATAGAAATTTTAGCTGCCATTGAGCAGCCCCCATAAAATGACTGACATTTATATTACTACCGGGAGCATATTATATTTTACAGTTGCATTGTCACTCCGATCCGCCTACTGGCTTAGAGAAAACTGTTTTTCAAGCAACTGTTGAATTTACAAATTTCTGCTTTCGGTTCGCCCAAGCGAATCTTGAACAAATGGCAGAGGATCGAAATAACACCGACATGGAACCTACTTATTAATGTTTTTAGTCACTTTTTCCAAAAGAGGTTTTTCATCTGGACAGCACTGGCTTCGCATAACAGTAATAAGTCATAGCTGAATCCAAACCTGGAGGAAGGTGATTGCTCGCTTCATTTATTCGTTACTTGCATTTATTTGGTAAATTAATGAACCCTTATTTTGGTTTTAACAACCTGAGTAACTCTGAGCATCCCCAGTCATCTTGAACCTTATTACATTCATTGGGGTTTGGTCATCATAGTAAGGTAAAAAAGCAAGGAACAGGAGCTTGCTCCTCTATTATTAAGGTTGCTGAGCTGAGCAGATAATCCTTGTTAGTGCGATAGTGATCACTCCTGTGCCACTGAAAAAAATAACCAACAACCTGAATTTTGAAAACATTCAAAATCTATTTGGGACAGCAATGGCTCTTCGTAATAAATGAATCTCTATATTGAATTCACCAATAATAAAAATGCCAATATGCTCTACAAAGAAAACTGGGATCTGGTCAAACAACGCTTTGAAGCCTTCTTTGCGGGCGAAGATCTTGGTCGCCCGCTCTTGCAAATTACGGCTGCTAAAAAGAACGTGAAGCTAAAACCGGATTGGAATTGGTGGACCATCGCCCATAATCTGGATCAGCCCGAACGAGCACTGGAGTCATTTGAATATTATTGTCAATCGACCTATTTTGGTGGCGAAGCATTGCCGAATCTTGCCATCAACTTGGGTGCAGGGAGCCTGGCAGGCTATCTGGGCTGCACCCCTACCATCGCCGAAGATACTATTTGGTTCAAGGAACGGCAGCTCGAAAGCTATGATGAAATTCTAACGCTGAAGATCGATCCCGAAAACGACTGGTGGAAAAAAACACTGGAAATCACCCAGCTCTCGATTGAATTTGGCAAGGATAAATTTATAACCGGCATGACCGATATCAATGCGGTAATGAATATCCTGGCCTTCCTGCGGGGCAATGAACGGCTGCTGCTGGATTTGATCGAGCATCCGGATGAAGTGAAGCAGGCGGCAGATCATCTCACCGAGCTCTGGTTCTTTTGCTATGATGAATTGGCCAAAATCATCAATCAATATTCCGAGGGCATGACCACCTGGATGGATGTCTGGTTCCCTGGCCGGGGCTCGGATGTGCAGTGCGACTTTTCGGCCATGATTTCGCCAGCGATGTTCGCCGAGTTCGTATTGCCCCACCTGCAGGAGCAGTGCCGACGGCTGGATTATTCCATTTATCACTGGGATGGCCCGGGACAAATTCCGCATCTGGAAATTTTACTGGATATTCCTGAATTGAACGGCATACAGTGGGTGCCAGGGGCTGGCCAACCAGGGACTGGTTCGCCCAAATGGTTTGCGCTTTATAAACGCATTCAAGAACGGGGCAAACTCCTGGTGCTGCCAGTGATGGATAAAAACGATGTGCTGAACGTGGTGGAAAATCTTTCGCCGAAGGGCTTGCTCATCCAAACACAATGTGATGACGAGGATGAGGCCAGGGAATTGATTGCTAAGGCAGAATGAGTTGTTCATTAAGCTGCCCAATCCTTGGGGACCGCTAATTTCGCCAATTAAACCAATTGCGCTAATTCAACAGCCAGGCCAGTTGCTGCTTATGTTTTTTCTCCCACAGAGCACAGTTGGCGGTCCGCCCTTCTGTGGGAGCTACATTTCTGTGGCCGAATTATTTTTTTCATGGGAATTATGAGACCGCTAATTTCGCCAATTAAACCAATTTCGCTAATTGACCAGCCAGGCCAGTTGCTGCTCATGTATTTTCTCACACCGAACCGCCGGTTAGCGTTCTGCCTTTATGTGGGATTCCATTTCTGTAGCCGAATTCTTTTCTTCAGTCGAAGGCAAATAGGGACCGCTAATTTCGCCAATTCAACCAATTGCGCTAATTCACCAAATAAGAGTTTCATTTCAAAAATCCGTTTAGGGTTTGAAAACGTCCGACTATTAAAAATAAAATCCCGCTTAGCAGGGTCAATTCCTGCTGGCTTTGACTGTTTCTGCCTGATGTCCGTCTGAAAAGCGTAAAATAAGCTTCCAGCTTGTGAGTCAATCAATTATTTTTCCAGGCAAGCAAACGTCGGACTGGCGGATTGCATTGCAGAAAACAGTCCTTTCAAATAGACGCTACATCGTGGGATAAAGTTAGAGCGGTAATCATTAAATGCTTCCGCACGAAATCATGAAATGGTTAACCAAATTCAACAGGTTCATAGGATTTAATCCTTTCCCCTGGCTGAACAAAAACCTTATTAACCTTAGTAACAAGGTCGACCCAGGACCACATGAACCTTATTAGCTTATCAGAAATATTCCTCAATAGAAAAATAAGCTAATAAGGTTTAGCATGGGTGGATCTTGATATGCTACTAAGGTTAATAAGGTCTAATGCATTTGGTCCACTAAACCGATCTTTGGTAATTGAAATAAAATCGTGCCAAACGAATTTAATTCCTTTTGGCTTTGACTATTTCAGCAAAATTGGATTAACGTGTAAATCTTCTAAAAACGTTACAAGAAATTATGTAATGATGTACTAAGCCCGTCGCTGCTCATGTATTTTCTCCCACTGAACCGCCGGCTGGCGGTTCGGCCTTCGGCGGATTGGAAGGCCACATAAATGGTCTTCTTTAAATGCTGTGAACTCTTAAAAGGCTTTGACCGCAAATGGCGCACATGTGGGCGAATCGATTTTATTGAAATTCAAGTTGGTGTAATTAGAAAAATGAGCGTAATTGACGGTTTTTGATTGCGCTCATAATTGTATTTTTAGTCCATTTTTGTGTCAGCCTGATTTCTGTGAAAAATATTTTCTGAAAAATTTTCTAAAAATCAAAAAAAGTGCTTGACAAAATAAAAAAAATTTGTATATTCTCTATAAAGTCGATCTGTTTGATAGGGTTTATAGGGAATAAAATGAAGATCTCCAAAAAAGGCGAATATGCATTACGGGCGATGATCGATCTCGCATTGAATTATGACAGGGGCTCGGTTCAAATTCGTGACATCGCCGAACGAGAGAAAATTCCCGAAAAATTTTTAGAGCAGATTTTGCTCACGCTAAAAAAAGCCGGTCTGCTCCAGAGCCGTCAGGGCGTTGGAGGAGGCTACAGCTTGATTCGCCCTCCCAAAGAAATCTCCCTCGCCGAAGTGATCCGTGTTATCGATGGCCCCCTGGCCCCGCTAAGCTGCGTGAGCCAATGGGCTTATGTGAGCTGCCCAGAAGAACAAAACTGCGGGCTATATAGCGTCATGCTGGACGTCCGCAATGCCATCGCCGACATGCTGGAAAATCTCACCTTTGAAGATGTGTGCAACCGAACCCGAGGCAGGCTGGAACAACGAGTGACTGAAAAATAGAGCAATATTTTTTTTATCATAAACATGACTAAGTCGATAGACTATATTGGATTGGTATAGAAACGGTGTTGTTAAGTTATAGACGAAGTGAACCAATTGGAGGGTATCATGAGGCGCTTGAACAGCTCCTTCCCGCTCTTTTTTTCTCTTCTGCTAGTCCTCTCAATATTTATCTCATTCAACTCGTGCACCAAAAAAGCAGAGCAGCAATCATCTCAATCGGATTTTTCGGGCACCATCAAAGTCTCTGGCGCCTGGGCGCTCTATCCCATGATGGTCAAATGGGGCGAGGAATTCCAGAAAATCCATCCCAATGTTCGGGTCGATATTTCGGCTGGCGGCGCTGGCAAGGGGGTATCCGACGCACTGGCTGGATTGGTCGATATCGGCATGGTCTCCAGAGACATTAAACCAGAGGAAATCGACAGGGGTGCGTTTTTCGTCCCCGTCGTAAAAGACGCTGTATTCCCGGTGATCAATGCGGCCAACCCAGCGCTAACCAGGGGACTGGCGGCAAAGGGTATGAACCGACTGCATTTCATCGATCTCTGGATTCACGGCAAAGGTTTGACCTGGGGCGAGATCGGTGGGCTTGACCTCCCCGATAAGGTATCAATTTACACCCGCTCCGATGCCTGTGGCGCGGCGGAAACCTGGGCCAAATATCTCGGCAAAATGCAGGAGGATCTGCAGGGCGTCGGTGTCTATGGCGATCCCGGCCTGGCCGAGGCGGTCAAACAGGATAAGCTGGGCATCGGGTTCAATAATTTGAATTACGCTTATGATACGAAAACAGGTCTACCCGTCGCTGGCCTTCATGTCGTTTCCATCGATGTGAATGAAAATGGCCTGATCGACCCCGAGGAGGACCTCAGCACCAAAGCCAAAGCCATCGAGGCGATCATCGCTGGACACTATCCTTCTCCTCCCGCTCGAGATTTATATTTGATTACCAGGAATAGCTTCCAGGGACTCAGCAAAGCGTTCATCCTGTGGATTCTGGCGGATGGTCAAAATTATGTGGATGAAGTTGGCTACATCAAATTAGCTCCAGCGCAGATCGAGGAAGCCTTAAAGAAGCTGCAATAATTTGGTGACCGCCGATTTTGCGAGTTCTTCTAATTTCACAAATTGGATTTTGGTGATCGGATGCGGCAATCGGTGTCTGAACGAGAATTATTCATGGTGGAGCAAAAATATCCCTGCGAATTCGCCCTGGTAGATGGGGAATTGATTTTTATCCCAACTGTTGAATTGACACCTGAATTGCCAAAATGAACCATGACGATTGAAAATGATAACTCTTTGCCCATGAAAGGTGCGGAATGACCCAAAATGCAAAAAGCAAAAATTGCTTTTCGCCTATTTTCGTGTATCTCGTGGGGCAATTATGGATAGTCGTTTCCATTTTAGAATTTCGGGTGACCTATTGTTCTTCGTCCGCCAGCCCGTGCACGGATCGGTATGACAGAAAGTTGGGTTTTCGTTCAAGCAATGATTATGCAAATTCATCGTTCGTAGTGAATGGAAAAATTGAATATTAAAAAATAAGGCAGGAAAATTTATTTATGAGATGGCGCAGACTGAAGGATGCCTTTGCCACGAAGTCGTTTCGCATCATCCTGGCACTGACGAATTCTCTGGTTCTCATTATTGTGGTTGGTCTATTCATCAAAAGCAAACCAATTTTAGCTCAAAAATCCATTATCGAACTATTATTTTCTTCCACCTGGCGACCGCTCAAAGGTCAGTTTGGCTTTTTTCCGTTCATCATTGGCACCATCGAAGTCACAGCCCTCGCCATGATCTTCGCCGTCCCAATTTGCCTGTTAAGCTCGATCTATCTAACTGAATATGCCTGCCCACGGGTGAGGGAATTGCTGCGCCCCATAATTGACATTCTGGCTGGCATTCCCTCGGTGATCTATGGCCTCTGGGGCGTGATCGTGATCGTGCCGTTGGTTCGCTGGGTTGGTCAGACAACTGGGCATGTTACCTCGGGCTATAATTTGCTTTCGGGCGGCATTGTGCTGGCGATTATGGTATTTCCTTTTATCATCTCGGTGGCCACGGAAGTTTTCTTGACCATGCCCATTGAAGCCCGAGAAGTATCGCTGGCACTGGGCACGACCCGCTGGGAGACGGTGAAGCACGTGGTGCTCAAAAGCGCCAGGAGAGGCGTTATTGCGGCCATTGTGCTGGGCTTTGCCCGTGCTTTCGGAGAGACCATGGCCGTGCTGATGGTAGTCGGCAATGTGGCAAAAGTTCCCAAATCGCTATTCGATCCCGCCTATCCTTTGCCAGCGTTGATCGCCAACAATTACGGCGAAATGATGTCGATCCCACTGTACGATTCCGCCCTGATGCTGGCGGCGCTGATCCTGCTGGTCATCGTCACTGTCTTTAACCTGGGCGCCCATTTAACCCTATTGCGCATGGAAAGGAGGACTTGTTAGATGAAGCGTAGAAAATTAGAGGAAAAGATCTTCAAAGGCCTTATGCTAAGCTCACTCATCCTGGTGTTGGCGGTTCTATCGGGCATTGTTGTGGTGATCGTTATTCGTGGCGCTTCGTCCCTCAATCTGGCCATGCTCACCCAGACGCCCAAAGGTGGTTTCTACCTGGGAAAAGAGGGGGGCATCCTCAACGCCATTGTCGGCTCTTTCTATCTGGCCATCGGCGCCACTCTCCTTTCCACGCTGTTAAGCCTGCCCATCGCCTTTGCGCTACAAAAAGAATATACTGGCAATCGGTTGGCCAATTTAACAAGGCTGGCGCTGGATGTGCTGTGGGGCATACCGTCCATTGTCTATGGCGCCTTTGGTTTTGTGATCATGATGTATCTGGGATTGAGAGCCTCGTTGTTCGGCGGCATCATCGCTTTATCGTTTTTGATGCTGCCGATCATGACCCGCTCCATGGAAGAGGTGATCCGCATGATCCCCATCGAATTGAAGGAGACGGCTTATGCCCTGGGCACCACACGGCTGGAGACCACGCTGGCGGTTGTCCTGAGACAGGCGCTGCCAGGAATTATTACTGGTGTGATGTTGGCCTTTGGCCGAGGGATCGGTGATGCCGCCTCGATCTTATTCACCGCTGGCTACACGGATTATATTCCCCGTTCGATTTTCGACCCAGTGGCTTCGTTGCCGCTGGCGGTGTTTTTTCAGATCGGCACGCCCATCCCCGAAGTCCAGCAGCGGGCCTATGCTTCGGCGTTGATTCTATTGATCATCGTCCTGGTGGTCAGTCTGGTCGCTCGGCTGCTGAATGCTCGATATTCGAAAAACATAATTAAATAGCGCTCGGGGAAAAATCGAATTTGCACTTCGATTGTCAACACGAGCGCAGCGAAGCAATCCGTTCAATCGATGTCCAATCTCCAGGACAGAATTTGCAAACAATTTTCTTTAAATAGGAGGCAAACATGCCGCACATTAGCGTCAAAGATCTGAAAATTATCTATGGCGATCACAAGGCATTGAAGGATATCACGGTCGATATCCCCGATGGCCAGATCACGGCGATTATCGGCCCTTCGGGCTGTGGCAAGACCACGTTTTTGAAAAGCCTGAACCGATTGATCGAGCTGTGTGATGACGTCACCGTGGATGGCCAGGTGCTGATCGATGGCGAGAACATTTATGATCCCAATGCCGATGTGCTGAGCCTGCGCAAAAAGGTGGGCTTTCTCTCGCAGCGGCCGTTTCCGCTGCCCATGTCCATCTATGACAATATCACGTTCGGGCCACGGATTCACAGAATGAACGGTGAGCAACTGGCCCAGCAGATCAAAGGGCTGGAAACCAATGGTTCGGTGAACGGCTTTTCGCCCAACGAGCTGCATCACGTGGGCAATGGCCAGCCGAAAAATGGCCAGATGACCATGCTGGTCGAGACCTATCTGCGGCTGGCGGGCCTCTGGGATGAATTGAAAGATCGACTCCATGCGCCAGCCGCCAAGCTCTCCGTTGGTCAGCAGCAGCGATTGGCCCTGGCCCGAGCACTGGCAGTGGAACCCAAGGTGATTTTAGCGGATGAACCCACCTCGGCCCTCGATCCCATTTCGGCTCGGCTCATCGAGCAGCAATTTCAATTGCTCAAGAAACGTTATACCATCGTGGTGGTCACCCATATTTTGCGCCAGGCCCGAAGGATCGCCGATTACGTGCTGTTTTTCTATCTGGGTGAATTGGTCGAGCACGGCCCCGCCGAACAATTTTTCCATTCGCCCCAAAACGAAAAGACCAAAGCCTACATCGCTGGCGAGATCAGTTGAGCCTGTAACGCAATTTGCCAAATTGCGTTACAAAAAATCTGTTGGGTTGTTACTATCCATTCGAGAAAGATCAATAAAGTCGGCATCTGAAATCGATAGAGCAGGTTATTTGGGATTTGGGATTTGGGATTTG
>CAZYNP010000105.1:13331-15922 GCA_964647995.1 uncultured Cytophagia bacterium
ATTTGGGATTTGGGATTTGGGATTTGTGATTTGTGATTTGGAATTTCACCCGTTGGGTTGTTTCTACCCGCTGGAGAAATATCAATAAAATCGACATCTGAAATCGACAGAGCAGGTTATCTGTGATTTGGGATTTGCGATTTGGAATTTGGAATTTCATCCGTTGGGTTGTTTCTATCCGCTGGAGAAAGATCAATAAAATCGACACCTGAAATTGACAGAAGATGATGTTATTTGTTATTTGGGAAATGGAATTTGGAATTTCACCTGTAAGTATTTTTCCCCAACGGAAAGATGAACCCAGCGGATCAAAAGATATCCATGGCCGCCATTATGACCTGATATAAAAACATGACCCTTCACTCATTTTGGCGATGATTTTAAAACTAACAATCAATGAATTCTAAAACAGGAGCCCCTCGATGAACAAATTCTATCGTGCTACCATCTTCTCGCTGGTGCTACTGCTTTCGCTTGCCTCCATCATTGACGCCCAATCCGATGACCGAAAGTTCGAGGCATCGGGACAGATTCGCTTGCGATCCGAAACCGACAATAAGGATTTCGACTACGACACGGGCGGGATCGATTTCACGCTGATGCGCACCCGACTGAATCTGAAATTCAGCTACTCGGACAAACTGGTCGTGTTCGCCCAGTTGCAGGATTCCCGCACCTTTGGCGAGGAAGGTCAGGATGGGGCCACCAGCACGTTGACCTCCCTGCGCAACATCGATCTGCACCAGGGCTATTTTCAAATCCATCGGCTGTTTTTCCCCTGGCTCAATTATAAATTCGGCCGCATGGAGCTATCCTATGGCGCCCAGCGATTGATCGGCCTCAATAACTGGAGCAATATCGGTCGGGCGTTCAACGGCAGCGTGATGACGCTGAGCTTCAAAACCGTCCAGATCGATTTCTTCGAATCGATACTGGCCGAGTCATTTCAAGCCCCCGATACCCTCAACGGCGATCAGACCCTGAGCGGCATCTGGGTGAAAATTCAACGCCCCCAATCCCCGCTGCTCAATTTTTATGTTCTGACCGATGAGGATAAACAAAAAAATACCGAGGATGCGTCCAGGTTCGAGCGCACTACCATTGGCGCCCGCCTCGAAAATAACTGGCAGCGACTGCATCTGGAGGCCGAGGCCAACCTTCAGACTGGCAAAATCAATTTCACCCAGGATATCCTTGCCTTTTATCTGAGCGGCTCGTTGCGCTACGATTTCGATGAACACAGCAAGAATCAGGTCTGGCTGGGGGCAGATTATCTATCGGGCGATAAGCCTGGCACCAAGAGATACGAATGCTTCAATACCCTCTATCCTGCCAAACACAAATTCTTCGGCTACATGGATTATTTCACCGATATCCCCAAACACACTCGCAATTTGGGCCTGACCGATCTGCTGGTCAAAGCCAAATTTTCGCCCCACGAGAAAATCAGCCTGGCTGGCGATTTCCATTATTTTCGGTTATCGCAGAGCGCCGTGCTCAGCGATGGCTCGGCCTCCAAAGAGCTGGGCGCCGAGTTCGATTTCACCTTTAGCTTCGATTATTTGAAGAACCTGAATTTCACGCTGGGCAGCTCGGTCTTTATTCCCAACCAGGTTTTCAAAGAATGGAAGGGCGATGACCCATCCTTTTGGGTTTATGGCCAGACCACGGTGAATTTTTGACCGATTGAGCGAGATGAGAGATCTGGCGGCCTGGTTGCCCATAAGCCTCCCGCTGTGAACCGCTTTCGAATGGGGATTTTGGGCGGAAAATTGATTCCTGCCTGGTCCGATGAAGTGCATCAATAGCATTTGGCGTTTCAAGCCACTTAAAATCCCGATAAATCCCCCCTTGATGGATGCAAGGGGGGGATGTTTGGCTGCAAGCGGATTCCGCAGATGACCACCTATTCCGATTCACTCCTGTCCAGAATAGGGCCTCTCGGCTCGAATTTGGGACGCAAAAAATGACCCCAAGCGAACGGGGTGAAAGCGTCAGGCGATTCGGTGGGTGAATAAGGTCAATGAGGTTGTTTGAATTTATCCCGTTGGGCAGGTGGATCGAAGCCTTGGTGCTTCATTTCAAAAATTCTTGTAGGGTTTTATCCATGGCTATTCTCAAAAATAAAATCCTTACGGATTAAGTCCCCTGTATTTTTGCATCTCTTGTCGGACGGGAATTAAGGCGTGAGCCTTTTAGAAATCCTACAAGGAATTATGAAATGGTGTACTTAGTGCTTCGGTTCAAAAATCCGTGTCGGGTGTAAAAAGGTCCTGCCATTCAAAATATAATCCCGCTTCGCAGGATCAATTCCTGCTGGCTTTGACTGTTACTGCCTGGTGTCCGTCTGAAAACCGTAACATAAGCTTCCAACTTGTGAGTCAATCCATTATTTTTCCAGGCAAGCAGGCCGCCATCTGGTGGATTCCATGACAGAAAACAGTCCTTTCAGATAGCCGCTACTTCGTGGGATGGAATTAGAGTGGTAATCCTTAAACGCTCCCGCATGAAATTATGAAATGGTGTACCAAATTCAACTGGGTCGATAGGATTTGATCCATTGCCCTGGCTGAACAAAAACCTGATTAACC
>CAZYNP010000106.1:0-15548 GCA_964647995.1 uncultured Cytophagia bacterium
TGCTTTCGTATCTTTGTAGCCAGTGAAATTTCATATTGTCGAATGAATTTGAATTCAGCCCAAATATCGCCTGAATTTCCAACAGCGCCCTGGTGCCCTGCTGTCGTCGCGGCACTTAATTTGAATTTCAAACATAATTCAGATCACTTTTGCCCAAATTAGGATTTCTCATCGAGCATCTGGGACAGCAAAATATAATCCGCCAACTGGTCAGAGGCGTCAACCTAAAGGATAATTTTATATTCAAAAGGTTCAGGTACTAATTTTTAATCTGAATTTAAACGCAAATCCGCCAGTTGGCGGAAAAGAAGACGCCAGGTTCGCAAAGCGATTTTTAATAAAATTTACACTTAGCAATCTTTGCGTCTACTTTACGTTCTTTGCGTTAAAAAAATGCTTAGGTTGACGCTTATAGCCAACTGCCGAACCGGTGGCAATAGAACCTCATTTTGAAGAACGAATAAATTTGCTTTCAACGGCCGATTTTACAAGAAGCCAATTTACCAATTTAAATTACTTTGGACAGCAGTGAATTCAGCTATAGAATCAATCAAATACCACCAAACATCAAACCGCGGCTAACTATACCCATAATTCCATGGTGACGGCCTGGGGTCTTAGTCTGGCTGGCACCAGAACCTGCAACTTAAACGAAATCCTCCGGCCCATTTTTGGCAAAATAGACCGGAGGAAAGAGAACCGGGTAAAAATGAACCACTGCCAGCAGTCGAAGCGACCGAATTAGCAGCGAGCGAATTTAGCTATCGCACCAGCGCCATTTTCTTCACTTCGACATAAGAGCCGGCAACCATTTGATAGTAATAAACACCAGAGGCCACGGCCACTCCGGAATTATCCAGTCCATTCCATACGATAGAATGATAGCCAGCTTCCTTGACTTCGTCGACCAGCGTCTTCACCACCTGCCCCAGGACATTATAAATATGGATGGTCACCCGGCTCCGGGATGGGAGCTGAAAATCAATTTGCGTTTTGGGATTGAAAGGATTCGGATAATTCTGATACAGGCAATACTTATCCGGCATCGCCACAGTGACAGTTATGGGCTCGTGCTGCGTGGTTTCGCCCGTGATGGAGACATCCTCCAACTTGTAAACATAGGTTTCACCCGCCTGCACGTTGCGGTCGACAAAGCGATATTGCTTGGTGCCGTTCGCCGGAAGCAATTGCTCGTTCAAACGCACAAACGATTTTTCGGCCATCGAACGTCGCAGAACATTGAATCCCGCATGAGCCACCTCGGTGGTCGTTTGCCATTCCAGTTCGATCCGCTGTCGATCCAGCAGCCGTCCCGAGAAGCTGGCCAGTTCCACCGGTGTTTTGATGTATAGCGACCAATCGCGCTGCACTGTGTCGTGGCCATCGGAAATCTTGACCACAATGTTGTGGCCACCCACTCGCTCATTGGCCACATAAAGATCATAATAGTTCTTCGAGGAGACCAACACCCCCTGGTCGTACCACTCGAAGGTGAGCTCATCGTTATCCGGGTCGGCCACCTGTACCACGAACCGAAACATCTCGCCGATATTTTTATGCCCGACCAGGTCGTGCGCCACCGGTTCATAATAAGTAATCTGCGGCATGCGATTGACGTTTTCGACCTTGATGGCGACCGTCTCATCATCGAAACCACCCTTATTATCTTTCGCAATAAAGTGGATTTCATATTCGCCGGCCTGGAAGTAGTTCGGCGTCCAACTAAACTGCTTGGTCCCCAACGAATCGAATAATGCGCCTGATGGCAAATTCCGAATGCCATATTTTACCGGATCGCCATCGGCATCGGTGGCACTCACCGTGAAGCTTAGATTTTGATTTTCGCGGATGGTAGCTCCGTCAATGGGCGAAAATAGCGGAAATTTATTGGTCACGCCCGTGGCCTTGAATTCCAGTGGCGAGCCGGTCAATGCGTTATTTATCGCCCAGACTTTATAACTGGTGCCGGTGAGATTTCCCAGTTGCAGTCGCGCCGAGGCAATGCCTCTTTCATTGGCATATACCGTTGGTCCATCCAGCATAATGCCATTGCCCTGGGTAACGACAAATGATACCGGCACATTCTGCCCCCCGGCGGGATTTCCATATTGATCCAGGACCACCACCGACAGCGGATACACCAGTTCTCGTTCAATGGTACCCTGCTGATCGTTGCCATGATAAATCTGCATGGCCACCGCAGTTGCAGCAACGGCCTGCAATCGGATTTTTAAACCATCGCCGATCAATCCCGGTGCAGCCACCATGAGTTCAATCATGCCCACTGCATTACCAACATTCACACTCACCGAGGCAATGCCATTGGCTGACGACGCCACTGACCCCGATCCCACAATGGTCGCTGCTCCCTGATTCACCGCAAAGTTTACCACATAGCCGGCAACCGCGTTATCGAAGATATCGGTTACCTTAACCTGAATGCCGGAAATCTGTCCGCCGACCGGACCGGCTTTGCCTTCGCCAGCCCATTTCACCACCTTCGCCGCCTTGCCCGACACACCCTGAGCAGTAAAACCAATGGGCGAACCCGTCAAGCCCGACGCCACCACCGACACCACATTGGCACCGGCAGTTCGGCCCAGCGTGAATACCTGACTGGCTTCCCCAAATGGATTGGTACGAACCGTGATTTCGGATTCGCCGTTAAAATTGCCGCCACCAAAGGTGACTTTGAACTGCACCGGATAGTCGAAAATCGGATCGCCATTTTTGTCGACCACCTTCACGGTCAACGGCTTTTCCAATGGCAAACCAGCCGTATCGATCTGGGCATCGACACCGATTTTTTGAATAGCGACGGCGGTACCGGCATGACCGGTAGCAATATAACGTACGCTACCCGAGCCGGACAGACCCTCGGCGATGGCTCGTGCCCGATTGACTTCAGCCGTTGGGCCTAAAATCCAGTGGCCATACGCATTCCCGCTTTTATCAGTGAAAATCGGCTTGTTGCCCGATCGGTGTTCCCAGATATAGCCGCCGCCCTCGTAGGCCTCAAAATAAACCGGATAGTCAGAAATCGGATTGCCATTCACATCAAACACTCGGGCGACAATGGGATCTTTCACCGCAGTGCCAAAGTTGCTGCTCTGATCGGTCCCGGATACATAGGAAATGTGGTGCGGCTCCAATGGCGTAAAGCGTACCTGCGCTGTGTCGACTAAATTGATACCATCGGTCACATCGCGAATGGTAATAACTTTGGTCTCGGCCTTGCTGGAGGCCAGATAGGCCACCGCCTGGCCGTTGGTGTCGGTCGGATAGAGGAAGTTGGTGATCCGATTGTCATTGCCTGTAACACTAAGGATCGACAGCACCTTCTCCGGAATCTTGTTGCCAGCTTCATCCATCAGTGTAACCGTGATGGTCGATTTGGTATTGGCATCTGCCGGCACCGGACTGGTGGCGGAAACCACGGAGCGAGTGGCACTCACAGCACCTGCTTTGGTATCCACCACAAAGGTTTTGGGGGAACCGTTCAATTCCACCTGATTCCAGGAACGGGCACGAACGACATTCTGCAGACCGGCAATGGGACCAGGGTAATAAAATACCTGAGCCAGTCCGTTATCACCGGTATTCACAGTTTTGATCGAATCGGTCAATCCGTCAAATGTGCCGTTACCTTGAACCACCTGCCATTGCACCGGATGGCCGGGGACGGGATTGTTATCCTTATCGGTCACTTTCACCACAAACGGCTGCGCCAATGCCTGACGCACCGGACTGCGTGGCTGGTTGTTCCCACTCACCAGCACCAGATTGTAAGCCTTGTTGGCCGTGGCCGAAGCAAAAAAGGTCATGGGCGAATTCACCAGGTGAGTTTGCGTCCCTGGCTTGTAGGAAACCACTTCCACTGAGTTATTATTTTCGCCAGAAACGTTACCAACGGTGAGAATCACCTGCGCTTTGCCGTTGGCATCGGTCTTTTTGGTGACGTTTTTGAGCGCGGTATTGTTATCCAGATAACCGCCGCCCGTTTTGACCGTGAACGTCACTGGATGATCGGCGTACGGATTGCCAAAGGCGTCCACCACCTTCACAATGAAGGGATCCAGGGGGCTGCCAACCACGGTGCGTTGATAATTACCGCTAACCAGCACCAACTCATTGACTTCGCCAATCGAGGCTGAGGCGCGGAAGCGATACGGCGATCCTTTTAACGCCTTGCCCTTGTAAAGTGCACTGGCATCTACCACGTTGTTCGTATCGCCCGGCGCAGGCCCGAGGGATAGGGTCACCGCCGCCACTTTAGCCAGGGTATCGGTTTTCACAGTCACCGATTGGCTGCCCGCTAAATTGCCACCGCCTTTGATGACCTGGAACGTAACATCCTGATTGGGAACAGACTTGCCACGCTGGTCGATCACTTTCACTTTAAAAGGATTTGCCAGCGCCGAACCGACTTTGCCAGTTTGATTATTGCCATCCACATATTGCATTTCCACCAGTTCCGCTACATTGGCGGTAAATGTGATCGGTGAACCGGTAAGCCCGGTGGCAATGGCTTTGGCGCGAGAAACAACGCCGGGTTTACTTCCGCAAACAAAGGCCACTCGCGCAATCCCTTTACCGTCGGTGGTCACCTGGATCTCTTTTAGCTTGTAACCATTGAAAGTACCAGGATTGTCACCCTCGGTGGAGGAAAAGGTCACCGGGTAGCCGCCCACAGGGTTACCGTAATTATCTTTGATGTACACCTGGAGCGAATCGTCCAGCGGTAAGCCAGCAGAACCATTGTGTGTCAATTGGCTCTTGGCTTGAATCGTGGTCACCGTACCCGCCATCGCACTAAAGACGATGGGTGAGCCACCCAATTTGACCGGACCTCCGGTTCCGCTATTGATGGACAACGAAAAATCATCCAGGTAAATGGTATGATTGGCATTGACAATGGGCCTGATATGAATCTGATAGGCGGTGCCCGTATTTTCTCGCTGGAACGTCACCGTATATTTGGCGTAATCGGCCGTCATGGTCACTTTGTTGGACGTATAGTCGGTCACCCACTGTTTGGTCGTGCCATTCCACCAGCGTTTGGTTTCGGTGTTTTTGATGAAATAGGCGATCTGGGTGGCACCGACAATTTTACCCCACCAGGACAGTTGATACTCCTGATTCACATTTAGGGTAACATCCTGAATAATCGTGGTGTGATAATCGGTGCCCTCCACGACGTTGATTTTGCAGGCATGGGAGCCACTGTGTTTTTGCGAGGTTTCATCGCTTACGGTTGATGCCCCATGCTTTTCTTCGGTCCATTCCGCAAACACATCATCGCCGCCAGTGCCCAACACCTCGAAACCGGGATTTTTGAATAGCTCCTCACCCAGATAAGATTCCGCAGTCACTTTGTTCGCCACACCAGAAACCGTTCCTAACGTGAGATATACCTGGGCTTTGCCCTGCAAGTCACTGAGCACCGCCCTGGAGCGATCACTGGTGCCGTCCAAAAAGCCATCGCCGGCCGACACTGAAAATTGTACTTTATGACCACTCACCGGGTTATTGTATTTATCCGCCACTCGTACCACAAACGGATTGCCCAATTTCATGCCCGCAGCACCTGTTTGATTGTTGCCACTGACCTCAATCAACGTATCTGGCTTGTCAGCGACGCCCTCCGCATTAAAAACGATGGGTGTCAAGGCCGCGCCCCCGGTGTTGCTGCGGGCCTCCACCGTGTTGATCCCCGCCTGGGTACCTAAGGCCAATTTCGCCGCAGCAATACCGCTGGCATTGGTTAAAACGGTCAGCGACGGGGCATTGCTCATCACGGCCGGCGATTCAGCCGGATCGATCAGACTTTCCGACCCAAGGCCGGCGGCAACCGGCAATAAACTGCCATTGCCCGCGGTAATCTGGAACGTCACATTGTGATTGATGACGGCGTTGCCCGCCGCATCCACCACTTTTACCTTAAACGGATTGGGCAGGGTGGTGCCCACGGGTGCGCTTTGCGAATTGCCACTATCATAATTCATGGCTTTGGCTACGCCAGAGGTGGCAGTGGCCGTAAACGTCACCGTGGGCAGGGTGGAATAGCTGGCGACCACTTTGTTATTGGCACTTTCTGTGCCCAAGGTCAGGTAGGTCTGCGCCTTGCCGGTGGTCGCATCCGAGTTCACTTTGTGTACGGTCTGGCCGTTCAACAGAAAACCATCCCCTTCGGTAACCGTGAAGGTGATCTCATAATTTCCAGCCGGATTGTTGTATTTATCTTTCAAGGCGACTTCGAACGGCTGGGCCAATTTCTGTCCCCCGACACCGGTCTGGGTGGTAGCGGTGGATGCCACCATGCTCACCGGCACGTCGGCATTGCCGTTGATGGTGAAGACAACCGGGGAACCATTGAGGGTATAGCCCGGAACCATGGCTTCGACTTTATTCACTCCGGCCACTGTGCCCAGCGTGTATTGGGCGCGGGCCTGTCCCAGGGTATTGGTGACGTACTGCGGTACATTTTCCAACCCCGACGGAATATAGCTCATATTGTTCGACAGCAATACCTTATCGAGCCTCACGCCGGTGGCCACTCGTTGAGTAACGGTAATTTTATGAATGCCTTTGGTTAAATTGAAGGTGGCAATATCGCCACTCTTGGCGCGATCGGTAACTACCTTCCATTCCCAGTTGCCATACTCCAACGTGCGGAAGTCCCAGACACCGTTGGAAGTGGGCGGATTGGTAGAAATCGCCGGTTTTCCATCCACCTGGACAAACAGCGAGAGGTAGCTGTCATTGGGCACCCACATTCGAAACCAGACCACATAATTTCCGGCTTCTTTGACATAAAAACTGCACTCTGCTTTGCCTTCGCCGGGACTGCCCCCGTTGACCAGAACAAACTGGCCATTGGATGCGCCAGGATCGGCGCCAAGCTCCATCGGGCTTTCCAGGGGATTGGCATTTTCCATTTCCGTGCGAACGTAATTGTCCTGAGATGTAATGTCCAGTTTGCCGCCGCCCTGAGTGATGGTGAAATCAACAGTCAAACCGGCGATGGGATTACCGCTTTTATCGGTCACCCGGACGATTAGCGAATCCGCCAGCGGCTTGCCCACGATTCCTGTCGGCGTGCCCAGCGGTTTCACTTTTTCGATCTTATCCGGCGCACCAATGGTATTGTAGGTTACAAAGCGATCCACATTATTGGCAAGATTGCCATGCAGCTCGATACCCATGTAATAATCGCCACTGCTGCTGTAGGTCTTGGCGGGATCATCCAACCGGCCATAGAACTTTTCGTTGACATAATAATCAAAATGATGACCGCTGGCATCAGTGGTTACGCCGACCTTAAAGATGTCGCCAGGACCCGGCAGCTTCGCACCCGTTGCTTTGTAAGTACCCAGGAACACGTCCGGGGCTCCGGCCTTGAGAGTGAACAGATAGAGCACGGGGTCCTCACCAATTTGCGTCCGAATCCAGGCCAGATAGCCGTTGGCCACTGCATAGTTGTTTGCATCCAGCAGGAGGGCCAGGCCACCCTTATCGATGCCATCGCTGGTAGCTGTCGCCGACCAGGTGAGCGAAGCACTGATTGGACTGACGTTGGCTTTAAAAACCGCCAGATGTCCCCAGGTATTGGCGGTGGACGTATTGGCCAGTTCCCCGCCAGCGATGCTATAAACCGGATTAGCGCTCCAGAGTGTGGTTAAGGTGCTGGGATCATTAAAATCATCGGACTTTTGCAACGAAGTCCCACCGCTGGTAGTTGCACTGACCACATTGGATAGCAACGACCAGTTGTTTTCTTCATCAGCGGTTTTCAGCGCGAAATAGTATTTCTTGTTGCCTTCCAAACCCATCACTGGAAAACTTTCAGTAGCCCCGGGAGCTTGCGGACGATCCGCATTGGTAACTTTGGTTGCATTCTTCCAGTTGTCGTTGGTGATAGCGGTCAATGAATAACGAATGTCGTAATAGGAAGCACGATCGGTGAGGCTATCATCCCCGGGGGCTTTCCAGGTCAGGGTGACGCTGGAGCCGGAAGTGGAGGCCACCGCCAGGTTGCTGACTTTTGCGGGTGGCGTAATGTCGCCCACAATATGCAGATTGAAATCATCAATATTGTTATCCAGAGTGGTCGAACCATCCAGGCTACCTCGAAGCATCACGCCGGCATAGAGTTCCGCTTCATTGCCGCGTCGTTTTTCAAAATCGGAAACTGTGCCGATATAATTATCATCGATGTAACAATGAAAATGGTGTGCCACCGCATCGGAGGAGAGGACCACTTTAAAAACCTGTCCCGGACCTGGCTGCGTGCCGTTCGCGCTGGCGATATCATCCCCTGGCGCGCCGTTGACGATCGTCCACAGATTCAGTGTCCCGTCTTTCATCACCCGCAACAGGTAGCCGTTGGCATTTGTGGAGGCGCGGTTCAATTTCAAGGCCAAACCACCATTTTCAATCCCATCCGGGCTGGCGTTCTGGCCCCAACGAATGGAGACCTGGCCCGGATTGGTGACCGCCTTATACACGGCCATCATATTCCAGCGGCTTTCCGTGGAAGTATTTTTCAATTCACGTTGTGCTGGAGCAACGGTTTCTAATGCAAATGCCGGATCTGCCTCCCAGCCGATACCGATTCCCGAACGATTAAAATTATCAATGACGATGGCCGCGTCTTTTTTAATGATATTCATAATCGCGCTCCAATACAACTGCGCCATTTGATTATATCCGGTATCATTGGGATGGATGCCATCGGTCATGTAATCAGTAGCCCAGTTGGGATTGGTTTTAAAAAGTTCCCCATTGCCGACATAATAAATATTCATGCCCGCGGCCAACTTGTCCACCACAATCCGTTTGATTCGTCGATTAACCTGGGTCGCAGCGCTATCCTTGCTGGCGCTATCACTGCGAGGTAAGATGCTGGAGAGAAAAATCGTTGTGGTATTATCGACATTATAGATCTTGTCACAAATGCTATTGATCTTATTGCCGATAGTTTCGACATCCAGGACTCCCAGGTCATTGGTCCCGATCATCAGTAGCACAAAATGTGGCCGCGCGTTGGAGACCCAGGTGGTCACATTTTGATCAATATAGTCGACAGATGCCGCGGCGTAGCCTTCATGATGGGGGTCAAAACCAGAGCCATCGGCCTGACTGCCGACGAAATCATAATCCACATATTCATCGGATAATAAAGTCTGAAGATCATCACGATAGCCGCCAGGGGAGGAGGAACCGACCACGCCTTTGGTGATCGAGTCTCCCAGGGGCATGATTTTATACGTCGCCCCCCATGAAAACGCCGAGGTGAATATTATGAACAACACAATAATGCCTGCCACCATAACCTTTGAGCCGAAGTTGCCGGGCTGATTCATGTGAAACCTCCTGGTTTAAAGATAACAAAAGGCAAAGCATGGAACTTTACCAGTCTGAGAGTTAGGGATTGGTTAATATCAATTCAGATTTCAATATCAACTGCTTGCTAATTGAAACATACAAATATTATACCAAAATGCATCCGCTACTATCGTGCCAGCAAGCTTATAAATTTAATAAGTTAACCGATCGGTTCGCCAAGAGCGAAATACAAAATTGTATTAAATCGAAACAATGTCCAATCTTCTGTCAGCAAAATTGAAAGATCGGAAGGATGTAACCATTGCCGCCGCAGTAAATGGTGATGGTCGGTGGTAACAACGTGGTATAATGGCCGGAGCATGCCCACCGTAGTCGTCCTGGTTGTCAACCAAAAGTCATCGACTCCGGCCAGATTGGAGGGAACAGCCAGCCCAATGCCCGGTCGGGAACTGCCGCGCGGACGCAAGGGCAGGCTAAAATATGCGTTGCGCCGAAATCAAATCATCGGCTTTGATGAAACGAGAAGCGTCTCTATCCCCCATTTTCCTTGATTAATCAATTCGAAATGGGTTCTCCTTCATTGCCAGCACCCGGTAAACCGCAGCCACCGTATTTTCACGCCGGAATTCTTTGATCGGCTCAAGCTCGAAGATCTGCTGGGCTCGCTGCTGTTCTTTTCGATTATGAACAATAAACACACAATTATCGGGAATCCCCAACGTCAACCCCTCGGCATGCTTGAATTGGATATCGTATCGGCTCAGCACTTTGATCATGACATTGGAATCCATGATATCGATCACCTTCACATTTTCCGCCCGCTCTCGGAGCGGCAAAAAGCGCCGCTGTTGCGGTGAGAGGCCCATAAACTCGTCCGATAGTTGGAAGACGCGCGCATTCGGTGGCAGCTCGCGTGCTAAATATTCGAACATCTCTTTAAAATTCTGATTAGTCTCGATCAAAATCTTGACGGCCGCTACTTTATTACCGATCAGCGGTAGCGAGGGCACCCGCCAGACCAGGAATCCCAATGCAACGATCAGCGCCGGACTGGCCACAGCCGCCAGCCGCGTCAGTTGTGGCCGCACCGCAATCGAGAGCTTTTGTTGCAGCGATGACAGATATTCAAACAAAAGAATTCCGCCAATTATGGCAAACGCCATCGCCGCCTCCAGCAGGTAGGCATCATGATAAAAAAAGATGATGGAAAATAAACCGACCGAAGCCACCGCCCAGATGACAATGGGTCTTAATTGCTTCCGCGAGATGAATGTTACAATCAACATCATCAATAAAAAGAATTTTCCCAATGCTTGAAATTTGATCAATCCCGCGCCAAGCAACAGGCTGGCCGGCAGTATACTGGCATAGATCAGCTTTTGATTGAGCCCCGCCAACGGTTTGGATTGCAAAAGCTGGCTAAATCCAAAGAGGCTAAATACCGTAAGCAGCACCGCGCCCGTTAGACCGCGAGTGAGAATATCACTATAAAAATCCAGCCGCTCGAAAATGAAGGCGAAGAATCCATTCTTGCTAAGATGCTCATTCAACACCGTGGCATTGCTCGAATGACCGCTGAAGAAAATGACTGCGTTGGGAAGAGCCGCCAGGAACAGGATCAGTAGCCGCTGGCGGATGGTGAATGTTGAAGTGCGCCAATGAAAAATAAAATAAACCAGCACCATCGCCACCAGAATCAGGCCAGTAGTCTGCCGATTGGTGGCCGGGATAAGCAAAAGAAAGCCCCACAGAATCGTGCGCAACCGGTTATGGGTGAGTCCTTTTAAAAACAGATAGAACGTGATTATTTCAAAAAAGAATCCCAACGGAACCACCACATGAAACAGCCCATATTGCAACGATTGAAAGGCTGCATGAAAGATAAGGATGCTCATTAAGCCAGCGAGACGATTGCTGAGCAGCACGGCAATTTTGTAGATAAAAACCAGCGTGGTGATGATCATGATACCGTTGATCAATTGGAAATAAAACGGCTGTGGCCCAAACAGCCTGATCAACAGCATGATATAGAGCGATTCAAACGGTCGATAATAGCCACCCACGCCATTGTATTTATTGTACTCATCGAACCAGGGACGAGGATCGAATGCCAGCAGGAAGCTTCGCTTGAATTCCATGGCCCAGAGCAAGGTCCCGGCATCGTCATGGCGGAAATATAGGTTCACGCCGATGAGCGGAATATAGCACGAAATCAAAATGACCAATAACAAATAGCCGTCGATTCGTTTCAATCCCCGCCACAGCCAATTTTCATGATTGGTCAAAAGCAAATCCGTCATCACTCAACCCCACCCCGTGCATAAAATTCGTTGATCTTCGACACCACCAGCCGCACTTCCTCATCTTTCAGCTCCGGGTACATGGGCAGCGACAGAATCTCCGTGGCAAATTTTTCGGTAATTGGCAATGAGCCAGCGGGCAGGTTCAAATCCTGATATGCCGGCTGCAGATGCACTGGCACTGGATAATGGATCAGAGTCTGAATTCCCTGTTGGAACAGAAAATCTTGCAGTTGCTGCCGCTCCTGGCAACGAATCACATATAAATGATAGATGTGGTAGGCATATTCCTTTTCCTTCGGCTTGACCACCGCACTGCCCAGCGCGTCATCGTAGATGTGCGCCAACTGTCGGCGCCGTTCGTTCCATTGATCGAGATAACGGAGTTTCTTTCTTAAAAATGCGGCCTGCAGCTCATCCAAACGGCTGTTGAAGCCCTTGATGTCATGATAGTAACGCTTGCGCTGGCCATAATTGCGCAACAGCCACACCTTTTCTGCCAGGGTGGGATCATTGGTGGTGACAAAACCGCCGTCGCCATACGCGCCAAGATTTTTGCTGGGATAGAAGCTAAAGCAACCCAGGTCACCCAATGCGCCAACTTTTTGTCCCTTGTACTGGGCGCCATGCGCCTGACAGGCATCCTCGATCACCGGCAGATGATGACGTCGGCTGATCTCCAGAATCGGATCCATATCTGCCGCCTGACCATAGAGGTGAACCGGCAAAATGGCGCGGGTTTTCGACGTTATTTTGGCTTCGAGCTGATCGGGGTTCATGGTAAAGCTATCCGGATCAATGTCCACGAAAACGGGTGTGGCCTGGGCAAAGGAAATCGCCGAAACCGTCGGCACAGCGGTATTGGCCACGGTAATCACCTCATCGCCCGGCTGAACGCCAGCCGCCAGCAGCGCCAGATGGAGCGCTTCTGTGCCCGAGCCGACACCGATGCCATATTTTGCGCCACAATAGGCAGCAAATTCATGCTCGAACTGTTCGACATTTTTGCCCAGCACAAACCAGCTCGCTTCAAACACCTGGTCAAAAGCCTCGTGAATCTCTTGCTTAATAGTTTCGTACTGGGTCTTTACCTCAGAAAATGCGATCATCATTCTTTCCATCAATTGGTTACGGGTTCACTTGCCGTCGCCTGGCGCGGTCTGGGCGCAACGGCATATTGTTTTTTGACCTGGATTCGCCACCACAGCTTGATCATATCGGTCCCCACTTTGAACACGCGCCGAAAATTGAAAAATTGGGATTTCCCGCTGGGTCGAAAATGATGGGTCACCGGCACTTCCGCAAAGCGATAGCCGGCGTCAGTAATTTTTTTGATCATCTCCACGCAGATCAGACCACTATCAGACTCGAGCTGGATATGATCGAAAATTTCGCGCTTCATCAAACGAAAATCGCAGTCGACATCCCTGATCTTAAAACCAAATAGCCATTTGGTAAAATAGTGGTACATTTTGCCAATCCAGACGCGATAGAATGGATCGGAGCGCTTCAATTTCCAGCCATTGACCACATCCACCTGGCCATTCATTTTTTCAAACAATCGCGTCATCTCCGTTACGTCATATTGGGCGTCACCATCGGTGTAAAAAATCAGCTCCTTTTTGGCCGAATAGATGCCGGTTTTTAATGCCCCGCCATAGCCACGATTTTTCTCATGATGAATTACCCGGACTTTATCGAAATGCTGTTCAAGAAAATTCAAAATCTCCACCGTGGCTGGTTTACTGCCATCATTGACCAGTATGATCTCATAATCATCGGTCAATTTCTCTGCCGTGGCAATCGCCTGGGCCACCAAACTGCCGATGGTCCCCCAATCATTATAAACCGGGAAAAATATCGATAGACTCTTGTTCATAACCCCCGCCTTTTGCTTGTTCATATCATTCCATTGACTAAAAATAGTTATCAAATTATGATGGCACCTTCAGATGGTTGCCCCTTCGATACCGGCCATCACTATTAATTCTTGGTTCATATTCCACCAACTCTTGTCTAATATCAAATTGCTCGTTTGGCATTTTAGACAGCAAGATACAACCAGCAGCGAATAAGGTATAATCGTTAGTGGATTCAGTTGGTTACTAAGGCTAATCAGTTTTGCTGAATTTCTCTCGTAGGTCCGGCTGATGAAAACCTTAGCAACATCTAAAAATCCGTAATCGCAGAAACCTTATTGCCTAATTGCAAAGCACTCTGATCCAAAACAGGATTTCTCATCGAGCATTTGGGTCAGCAAAATAAAAGCCACCAACTGGCTATTGGCTTCAAATTAAATATTGATAATGCCACAGCGACTCGAACACACCAGGAAATCAGATTGCATTTTAGAAAGCATGTCTAAAAAGCACTCCGTCGTCATAAAATTCTGGTGCCATAGCTTCGTTTCGTAAGATAAATGCTTCGCGTCGTTGTGCCTTGGTGGCATTATCACCTAAGGTTGACGCCCATGGCCAACTGGCGTACCGGCAGCAATTATACCACGCATAAATTTGCTTTCAACAGTCTATTTTACCAGGAGCGAATTTAGCAATTTTTATTTTGGACAGCAGTGATTCCACAAATGATACAAATCCATTCGCACCACCTGGCAGGCTGAATCAACTACCGGCCATGATAAAAAATACCATCCAGAAACGCATCCTGCTGCAGCAATTGAATTTCAAAATTGCGCACCTGGATCGGATATCGGTCGCGATCGATCTTCTCCGTCGTGGAGAAACCAGCAACAGAGATCATTTCAGGCGAGAAATCGACCCTCAATCGATATCGCACCCGCTGCTGATATTCCGAAATCAAGGAAGAGCTATCTACCGTCGCGTTCTGCAATACTTTCTTCACGTAGCCAGGGCCATAGCCACAGGTATTGGCAATTTCATAATAGGTGGCAGCGCTCTGTTTTAACCGCAATAGGATTTTGCCTCCGGTAGGATAGAACGCCAGCGGCAGGAAATCCATCTCAAATACTCCGCTACTGGCTTCGGGAACATCATGCGCCACACTTTCCCCCACATCATCGCCCGTGGTCACTGCCAGCGCCTTTTTGGCGGCATCCACATAGATCCGTCCCTGCCCGCCATCCTGCCAGATATGCTGACAGCTATATCCAGCCACCGAATCAAAATCGAACTCATCCTGAAATTTCAATTCAAATTTATATGGGACAACCAGATTGGTCACCGTATTCGGCAAATTCGCTTGATCCGACAAGTGAGCGATCTGCAGGTGGTAGACCAGTTCTTTCTGATGCGGCGAGGTGGTCAACTGCACTCGCTTCCCGCCATCCTTCAATTCCACTGACTTGATCTGAATCCCATTGTCAACGCGATAGTTGCCCACTTCCAGCGCAGTCCGAGCGGTTAACGGTTCGCTGAAATCCAGCTCTATGTTCACCAGATTCAAAATATTCATAGCAACCAATTTGGGCGCTTCATTATCGCGTGGCGTGCGCACCGAGATAACCGCAGGCTGTTCGCTGCGATTTCCCTGATCATCGATAGCATAGACAGCATAGCGATAGGTGGTGTCATCGGCCAATTGCGTATCCTCATAACCTGTGGCATCGGATTGGGCAATGAGCGAATCCCCGCGGTAGAGGCAATAGGCGGTTGCCAGATCGCCATCGCCTGCCAGCGCCGGTGCTTGCCATTGCAGTCTTACCGTATGATAATCGACAGCCAGGCCACGAAATTCTTGCGGCGACAGGGGCGGCACCTGATCGTTCCGTCTGGTTAACACCAGCAGGGCTACACTATTTCCTGGCAGTTTGAGGGACTTGCTGAAACTGCGGTTATCGTCCGCTCGCTGTTGGGTAATGGGCGCCACCAGTTCCAAATCATCTTTCTGCTGCAGTTGAGCAATTTGAACCGGAGAGAGTTG
>CAZYNP010000107.1:0-13908 GCA_964647995.1 uncultured Cytophagia bacterium
GTGTTCAGTTTGGATTAATGAATTATGCCGAAAATAATCCAAAAGGATTAAGAATGTTACCTTTCATTAATTTACACTTGTGAAAAAACTAAACTAGTGTTGAAAAATACTGAAAAAACATATAACAAAATGTTCAAGGTGACTGCAAACGCGCTGTTTGAATTCAAATTTTGGAATGCCCGCATCAATATTGTTTAGAGCATAACATTTAGGTGCTCCGCAGTTTCCAGCGCCTTAACATTAGCGTTATGGAGACCGAGTTAATTACTTGTTAAGCAACATCTTGCTTGAAAGTTGGAAAGAAAATGATTACGATAAGATTATTTAAAATGCAGAAGAAAAGGGTGAGGTCTTCTTGTGGCTGGTGGATAACCTCATATTGAAAAAAAATTACCAGCTAAATTTTAAGAATAAAATAGGAGGAAAATACTATGGCTACATGGCGAAAAATTTCTGGTGCTCTTAAGCAAATTTCGGTCGGATCGGCGGGGCTTATTTGGGGCGTGAATGCAAGTGACCAAATCTTCAGATACACGGGTGAAAATGAATGGCAACAGATCCAGGGAGGACTGAAGCATGTTTCAGTTGCATCAGATGGAACTGTCTTCGGTGTAAATGCGAACAACGAAATTTTTAGACTTGTTGCTTTATAAAGGGCTCAGTGAAAGCACCAGCAGCATAACCAATATGTTGCAGCGGACGGTTTAGATATTTTAGCGTTAAGGCAAAGGTTACTAGCCGCCGCTTAACACCGGCGTTAGCCCTATTAGGAAATCACAATTTTCAAACAATTCAAACGCATTTCGGGGTTATAGCAGTTGTCGTCATATCCTCCCTGCTCTTTGCTGGATTTCATGTGGAAACAATCAAAAACTCGTGGTTAGCTGCCGTGAATGTGTTTGGCGCGGGTATTCTCTTTGGAATTGCCTATGCTGTGAGTGGAAATTTGTGGTTTCCAATTTCAATTCACTTCTCGTGGAACTTTGCGCTTGGCCCACTTTTAGGCTTATCGATTAGCGGTCAAAATCCATTTCGCGTGAACTGACAATTTTTGAAGCTGAATGGCCCGCCTTTTTTTACGGGGGGCACATTCAGCTTAGAAGGCAGTGTTATAGTAAATGCGATAACGATTGTTGTCATCATCAGTTTGCTATTGCTGTATCGCCGACCATGATGAACGCCAATCGCCGCCCAACACGCGCTTGCATCTGACGCCGCTGCGCTTCGCGGCGCAGGTGAAGCGCAAGCCGTTGGCTATAATGGGTATCAAGAAATAAAATAGGAGAAAATACCTCATGAAGAAAGTATCAATTCTCGGACTGTGCTTCTTAATAATGAGAGTGCAATGCTCATTTGCATCACCAAAAGAAGCCTCGTCTGCTACTCTATGTATTACTATGTGAAAGATAAATAATAATATTTGAGGAAAATAATAAAAGTTATTCATACGCGAGTTCAAGTAATAAGAAACGGAGAGACCTTAAAAAGAAAAAAGTTGCGGCGGAAGGAAAGCAGGACATAGGGCTAGAGGACGGCAATAGCTTTCTGAAGAACCGTCGCCTGAGCTGGGCGGCATTGATCATAAAGGTGTACGAGGTAGATCCATTGCGTTGTCCAGCTTGTGGCGGAGCGATGCAGATCATCAGTTTTATCGATAAATGTCAACCAGAAGTGGTTGAAAAGATACTGTGGCACTGTGGATTGTGGAAAACAGCGGAATCGCGGCCAGCGCCAGTGAAAAGCAAAGTTGCAGAACAAGAGCCTTATTACGACTATGGCTACTTTGACCGCGTCTGCATATAAATAGTGCTTCCATGACTGGATTGCTGCCTGGTTCGGCAGCGATATCGCCTGGTTACATGCTGTTTTTTGAATTTTTGAAATTGTGCTTGATTTTCAGGTTTAATTTGGCTAATTTTTCGGCAGGTCAGACGCTATGATGATGCTGGATATGGCATGGCGCTCTGAAAATGGAAAATAGCCAGAGGACAGAGAATGACGTCCTCGATTTCTTTTTGAACAAATCAAAATTCCTATTCCCTTTTAGATAAGCTGATCGATGGACTTGACACGATAATAGAGAGTAATAAAAAGCTGCATAGCCATCACACACTATAAATGCAATTGGGCGGGGATTACGTACATGTAAAGTAGTGCGACCAATGAATTGATTGCCAATTTGAAACAGAAGTTCTTCGAAATGCCAAACGACACTTATAGCCAACCGTTAGCAGGCATTGCAGATTATACTAATTGAAAATGGACATGTAGACCCTACCGAAACAAGTGTTGAGGAATATAAAGGAAAGAAAGGTATTTAAAGCTAATAATTATAACAATAAAAATTATGAGAAGTCATTACTATTTTTTGAAAAAATACTTAATTGTTTTTCTGTTAATACAGACAAATATTGCATTGTATGCACAAGAAAATATCAGGCTGGAATGCGTAATAGAGTTTAATCTCGGCCAAAAAGTAGGCACAGTTCGCTCTGTCCCTGTACAAATATCTAAAACTGAAACAACCCTACTCTTTGTATATTCAAAAGACAAAGAAATCGATCCGTATATCGAGATGTTTTATCCACGAACCGACCCGGTTAAGTTGGCACTCTACTCATTGGAAGGCAAACTTTTATGGAAAAAAGAGTTGGGCCGATCATCGATGAACGGAGTATGGTTTATGCCCGTTTATCCTTTTGACCTCGATAACGATGGAACCGATGAGATTTATTACGTTACCAATATCGACTCAATACATATTTTAAGCTACGATGGACTTCGCTTGCAAGCGTTAGATTCAAAAAATGGGGATATAATTGGCGAATGGCCGTGGCAGCGTTATTATTGGGATGAAACACTCTCGCATACCTTCAGGAATTTTATTATAGGCGGACATGTAGACGGCCAACCTGTACTTATTACGGCACAAGGAACTTATGATAACATGGGATCGCGTGGTTGGACAAAAGGTATGGAAAATAAATGGCAATTATTAATAAAGCGTGGCGAGCCCGGAGCAAGAGGTAGTCACATGTGTCCGGTTATTGATATTGATTTCGACAATAAAGATGAGCTTCTTTGGGGCGAACGATGCATCAATATAGAAGATGGTTCATATCAATGGATCGCAGATAAAAAAGTTTACAATGGACATTCAGATGTTATTCAACCCACATTAAACCGTAAAACAGGAAAATGGTCGGTGTTTACCTGTCGCGAAAGCGGCGATAAAGGGGAGATTAAACCCCGTGTAGTAATGTTTAATGACAGAGGAAAACGTTTATGGACAGACCTTGACTTTGGACATATGGATATGGGGTGGACTGCACAAGTAAACACCGATTCTGTAAAAACGATTGCTTATACTATGAGTCGGGGAGACAAAATGGCAGGCCCAAATGGGTTTTTCCGCTTAGACATTAAAGTATTTACTTACAATGCCGAAATCGGCGAGCGAATCAAATTACCATTTAGCCCTTACAATACTGCACCTGTTGATTTGAATGGCGATGGTTATCACGAGTTTGCGTGCGCTATCGGAGAACAAGCTGACAGAAATGTTTATAACCTTGATGGATCAGTAATAGCTAATTTAGGGGAAGGAGCCTACTTTTCCATGGGGTCTAAGATTTTGGATTTACCAGGTGAACAAATTATTACATATTATCCTGATGGAACCGTTAAAATTTGGGCAGATCGTAATGCAAAAGACTCTGAAGAAGCAATAAAAAGATATCAACACCCCTATTACCAAAAGGCACAAAAGCTAACTGCTGTGGGATATAATTTAACTAATTTAGGGGGTTTATAATCTACAAAAATAAAACCAAAATCAAACCACTCCATTTCGAACATAAACAAATTAATACTTCTT
Organism: uncultured Cytophagia bacterium; assembly: GCA_964647995.1. Lineage (GTDB taxonomy): Bacteria > Zhuqueibacterota > Zhuqueibacteria > Thermofontimicrobiales > Thermofontimicrobiaceae > Thermofontimicrobium_A. The sequence goes on from CAZYNP010000107.1 coordinate 3,878, forward strand.
TTTCTGCTAATTACTGGCACTTACCAGTTTGTTACCCCCAAACCGGAACAAATCAGTTACCTCGTTAGGCATCTTTTCACGATTCGCAATGAATAACTTTCAGCTTTACAACACAACCGCCTGAAAATTTGTGCGATGTCAGAAATACTCGTTTGGGAATGAGATACTAAACAGTTCATTTCTTGCTCAAAGGGCAAAAATATTTAGATAAAAAAACGCAACAAACGCAAAATAAAGATTCCTAATTTGTTTTTGTGAGAGATCAGATTTTGTGACCAGACACTTCTATTTGATTCTGGCTTGTTCAGGTTGGGTATCTTACAACAAATCACTCAAACTTCCGATTCAGTCATCGGTCGTGATTCAGGCATTCAGAGATTTGAAAATTGATATTAAATTTTCTGGAAGCTGATAAAATAATATCTAAAAGTCCAGGACCGAATCATTTTGAAAATCGATGACCAATAAAGCTGGTTTCACCTCTTTTTTCTCAGGCTCAGTTTTTTAAGCGAAGATACTGCGGGTCATCAAAAATAGAATCAGCAACAAGGGGATGATGAAATTACATTTGTGTTTCATTGCGTTGATCTCTTGTTTTGATGTTAATGGCAAAAAATAATTTTGCTCCTTTTCGTTAAAACTCATTTACAGGTTATCTGGGAACATTCTTCCGAAGGTTTTGGACCTTCAGAAGAGTTTCATTCCATTAACAAGTGAAGAAAGTGAGGTATTACCCTTTTCGGTTTATTTAATGTCTTGACAATTTATCGTATCTTTTGTATATTTAAATTAATAATTTGAAACGTCGTGTTGTCTCAGTCAAAAAATGGAAAGAGCAATTCAATGGGCATGTTTAAAGTCGCTGTAAAAATAATCAATCCATCTGATCCGACGCTTTTTTTTGAAGAGATGTTTTGGGTCGATACGGGCGCTTTGTATAGTTTTGTCCCCGAAGATAAGCTGCAGGCAATCGGGATTGAACCGCTCCATAGCCGAGAACTAATTTTTGCTGACGGACGGCGTGATCGTCGTCTTTTGGGTGAGGCATTGTTTAATATCGCAGAGTTAAATGAAACCCTCACCTGCCCTGTTATTTTTGCTCCGAAAGGCTCGCTCTTTTTGCTTGGGGTAACCGCATTAGAAAACTTTGGCGTCGACGTCGATCCCGCGACCAAAAAATTGAAACCGCTTTTAGGAATTATTGGTGGTTATCTCGGTTCAAAATAAAAATTATATCTGCACCCTTTCAAAAGTTGCAAGCCTTTGAAAGGGCTTCTTGTTTTTACTAACGGATCAATGAAACCAACGGATTTTTTTAGGGAATTTATCCGCTGGCTTCATCTATCAGTTGGGGATAAAAAAAAATTAGCCGCAATAAGCCCAACGGATGAATGGACTTATATCTGCATCCTTTCAAAGGTGGCAAACCTTTGAAAGGATTTCTTGTTTTGCCCAACGGATGAATGAACCCAACAGATTTTTTCTAAAAAATCTTTATCCGTTGGCTTCATCTATCAGTTGGGCAAAAAAATAGCCGCAGTAAGCCCAACGGATGAATAAACCCAGCAGATTTTTTCTAAAAAATCTTTATCCGTTGGGTTATTTCTATCCGTTAGAAAAAAATATTATCCCATTATCAAATTATTTTCCCATCCGATACCCTATCAACTCACTCGTCTCCAGCGTCGGAATGTCCAGCAAATTTTTTTCAGCAATAAACTCAAAATCCGCAGACCTTTCCTCCTGAACATACAAGAGCTCGGTAAATTGTCTGTCTGGCGTCACCCATTAGATCCTGGTCTCGTAATGATGCTATTTTCAAACTCCTCATCTTCTAAGAATTATGATCCAATCAAACATTTTCGCTCCAGGAACTGGACGATCCGGGCATTCGCTCGATCCCGTTGGTGGGATTCAAAGTCGATGAAGTTATCTTGGGCAATTACATTTGATGAGAGAAGCAGAAGAAAGATTAAAGCGGATTGAACAACTTTTTGATTGGACATTTTCATTCCCTTGATTGCTATTTTAAAGTTAGTTCTTTATTTTGCGGATACAAAGGATTTTCCAGAATGTTTTCGATTAAATTTTATAAATTATTTCTTCCAAATTATCAAGTCACCTAATCACCCAATAGCTCTTTTACCTAAATTTTCTCTTGTCTTTTTTAGTAAATATTTTTATATTTCATCCTCATTTAATACTACTTAGTCAGATTAAAAATAACCACAAAATATTCGGTAATCGAGCCTCTTAACATCCCCCTAAATCACCCCGCCAATTGGCGGGAGGACTTGCTATCGTTTCCCCCTTTGAAGCGACCGAAGGAAGTGTCCGCCAGGGTAGGGAGCAAGGGGGGATGTAATTTACTCCAAAAAAGAGTGAATATTTTGATCTGACTAAAGAGACAATTCACTCGCTGATTTATGCGGCATTTTCTGCATTCGACCGGCCCTTTGGCCCGAAGCCGGTCATGGAACTGAAATTGTTTGAAACGATAGGGCAGTTACGATCCGTGCCGGTAAGCATCGGCGAAAAGTACCCCCATGCAATTGTCCTGTGCGGATGAGTCTAATTGGGGGCACTCCGATTTCATTCAGCCGGTTTTGAACTACACCGACATCTCGCGGTCAATTTTCACCTGACCCGAAAGCGGTAAAAAACCAGTCGCCGAGGCTGATGATGTTCAGCCAGAAAGGAGAAAAAATCTAGTTCGATTTCGCTGAAGGTCATATAAATACGGGTTGGGCTGCCCGTTTGGGCGAAGGTGGCGAACCCGTTGTGCTGGGCGTTCAAGTCGTTAAAAAGATCAGAACAGCGGAGGCAGAGCGGCGCACCGAAGTTGTGGAATTCACCTATCGGGCTTTTTCGGGCGAAAAAATCATTCCCGGGTTCATGTGCACACTATCATTCAGGTTGACTTGAGCAGCGATGGCATCCACGAACTGGTAAAGGGATGTTGCCAATGAAATGGGGATGTGCTCGAGCTCAAGGGCAATAAAACTTTGAATATCGGCGGCCTGTCGGCCATGGCCTGCAAATTCACCGGATTGCCTCAAGAACAGAACTTGTCGTGCTCGCCCGATGGCTGGATATGAATCTGCGTCGATGAAAATGCCATAGATACGGAACAGGCGCATCCCTATTACGCCTATCCGTTTTATGAAATCAATCGTCAGCAGACGGGAAATGGATATAACCTGTTTACTTTGGGTGAAATTTAGGAATAAAAACATGGGACGAATTCAAATCATACTTCTGCTTATTCTTTCATTTTCGGTTCGTGCACAAGTTCCCCGGTTACTGATTACCACCGATATCGGCGGCGACCCCGATGACCAGCAATCGTTGGTGCGGCTGATGGTATATAGCAACGAGTTCGATATTGAAGGCATTATTACTTCGGCCTCCGGAACCCCCGGTGAATTGCGGGAGGCGGTTGTCAGGCCCGATCTGGTGGAGGAAATCATCCGAGGGTACCAGGCGGTTTATCCCAATTTGCTGAAACACGCTGCGAACTTTCCAGATCCGCAATACTTGTTCTCGGTTGTGAAAAAGGGAAACCCGCAACGAGGATGGGAACATGTCGGCGAAGGCCACGACACCGAAGGCTCGAACTGGATTATTCAGCGGGTTGACAAAAAGGATAAACGACCGTTGAATATCTGCATTTTCGGCGGCCAGACCGATTTGGCCCAGGCACTCTGGAAGGTGAAAAACACCCGCTCAGCCAGGGAATACAACCGGTTTATGGCCAAAATCAGGGTGCATGATATCAATGACCAGGATCAAATCTTCCACCAAATGTATGCTGAAAACAGGTTGCCTTTTTATATTCTGGCCAGAGCGCCCGAAGGGGTTGACAAGCGCGAGGGGGCTTACCGCGGCATTTATCTGGGCGGCGATGAAAGCCTCACCTCAATGGAATGGCTGAAGCAAAATGTACTTGAAAATCACGGTCCGCTTGGAAAACTCTACCCAACGAAGACCTGGACCGAACCCAATCCGCACGCCGCGATGAAAGAAGGCGATACTCCGTCGTGGTTTTTCTTTCTGGAAAATGGGCTGAACATTGCCGAAAAAGCTGAACTGGGCGGTTGGGGCGGACGATTTGTCAAAAACGAGGAGTGCGTTTACCGGGATGCCGCCGATACTTATAATGGGAAAACCGAAGCCCGCGCGACCGTTTATCGCTGGCGCAAAGATTTCCAGAATGATTGGGCGGCCCGCATGGACTGGTGTGTCGGCGATTATAAGGATTGCAATCATGCACCGGTGGCAGTCGTAAACGGCTCGCAAGATAGAAATCCCCTTCGCATCAAAGCAAAAAATGGAAAAACCGTCGTCCTCGATGCTTCGGCATCGTTCGACCCCGACAATGATGGACTCAGCTTCGAATGGTTTTTTTACCCTGAAATACCCGAAACAGATGAAACAGCAATCCTCAAAGCGTAAGAGGCAAAAGCATTTATTCGACTCGAACATTCTAAGGCAACGAAATGTTTGTCTTTGCTGTTGCGGGTAACCGACAATGGAGAGCCTCGGCTGGTGGGTTATAAAAGGATTTTGATCAACTGTAAATAAATCCATCAAACATGAAAGATCAAAGACTATTCACAGCCTTATGCCCTGTTGCGGTGCCTGCTTCTGATGGCCGCATGGATATCTGCAGCGCTATCCGCTGCCAAAACGCCATGAAAAATACTTTGCTCATAATACCACGACGCACTCTTGCAAATCCCTCCCTCAGATTCTCGCACTTGACATCTTGTCTATGGCGATGCGCATGATCGGCCCGGCTGAAAAGCAACTTACCGCGACACAATAAAAAACTCTTTAATGGGCGATAACAGCGTCAATTTGGCCGGTGCGATTGCGAAAACAGAGATCGCCCAACATTTGGCGGGCACGGATGGCCCCTGCTTTTGTAGGGGCTGGCAATCATCCCGAAACACGTCACATCGATCGTCCTGGCGCTAATATCCTATTTTCCCGTGGCCACCGCACAGCCGGACGGTGGTGGGCTGCAACTTTCAAAATGCATGGTCGTTTAATCTCTTGACTTGAGAAATGCCAACGGTTTCAGTCAATCGTGTCCATGTCTATGGAACTCACTCAAATCATTCAAAAAATGAAATGAAAATGGTGAAGGCATTGCCCCTGGCAAGAAGAGAAAAATGGATGGCAATGTTGCCACTTTTAAGTAATTGAGTTTTACATAAAAAAACGTCCAACAACGCGTGCAAGGGACGCTGGCGATTCTGCGCGATTCAGGAGCGTTTTTCTGATTTCAATTTTTTTCGGCTCGCAGGCAGAGTCTCTCCCATAACGCTTACCGTTAATCATCAGAGGAGTATTCAATGCGACTTCTTTAGTCATTAGCCTATTGGTTGGACTTGCAGCCGGCGTCGCCGGAGCCCCGGAACGGCCCGAAATTCCCGAAAGACCCTCGCTCATGAAAGCACTTGATAGGAACTGGATCATGTCCGGCGACGTCATGGGCAAGCCTGTGACTTACAAGATGGTGGCATCGCCAACCTTGCAGGGCGCCTTCACCGAGCTGCACATGAGAGACGTGCAGGTTCTCTCGGAGTAGGAGGCTCGTGTGTTCATCGGCTACGATGCGGAAAGCCAGACTATTATTGCACACTGGCTGGATAGCTTTGGGGCGAGGTACTCCATCCCGCATGGCACCGGGAGCATAACGGGCAACACGATTCAGTTCATCATTCCATACGAAGGTGGCCCGTTCAAGGATACGCTGACCTACAACCCCGATACGAAGACATGGCTATTGGTCATCGAGGCCTCGCAGCCCGATGGCACGTGGAAGCAGTTCGCACGCTACTCGGTCCGCCGGGAGTAGCCGGGTGCAAAAGATTCGTTCAAGCCGACGCGGCTGCGCAATGTGGCTTGATTCAGGCATTGGGCCAAATCAATCACTTTAAGACAAAGGAGTCAGCATGTCCAGCAGCTTCACTCCAATTGCCCGGTGGCTCGGGCTCGTTTCGGCCCTATCCACGGTGGTCTTGATCTTAGCCTACGCGGTCACACTCACTCTGGGGCTGGTTTCGCTCGAGTCCCCAGAGCAGCCGATCGGCGGCCGGTTGCTCTCCATTCTCGAAATCCTGATCATCGTTCTGATGCCCGCAATGGTCGCCTTGATGGTTGCAGTGCATGCCTGGACGCCAAATAAGGTCAAATCGCTTAGCCTTACTGCAGTTGTCTTTATGGGGCTGGTCGCCGGAGTGACCTGCAGCGTGCACTTCGTTATTTTGACCGTAAGTCGCCAGACCGCATTCGTCGGTCAGTCGTGGCTGCCGCTATTAATGGGGTGGCAGTGGCCCTCGGTCGTGTACGCCCTCGACATTCTGGCCTGGGACGTCTTCTTCCCGGTGTCGATGTTTTTCGTCGCCCCGGTCTTCAGCGGGAGTCGGCTGGCTGTATGGATCCGGTGGCTGATGATCGTCTCGGGAGCGCTTGCACTCGCCGGCTTGAGCGGGGTTGCGCTTGGCGACATGCAGCTACGAAATATCGGCATCGTCGGATACGTCGGGGTGTTCCTGATTGTCGCCATGTTGCTGGCCGTCATGTTCTATCGAGCGGTTCCTCGAGAGGACCGAATCCAGCCATGAACTCGTTGGACTCCGCTTCGCTCTGTCCGCGCGTTACGGCCAACATTAGGCCTTCACTGGCAACCTGATTCAATCGCAAATCATGGGAGCGGAGCGTCATGCGGATTTTCTATGAATTATTATATCGGAAATTTCATGAAGATACTGGCAATAAATTCAAGCCACAGAGGCGATAAAGGATTAACAAGATTTTTCATCGACAAGATAATTCTTGGGGCAAGAAATTCTGGGGCGGATTGTGAAGTCATTACTTTAGTTCAGTATAAAATCAATCGTTGCTTGTCCTGTTACAAATGTCAAACCCAGGAACACCACCTTCAATGTGTCTATAATGAAAAAGATGATGTCCAGATGATTTTTCAAAAGATGATTGAAGCCGACATCATCATATTCGCAACGCCAATCTATCTCATGAATATGGCGGGCTTGCTCAAAATATTTTTAGATCGATTATATGGAACCATGAGTATTCATGACGCTCGCCTGTCAAATGGTTTGATCCATCACCATATCAATCCTTTGATATCATCCAAGCCCTTCGTTACATTAGTCGTATACGCCAATCTCGAAAACGAATCATCGAAAAATGTGGTCTCGTATTTTCGAACGTACGCAAAATTCATGGAAAGCAAACAAGTTGGCGTATTGGTCAGAAATGCCTCTTCATTATTTGATCACGAAAACAATCCGAAATTAGCAACCGATTTCCCAAAGACATTAGAAGTCTGCCAGGCGTTCGAAAAAGCGGGCGGCGAACTGGCCACCCTGGGCTATATTCATTGTTCAACCCAACGAAAGGCAAACCAGGAAGTTATCCCTGTTCCGTTCTTTGGTTTCCTCAAGAGATTTCGGCCCATTAAAAAAAGGGTTATTGAATATCTTCGAAATTCATCAATATGAATGCCACCGAACCAAACGCGCACCTGGTTCGTACCGACTTGCAGGCATTCCGCTGCGCTTTGGGCGTTTTCTGCTTTCGTAACGAATCTTAGCTCGACCACCAGCGGCTAACGCAAACCATTATGCGCCAGGAGACAGGAACAATGACCATCAAATGCTCCGTTTACATCGCTGCAAGCGTGGATGGCTTCATCGCCAGGCCAGATGGCGACATTGAGTGGCTCCACAAACCAGAGTATTCACAATCTACGTTTGATGGGCTCGGCTATGAGGACTTTATTACGACCGTTGATACAATTGTGATGGGACGCAATACCTTCCAGAAAGTGCTGTCGTTTGGTGAATGGCCGTATAAGGAGACGCCCGTAGTGGTGCTTTCTAATCGTCCTCTGGCGATTCCACCCCAACTGCGTGGAAAGGTCAGAGGCGACTCGGGACGGCCAGAGGATATCGTCGCCAGACTCCAGGCCGAGGGCAAACGCCATCTATATATCGATGGGGGCATCACGATCCAGAGGTTTCTGCAGGCGGGCCTCATTCATGAAGTCACCATAACCCTGATTCCGGTGCTCCTCGGGGGTGGCATCCCGCTGTTCGGCTCGTTTGGCAACGAGGTATCGCTACAACTCATTGCGGCGAGCACTTCGGGAAATGGTTTTGTGCAGATCCGGTATGCCATTACGTCGGCCGCCCAAAATATCGCTTCAGTCGACGCCTCGGTGGGATCGGCTTCCCGTAGATGAGGTGCAATCCGTTGGAAGAATCGACCAGGCGATAGTTAGTATTTTCCTGGCCAATATCAGTTTTTGTTTGATGTCGCCATAGGAATTGTTAAGATAGCTCTTATTGCAATTGATATACAAAATTATGGGTAATGAGCAAAGCTTTATTGGTAAAGAATGGGAGCTATACCTGGAGATTAATAAAGTGGATTAAACCAACTATTCACTCTTGTCCAAAATAGGTTTTCTCATCGACCATTTTGGACAGCAATATCCAACAACATAAGGAGTAAGGTTAAATCGTTAGTGGTTTCAGTTGGTTACTAACTACACCATTTCATAATTTCTGGTAGAGTTATTAAAAGGTTTACAGCTTAATCCCATTCTGCTGAAATATTCGAAGCGAGAAGCAGTTAAATTAGTTTAACACGATTTTATTTCAATTGCCAAAGTTCGGTTTAATGGACCAGATCCATTAGACCTTATTAACCTTAGTAGCCTATGATGACCCGTCGATACTCAACCTTATTAGCTTATTTTTCGTGTGATTAATATCCCTGATAAGGTAATCAGGTTCGTGAGGTTCTGGTCGGACTTGTTACTTTAATAAGATTTTTTTATTAGCCAGGTGAATGGATCAAATCCTATCGACCATGTTGACCCTGGTACAGCCTTTCATAATTTCTTGCTGGATAATTTAAGGAAAAGCCGCTAATTGCAGCCCACTGAATGGAAATAGTCAATGCCAGCAGGAATTAATCCTGCTAAGCGGGATTTTATTTTTCATAGCTGGCCGTTTTCGAACCCTACAAGGAGTTTTGAAACTGAAGCACTAAGTTGGGCTGATGCGGTCCAATACGTTGAAATTTTTAAGAAGCTGTGGGAGTTATAAACTGCTCGCAAATTTCTAAAAATATTACTTGACAAATTAAATGAAATCTATTATATTTGCGACAAGGTTTTATTCCCAACTTCGCTGAGAAATAATGGAGTCCTGAAGCATTGGCGCGCTGGAGTTTTCATTGCTTTAATGCCCCATCACTCCAATAGTCCTCAAATTCTTTAGTAGGACGATCGAACCTGCGACAACAGCTTGGTTGCGATTGTGCTATCAGCACCTCCATTGGTTCATTTAGAAAACCTTGTTGCAGGTGAGGCCTCACCTGGACATGATTTGATGATTCACATCTTGTTTCTCCATCTCCCCTGCTGATTTTTTCACCTGCACCATCGGACCGGCTGAACTCATCTGAATTGATCTTGAAAAAGGATCATGGAGTCATAGAATGGAACCAGTTACACCAAACCCCGCTGTTGAAAAGAAACCGAAGCTTTTGGATTAAGTCAGGGAGGCTATCCCTACCATGCATCGGAGCCTGAAGACCGAAGAGGCTTATGTGAATTAGATTAATCGACTTATTCTGTTTAGAAGAAAAAGTATGGGAACCTGAATCTGGATATGTTTGAGCTTTGGGACTAGCAAAAAGAATTTTTGAGTAAAAAAAACGGAAATTTATCGCTGTAACAATGCAGTCGGGCATATTTCTAATATTAGAAACATTTTTTTAAACGGAAGTAAGCGATCTAAACTATGTTATGACTATCTAAGTGCACTAACTAAACAGCCCCGACCCAACCTACACCCGACCCAGTGGGAGATATGGAGCTAAGTGGCATTGATCCGCACGCTGAATGAGTGAAGGTGGGTAGCATCAAGATCGGGGCGTTCCAGTCCTAACCATGCATGAAGTTGACCGAAGGCAGCGGTGGATCA
>CAZYNP010000108.1:0-10638 GCA_964647995.1 uncultured Cytophagia bacterium
GAATTTGGTACATCATTTCATAATTTCATGCGGGAGCATTTTAGGGTTATCACGCGAAATCCATAGCGGCCCATACGGGTGTTGTTCCGCGGCCAGAATAACACGTTGGCAGATTGGTTGCGCCCTAACATTTTTTCCCACCCCCAACTTTCGAGAAACTTTGCCGAGGTTCTTTCGTTTACTCTTGCGCCGTATTTGAAATCTAAAAAATTTGAAAGGACATAAAATTATGAAACCGATGCAAATCTTGCTGGTATCATCGCTGCTGTTAGCAATAATAGGTTCGTCTGCATTGGCAAAATCGCCATTTCAGGCTGGCATTCACTTTGCCATGGGCTTTCCCCAAAACGAATTCGGGAACAACGTCAGTAATAATGGTTACGGGCTCTCTGGCCATTTCGGTTACCAATTTCCCGGCACACCGCTGACGGTGGGCGCAGCCCTGGGATTTCTAATCTATGGTATGGAGTCCCGACGAGAAGCATTGGGTCCCAATATTCCCGACATTGTCGTAGAAGTCGAAACCACCAATAACATCCTCACCGGACATTTAATGATGCGGGTTCAGCCGGTCGCCAGCGATAGCCCCATCAAGCCCTATCTCGAAGGCCTATTCGGATTCAATTATTTGTATACCGAAACCAGGCTGAAAGATTGGGATTGGGATGAAGATGACGACATCAGCTCTAAAAATTATGATGATGCCGCCATGAGCTACGGCGGTGGCGGCGGTCTGATGATTCGCGTTTTTCGGGGCCAAAAGGAAAATTCCGAAGGATTCTATTCCATCAATATTGATGTGGGCGCTCGCTACCTCTTTGGTGGGGAGGCCGCTTATCTGAAAAAAGGTGACATCCAGCGGCAGAACAACCAGGTGATTTTTTCACCCAGTCGTTCCACCACCGATTTGCTGATGACCAACATCGGCGTGACGGTCAATTTTTAATTTCCATTGAGCCATCGGCGGAGCCAAGACCTGTGGTCTCCGCCGATTTTTTTCTTCAGTAGTATCGATTTTTCCCGGACGAATAGCGCTGGAGCAGCGATCCCTCATCGCGAAATTCGAAGTTTCCAGGCGTCTCGTTTCCTGGGGGCGGTGCTTTTTAGCAACACCCGATAAATGCGATTGCCCCAGTTTAATTTTAGATTAGCATCCGAGATCGTGATGGATTCGATGGACGGAGCCAATCGGGAATCGTCGAATGTGATATGGGCCTCGGTTGCGGTTGGGCTATTGCCGTGCTTTAAAATGAGGCGGCCCGGCTGGTCGGTCGTAATCTGACAGGGTGTCATGAGTGTCAATTCGATTTGAGACGTGGCTTGCTGCAAATCAAACGCATCGGTTACTTCCACCTCCCGCTGCCGATTCAAGCGAATGGTGCGAATCCAGTGGTTGATGCCTGCATTCTCCGGATAAGCGCCAGCAATGTCGAGCCGCAACTGCGCATGATCGTCCGCCGTCTCATATTGAACTTCCCGGGCAGCAAAGTTACGGCCTTCTTGCTGCATCACGCCATTTACCGTGGGCAGATTATGATAAGCCGATTGCATGGTCCAGATGTCATAGCGCTGGGCGCTGAAGGTCTTGCGGGTGTAGGTTTCCACACCGACATCGATGATAATCGGCTGGCTATCGAGATACACAATAAAATTGCCAACATCATTGTGGTTATGGCTTTCGTCATTATGGCCGCCCTGTGCCGCCACGAAAAATCCATCGGAAGAACCTGCCGCATCTCGTGCCATCATGACCTGATTCCCGGGCAGCCAGGTATCCTGCGGCAACGGCGGCCGGGGTCGGGTGGCCGATAAGTTTACGAAATTGAAAATGGCGGCCAATTGTCGACCGATGCTGCCTTCGAAGTTCCGGCCGTACCCGCGTTGCAGGCTATCCATATACGCGGCAAATTCCATCATCGGCGCATCGCCAATCCGTTGGCCGTAGCGATGAACCAGATCCGATTCAATGGTGGCCCTGGTTGGTGCATCGGCAAAGTTGACAAAATAGCGGCCACCAATGTGGGCACGATAAATATACTTCCCCATTTCCGCAATAAGTGGTTGATGGTAAATATTCACCGCACCGTTCGTTGCACTGAGCAGCAGTTCCAGACAATCGAACAACGAACCGGCCGCTCGATTCCAGTAGGCCGGACCTTCGTCACAACCACCATCATCCGGATAGCTGTCGATAAACCGATCCAGACTCTGCATAATTTTTTTGACCGCAACCACGCGCCTTGCTGCATCCGGCTCCAGCAGCAACACCGAGGTCAGCCAGTTGGAATTATTCCAGGGATTCCAATTGTTGATCGTAACCATCGGGCGAAAGCTCATCCACCAGAAATCATTGCGCTCAAAGCATGGTTGTAAAATGCGCCTGGTGACCTCCAGCTCGATCCGCTGGCAGATCATTGGAGAAACCTGATCCAGTGGCTGCCGCAATAAATAATGGGTCCAGGCCAGCAGCGCACCCGTCTCATTGGCAAACAGATCGACGATCGGTTCTGTCACATCTGGCAGGCCAACGCCCTGTTTCTGCATGCCGAGATGCGCCGGCAAGCCCCAGAACGATTCCTCGCAGATGACCCAGATACCATTGATAATATCGTCAATAAATCGGCCTCGGCCTTCGATGCATTCGGCAAGCACCAGGCTGGCCAGAGCGGTTCGGCGCTGGAACTGGGCATTTTGAAAATTTTCGCGATTGCCTGTTCTGGCAAACTGCAGAAAGAGCACCGCCGGCAATTCGGGCCAGGAATATTGTAAATACCCTTCGCCTCGCTGCACCAGTTCAGCCTGCACTGACTCAGGCAACGATAACCAGGCCTGCCGTTCCGCCCATTTTGGAAACGGTCGCCAGTCTTCTCTGCCCATCAATACCTGTTCGAGCATGGTTTCCGGATAGCTCTGCTGTAGCAAAGAACGCCTATTTTGAGCCAGACCGTTATCCAGTAACATTGTCAGCAGGGCAAAAATCACGGTTGAATTGAAAAGGAAATTTTTAGCGCCGATCATGGGATAAGCCTCCTGCTTCGATGATGATGCTGTAATATGAAGTTGTTCTTAATGTAGACATTTTTTCCGAATGAAACAACTATTTATTTATCAAGCCTATTTATCCGCAGAATATTTCATCCAACCTGTTTGGCTTGATCTTTGCTGATCATTTCTGAGTCTACTGTAAGCCGCCATGAACTTTACTCATCCGGCCCATGGTCCGATCGCGGAATTGGTGGTTTTATGAGGAAAATTATTTGTCGCAACTGCAATCTCCCATTGCTAATTTGAAAATTATGTGCTAACTTATTGCAGCCTGGTTTGGATGAGGGTCAACAGCGCTGCAATCGAAGCATCCCTGCGCCGAGTTCCGACAGGCTGCAGTTAAATCCCAATTAAAAATTATATATTACCTGAATTGCTAAATTGAACCGTGACGATGGAAAATGATTACTGTTTGCCCACAAAATACACGGAATGACGCGAAAGTCAAAACGTAAAAAATGCTTTCAGCGTTTTTTCGTCTGTTTCCTGGGCCAATTATTGATAATCATTTTCATTTTTGAATTTCAGGTATTATGCGATGCTCTCCATCACTCGAGCCAGTAGCTCACTCTATTCTGAATGGGGGTTCTCGATATGAATCTCAGAAAATTGCTAATTACCAGTCCTCTGCCGCTCCTGTTTTGGGTTATTATCGGTTTGGGCGGGGTGATAAATCCGGCGCGCGGGCAGCAGATTCCAGACCAGATCAGCCAGCAAGCCATCGCCATCAAAAACGAGCGCCAGGCGCTGCCCGCTGCCATGCACAAACTCAGTTCCCATCTTTATGACGTTCTCGCCACTATCAACAGTCGGGGAATGAGCCGCCAGACCATGGTGCAGCAACGCATCATCGCCGATTTTTCCACACCACTACTGCAAATCGATACCAGAGGGCGCTGCCATCTCACCTTGCGAACCACCGAGATCACGCCCGGCCTGCTGTCCGCTCTGGCGAAATTGGAATTCGAAATCGAAGCCACCACCGAACAATTGCCCATCACTCCGCATCTCCACATGATCTCCGGCTGGCTACCTTTCGATCGCGTCACCGAGGTCGCTCAATTGGCGCCCGTCATTCATCTCCGTCCCACTGACCAGCCCGAACTCTTGACCGGTGCAGTGACTTCCGAAGGAGATGGCATCCTGCGGGCCGATCTGGCGCGCACCAGTTTCACGGTTTCCGGTGCCGGACAGAAGGTCGGTGTTATCTCCGACGCCTGCACCCATCTTGCCAATGCTCAAGCCAGCGGCGATCTGCCATCAACCATTGACATTGTCAAACATCGTTTTAGCGGTGACGAAGGCACGGCGATATTGGAAATTGTCCATGACCTTGCACCGGCAGCAGCATTGGCCTTTGCCGATTATGGTAATGATCAAGCTGATTTTGCCAATAATATTTTGTTATTGAAAAAAGCCGGCTGCTCTATCATCTGTGATGATGTGCTCTACCATCTCGAACCGGTCTACGAAGATGGCATCATTGCCCAGACAGTGGACGCGATGGTCAAAGACAGCAATGTGGTGTATATCTCTGCTGCCGGCAATATGCAGCAGGATCATCATGAAGGCGACTTCGTGGATAACGACGATGATGGCTGGTACAATTTTGCCCCGAACGATGAGACCATGGATATTCAGCTCAATTCCAGAGCCAAGATCATCGCCGTGCTGCAATGGAATAATCGGTTCAGCCAATCCCGTGACGATTATGACCTGTATCTCTATAACGAAGGGTTAACGGTCGAATTGGCTTCCAGCATCGCGTTCCAGGATGGGAATGATGATCCTACCGAAATTCTCAATTACACCAACTCTAAAACCGCTACGGTAAAAGTGCATCTCTGCGTACGGAAAAATAGCGGCGCAGCCCGAAATCTATCGCTCTATACTTTTGGCAGCGGCGTCACCCCCACGCAACACGTCGGAATGGGAGGTGCTATTTACGGTCATGCTGGCGCTGATGGCTGTCTCGCAGTGGGCGCCATCTACGCCAAGGACCCCGGCAATGACGACATCGAATATTACAGCAGCCAGGGGCCAGTTCGCATCTATGCTTATGATTCACAGGGAAATCCGCAAACCAGCCAGCCGCGCCACAAGCCCGACCTTGCTGCCATCGACGGGGTGCAAACCAAAATCGGCCAACTGGGCTATTTCAGCAATCCGTTCTATGGCACGTCCGCAGCAGTCCCGCATGTCGCCGGGATTGCAGCGCTGGTGCGAGAAGCAGATGATTTCCTCCAGGCGCCAGCCGTTGGTGAATTATTGAATAGCACTGCCGTCGATCTGGGTCCCATTGGCTTTGACGACGTCTTTGGTTTCGGCCGGATCGATGCCTATCATGCGGTCACTGCAGCCCGGGTGCCGCCACCTACCATTGCCATCGCACCCGACTCGTTCGACCTCGCTCTATTTCGTGGCGAGAGCACCAACCGAACCATGTCCATCACCAACACCGGCGGCAAAACACTTAGCTATAGTTTGAGCTGGCAACCAAATTCTCAGACCTGGAATTTGAACGCGGCCAGCCAACCGCATAATATCCCAATTGCTACGGCGCCGGCCGGGCACGTGGCTCACCCCCGAACCATGCCCTTCCACTCGGCCCTGACCAAAGCAAAGGCATCGCGGCCGGTCCCGGCAGAAGCGCCCAATTTGAATTGGCGCTCCCAAAAGTCAGTTGCGTCCGCCTCCGAAATCATCCTGTACGAAAGTTTTGAAGCAGGACTTATGCCCCCACGCGGTTGGACCAGAATCGCCGGCAGTAGCACACCGGGCGGCACCAATCCTGCCCACTGGACCATCGATAGCCTGACCTACCTCTTTTCGGGCAATTATAGCGCCACCTGCTATTGGGGCTACAACCTCAATGAATGGCTTATCACACCCGATCTGGATTTTTCCACTGTCACAGCACCAGCCCTGAGCTTCTGGTGGCTCAGCAGCTACTACTGGCATGTTGATCCCAACGACAATGGCGATCTGTTCGTCAAAGTCAGCACCGATGGCGGCGCTACCTGGCAATCGCTATGGACATTTGGCGATATCGGCGTCTGGGAGGATTTCACGTGGTATTACACGATGATCGATCTGTCGGCCTTTCGTGGTCTGCCGCGCGTGAGGATTGCATTTCAAGTGTTGGCTAACAACAATGCGGATATTGCCGTGGACGACATCGCGGTCATCGGCGAATCGGTGTTACCCTGGGTGCAACTATCGCCTACGGCCGGGGAATTGGCCCCGAACGCCCGGCAGGATATTCAAGTGTCATTCACCACCATCGTTAATGGCGATACGCTCAAAGCTGGCGCCTATTTCGGTCAGATCGTAGTGGCCAGCAATGATCCGAATCAGCCAACCCAATCCATTCCTGTGACCATGCAAATAAAAAATCAGTTTTCGAGCGTCAGCGGACGACTGAAATATTATAGCAATACGGCCACGCCCATCCCTGATGCAATGGTGCTGCTGAGCGGCACAACTTCCCAACAGATCCTCGCCGATAAGACCGGTCGCTACGAGTTCTCCCATCTGGCGCTGGGCAATTATTCCATCACGCCCAAGCATCAGGGCGCTACGAAAAATGCAATTACACCCTACGATGCCTCGTTGATCTTGCGGCACGAAGCAGGAAGCCTGAGCCTCTCGCCGTATCAGATGATCGCCGCCGATGTGAGTGGCGATGGCGCGATAAGTTCTCTGGATGCTACCCTCATCCTGAAATATTTCGTGGGCTTAATCAACGAATTCCCCGCGAAGCGAGAATGGACCTTTGTACCGCATGACTATCCCATTGACGATAAAAATTGGGCCAGCGCACCTGGATCGCGCACCTATTTGCCGCTGCAGTCGGATCAGCAGTCCCAGGATTTTGTGGGAATACTGGGTGGCGATGTCTCTGGCAATTGGTCAACGCTTACCGGCAATGCGTCGGCCAGCGTGGCGGTCGCTTACGACACATTCCAGCCAACCGCCGATAAGAGGACCAAATTAGCCATCGACCTGAAAATTGCGGCGAATGTCTCGGGTGGGAATTTTAAATTGATCTTAAATAATCCGCGGCTGCAATTTCGGCAGTGCCAAGTTACCCAGACAGCTCCGGCCAAGGTCATTCATGCCGCTGCGGCGGCGAAGCAAACGGTGACGGTCGCCTTTGCTGCTGATCAGCCGCTAACCAATCAAACGATTGCGTTCGAATTCATTTTCGATCGATCAGCCCCAGCGGATCTTTCCCTATCCGATGTGGCCATGGTTGACGTCATGATCGATGACCAGCCCCATACGATCACTGCCATCGACCGGCCACCGAATCAAAATTTGCCCGAGCGCTGGGATTTGCTTCAAAATTATCCCAATCCCTTTAATAGCGAAACAACCATTGGCTATCAGGTTTTGAAAACAATGGCCGTTCGCATCGAGGTATTCAATCTGATGGGCCAGCGCTTGCGCACGCTGGTAAATGCCGTCAAAAAAGCTGGCCATTATCGGATTCAATGGGATGGTCTGGATGATCGTGGCCGCCATGTCGGCAGCGGAATTTTTATCTATAAAATGAAAGCTGGAGATTTCGAAGCCACCCGAAAAATGGTCCTGGCTCGCTAAAGAATCCAATCACGACCCAATCAAAAACAGCGAAGCAACGGCTAACCCATGGCCTTTGGGGTGGGGTAGCCGTTCTCCCAATCATTCATCTACCACCTCAACGCCTGCGAATTCCCCGCCAGGGTTGTCGCCAGTTTGGTGCGATTGCCGACACGTGTCCTTTGATTTCCTCAACCAGTGCTGTCTCTCCGGTCAGAGCTGATTTTTCAAATTAGTCGAACTTTTGCTTGCTATTTAATCGTGCGCAGCTTATATTTGCGGATGATAAAACGATGTCGCCACGATCGGACAGTGGCCGTGCGCTGAACCAGCAACCGCTGACTGTTACTGGGCGTTTCACTGCCCCGAAACCGGATACCGACCATAAATTTGGAGACGAACTTGACCACTCGAGAACGCTTTCAGAAAGTAATGCATTGGCAATCGCCCGATCACATCCCCAATATGGAATTCGGCTATTGGGATGAGACGATCGAAAAATGGCATGGTCAGGGCTTGCCATCAACCGTCAAAACGAACGAGGATGTGGAACGGTATCTGGGACTGGAGGGGGTCGAAATCATACCCTGGTTGCCAGTGAAAAACGTGCTATTTCCTCGATTCGAATATCGCATTCTGGAGGAATCGGAGAATTACCGAATCATTCAAAATGAGGAGGGAATTATCTGCGAAGTGCCGAAAACTGGAGAAACCATTCCGCGCTACCTGAAGTATGGTATCGAAACGCGCGCCGATTGGGAGCGATACAAAGCGGAGCGATTGGACATCGCCTATGCTGAACGCGTCGGCGATGTGCAGCAGGCGGTACAACAAGCGCATCAAATGGGAATGCCCATTCGCTTCGACGCCGGATCCCTGTACGGCGTGCTGCGCAACTGGATGGGCGTGGAAAACATCTCCATTGCCATTATGACCGATCGGGATTGGGTGGAAGAGATGATGGAACATCTGACCGATTTGACCCTGTCGCTCATCGAAAAAAGTCTGCCCGGCATCACAGTGGATATGGCCTGGTGGTGGGAGGACATGTGCTACAACAAGGGGCCGCTCATCTCGCCGCGATTGTTTCAGGAGTTGATGGTGCCTCGTTATCGGCGAATCACTCGCGCGCTGCAAAACCATGGCGTCGATCTCAACATACTGGACTGCGATGGCTGCATTTATGAATTGGTGCCGGGCTGGCTGGAAGCAGGTATCAATTGCATGTTTCCCATCGAAGCCCTGCACACCGATCCCATCCGACTGCGACAAATGTATGGCCGCGACATCCTGCTGATGGGCGGCGTGAACAAAATGGAATTGATTAAAGGCCCGGCCGCGATCGACCGCGAATTATCCCGGTTGGCGCCGCTCATCGAACAGGGAGGCTATATCCCGATGGTGGATCATCGCCTGCCGTCGGATGTTTCCTTTGAAAATTACCTCTATTATCTGGAAAAGAAAAAAACTATTTTACAGGTCAATTCTAACTGAACTGCATTTCATGGAAGATTTGATATTTTCAATCAATGGAGTAGCGCCGGTTTTTTTGATAGTCTTCATCGGCTGGGGGCTAAAAAAAAGAGGGCTAATCAACGGCAATTTTATCAACCTATCAGCGAAAATCGTGTTTTCAATTGCGGCGCCGGCACTGGTTTTTGAAAGCCTGTCGCGGACAGATCTGCAAATTACGTTCAGCCCAAAACAGATCGTTTTTGTCTATCTTAGTGTGCTGTTTTTTTTTGCACTGAGCTGGCTTTTGGCGTCAGTTTTATCTCAAAATGGCCGCGACCGCGGCGCATTCATTCAAGGCAGTTTTCGCAGCAACTTTGCTATCATCGGATTTGCGCTGGTGGCCAATCTCTTTGGCGCACCCGCCCTTAGCAAAGCCGCCATTCTGCTGGCATTTGTCATGCCCCTGTACAACGTGCTGGCCATCATTGCCCTCACCGTTCCGGTTCACCAAAACCAGAAGCTGGCCTGGCAAAAGACCCTGCTGGAAATCATCACCAATCCGTTGATTCTGGCCACGATGGCTGCCATCCCGTTTTCCTATTTCGATATCGAATTGCCACCATTTATCACCACCACGGTCCATAGCCTGGCTGCCATCACCTTGCCCCTGGCGTTGTTGGGGATTGGTGGCTCATTGGATTTTGAGACCATTAAAAAGGATTCTCGATTGACCATTGCAGCAACCCTATTGAAAATTGTCGTCATTCCCGCTACGATTACCTATCTGGCATATCAATTTGGTCTCAGCGGCGAAGACCTGGGGGTAGTATTCTTGCTCTTTGCCACCCCCTCGGCAATTGTCAGCTTTGTCATGGCCGAAGCCATGGGCTGCAACAGCGTGCTGGCCGGGAATATCATCGTAATGACCACCCTGGGTTCGACTTTTACCATCTCATTCGGGATTTTTATCTTGAAGTCGGTCGGCTGGATTTGAGCATACTCACAAACCCCAAGCTCTATGCCCCATGCTCCATGTCCCATGCCTTATCTCAATTTTTCATTATTCCGATGTCGCTCCCGATCTCGTTTCGTTCGCTTCTCCATCCCCTGCCAGAACGCCTCGGTTAAATCGACTCCCGTTTGATTGGCAATGCAGACGAGCACAAAAAAGACATCGGCCAATTCTTCGGAAAGCTTTTTATCCTCATCCGATTTTTTAAAGCTCTGATCGCCATAGGTGCGGGACATGATGCGGGCGACTTCGCCGACTTCTTCTACCAATTGCGCCAGGTTGGTGAGTTCCGAGAAGTAGCGCACGCCGATGGTGTGGATCCATTCATCGACGAGTTGCTGGCATTCGTGTAGGGTGATGGGTTTCATAGATTTCGACTTTCTGATATAAAGTTGGGAGTTAAGCCGTCGGGAGTTAAGCCGTAAGAATTTTAAAAGGCTGACGCCTTAATTCCGCATTGGCGCAATTCGCGGTCAAATTTCAAATGAATTCCTCCCACAGAATTGGAGTCCCACAGAAATGAAATTCTAAATTTATTGGTC
>CAZYNP010000108.1:10738-13430 GCA_964647995.1 uncultured Cytophagia bacterium
TTAAGCCGTAAGGCTTTTAAACGGCTGACGCCTGAATTCCGCATTCGCGCAATTCGCGGTCAAATTTCAAATAAATTCCTCCCACAGAATTGGAGTCCCACAGAAATGAAATTCTAAATTTATTGGTCTCAGAAATGAAAGCACTCAGAATTCTGTTGCTGAGCGGAATTAAGCCGTAAGGCTTTTAAACGGCTGACGCCTGAATTCCGCATTCGCGCAATTCGCGGTCAAATTTCAAATAAATTCCTCCCACAGAATTGGAGTCCCACAGAAATGAAATTCTAAATTTATTGGTCTCAGAAATGAAAGCACGCAGAATTTTATTTCTGAGACCTTTCAGTTCTGAGACCCAAAAAACTTTCGTGGTTGTTCCATTTCTGTGGTACAATTTTTTAAACGATCAAACTCGATAGCGATTCGTAATCGGCATCCTGCGATCCTTGCCAAACGCCCGCGGGGTAATTTTAACCCCTGGCGCTCCCTGGCGGCGCTTGTACTCGCTTTGATCGACCAATCGAATCACTTTCCTCACTATCGCTTCCTCAAAACCCAGCGCCACAATCTGCTCGAGGGTGGCATCCTTTTCCACGTATTCCGCCAGAATCGGATCTAAAATATCGTAAGGCGGCAGACTGTCTTCGTCCTTTTGATCGGGCTTCAGCTCGGCCGAAGGCGGTTTGATCATCGTATTGTGCGGGATGATCTCACGACCACGGGTCTCATTCAATTTTTTTGCCAGTTGATAGACCAGCGTCTTGGGAACATCTTTGATCACGGCAAAGCCGCCCGCCATGTCGCCGTACAGCGTGCAATAGCCGACACTGACTTCGCTTTTATTGCCGGTGCTTAGCGCCAGCCAGCCGAACTTGTTGGACAACGCCATGATGATATTGCCCCGAATTCGAGCCTGAATATTTTCTTCGGCGACGTCAGATGGCAACTCCTTAAATGATTCTCTGAGCATTGCTAAATAGGCTTCGAAGGTATCCTGAATGGGAATAATCAGATTTTTCATTCCCAAATTACTGGCCAATTGCGCCGCATCATCGAGGCTGCCCTGAGACGAAAAAATCGAGGGCATGCTCACGCCAACCACATTTTCCTTTCCCAGGGCATCCACAGCAATGGCCGCAGTCAGCGCAGAATCGATGCCGCCGCTGAGACCCAAAACTACCTTTTGAAAGCCATTTTTACGCACATAATCCCGCGTGCCTAACACCAGCGCCTGATAAATTTCCGTTATCGGATCGAATTTCGGAGTTGGTGCAACATGCAGCTTCGCCTTCTGATCAAACGGTACGTGCGGCTGATCGGGCAGGTCGATCAGCTCGATTTTAAATGGCGGATCAAATGCCAGCCGACGGCGCTGATACGATTCATCCCTGCCGCGAATATTCTGGAGATCGGTGACATCGAGATCGAACAAAATCAAATCTTCTGCGAACTGCTTCCCGCGAATCAAGATTTCACCCTGCTCACTGACAATCAGACTGTTTCCATCAAATACCAATTCATCTTGCCCGCCAATAAGATTGACGTAGCAGACCGGAACGCGATTGTTCACGGCAAGAGTTTTGAGCAAATTTTCTCGCTCCTCCACCTTGCCGAAATGATAGGGCGAGGAGGAGATATTCAGAATAATTTCTGCGCCAGTGGATAGCGCCTGGGTTTCGATCACGCTGTTTTGGATCCAGATATCCTCACAAATGCTTATGCCGATCTTGATATCGTTCCATTCCAGAATCAGCGGTCGCTCGCCTGGCTCAAAATAACGCTTTTCATCGAACACCCCGTAATTGGGCAGATGGATTTTGTGATACACATCCACCAATTGGCCATTCGCCACGATCGCCGCTGCGTTGAATAATTTATCCTGGTCCGGATGGGCAAAGCCAATGATCGCCGTTATATTCTGGGTCATGGGAACGATCCGCTCCAGACATTCGAGATTATTTCGGATGAATTGGGGGCGAAGCAACAGGTCTTCGGGCGGATATCCCGTGATCGCCAACTCCGGAAAAGCAATAAGATCAGCTTGAAATTGCTTTGCCTGTTGAATGGAGTCCTTGATCTTCTGTTCGTTGCCAGCCAGATCGCCAACAGTCACATTGAGCTGAGCCAATGCAATGCGAATCCCTTTGGCCATCTTTGTCACTCCCCCATCGCTTTGATGATCACGCGTTTGCGGCGCTGGCCATCAAATTCAGCATAATAAATCTGCTGCCAGGGACCGAGATCGAGCTCGCCTTTGGTCACCGGAACGATCACCTGATGCCCGATGAGCAGATTTTTCAAATGGGCATCGCCATTGACCTCGCCGGTGCGATGATGGCGATAGTTCACGCCCTCAGGCGCTAACTTTTGCAGCCAGTCTTCAATATCCTGAATCAAGCCCGATTCCGCATCGTTCACGTAAACGCCGGCCGTGATGTGCATGGCCGACACCAGGATCATCCCTTCTTGAATGCCGCTTTTATTCAGCACTTTTTCGACTTCAGAGGTGATATTGATAAATTCTCGTTTGCGAGAGGTATTGAACCAAAGGTATTCGGTGTGAGATTTCATTCGGTTCACTCTTTATTCAAAATTCAATATTAGGCATTCATAATTATCTTTAAACTTGAGGCATAAAACCACTGTTGATTATCTATTAGGCCAAAAATCTTTCAGTAATTTTAGGATTTGGCGAAAC
>CAZYNP010000109.1:0-526 GCA_964647995.1 uncultured Cytophagia bacterium
TTACATCAGGTTGGGCCAGGAGGCATTTCGGGGGAAGATGACCTGCTTGAAATGAAGATGGATTGGTTTGAATGAACGTCATCTCTCGATCATGATTTGGTCGGATTGGTTAAAGATAGCGATTTTTTTCCAATTGATAGAAACAACTCAACGGATAAATTTTTAGGAGAAATCTGTTGGATGCATCCATCCGTTGGGGAAAGAAATAATTTGAATTAATTTGCCCAACTGATAGATGAAACCAACGGATAAAAAATCCCAAAAAGCATCCGTTGGGTTGTTCCAATCCGTTGGCGGAAAACATAATTTGAATTAACCTGCCCAACTGATAGATGAAACTAACGGATAAAAAATCCAAAAAAGCTTCCGTTGGGTTGTTTCAATCCGTTGGCGGAAAAAATAAATTGAATTAACCTGCCCAATGGATAGATGAAACCAACGGATAAAAAATCCCAAAAATCATCCGTTGGATTGTTCCAATCCGTTGGCGGAAAACATAATTTGAATTAACCTGCCCAACTGATAG
>CAZYNP010000109.1:626-13208 GCA_964647995.1 uncultured Cytophagia bacterium
ATGAAACTAACGGATAAAAAATCCAAAAAAGCATCCGTTGGGTTGTTTCAATCCGTTGGTGATTATTCTTTACTGGTGCTAAAAAAGCGATCCAAACAATAGGAGAATCACAATTGGACACTGCAGCACGACGGTACGGTTCTTTTGAAAACAAGTATGGCTATTTCTCTGAAGATGGACGTGAATTTATCATTACTCGGCCCGATACGCCACGCCCCTGGACCAATGTCATCTCTAATGGCGATTTTGGACTGGTCGTCAGCCAGGCGGGCGGTGGCTTTAGTTGGAAAACCCATGTCAACTTGAATCGCCTCACCCGCTGGAACCAGGATCTGATTCGGGATGACTGGGGCAAGTGGCTCTACCTGCGGGATCTCGATACGAATCAATTTTACTCGCTGGCATATCAGCCTGTCCAGGCCGAATATCAAAAATATCAGGTTCGCCATGGATTGGGCTATACCATTTTTGAACAGGAATTCGACGATCTGGCCACCCAATGGACGATGTTCATCGCCGTAGATGCGCCCATCGAAATATGGATTTGCAAAATCAAAAATCGAAGCGGTCAGCCGAAGCAATTGCAGCTCAGTTCCTATTTCGAATGGAATCTGGGAGCGGCGCCTGATTCCCATCGGGAATTTCACAAGCTGTTTATCGAAACCCAATTTCAGCCGCCGTTGAATGCCATTCTGGCCACCAAAACGCTGTGGGAGGTTCCCACCAGCCGTGGCCATTGGAACACGGAATGGCCCTTTATCGGCTTTCATGCGGTCAATGCAAAAGTCAGTGGCTGGGATACCAGCAAAGATGCGCTGATCGGTCGGCATGGGACGTTTCAAAATCCCAGAGGCATTCGGAGTGGCAATTTTTCGGCTACCCAGGGACGGTTCGAGGATGCCGTGGCTTCGCTGGCCACCGACGTGCGGCTGAAACCTGGCGAGGAGCAGACCATCGTGTTCGTGCTGGGCATGGCCGATCGCCACGATGGCCTGGCCGAAAATGAGCAGGTGGCACCGATGATTCAAAATTATTGTCAGCCCACAGTGGCCGAGGCGGAACTGCAAAAGGTGAAAGATTTCTGGCAAAATCTGATCCAGCGAGTCCAGATCGAAACGCCCGACCCTGCGCTGGATCTGCTGACCAATATCTGGCTGAAATATCAGGTGATCTCGGCGCATCTCTGGGCACGGACGGGCTATTACCAGCAATCGGGCGCTTACGGGTTTCGGGATCAATTGCAATCCCAGCAAGTCTGGCTGCCCATAGATGCGCCTCGGATGCTGGAGCATATCAGGCTCAATGCCCGCCATCAATTTGAAAAGGGCACGGTGCTGCACTGGTGGCATCCCATCACCGAGCAGGGACATCCCACAGACATGACCGATGACCTGCTGTGGCTGCCGTTCATGCTCAATCGCTATTTGCAGGAGGTCGGCGATTATTCCTGTCTGAACGAGGTCCTTCCCTTTTATGATCAGGGCGAAGCCACTTTGCAGGAGCATTGCACCCGAGCCATCGATGTTGCCCTGGGCCGATTCAGCGACCGAGGATTGCCGCTGATCGGCGCAGGCGACTGGTGCGATGGCTTCAGCGCCGTGGGATTGGACTGGAAGGGCGAAAGCATCTGGCTGGGCATGTTCCTCTACAAAATTCTGGTGGATTGGGCCGAGTTGTTGGAAAAATATAGCCCCATCAAAAATATAGCGCTGGCCCAAAAATATCGTACACGGGCTGCTCAATTGAAGCAGGCGCTGAACACGCACGGCTGGAACGGCCACTGGTACCTCGGCGCCACCAAAGACGATGGCACGCCCATTGGTGATTCCTCGCAGGACGAATGCAAAATTTATCTCAATTCCCAGACCTGGGCCATTATTTCTGGCGTGGCCGAGGGCGAACGTCGGGAGCAGGTTGCCCAGGCCCTGCTGAAGCACCTGGAGACCGATAACGGCCTGATGCTCTATCATCCTGCCTTCAAAAAATCCGATCCCTATATCGGTTACATCACCCGCTATGCGCCAGGCCTGCGGGAGAACGGCGGGGTTTACACCCATGCCGCCACCTGGGGCGTATTGGCGTTGGCGCAATTGGGCTGGGCCGATGATGCCCTGCGGATTTTTTCCAAGTTAAACCCCATTTTGCAGGCACAGAAAGATGCCGACCGCTACGTGGCCGAGCCGTACTGCCTGCCAGGCAATATCGATGGCAAGGATTCGCCCTACTACGGTCGGGCGGGCTGGAGCTGGTACACGGGCTCGGCGGGCTGGCTGTTCAGTATCGTGCTGGAGGCGATCTGCGGCGTGCGGCCCGTCCATTCGGGCTTGCTGATCGATCCCTGCCTTCCCGCCCACTGGCAACAGGTCAAAATCGTGCGCCAATTTCGTGGAGCGATCTATGAGATTTCAATTCATAATCCTGATAAAAAAACAGGTGGAGTGAGAGAAATATATATTGATGATAAAAAGATCAAGGGAAATGTCATTCCGCCTCAACAAGCTAGAACTTATCATGTGAAAGTCATGCTGTAAAATTTTTTTTCCAACGGATAGAAACAATCTAACGGATATTTTAAGAATCCAAATATCAAACGTCAATTTCTAAATAAATCACAGCTTCCAATGCCCGAATTCCAAACAATTTGTTTCCTTGGAATTTTGAGTTTGAAAAATTATTTGGAATTTGTTTTTTGAAATTTGAAAATTTATCAGTGGGGTTGTTTCAATCCGTTGGGTGAAAAATAATTTGAATTAACCTGGCCAACGGATATTTTAAGAATCCAAATATCAAACGTCAATTTCCAAATAAATCACAACTTCCAATGCCCGAATTACAAACAATTGGTTTCCTTAGAATTTTGAGTTTGAAAATTATTTGGAATTTGTTTTTTGAAATTTGGAAATTTATCAGTGGGGTTGTTTCAACCCGTTGGGGGAAAAAATAATTTGAATTGACTTGCCCAATGGATAATGACCCCAAAATAGTATCTATTGAATTTCTTTCTGATAATTGCCAGATGTTGGCCATTTCTTCTCATCAAATAAATATAAAAAGCGGGCACTCATCCCGCCAACAACTTCTTTCAATTATTCATTATAATTGGAAGACAAGCACGATTAGGCGAAGCAGAACTTTCGTGCTATAGCTAAAAAAACCATCCAGACAGAGCAAACCATTGACATCTATCCCATGTCCAACAAATTCGCAGCAAAAAATGCTTTATTGCAAGAAGAATTTTTATTTATCTTTCTTAAAATTTAAAATTTTGCTTGACTTTTTAAAGGAGTATTAATATTATAGGAGCAAGAATAATACATTGAATCAATAGAAGCTAATATGCTTGTCGATTATGCTGAAATACTCACCTCTAAACCCGTAGGGAAATTTCTTTTGAAATTCTATTTAACAGATCATCAAATGCAGAGCTTAATTCTCATTAGCCCTTTCGTCGGTACTTTGGAGGGTGCGAGGGTAACTTTAGATGCAGTATGCAAGAAGTCGATTGATAAACGTATTCCCACCTATGTCATCACTCGTCCACCAGAGAATGAGTATCATCAACAAGCAATCAATACGCTAATAAATTATGATCATGTGGAATTGCGCTATAATGATTCACTCCATGCCAAGCTTTACGTTTGTCTTTGTCAGGATGAATCTCAAAGTTTTGCTTTGCTCGGCTCGGCAAACTTAACGCTTACATCTATTGAACAAAATATTGAAATTGGCATGATGATCTATGGAAGAGGCAGGGGGAGAGAAATTGTGAGAGAGCTTTCTCGATGGGGACTCGAACGATTAAGAACGTTAAACGATACAAAACTTGTCAAGAAGATGAAATTGGTTAGGAGGTAAGTCATGGACTTTAAGGAATGGTTTTGCCTGAAGGGGCGAGATAGTTTTACAATAGATCCTAAAGTGAATCCTGAAGATGCAAGGTTTTATTTTGGTAGAGAAGAAAGGGAACATCGCTTAAAAGCACAATTAAGGCGTGCTTTTGTTGAACCTGGAGTTCCTAAGATGGTTATTTATGGATCCTTTGGCTCTGGAAAGACTCAAACACTGTTTCATTTGGAGCATTATCTTAAAAATCAACGCCCAGAAGCATGTCGTCAAACCCCTAAAACAATTCATCTGGATCTTGAAATGAACAGCAAATCCGATCATAAGGGTTGGCATCTCCAGTTGATGGAAACTCTTGGCAAAAATAGTATCGCTGGCTGGATTGATAAATTATTTAGCCATACACAAAATCTCGATACAGAACTAAAAGAAATATTTGGCAATGCTAATATGGCCGAAGCCGCCAAAAATCTTAGAGCTGGCGGAGATATTGGGCTTCTCGCCTGGCGCTGGTTTTGCGGCTATGAACTTAAACCTAATGAGTTGGAACGTTTGAATGTAACCCGTTCACTCGGAGACCTCGGAGCTGGCGACATGGTCAACGCCTTAGTTGGAATCGGCCGCTTAGCAGAGCGTAACCAGGAAAAGCTCATTTTTCTTATGGATGAAGCTGAACAATTTAAAAATGTCAAAACGGGCGATGCAACAGAATCGTTGCATAACTATTTAAGAAAATTATCAGAGCCATCGAATTCGTCAGTAGGTTTCATAATTGCCGCTTATGCTTTGACTCTTGATGATATGCCCGAGCTAGTTGTTAGAGCAGATGTGCGTACAAGAATCGGTGAAAATAACTTTATTGAAATTCCTCCCCTTCCTTCGGTTCGTGATGTCCAGATTTTTTTAAAAGAACTATTAGCTGAACTCATTGAACAAAAAGCAGCAGAAGAAAAGATACAGAATGAATCGTTGGGTGTAAGCCTTGAAACATATCCATTCACAGCCGATGCTTTTGATAGATTGTGCGAATACGCTTCTGGAGATCCGACAAAGGCATTGCCCAGAAATATCATTAAAGCAGTCAACGAATGTGCAATTTCTGCCTGGGATGAGAGAAAACCAATTATTGAACCTGGAATTGTTGACGAAATAGGTAATCTGGTGTTTGGATAATCAAAATGAAAAAATTTACCGTAAAACCAAAGCTAACTCAAAATCGACGTGTGCTAATTGGCAACCAATCCGAAGCGAATGAACACCTATTCATTGGTCGGTTGGCCGAAGCAGGACAATTGGTGCGGGTGGATTTTGATCTTTCTCTACCTCATGTTGCAGCGATTTTCGGTAAAAGAGGCTCAGGAAAATCATATACGCTGGGAAGTTTTTTAGAAGGATTGTGTACCAAAGAAGCAGAAACGAGCATCTCTCGTATCAACAAAAAGCACGCTGCTTTATTGTTTGATACGCTGGGCATTTTTCAATGGATGGGGATTTCTCTTTCACACGAGTCTTCACAAGCAATTTTGAAGGAACAATCGCTTCTCCAGAGAGGATGGGACATAAAAAGCGAACCACTTAATGTACAAATCTGGGCACCTCGAGGAACATCTTCATCATCGAAAAACGCTAAAGAGTTCACTATCAATTGCGCTGATTTTACTGCCTCTGACTGGGGATATTTATTTGGTGTCGATATTCTGCAGGACCGTATGGGGCAACTCCTAAATGATGCCTACGAAAAAGTAGTTAATGAGGGCTGGTCCGATGGATCAACTCATTTCAAGCCTAAAGCTCGATATGCCATAGAAGATTTGATGGAATGTGTTCAAAAAGATGAAGAGTTGTTGAATAACTATCATAGTGAAACCAGACGAGCAGTCTTGCAGCAATTATCGGTTTATTGGAGAAACCCGCTATTTCAACCAAAAAGAAAAGTACCCACCGCTTTGCAATGGATGTTAGAGGCTGGCGAGGTAACAGAAGAAGATTTGAAAATATACGAGTCTCTCGAAGGGACTTCTTTGACCGAACTTTTAAAACCTGGTCAATTGAGCATTTTGCTGTTACATAAAATGTCTGATGAGCTACGCTTTGTTTTAATCGTATCCCTGATCCGTAAAATCATGCAAGCCCGAATTGAAACTTCTGAATTGGAGAAAAATCTTAAAATCTTGCCTGATTTGACTGACGAAGAAAGAAAAGCGATGCAAGACAAAATCGGTCAAAGAATTCCGCCGACCTGGAT
This sequence comes from uncultured Cytophagia bacterium, assembly GCA_964647995.1. Lineage (GTDB taxonomy): Bacteria > Zhuqueibacterota > Zhuqueibacteria > Thermofontimicrobiales > Thermofontimicrobiaceae > Thermofontimicrobium_A. The sequence continues at coordinate 6,715 of CAZYNP010000109.1, forward strand.
TGTGGCTGACGAGGCGCAAAATTTTCTCCCTTCAGAACGCAAAACAACTGCCACCGATGTTCTCATCAGGCTCGTGCGTGAAGGCAGAAACTTTGGACTATCGTTTATGCTGACGACGCAGCAGCCCTCGGCTATTGATCAACGAATCCTGGCCCAGGTGGATACGCTTATTGTGCACAAATTAACGGTTCAGGGAGATATCGAATATATCAAGCGCAATCTCAAATCGGCTTTGCCGCAAGAAGTCAAATATGGCAACAACGTTTTATCATTTGATGAACTATTACGATCTCTTGATATCGGTCAAGCAATTGTTTCCAATACTGAGGCTGATCGTACTTTTATTATGGATGTGCGGCCTCGTGTTAGCGTCCATGGAGGATTTGGTGCCTAATGGAATTTATTCGTGTTTTTACCAACCCTGATCGATGTATGCAGCGGCTGGGCTTTCTGAAGCATCTGCTGTGGAAAGCTTCCCTATCGGCTACAAATAATCTTTCCACTCTGGGGAAGGAATTGATCGCCTCGGTATCACAAAAAGTTTCTGTTTCTTTATCAGCCCCACTTCAAGATTACATTAAAACGGCTTTAACAGACCCTGTTTATAAGAGCATTCGTTTGTCAGTATTGAAATCCCCCCATGATTTAAGTGAAGAACAAAAAATTCAGATTGAATTGCAAGATGTCTTTCTGTCAGATCCCATTTTACCGTCACGAAGGGGGAAATTAATCAAAAATGATTGGAAAATATTTCCGTATTTTGCATTGAATTTAGGGCTGTTGCGCAAAGGGACTTATTCCTTGCTGGTTCGAGGTCAATCTTTCCTTTCGCTGGTTTCCGAAGAAGAAAGAAAAGCATTTAGTCGCATCGATACTCCGACTGTCGGCAGCCATTCAAACCCGCTTCACCTGTCCTCACCGCAAAAATTGTTGTTGCTTTTTTCATTTATTGAAAATGACGGCGATGTTTTAAAAGAGCTTTACAAGAAACTCCTGTCTCTAACAGAGGCTTTCAGCGATCGTGACGCTGGCGATCTGTTGCCCGATATTTATCGCTCCATTGCCAAACACGCTCGCACCAAAATAAGAAGCGGTGATGATCTCTTAAGGATTCAAAAGCTTATTGACACTGCAAATATAATTGAAGCATGGAAAGGCAAACCATACACGGGCAAGGGGGCAAGAGAAAAGACCATTACGCCTCGACTCGAGCCCTTTGTCGATCTCGGATTAATTCATAAACCTGATCCATTTGCCTATCGCTACCAGATCCGTGATGCGACCAGAGATTTTTTTGAGCCATTCCTTAACTCCGAAAGCATTGACCATTTTTTGCAACAGTCGTTTTTTGAAGTAGCGAATCGGGCCTATAATTTTAAAGGAGCCCACCTGGATGATAAAGAAATGATCTTTTCTTATATCCAGGAAGCATACACAGTTCTAAAAAGTCCGCTCGGTTATGCTCCCATTCTGGAGATTGCACTGTTAGCGGCAATTTACGCATTAACAAAAGCAAGCAAGTATTTTGAAATCTTGGAAGCCATCGATTTACTCAAAACACTGCAAAAAGAAAGACCAGAATTCATCAGGTTTAATGTCGATCGTTGGGGAGCATTGACCTTTGTGAAATTCATGAGGGATTTAGAATCTTGATGAAGAACATGAACTCGAGGCTTAAATAAATGAAACCTATTCGCATGACGAAGCATGCAATAGAACAGTGTAGCGAACGTGGCGCAACTGAAGATGAGGTAAAAATAGCCATTCGCAATGGCGTAGCTGAACCTGCGAAGCATGGTAGAGAGCAATACCGATTTAACTTCGATTACCATGATTTTTGGCAGGGTAGTTTTTATGCCATCAAACAAGTCGCACCTGTGATAAAAGAGGAAGATGACGAAATAGTTGTGATTACCGTTTATACTTTTTATTTTTAGTTGGAGAATAAATCTATGAAAATAAGCTATGATGCAGAAATTGATGCCCTTTACATTCGCCTGATCGAGGGCAAACAAGAATGCCGTACCATTCGTTTGAACGAAGAAATCGCTCTCAACATCGGCCCTGGCGAAACATTAGTAGGGATTGAAATACTGGACGCCAAAGAGGTTCTGGGAAAAGGCATTCTTCCCTCTATCAAACTGGAGAATGTTCAATTAGCTGAGGCTGTCTAAACCAATTCTAGCTGGAATCGCACCCATGGATCAAAAGCTGAGCTACGAAGATTTTTTTAAAAAGGCAATCCTTCGATTGCGGAATCTCTCTAAATCACGTGGCATCCATTCAGTTTTCAGTGGTTTTAATGACGCTTTCCGAAAATATTTTAATGAGGACCCAATTAAGGTGACTCAGGAACTTGCCACGAAAGGAATTATTGAAATTCGGTATGCTAAAAAAGGTGTAATGATTTATCTACCAGGTGAAGCGCCAAAATCCAGAGATGAGCTCGGCACAAATGCACTTACCACCATTCTCGGAGAGCCGAATATATCCGATCAAGGATTAGTGCAAAAAGTGATCGATGCGATTGAACGAGTGGGCAAAAAAAATTTTCCTGATGATTTTGTGCTCGCATCAAAACCTGAAGAAATGGCTGAAATTTCTGTTCCAGGCACGCCCCTTCAAATTGATCCCAATTCCCCAACGTTGATCGTTTCACCCAAAGGGCATTTTCGCTATGAAGCAAAAAATCCCTCTGAAGCCAAATACATCTTTTATGCCCATAAAATTGGCAAGTTGAAAATCAAAATTCCCAGGGACAACCGCCTCATTTTTAAAGCGGTTGCTGAATACAAAAAATACTGTCAAACTATCCGAGAGCAAGCGTTCGCATCGTTTCTTAAACAAACCAATGACGAAGAAATGGCAGAACTGCTCACCAAAGAAGTCGAACAGAAACTCGATCTGCGAGCGGAGAGGGAAATGTAATGGGACAGGGGAATGGAGAAAGAGAAAAAAAATTAATCCAGGAAATTATTCAAGAGATCGTTGGTTTACAGCATCTGTGTTATGCCAAAATACTCCCGCTATCCATGCCAGTGGATCATCCCCAGGTCGCAGAAGAAGCAGCCACTGAAGCCCGCCAGGCAGGCACGGCCTATTTTTTGACCATCAATCTAAAAGATGCCATCCTCTGGCGAACCGTTAAAAAAGGCAAGCCCCTTGCAAGGGAAGATCGTATAAAAACCTATTCCACTCTTCCGTCAGTTTCTATTACGGGCACCGCTGATGAAACCACAAAAATTATGCTGCAAAAGCGCATTCAGGAAATCGTAGAAGACCTGAAGGCCCTGCAGCAGGATGGGCGTCTCAAATTCTTTGATGCAGACGCCACCTTTTTTGTCAACCGCCTGGCGAAAGCTGCCGAAAGCATGAAAGCACCGCTCAAACAATCCCTCGCCACCACAGTCAGCCGTGATCCGAAATTCAAAAAAGAATTGGCGGAATGGGCGGTCAAACAGGGGATTGCCAATTTTGGTGATGAATCCTTCTTTGAATCGCTCTCCCGCCAGATCGTCTATCGCACCCTGGGCAAGATCATTTTCTATCAAAGCTTGCGGCGGCATGTTTCGGCTCTGCCAGAAATGGATTTTTCCGAAGTGGACGACGCCCTGATCGTCTCCAGACTGAGGCATTATTTTGATCTGGCAAAAGCGATCGACTATCAGGCAATTTTTGAAGAGGAATTGACCGAACGGATTCCCTATCCTCAGACTGCGATTGACGAGCTAAAAAGCTTGATTGCCGATTTGAATTACTATAATTTTTACACCGTTCCTCAGGATGTCATCGGCCAGGTCTTTGAGCGACTGATCCCGCCTGAAGAGCGCCATGCGCTGGGACAATACTTTACCCGTGAGGATCTGGTGGATTTAATCGTTGCCTTTTGTATTCGCTCCAAAGATGATAAGGTGCTGGACCCCACCTGCGGCACTGGTACATTTTTGTTACGGGCTTATAACCGAAAAATGATTTTGGGCCAATACGATCATCAGCAACTATTATCCAGTCTCTGGGGCATCGATATTGCCCGTTTCCCTGCCGAATTGGCGACGATTAACCTCTACCGCCAGAATCTTTCGGACTATGCCAACTTCCCTCGCATCGTGGCGCAGGACTTTTTTACAATCAAGCCCAATGACCTCTTCAAATTCCCACCGCCAAAGCCAAATGAACAGGTGGCGGACCACAACAATATTAACAATTCGCCAACTGGCGGCTTGTTTATTGAGGAACCGCTGCCTGAATTCGACGCCGCCGTCGGCAATTTCCCTTATATCCGCCAGGAGCTTATCGAAAAACAGGTGAAAGGCTACAAAACCTTTCTGGCAAGAGTTCTGGAGCAGGGCTGGAAAACGGATTATGGCGAGCTTTTCGACCGTCAGAACAACCTCAAACTCTCGGGACAAGCCGATATTTACGCCTATCTTTTCTTTCAAACCGCCCGATTTCTCAAGATTGGCGGACGCATGGGTATCGTCACCTCCAATGCCTGGCTGGATGTGGCGTATGGCTATGAACTGCAAAAATTCTTTCTAAAAAAATTCAAGATCGTTGCTATTCTGGAATCCCGCTGTGAGCCCTGGTTCGAGGATGTGGCGGTGAACACCATCGTCACCATTCTGGAACGGTGCGATAATGCCAGAGAGCGAGAAAATCATCTGGTCAAATTCGTTAAAATCAAACAGCCCTTGAAAGAGCTTATTCCCTGGGATCTTAAAACCCAGGCTTCCAATCGCTGGCGAGGATTGGATCGTCTGGTGGCAGAAATTGAAAATGCAGGGCGGGAATATCTTCAGATTCAGGGCACGGAATGGCGGAATACCCTGGCAGGATTAAAAACCTACGAAAATGACCGCTTCCGCATTCGCTGTCTCAAACAAGCGGAGCTGTTAGCAGAGGCGGAACGAACGGGTAAGACCGTGAAATGGGGCAAGTATCTCCGTGCACCTGAGGTTTATTTTGAGATTCTGGATAAGTGTAAAGATAAACTGGTACCGCTGAAAAAAGTAGCAGAAGTGCGATTTGGGATTAAAACTGGCATCAACGAATTTTTCTATCTCACCGAGGAGCGAATAAAAGAATTTGGGATTGAGGAAGAGTTCTTGAAACCTGTTATAAAATCACCAAAAGAGGCAAAAAGTATTTGGCTCAAATTAAATGACGTAAAATCTCATGTCTTTTTGTGCCATAACGCTAAAGAGGAGTTAAGAAAGAATAAAAAACTCGGAGCATTGAAATTTATTGAATGGGGTGAAATTCAAAAAACCAAAGATGGAATATCATGGCCTAATGTTTCGACCGTTTCTGGTCGAAGGCTTTGGTACGATTTAGGAGAAAGAAAACCAGGGCGAATACTTCTTCAAATGATTACCAACGATAGATTTTTTGTGCCTATAAATGTCGACAATGTTCAAGTTGACCATAATCTATTTGAGTTATTTCCAAAAAAAGAAGAGATTTTCTTTGGTCTTAGTATTTATCTCAATTCAAGTATTACCGCACTTTTTAGAGAATTGATTAGCAGGATAAATTTAGGTGAAGGTGCTACAAAGACAGAGGGAATTGATTGGAATGATATACTTACTCCTAATCATGAAATTCTTAAATACCTGAATACCGAAAAGCGATTGCTCGATGTTTTTAGCCAAAGGTTCATCAAACCCATCTTCGAAGAAGTGAAAATGCCCGATCGCCAGCAACTGGATCGCTTAGTTCTGGAAGCGCTGGGGCTTGATCCCAACCAGTATTTGCAACCGCTGTACGACGGCTTGTGCGAACTGGTACGGGAACGGATCGAGCTGGCAAAAATGCGCAAGAAGGTCAAAAAAGCCCGACCCGAGCGGGACATGGAAAAAATCAAACGGGAGGTCATCGAAGAATTCCTACCAGGTGGCCCCAAACGCTTTCCCCAGGACTTTTTTGATTCCGCAAGCAAAAGCGAGAGTATGAAAGAAGTCCCCTTGCCTGATGAGCCGTTGCGACTCGGCAATTACTTTTTTGGCGAGCAGGAGGTGATTAGCGATAAGGGTTTTGTCTACAAGGCAAAAAATCCAGTGGAAGGCAAGTATTTGATCTATGCCCAGCGATCAGGCGCCAGGAAGGTGCTTGTGCCGACAGAAACCATGGCACTATTTAAAATAGTCAAAAATTATGAGATCTACTTACGAAAATTGAAAGATGAAATAGCACGAGATTTATTGGGCCGCACCCTTGATCAGAAAATAGCCGAGCGGTTGTTGAAGCAAATTTTTGATGAGTATCGCTTGCCAGAGATAGAATAAATTGCCATTTAAAAAATTTCGAACGTATTGTACAAGAATAATAAAGCAACCATTTGTCTATTGCTTTGTGTTGCCGTGGATTTTAATTCATTTTTTCCCCAACTGATAGATGAAGCCAACGGATAACAAATCTAAACAAGTATCCGTTAGGTTGTTTCAATCCGTTGGGGGAAAAATAATTTGAATTAACCTGGCCAACGGATAGATGAA
>CAZYNP010000110.1:0-12440 GCA_964647995.1 uncultured Cytophagia bacterium
GCGCTATTTCCTTTATTTTCAATAGACTGATTCATCAAACTGTCAAATCGGGGTGGTAACAAAAAATTTAAAACATTTTCCCAGAGATTTTTGAGGTGTCAAGGTAATATCAGTTGGAGATTTTTTAGGCGTAATCGAAAAGTGCTATTTTGAAGCTTGATTGTTATTTTTACAATAGCAAGAGTTGGCCGAGGAGCCGCTAGTGACTCTTGAGGCGATTCAAAAATCAGGAGAAAAATTTGTTTAATTTTATTTTCATTTTCCACAACTCGACTTTTCGGAGCACGCTCAGATTCATTAAAACTGATCTTCATATCAAGCTGATCAGAAAAAATCGGTACCGAATTTTTTGTTTGCTTGTCTATTAGACCATTGAGTTTTGAATTCAATTCCCAGAATGGGAAAAATTTCACAATCTCCTTTCCGAAATCAGGGTGACAAATACACAATTGGGTGGAATTGCTACAGAAAATGCTCGTAAAAAATTAGCGGATTGAGATCGAAATGCTTATATTATTTATTAGTCTTCTCTAAAAAGGTTGGGAATCATTAAATTTGGCTCGTCGCAGTCATTGCGATCCGTTCGCCAACTTGCAGACGGAGAAGCAATCTCAACTGGCAGAAGGGATTACTTCGATCCGTTTCACACAGCACGCAATGACATCATTTAGAAATTGCTTTTTGAAGTGGACTCATTCCTCTTTTTGGTTCTTTAGCATCTCAAAGCCAGGAAGCCTTCAAAATTATTCTCGGCTCAAAAGAAAATCAATCATATTCCATCGCTTAATCCCTTCAAAATCCTCACCAAAAGCCGTATCCAGGCTAATGATATATTTTGGAGAGTTATCTGGAATAGATTGTAGCACTGAAAATGCTCGCTCCACTTATTTTTGAGCGATTAAAGATGAAATATAAGCCTCCCATTTTGCATCATCATAGCCAAAATCCTGGGCGGTCGCTTTTTTTAAGAAATTGTAGGCAAGTTCCTTTTCTTCCTGGTGATTTGCTTTTAAATGAGCCAATATAATAAAACCTTTGCTATCAGCGAGTAATTTACCTAATAATCTTGTAGGCAGATTGGTTGCTGCTAATACTTTTAAAACAGTCCTAAAGGCGAATAAATTAGTACCATTCATGAGATAGTTTAATGATATAATCGCTGGTGACCAGTTTATATCTCTGGCGTGCTTTTGTATAAAATATTCTAAAACATCCCGTGCAGTATTTGATACCCTCTCATCTGGATCCCTTACTGAGTCCATTAAATTCCACCATACCAGGTCGTTTTCAGAAAAATTAATTAAAACCGCAGCGGCAATTACTCTATTGAGATAATTCCCATCATTATTTAAAATCCAAATTGCAAGATCATGATCTGACTTTTTATTATGCTGTGAAAGAAACTCCCATAGTTGCTTGACTTTCTCTTGATTAACATATTCAGAAAATTCCGAAGAGTCAGCCAAAATATCGTTTGAGCCAAACTTGGCCAATCCGATCTGAAATGTCTTGGAATGATGTTTAAAAATTTCAACCGCAAGCTGCCAATCAGGGATTAATTCCAAAGTATCTATAGGTGCGATTTTATATTTCACAAAATTTGCGTATCGGGGTTCGATGACCGTAACGACCGAATAAAACTTTTGCCCATCATCAAGATATCTTACAACAGAGGCATCAGCAAAACCAACATCCTTCAATATAGCGGCACATTTATCGATTGCAATTCCTGGCGCTTTAATCGATAATGTATCTAAAACTTGCTGTAACGTCCAGGTTTTTAATCCTATCACCTCCGCCCTTCCAAGTGGTGTCTCAACAACTTGACCTCGTAGTAAAGAGTAAGACAAAAAAGATATCGAGAGGATAACAATAAACCTACTGAGAGGTCCCATAATTTTCTCCTTTATGCTTATCGAAAATATTACTCTCCTGCCAGCTAAGATGTCATTTTTTGTCAACTATTAAATATTTTTCTTTATTTAGTCAAAAATTTTTTGTATTTTTTGCCATTAGCAGTTCAAAATCGATCCCAATAAAATTTCCTATTTATTCTATTACCAGTTTAATCTTGCATTTTTTTGCAAGTATAAAAGAAAATGATTTTCCACCACAGATAGGGACAAACACGGAAAAATTTTTCTTCTGTGGCTGTTCCTTTCTGTGGTTAATTAAATTGACAGCCTGCTGCGCTATGACATTAATCAGATTATGATTGATTTGAGAATTTATCGCTCCAGCATTGTGAAAAACAACATATCCCCATCCTCTCAATAGCTGTACCTGGTGAGAGCAAGCTGCGTGGGATTCAGGACGTGAGATAAAATAACTTGCTCAATTATTGTCAGATTATGGTTACTTACCATTAGTGCTAATTTAGATATAGTGATTTTTTTATCTCACGTCCTGAATTTGCAGAATGAATATACTGTATTTTTACGACAATTTAAATAACAAATTTTAAAGGTTAAATAGAAACCTTTTGTAAGCTTAGAACAGTTTGTATTGCCACTTATGCTGCCAATTTTATTTCAGCAGGATGCAGGCTCAAATATTCTCGAGCTTCCAGTTGCATGCGGTCGATCTCAGCCATAAAACCTGATGCTGATGTATGGTAGTTTACTGGATTGGTCTCGGTTTTATAAAGATGTGCCACGCTACTTTCTTTTAAGCTGGAATTAATTCATTGATTTTAGCAGCCATTTCATGCTGGTGTTGCTGCTGAAACTTTTCAATAAATGTTCGGAATTTGTTTTTTTCTGTTTCATCAGAAAGACCAATCACCTTTTGCTTACCATTGCTGGACTTATATATCATCACCAGAGGGGCATCTTCCACATAACCAAGCGTCATACCCAGCAAGGTTTTGCTGACCAGTCGAAGGTTTTCTTGAGTTAGCGTTTGATCATTATAAGATCCATAGAAAAGATGCGCTCCGCTTGGTATCTGTGCCGAGAGCATTGGCTGTTTCAGCTCACGGTTTAGAAATTCAGATAAACAATCTAAATTCTTGTCGGTTAAGCTAACCTGATTATTTTTTTTCATATTTCAAAATTTGGAATCCAGAATTTTTCACCCATAGCTTGTTGTCACTTTTTATACACATTATTTAATTTCATTATCCCCATTGATATTGTAGTATCCCTCACTTCTTAATGGCTGTGCATGACGAAAGCAAACTGCATAGGATTCAATTGTATTTGCAGAACAAATATACTATATTTTTACGAAAGTGTCAATGACAAATTTTAATAGCTCAATAAAAACCCTTCAGCTATCAAATCCCAGGGCAAAAAGCAGCGCCGTTTTGATTTCATCAAGTTTTGATTCAGATAGCTTCGAAATATAGGCGCCCACGTTACCCTTTGACACGGTCTGAACATGATCCAAATTAATAGCACTGGCTGTTTTCATACCATCTTGTTTATCTAAAAGGACTTCAGTTGGAATGTCTCTGATAGTTGATGTGATCGGAGCAATGGTCACCTCACCCAGAAATTTTAAGGCAGAATTACGAGTTAAAATAACAACAGGTCGTTTTTTATCTGGCGACTTAAAAGTGTACCAGCGGATTTCACCTCGTTCCATAGTTAGCTCCCCCAGACCTGTTCATCTTCCCAGACATCAAATTCGCCCGCAGCAACTGGCTGTTTCAGATAGCCATCCCGATGTTGCTTCTCCAGTTTTTTGATTCTCAATCGTTCCAGATAATATTGAACGGATGCTCGAATTAAAGCGGAACGAGTTGTATTCAGTTCCTGAATTGCTTTATCAATACGATTGAGTAGGTCTTCATCTAAGGTCATTTGAATTGTCTTCATAAAATCCCTCATTATTATCCACGTATTTATAGCTATTGACCTACATATAATAATAGATATAATTTTAAAAAGCAAGCAGATTTTTTTTTAATAATGGATGATATTTCAGTCATGCGCAAGAACAAGCCCTTATAGAGGATCAGAACCTACGGAAGTGTTCGGCAGATGAATTCTAAATTCATGTCAGTTAAGTGGTGGTTTTGAATCCCCCGCCATCACCCCACCGCCTGATGTTGAAACATCAGCCTCAAAAATGCAAGCATCATCAATGATGCTAATAGTCAAAAAAATGCTTGGATGCATTAGCATCCTTTCACATCTTAGCCCCGTCCCTCGGGACGGGGTGATATTAAATTCTGCCCGGTTGTTTTTGGGACGGGGTGATGATGATATTGATTATACTACCCTACCTACCCAACTGATTCAAAAATCAGGTGAAAAATTTATGTTATTTTGTTATTAGGTTTGCTATATTACCAACAGTCATAAATCAAACCTGTTGTCCGTAAAATGCCCTCCCCTTACTGAGATGAACTGATCTACTGAATATTGCCATAGCATTTAGTTTGCCCAGTATTGTCGATTTTATTGCTCTGGCAATATGCTGTCAAACTGAATAATAAAATCAAGGAGAGGACAGCTAAAATTCGGGCAAAAATATTTGGTAGTTCCAACATGATCTCCTTTGGATCAAATTTATCACAAGAGTATTGGTTATATTCAATTATTGAGATGTTGCTCCAGGCAAAAATGTGCGTCAGAAATCTAAAAAATATCTTGTAAATGCTGCTTTTTTTTCATACATTATTTCGTAACAAAGGAACTAAGGCTATCAATAAATTTACTTAGTAACATTAATATTATTAACTTATAAATTTATATTTCACTTAATCCCCAGCGCAGTCAGACTGTAACCCCTGAGCTATGAAATAGCATTTGCAGATAACAGAATTCTTGCACAAAACTGCAACAAGCGTTGGGCAATAGCATAACGCAGCATAGCTGTAAATAAATTGCTCAACACCAAGATCACGCGCCAGTAGGCGGGGATTCGCCTTTCGGCGAACACGAAGTAAACGCTAAGTTCACGAAGAAAAAAAATAATCTTTTTTTGTGTCTTTGGTTTTTTCGTGGTGACCTGGTGTTTGAAAGCCTTCTTGCAAAAAAAATGAAAGATCAATTTGATAATAGAATAAAAAGCTATGAAACAAAACAAACTCTGGTATCTGAAACGGTTCAACTTTCTTGACACTATGACTCATGAAGAAATGGAATCGTTGAGTGAAATGGTGGTCACTAACGAAGTAAAGAAGAAACAGCCAATTTACCTGGCGGGAGATCCCAGTGAGAATTTGTACTTTCTCAAAGAAGGTCGGGTGAAAATCACCCGAATCGATGAATCTGGGAAAGAATTCACGCTGACGCTGCTGGAGCCTGGTGAAATCTTTGGCGAGCTGGGGCTATTTGATGATTCACCCCGCGAGACCACAGCGGTGGCATTGGAGGATAGCATCATCTGCCTGATGAAGCGTCAGGACTTTGAAAAGTACGCGGCCCAAAAGCCTGAGCTCTCGCTCAAATTGACCAAACTTATGGGACTGCGCCTGCGCCAGATCGAAAATCGCATTGAAGAGCTGCTGTTTCGCGACGTGCCTTCGCGCCTGGCACGATTGCTATTGCGCCTGGTTGATCAACATCCACGGCAAACAAAACAGGGAGTCCGCATTAACATCAAGCTATCGCAGCAAGAATTGGCCAATCTCATCGGCGCGACTCGAGAGATGACCAGTATGGTGCTCAACTCATTTAAAAAGCAAGGACTGATCAACGTAGAAGCGAAGTACATCTACATCATGAACCGCAACCAATTGGAAAAGATCGCTCACTGAAACGTGTTGTTTCTATCGTTGCCCTGCCTGCTTGGCTGCTAATTTCTCAAAATAATCCACGCCGGATAAATGTGTCTTAAATGATCGAGTTTTTGTAAACCAGTTTACAGAAATTTTACTTTTTTATTGCTATATTTTGCCCAGTCAGAAAAACATAAATCGTGTCAATATGAATTGTCAGGGCAAACCAACAGCATGAAAATTGAACTGATGTTAGATAAAAATTGTCTGTCACGAAAAGCTTTCATCGAAATGGCCAATAGATTGGCTCAGGAATTTTCAAAAGATGAAATCAAAGTTACTTCGTTTGAAAACGATCGGCAACGCTTAATGGATTTGAGAATTAATCTGTTGCCAGTCTGGCTGGTTAATGGTGAAGTGCTTCGACTTCGACCCGATGATTATCAAAATTTGAAAAAGGAAATCAACGCAAGAAAGTAATTCCATGAAGCAAATGTTGATTTCAGTTATTATTCCAACCCTGAATGAACAGGACAATATCAGATCGTTGTTGAATTATCTGCGTCAATTAGACCACACCCTGGAGTTGATTGTTGCCGATGGCGGCAGCGTTGATGAAACGATCACTGAATCAGAGCGGTTGAGCACGATCGTTCATTCAGCGCGGGGAAGGGGCGTTCAAATGAATGCTGGCGCCAACATTGCATCGGGTGATGTGCTCTGGTTTCTGCATGCCGATTGCCGACCGCATCCAGATTCGATTCACGCCATAAAATCAGCGTTGGCTGATCCAGATGTTGTCGGTGGTGGATTTGAATACGCGTTGAACCATCCTGGTTTTCGGTTTCGACTGGTCGAATTTCTTTCCAACCGAAAAAATCGCCTGCTGCAATGGTTGTTCGGGGACATGGGAATTTTCGTTCGCCGCGAAATTTTTGACCGAATGGGCGGCTACAAAGAAATTCCTTTGATGGAAGACATGGACTTCAGCAAGCGGCTGAAGCAGCATGGAAAAATCGTGATTCTGCCGCAGCGAATAAAAACATCTGCCCGACGCTGGATCGAGGAAGGTTATATTTTAAATTCACTTCGCAGTTGGACGTTGCAGAGCGCCTGGGCATTGGGAGCATCACCGTATGCACTCGCAAAGTGGTATCGGTTTAAATGAAGTGGCATTTGATGATGAAATGGATCGTTGCTGGAATGTTGGAGTGATGGAAGATTGGAATTTTGGAAGAATGAGATTTCAAGAGTCCATTTTACCATCCTTCCTTAAAATGATTCTTGAAAAAGCTAATCACAAAAATAAATCAATTTAACAGGAGAAAAATGACCATGAATACCTATTACAATCCCGACGACCTGGCAAAATTTGCTGAAATTGGTGAAGACGCACCGGAATTGTGGAAAAAGTTTTCGGCGTGGTACGGCGCAGTTTTTCAAGCAGGAGCGCTATCAGAACGAGAAAAGGCGCTCATTGCTCTGGCAGTGGCTCACGCAATTCAGTGCCCCTACTGTATCGATGCCTATACCCAGGCGAGTCTCGAAAAAGGCTCCAACCCTGAACAGATGATGGAGGCTGTTCATGTGGCCGCCGCGATTCGAGGCGGCGCTTCACTGGTTCATGGCGTGCAAATGCGAAATGTGGAGAAGAAACTGGGGGTGGAATGAAATCGGGAACAAGGGAATGATGGAATGCTGGGAAAAAGATCTATTCTGTGAAGGACTTATTCGGTTCAGCGAATGAGTTGTACAATTCATGAAAAATAAGCAAGCAGATAAAGGGAAGAAAAAATGAATGAGATAAAAGACCAAATCCAGGAATTTCGTTTCAAAGATTTTGACAGCTCGTTGCAAGAAAGCGAGTTGTTTCCGCTCACCGCCACTGACATTGGCGTGTTGCAAATCAATTTTGGCAAGCTGTGCAATCAAACTTGCAAGCATTGCCATGTTGAAGCCGGGCCTGCTCGAACCGAAATCATCAGCAGAGATGTGCTGGAATCGTGCCTGGCTATTTTGCGCGCCAGTGAGATTCCAACGGTTGATATTACGGGCGGCGCTCCCGAAATGAATCCGCAGTTTGAATGGTTTGCGGATGAAGTAACTCAATTGGATCGTCATGTGATGGTGCGCAGTAATCTTACTATTTTGCTGGAACCAGGTTACGAGCATCTGCCGGAATTTTATGCTGACCGACGGATAGAGATTATTGCATCACTGCCCTATTTTTCAGAACGATTTGTCGATTCGCAGCGGGGCAAAGGCGTCTTCAACCGCTCGATCAAAGCGCTGCAAATTTTGAATGAATTGGGCTATGGCGATGAAGCGACGGGTCTGATGCTGAACCTGGTTTACAATCCCGCCGGCGCTTTTTTGCCGCCGTCCCAGGCAGGAATCGAGGCGGATTTTAAGCGGGAGCTATGGCAGCGTTACGGCATTCGATTCAATCATTTGTTCACCATCGCCAATATGCCCATTGGTCGCTTTGCGGATTTTCTGATGAAGACTGGAAATTATGAATCTTATATACAACGCCTGATTGCCGCTTACAACCCGCAGGCTGCCGCGGGTGTGATGTGCCGCTACACCCTTTCGGTGGGTTGGGACGGCTCGCTTTATGATTGCGATTTCAATCAGATGCTGGAATTGAATTGTGATCACGGCGCGCCTGATCATATCAACAATTTTGATTTTAACATCGTGAAGACGAGACGGATCGTTACAGGCTTGCATTGTTATGGCTGTACCGCTGGCGCCGGTTCGAGTTGTGGCGGCGCCGTGGTGGAATAATTGTGCGATACTATTTTAAAACCACGAATTGCACAAATTTCACAAATTCTGATTTTATACTTTAAATCATTTCGTGTAAATTCGTGAAATTCGTAGTTCAAAGCCTTTGAGTGAACTTTCATTTCAAGACCAAAAATAATCAACCGAATGTAAGCCAGTTTACAGTTTTTCTCGAAAAGATTTCGTATCTTGAATCAGTTAAAATGAAATTCACAAATAAAATAACCTGGAGCGATCAAATGCGAATCTTAATTATCCTTATTTTTATGACAAGCCTGGGGATTTTCAGCGCCAATCTGGCGGCCCAAAACTTCGACCATGCCATTTTTGATGAACTATTGCAACAATATGTTGCCGATGGATTAGTTGATTACCAGGGATTAAAAAAGGCACACTCGAGCCTGGCAAGTTATCTGGAACAACTCGAGCGGGTCAATCCAACGGATTTCGAACGCTGGTCAAAGCCAGAGCAAATGGCGTTCTGGATCAATGCTTATAATGCCATTACGATCGAAGGCATTTTGAGAAACTATCCCATTCAATGGGGTAGCATGATCGCCAGAGCCCGTTTCCCGCAGAACAGCATTCGTCAAATTGGCGGCTTCTGGGATAAGGTGTTTGTCAGTGTCATGGGAAAAGATTTGACGCTGAATGATATCGAGCATAAAATTCTGCGGCAGGAATTTGACGATCCCCGCATTCATTTTGTCATCGTCTGTGCGTCTATTGGCTGCCCGATTTTGGAGAGTCGGGCATTCTTCGCTGACGATTTAAATCAGCGTTTGGACCAGGCCACTCGAAATTTCATTACCAATCCTGAAAAAGTTCGATTGGATCAACAAGAAAATGCGCTTTACTTGTCGGCGATATTTGATTGGTACAGGGACGACTTTCCTGTTTCGGCGGACGGCTTGGAACAATTTGCTAAATACGGCAAAGCTGACCAGGGCATCATCGAATTTGTGACGAACTTTCTGGTTGAAAGCGATCAAAAATATATTGCTCAACATCAGCCAAAGATCAAATATCTCAATTACGATTGGTCGCTCAATGAGCAAAAAAAATGACAATGCCCTGATTCTATTCGTCAAAGCGCCGAGACTCGGAACGGTGAAAACCCGACTGCAACCGGAACTAACGCCAGCACAATCGCTGATTTTGTATCGGGCAATGGTCGAGGATCTCGTGAGCCAATTCGATGAAGCTAACTTTTGTGATTTGAAAATATTTTTTCATCCTGCCGATGCCATTGGTGAGATGAGAAACTGGCTGGGAGCTGCACTCGATTATTTTCCCCAGCGCGGCGAAGATCTGGGTGAGAAGATGCACCGTGCCATCGCTCAAATGCTGAATCAGAAATACAAAAAAGTGGCGCTGGTAGGGAGTGATATTCCCACCATGGATTCGACAACGCTGGTGCAGGCTTTTACGGCGCTGGATGAATACGACGTGGTGCTAGGACCCTGCAATGATGGAGGCTATTACCTGATTGGGATGAAACAGCCGCAGCCAAGGCTTTTTGACGGAATTAAATGGAGCACGAATACGGTGCTGCAACAGACCATCCAGCGGGCGCAGGCGGCAGGACTTGATATTTTTCAGTTACCAAAAAAATCGGATATCGACACGCCTGCCGATCTATGGGACTTGTGGAGCTTATTCAACAAACGAAATTTGAAGGCAGCTTACGCTTTCAAATCAAAAACCTACCAGGTATTGAAAACATGTTTTGAATCAATACAGACAATTATTGACTCATCAATTGAAGGGAAGTTTCAATGAACACACTCTATCGAATGATATTGGTTGTCATGGTCTCGACAGTCATGTTCTGTTGTCATGGCAAAAATGCTGGGGGACCTGGTTCGGGTGATAATAATTCCGACGAAAAGGTTTACATCACCGATCGCACGGGCAAGAAATGGGACGTTACCCATGCGGTGGCGAATTATGGCTTTGATACCAAAAATTTTCAGTACGGTTTGGGCCCTTATGCCATCACTCCGATTAATAATCCGGAGATGATTTCACCTGGCGAACCAGGTTACCCGAGCCATAATTCAACCGAAGCCATTATCGGATTGCACATCGAGGGCGACGCCCGCGCCTATCCCATCCGAACCCTGTCGCAACACGAGGTCGTTAATGATCGGGTCGGCGGTAAAGATGTTGCCGTGGTTTATTGACCGCTCGTCGGTTTGGGTGTCGTGTACGCCCGTGTGATTCAAGATTCAGTGCTAACCCTGAGCGCCAGTGGCTGGACGTATAACAATGTGTTTGTCTTGTACGATTACCAGACCGAAAGTCTCTGGTACCCGATGACCGAGAATATGAAATTCACCACGCCGCTGGTTTGCGTGAGTGGTTTTTTCACCGATGAAAAACTGTCAGAAATTCCTTCGACGAAAACGACATGGCAGGCGTGGAAGGCAAGTCATCTGAATACGAAATTTATGAAACCGTGATTTAACGCGTGAAATCAATTTTTTCCCCAATGGATAGAAACAATCTTCCTTGGCAGATTTCCATTATAGATTAATTCGCCAGAGGAGAACCCAACGGATATTATTATCGAGGAATGAAAAAACTACCGTTTATATTTTCTAATTTTTCAGCGGGCGCTCTACCATTGGTGGAAAGGTTCATAAATTTAGTTTTTCTAAAATTCAAAACCTTTGTTAATATCGAATAAGCTAAATTTTTGCCCAACATTCAAAAATATTTTGACTGCGAATTTCGCTAATTAATCCCAATTACGCGAATTCGCCAGTTGACGGATTCGAGCAATTCGTATAATTTGCGCAATTAGCGGTTCAGGATTTTTTTGGTTCTGGCTTGGCCAGGTTAGGGTCATTAAAAAATTTTATTAATTGAAAGGAAAAAAATAATGGTCAGTGCAATCGTGAACGATATTGTGAAAAAAGCTTTCGATGGAGAGTTCTTGAACAGTGGGGATATAAAAACGCTTCTGCGATCTGAACATCATTCAATCGATGCTGGATTTATCATGGCTGCGGCGAACAATCTCAATCGTCAGGCGTCAGGAAATCGGGCGGAAGTCCATGCGCAGATCGGATTAAACTGTTCGCCCTGTCCCCGCAATTGCCTGTTTTGCGCTTTTGCCGCCAGAAACAAAATTTTTACTGAAGACACAGAGCTCCCGCTTGAGGATGCCATTTTGATGGCGAAAAATGCGGAGCAGCAAGGCGCGAACGCTATTTTCATTATGGCGACCGGTGATTACCCAATGTCCAAATACCTCGATATTACAAAAGAAATCAGAAGCCATATCAAGCCAGAAACCGTGATGATAGCCAATGTCGGCGATTTTAATTATGAAACAGGGAAGCAGCTAAAGGACGCAGGATTTACTGGCATTTACCATGCGGTAAGAATGGGTGAAGGAAAGGTGACTGGTATTGCTCCTGAGACACGACTGAAAACGGCCCAGGCCGCTCGTGAAGCCGGGCTTTTGATTGGCACCTGTGTGGAGCCTGTGGGTCCTGAACATGATATTGACGAAATTGTCGAAAAAATTATCATTGGCAGAGACATAAAACCAACCTATAGCGGAGCAGCTCGAAGAATAGCGATTCCTGGCACTGCACTGGAAAAATATGGCATGTTGACGGAATACCAGATGGCATTTCTGGTCGCAGTAACCCGCCTCGCAATGGGCAGAAACCTGATGGCAAATTGCACTCACGAACCCAATTTGCTGGGCGCGAATTCGGGCGCCAATCTTTTCTGGGCCGAGGTTGGCACCAATCCCCGTGACACCGAGAAGGAGACGTCTGAAGGTCGGGGAATGGATGTTTACGACTGTGTAAAATTTTTCAGAGAATCGGACTATGATCTGGTCGAAGGCGCTTCAATTTTTTATAGTGAAGCGAATAAAATATAGAAATAAATCCAATCATCTTTTAGGTAAAAATTACCCTTTCAAAGGTTTGAAAACTTTGAAAGGGTAACAACCTCT
>CAZYNP010000111.1:0-12276 GCA_964647995.1 uncultured Cytophagia bacterium
TGGCAGTATCGAATTTTATCTCGATGTCTGTCAATATGAGGCATTGCAGGGTAAGACTCGGATTGAATTTATTTATTCGGTTGATCTGAGCCAATTGCGAGCTGGCGGTCGAATGGATTCGCTCGACCAGGTTGCGATAGTTCAGATCAATTTTCAATTATTCGGCTCGATCGCAGATACCCTGTTAGCTACGATCGAACGAAAGCATGTCCCGCTGAGTCCGCCAACTGGATCAGAAACCATCTTTTTGGATGTGAAGAAGGTCGAAACCAGCGATGATTCTTTGTCGCTCTCGATGGTCATTTCCGACTCCCTTTCGGGCAAAAAAGGGGTGATCAAAAAAACGTTGGCGAGAAGAAAATTTCCCAGTGAGCTTTCGATTAGCGATCTCTATTTCGTGAGCCATATTCAAAAAGCGATCAAACCGAGTGCGTTTGAGAACAATGGCCTGTTGATGATTCCCAATCCGATGAGAAATTTTTCTTATTCCGAGCAATCGCCCAATGCTTATGTCTATTTCGAGATCAATCATCTTGCCATCAAGCCAGAAAATCCGTCTTCCTATTCTGTCAGCTATTCGATTGAAGACCTCTCTGGAAAAGAGGTGGCCTCCCATCAGCGACCGACCATTGCCAAGACCAGCTCGAACTGCTCCCGAGTGGAGATCATTCCGCTGGCTGATTTAAAAGCAGGGCTTTATAAATTAACGATGCACGTCACTGATTTGCTGTCAGGCGAATCGGCTGCAAACTGGCGTTATTTCAGCGTTTCCAGCAGCGACAACTCTCAGAATATGTTGCTCTCGATGACGGAAGATAATGTGAAAAAATATTTTGATCAGATCAAATATATCGCCACGGCCGAGGAAAAGGAGCTATTCAAAAAATTGAATCTTCGGGGCAAGCAGGAATTTTTGATCAATTTCTGGCAGTCCAGGGACCCGAATCCCGAGACCTCGGCCAATGAATTCATGCAGGAGCATTTCAGGCGCATGGCCTATGCCGAGGCGAATTTCTCAGGCGGCATCGATTCGGATATGGGGAGAATTTATATCCAGTACGGTGCACCCGTGGAGATCAAGCGCCAGTTCTCCACCACAGAATTTAGCAAGCCCGTGCAAATATGGTATTATGCGATTCAAGGGACGACAGAATTCGTGTTTGTGGATCGTTCGGGGGATGGCAAGTATGTGCTGGTGCATTCGACACATCCTGATGAATACCAGAATTTTGATTGGATAAATGATATGAAATGAAAGATAAAATACCAAATCACAAAGAACAAATTCCAAATAAATTTCAATTTTCAATTCTCGAAATTCCAAACAATTTGGGCAATAACATTTGAAATTCATTTGATATTTGACTATCAAGGTCATTGAGAAGCAGTGTCATTCCGAAAGGAGCGCAGCGGAGTGAGGAATCTATATATGCCGATAAATTACTTGATAACCAGATTTCTCGCTTCGCTCGAAATGACAGAAAAATCTCTTAATTTAGTGACAGTTATTTGAAGATTGTGATTGGAGATTTTAATATGCGTTGGATACATCTATCAGTTGGGTCAAATGAGAATATCGTCTAATAATTTTTGCCCAACGGATTGATGAAACCAACGGATGAAAACTCAAAAGAACATCCGTTAAGTTGTTTCAATCCGTTGGAGAATTTAGAATATCTTCCAATAATTTTGCCCAACGGATTGATGAAACCAACGGATACAAACTTAAAAGAACATCCGTTGGGTTGTTTCAATCCGTTGGAGAATTTAGAATATCACCCAATAATTTTGCCCAACGGATTGATGAAACCAACGGATACAAACCTTAAAGAACATCCGTTGGGTTGTTTCAATCCGTTGGAGAATTTAGAATATCTTCCAATAATTTTGCCCAACGGATTGATGAAACCAACGGATACAAACTCAAAAAAACATCCGTTAGGTTGTTTCAATCCGTTGGAGAATTTAGAATATCTTCCAATAATTTTGCCCAACGGATTGATGAAACCAACGGATACAAACTTAAAAGAACATCCGTTGGGTTGTTTCAATCCGTTGGAGAATTTAGAATATCACCCAATAATTTTGCCCAACGGATTGATGAAACCAACGGATGAAAACTCAAAAGGAGATCCGTTGGATTCATCTATCAGTTGGGACAATTCATAGCATTGTTTCATAAAGTGAAATGCTTATTAAGGAGGTGATGACCGAATCGATCTTCATCCGTTATCAATTTCCTAAATCCGTAATCCAAATTTTTGAACCAATTCAAAGGAGAGGAAATATGAGGCAGAGTCATGTCAGGTATCTGATATTGATCCTGTTCCTGACGCTGGTTTTTGTCCTGGCGAATCATGCCTGGGCGGCAAGGACAGGCAAAATATCAGGCAGGGTCTTTGAAAAGGATACCAAAGAAGCATTAGCAGGCGCCAACGTCATCATCGAGGGCACCACGCTGGGCGCTGCCACCGATGCGGAGGGGTACTATTTTATCATCAACATTCCCCCTGGCAATTACAAAGTCAAAGCGGTGATGATGGGTTATGCCACGCTGGTTCAGGAGAACGTGGTGGTCAATGTCAACCAGACCACGACGCTGAATTTTGCCATGAAACAGCAGGTGCTGGAGGGGGAAACCGTCACTATTGAAGCCACCAGGCCTGTGATACAGATGGATGTTTCTTCCAGCCAGAAGATCGTGACCGAGCAGGCGATTCAGGATCGACCGCTGGACAACATCGAAGAAATTTTGGCGGCGGAAGCAGGCATCACCCTCACGGCCAATACCGAAGGCTCGGGTCTGATCATCCGAGGCGGGCAGTTGAATGAAACCGACATCGTGATCGATGGCCTTTCCACCCGCAATGAGCGGAATCAACAGCCGCTGACCGCTCTAAATTTAACGGCGATCAAAGAGATCGAAATTTTGACAGGCGGATTCAATGCCGAGTTCGGTGACATCCGCTCGGGAATGATCAACGTGATCACCAAAGAGGGCAGTCTGGATAAGTATTCGCTCAATCTGGATGCCCGAATCAGTCCGCCTGCTCGAAAGCATTTCGGCCCCAGTCCATTCAGCACCGAAGGCCCCTTCTGGCAGGTGTATGCGGGATCAGATGCATTTACGGGTGTCACTCAAGAGATGGTCAATGAGGGAAAATATCCCTTCACTTTTGTCGGCTGGAATGAAGTGGCCAGGCAGTTTTTGGCCGATGCCGATCCCAACAATGATATGACGCCCCAGGCGCTATTGGAATTATGGAAATGGCAGCATCGGCTCCGCAAATATGCCGACAAGCCTGATTACATCGGCGACATCTCGTTCAGCGGAAGACTGCCGTTCACCCCAATAGCTTTTTTGCTATCCCAGCGTTACGAGGATTTGCAACTGGCCTATCCCTTCAGCCGAAACAATTCGATCTCCAGCACGACGTTGCTCAAATTAACTTCCTATCTCTCGCCAAGCATGAAGCTGTCGTTCAATAACGCCTTCATGTACGTGACAGGCGTGAGCGGCTCGATTTACGATGACACCAATGGCATGATCACAGGCACCCGCCAGGGCACCGAGTACGCTCGCAATGCGCTCTACTGGCGTTATATGTGGCACGATGCCAATTATAATCCCATCGAGACCATGCAATATCGGGGCGGCTTGATGTTCAATCATGTGCTGAGCGCCAAATCCTATTACGATCTCAGGCTGGAATACACCAATTATCGCACCAAGCAGGAGCCGATTGGGTTGAGAGATACGACAGGGATCAAGCTGATCGGCGGGAATTGGTATGATGAAGCGCCGTTCGGCTATGTGGGCAGCAAGATCGGCTCGATCATCGAAAAATATGATATTTTGGGTGATTTCCTCATGTCAGGCGGCGGACGGGGCCAGGATCATTCCCGCTATTGGGGCATCAGCCTGGCGGGCGATTTCGTATCTCAGTTCAATAAACATAATGAGATCAAGGCGGGCTTTAATTTTGATTATACCGCCTTCAAGGAGCGGCGGGAGATCAATCATGGTCAAACCACCCAGCCATTTGAGGAAGCACCGTGGAACTGGTGGTATTACAACGAATCGCCGATTAAATTGGGCGCCTATCTTCAGGACAAGCTGGAATACCAGGGTATGATCGCCAATATCGGCCTTCGGCTGGACTATTTGAAAGCGGGCACGCCCCCCTTCAATCTCGATCCGCTATTCATCTTCTCGGAATTGCCCTATGCCCTGGAAAATTGGCGAGCTAACGGCAACAGCTTTTCCAATTTGACGACCGATGAGGCGGATTATAAATTGTATCTCAGTCCACGGCTGGGCATTTCTCATCCTGTCACCTCGACCAGCAAAATTTTTTTCAACTATGGTCATTTTTACCAGCCACCCGTGATGGATCAACTGTTTACTGTCAAACCCTATTCCCGTGGCGCCACCATTCCCAATTTGGGCGCCGAGTGGCCTCGAACCATCTCTTATGAAATCGGCATCGAGCAGAGCGTGGCCAATGACATTCTCATCCACTTTATGGGATACTACAAGGATGTCGCCAATCAACTCAGCCAGCAGAATATCGTTTCCATCGATGGCGAAAACGATATTGAAACCTGGAATAACAACAGCTATGCGGATATTCGTGGCCTGGAGCTGAAAATCGAAAAGCGGGTCGGTCAGTGGTGGTATGGCTGGGTCAACATGGATTATATGGTCAGTAGCACGGGCTACACAGGTCTGCGCTACATTTATGAAGACCGACAGAAAGCCAAACAGCAGCGAGAGCGCACCAACCAGGCACGGAATAACCCTGTGCCATCGATTACGGCCAACATCACGTTCCGAACTCCTGATAAATTTGGCCCTGCCCTGTTCGGTCAACATATTTTGGGCAATTGGCGGCTCAATATCTTGCAGGAGTGGTCCGATGGCGGCGAAGAGCTGTTGAATCCTGAAGCCCTGCTCAGTGAGCAACATTATGCCGAGGTAATCGACTGGTGGAACACCGATGTCCAGTTGGAAAAGCGATTCAATATCGGCCGATCTCGACTGGGGTTTTTTGTGGAAGTGAAGAATCTGTTCAATTACAAAGGATTCCCCAGCCCGCTTTACTGGAACAAATATGTCGATTCCCTCCACTTCCCCTGGGAAAAGGGTGATCAAAAGGGCAATGACAAACTGGGCGAATCGGGCAAAGATTATATCGATCTCGGCTGGAATACCTGGGCCCATTTTATCAATCCCAGGGATATTTTCTTTGGGCTGAGGGTTCAGTTTTAACAAGGTAATTGGGTAATTGGGTAATCAGGTAACTGGATAATTAGGAAGTTGGCTCTTGGCTTTATCACCGCATCAGAAGCCTTGATTGTTAAAAAAGCTGATTATGGAATATCGATCCAATCAAATAGATTCTCAATTACCTTTTGTGCTGGTAGTAAAATTTAATCAAATTTAAGAATGAAAAATTCTAAGGAGGTAATGGCTAATGAAGCTTTTTAAACCTCAACTATACATAGCGATTTCCGTGATTGGTTTATTGCTGATGTTTCAGGTGAGTTCGAGCCTGGCTCAATCTCGAACCCATAACCTCGGCGATTACAAATTGCGGATCGATGCCGTTGATTATATCAACACCAATGAGGTCGATCCCACAGGCGAATGGCCCCAGGATCATTTCCGCTATGCTACGATTGTGTTTTACAATAGCGGGCATGCCATCGGCAAGTGGATCGACTCGACGGGCGTGGAGCATGTCAAAGAAGATAATCTCTACCCTGTTTCTTACAACCAGACTGAGCCTTACGGAATAAAAGAGTATCGCAGGCATGAGCCGCCAGAGGTCTGGGTTTATGCCAACGGCGAAATGCAATTGTCATCACGAAGATTCAATGGGATTATCGATCCCAATCTTCCGTCCGATCAGATGATCGAATTGCATTATAAATCCTATCCTGGCTTTGAAGTCACCAAGCGATCCTACTCTTATTCCAATCCCAATCATGATGATTACGTGATCCATGTCTGCACCTATAAATGCACGTTCGATTGGGATCAGGATCCGCAGCCCGATACCGATCCCAGTCAGACCATGCAGGATGTCTATTTTATAGTCGGGTATAGCTTCCAGACGGCTGAAGGGACGTGGATCACTTATTCCCGCTGGTACGAGGAAGCTAAGGACGATTGGGCAACTTATGAGATGTACCAGCCCAAGCTGGTCAGCGGTGGTAGGCCATTGGCGATTTCTTACTGCTGGGATGGTGATCATCCTGAAATCACCGAGTTCGAGGAAGGTGGGCGGGAATTCGACGACACAGGCGATCCTCGCTTTGCCATTGGTGAGGGCGGCGATACCCCAATGCCTTCGGGCGAATTCATTTCCACGGCTTATGCTGGCTTTGCGGCATTACATGTCGATAAATCGCCGCTCGATCATTCCGATGATCTGAATCAGCCCATATCGATAATGGGCAATATGAACATCTATAATGTCTGGGATTCGGATTTTCCAGGCTTTGCCACGGTCTGGGATTGGGCGTCATCTGCCACCAAACAAACGGTCGAGGACCAATCAGGCTGGCCCGATGATGCCATGGCCCAGGAGGATGAATACCCCTTCCAGGCGTTCGGCCCCTATAATTTTTCACTCGGCGATTCGGTGACCATCGTTTACGTCACTGCGGCCAATGGCATCTCCCGAAAATTGGCCATTGAAAAAGGGCTGGAATGGCGAGATTGGTATCGTGGCGTGGAAGGTGCAACCTTTGATGATGCTGCCAAAAATGAATTGCTGGCCACGGGCAAAGATTCGCTGTTCCAGACCATCGATCGAGCGCTATGGGCCTGGAACCGCCACCTCGATATTCCTGACCCCTTGCCTGCTCCTGATCTCACGGTCAGATCGGGACCCAATGTCATCTATCTGGAATGGGAAGATCTGTCCAATGTGGGTGACTTCGACACGGGCGTGCCTGATCTGGATTACTATGTGATCTATCGGAAGCAGGGCAACTTTCTGGTGGATGAATACAATGAGCTTCGAGCCGATGGTATCCATTTGCTGTGGGAGCCGATTGCCATAGTGCCCAAGACGCAGCATACGTATGTCGATTCCAATGTCGTCCGGGGCGAGGCGTATCATTACGCTGTTACCGCCGTGGATGACGGATCACAGAATACCGCTGGACTCTTCCCTGGTCAGCCGCTGGAAAGCTCGAGATATGCCAATCGCTCCGAACTGCCTGCTTTTGCATTTGAACCTGGGAGAGCGGATGCCAAGAGCGTTCGCATCGTGCCCAATCCCTATATCGTTCGAGCGGGAGAATTCAATTTCACAGGCGAGGACGACCGGCTGCTGTTCGTCAATCTGCCCGCTTATTGTACGCTGCGCATTTACACGGTGACAGGCGATTTGATCAAGACGATCCAGCACACCAGCGGCAGCGCCGACGAGAGCTGGGATCAGGTGACCGATTCTAATCAATTGATCGCCAGCGGAGTCTATCTTTTGCAGATCGATGATGCGAAAGATATTGACCAGAATCCAGTATCGGGCAGCATCGAAAAATTTGTTATCGTCAGGTAAGAGATAAATTACCATGTCATTCCGAACGAAGTGAGGAATCTGTCAAAACACCAAATTCTGATAATTATTGATCTTCTTGCTTTAACCAGATTTCTCGTCTCCGCCAACTGGCGGATCCTCGAAATGACACAACTGAGAAATTCTTAATCGATACAATTCAAGACACATGAATAACCATATCATTTCGAACGAAGTGAGGAATCTTTCAAAGCACCGAATTCTGATAATAATTGATCTTCTTGCTTTAACCAGATTTCTCGTCTCCGCCAACTGGCGGATCCTCGAAATGACACAAGTGAGAAATTCTTAAAAAAAAATCGAAGACAGCACAACTGTCAGGAGGTTTGATATGAATAAATCAGGGAAATTATTAGTCCCCTTAATCATCATCATGTTGCTCATGGCCATGCCAGCCTTTGCGGGCGGGGTGAAAAAAATCGCCCAGACAGGCATGAAATGGCTGTCCATCCCCGTCGGCGCCAGGGCAACGGCATTGGGCGGCGCTTACACAGCTCTGGTCAACGATGCCAGCTCCATCTTCTGGAATCCAGCAGGCATGGCGCTGGCTGAAGGGCGACACATCTTTCTCAGCCAGAATAAATGGATTGCTGACATCACCATCAATGCAGGCGCTCTGGTTTACAATGCCGATGACTGGGGTGTGTTCGGCGCCAGTTTTTCGGCTGTGGACTGGGGCACCATCCATGGCACCCAGCGAGCCGCCACGGCCACAGGATTTGTGGAGACAGGCGATTTTTCGCCGACTGATTGGGCGCTGGGCCTCAGCTACGCCCGTCGCATGTCCAATCAGTTCTCCTTCGGTGGCAATATCAAGTTCCTCCATGAAAAATTGGGCGAAACGCTGGAGGGGACTTTTGACAGTCCCAGGACATTTTCGGCGGAGATGAGCCTGGTGGCGTTTGATATCGGCACGCTCTATTACACAGGCTTCAAAGACCTGCGCTTCGGCATGAGCCTGCAAAATTTTTCCCAGGAAAAAGCCTATCGTGCCGAATCGTTCCCCCTGCCGTTGACATTCAAATTTGGCCTTGCCATGAATGTCTTTAATTTGTGGATGGATCAGCAGGATCATAATTTCACCGTGGCCATCGATGCCATCCATCCTCGGGATTATTCGGAGCGGATCCACTTTGGCTGCGAGTACAGCTTTAAAAATCTCCTCTTTCTCAGAGGCGGTTATAAAACCAACTACGATGAAGAGGATTTCACCTTTGGCGCAGGCTTGCTGTTCAAGATCAGCGACATGGGCGTCGGCTTTGATTACAGCTATCTGCAATTCAAAAATTTCGACGCCGTGCATACGTTCTCGTTTGATTTCAAATTCTGATTATTTTGACAGGATGAACTGGATTGACTGGATAAAATTTTATAAACATCCCCCTAAATCCCCCTTCAAAGGGGGACTTGATAGTTGAATTCCACCCCTTTGAAGCGACCGAAGGAAGTACCCGCCAGGGCAGAGGGCCACAGGAGGGATGTTAGTGAGGTACATCAGAACCAGCTTGATGGTTTTCAATAAAATGAAATCCGTAAATTAAGTCATTCCTGTTCATATCATAACGAAGCTGAGGTATTCAAAATTAATCTAATGAAATGGAGGATTGGCAAATGAAATATAAATTCTTGTCGGTCATCCTCGGCGTGCCGTTGCTGGCCTGGTTGATTTTTTCTGCCTGCGAGGCGCCGAACCAGCCGACATTTACGGCAGCGAACGATCCCAACCCGACAGGATTGCCCGCAGCGCAGCTCACTGCCATCGATCCTGCGGAGGGGTATCTCAAGGACATTGTCACCATAACAGGGAGTGGCTTTAATACCAAGCCAGAATTTAACCTGGTGGCGTTTGGCACCAAGACGGGGACGATTATCTCTGCCACCCCAACTGAATTGAAAGTCCAAACTCCTAATATTGCTGATGAAACCGTGCCCGTGAAGGTCGCCATCAAAGGCTCGGAGTTCTGGAGCAATGCGCTGGAATTTACTTTTAAACCGACTTTAGCGGTGATCGATGAAGAGATCGTCTGGCCCAATGGCGTCGATGTGGATGAAACAGGCAATGTCTACGTTGGCTCAGCTACCGACAGCATCATTTATAAAATCAGCCCTGATGGAGCCAAGTCGGAATTTGCCACTGGCGTTCCTGTTAGTGGCGCCATTCGATTCGGCGCTCAGAATTATCTGTACGTCTGCCTGCAGCATGACGGCAAAATCGTCCGCATCTCGCCCGACGGCTCAACGGTCGAGGATGTCGTCGAAGTGCCAAATCCCGTCTATTTTGATTGGGATGCCAATGGCAATATGTACATCTGCGCCAACGATTCGGGCATCGTGCGGTTCGACAAAAGCGGAGCATTGACAGCGGTCGCCGATTTGAATACGCCCAAAAGCTGTCGTGTGTTTGGCGATCATCTTTACGTCACCAATATTTGGGACGGCCAGATCGTGCGCTTCGAGATCACGGCGGATGGCCTGGCCAACGAAGAAATCATCTACGAAGGCACGGCTCCTGTGGGCATCGAATTCGATGTGGAAGGCACCATGTATTACACCGAAGCCTGGGATGTCAGCCTGTACACCAGAAAACAGGACGGCACCGAGGAAGTTTTATATGAAGGGCAACTGTTGACGCCGATGCGCTACATTACCTTCAACAAGAAGACCATGTATATCGTGTATCCTGGCTGGGGTGACGTTGGCACCGTAATGAAAGCGTACATTGGTGTGGAGCAGGCGCCTCGTTATTAGGTAAATGGGTAATTGGGTAATTTGGTAATTGGGTAATTTAATAATTGGGGAACCTGGTGATTGGCTAATTGATTCAGTGGGATTAATATCTCCAGGAACATCATCAATTTTATTTTAAAAATTGTCATTCCGAACGAAGGAAGTGCCTGTGGTATGAGGAATCTGTTTTTTGTATTACTCCTGGCTTAATTTCTTCCTTCAATTGAAATGACAAGAAGTTTGATTCTCAGGGAATTGCGGATGCTATTTGAAAATAGCCATGTGGTTCTACGAATGAATTATGATGCCACATGGCTATTTTTCAAAATTTCAAATCCCAAAAGTCAAATTTCTAAAAAATTTCAATTTCCAATTTATTAAATTCCAAATCGAGAGATAGTGGCGGCTACAGGTCAGTAATTTTGAAAAACAAAAGTTACCTAACCTGGATAAGCCAGAACCAAAAAGAAAAGAATAGAACGCGGATCGAACGGATGGGACGGATCAACACGGATTTTTTAATAAGAATTTTCATCCGTTAACATCCGTTCGATCAGTTAAATCCGAGTTCTATAAAATCTTTGCCCATTGGGCAAGAAGTTTACTATTTAGTATCTAATATCCCTATTACCACTTATTACCCAATTACCTATTATCCCAATTACCCAATTTCCTGTTTTGATCCGTTGGAGAAAAAAATGAATCGAAAAATATTCTACGCATTGATATCTTGTTTCATGTTCCTGACGCTAATATCTAATCCACAATTACTATCCCAGAGCAAAGGCGGGCGTTGGCAATTTGAAAACAACGGCTTCGATACTGCTGATTGGGACGCAGCCAACGATGATGGCGAATTGCAGGGCGCTGCCGCATACAGCAATACAGAGCCGCTTCAAGAAGGCACCGCCTATCTGTGGCTGGACAGCGCCAACAAATATGATTTTTTCAAAATCAACGACAGCAATGATCTGGATTTCGACAATGAAAATATCGGCATCTCCGCCTGGATTTACCCGCTGATCCTGGGCGATGATGTCCACTGGATTTTGAATAAAGGCGACCAATTTCCCGCTATCAAAACGACCAATTATTCGCTGAGAATATCCAAAACCAAAAAATTGGAATTTCTCATCCGAGACGCCAATAATCAGGCCCAATCCGTGGCGTCCACTTTTGACATCCCAGTCAATCAATGGACGTTCGTGGCGGTATTCTATGATTTTAGCAACCACAAAATCTATATGTGGAACGAGCCGACCCCAAATCCAAAGGACACGCTGGATTTTAACCAGAATTTTTTCTCGAATAACGATCCCCTCGCCATCGGCTCGTGGTTCGCCAGCAATCCTGCCGCCCCATCGATCAAAGATTTTGAAGGCCGAATCGATGACGTCCGCATCAGCGGCAGGCTGGAAGATATTCTGTCAGCGCCATCTGCTGTGGAAATTCACGATGAAAATGCTGAAATCACACTGCCGAACGAAATAGAAATTTATCCCAATCCAGTCAGTCTCTCTCAGGGAGCGGAAAGTGTGATCTTTCAATTTAATTCTTGTCAAGCTTGTGATCAGACGATTCACATTTTTGATATTTTAGGGCGAGAGGTTTTTAGCGGATCAATCTCAAATCAGGTGCCGCTTTTTAAGTGGAACTTGAAAGATAGATTTAATAATGCTATGCAATCAGGAATTTATTTTCTGAGGATTAATGCTAACGATAAATTTCATGTCAAAAAATTCTTAGTTGTCAAATAAGGCAATATTGTGTCATTTCGACCAACGGGAGAAATCTGGCTGTTCAAATCAATTTTTGGGTTACCAGATTCCTCACTTCGTTCGGAATGACAGGCGATACCATGTCATTCCGAACGGAGCGCAGCGGAGCGAGGAATCTGGTTGTTCAAATCAATTTTTGGGTTACCAGATTCCTCACTTCGTTCGGAATGACAGGC
>CAZYNP010000112.1:0-10494 GCA_964647995.1 uncultured Cytophagia bacterium
CCCAACTGATAAAAATCTTTTTAAAAAAATCCGTTGGGTTGTTTCAATCCGTTGGGAAAAAAATCAATTTCACCTCTGCTAGCGGATAGATGAACCCAACTGATAAAAATCTTTTAAAAAGAATCCGTTGGCTTCATCTATCCGTTGGGCCAATAAAAGAAATCAAAATGATCTTCCGCCAACGGATACATGAACCCAACTGATAAAAATCTTTTTAAAAAAATCCGTTGGGTTGTTTCAATCCGTTGGAGAAAAAAAAATCAAATCATATAAAGGAATCAAACTATCATGAAATATCTGATCACATCAATTTTAATTTTAATCATGTTTCATCCATCATTTGCCGATCAGAAGCCAGGCAGCATCACGGGCAAGGTGGTGGACAAGAAAAACCTGCAGCCGCTGGTCGGCGCCAATGTGGTCGTCGATGGCACCAACAAAGGAGCTGCTACCGACTTGAAAGGGAATTTCGTCATCGAGCGGTTGCAACCTGGCAGCTACAACCTGACGATCTTTTACCTTGGCTACGTGACGGTCAAAAAGAGCAACGTCATCGTCAATCCCAATCGCTCCACTGTCCTGGAAATTCCAATGGAAGAGACGGTGCTGGAAGTGGAGTCCGTCGAAGTGACGGCCAGCTATTTCCAGAAGGCCAAGGAGGCTGTGGTCAGCACTCGCAGCATGGATTTTGAAGAGATCCGCCGCAGTCCAGGCGACCTGGTAGATATCCAGCGGGCGGTGCAGGCGTTGCCCGCCGTGGTGTCGGGTAGCGACCAGATCAATGAGATCATCATTCGGGGCGGCTATCCTGGCGAAAACCTGTTTTTGATGGATAACATCGAAATCCCCAATCCCAACCATTTCGCCATCCAGGGCGCAGGCGGCGGCCCCATCAACATGCTCAATAGCTACATGGTTCGGAACATCGATTTTTATGCAGGAGCCTTTTCGGCCAAATACGGGGACAAAGCGTCTTCGGTGATGGACATCTCTTTGCGGGATGGATCCACGGAACGATTCCGAGCCGAAGGCAGTCTGGGCATGGCAGGGATCGGCGTGCTGGCCGAAGGTCCCATCGGTTCCAATGGCAGCAGCTACATCTTTTCCGCCCGCAAAAGCTATCTCGACCTCATCATCTCGTCCACGGGCTTGACGGCGGTGCCGCATTATTACAATCTGCAGGGCAAAATGACTTTGAACCTGAATCCCCAGAATACCCTGTTCATCAACTCGGTCTATGGCAATGATAACATCAACATCGAAGAAGGCGATGAGGCAGGCTATGGCCGAGGGGCGGAGAATGTCGATACCAAAAATTCCCAATACGTATTGGGATTGACCTGGCGGTCGTTTTGGGCCAAAAATTTCTATTCCCTGGTCACCGCCTCGGGCGTGCGCAACAATTTCTTCGCCGATGTCTATGAAAAGCCCGCTCCCAAAATGAAAGACACCTATTTCACCAACGATTCCAGGGAGTCGGAATACACGCTGAAATCCGATTTCGTCTTTCAGGCGCATAAAAATCTGGAGCTGAATTTCGGCGCAGCGTTCAAACGGGTGCAGTTCGATTACGATGTCTGGGATGAAGCCGATACGCTGTTCGTCTATGACTATCTCGGCCCGAATCCCCAGGCCATTATCGACACGTTTCAAGTCTACCCTGAATTGCGGATCAATCGCAATATCGGCGCCTACAAGGGGGCACTCTATGCCCAGGCCTCGCTCGATTTCTTTAAGCATTTTCGCCTGACCTCGGGCCTGCGCTACGATTATTTCGACTATAACAACTTTGCCTCAGTCAGCCCTCGATTGGGATTGTCCTATTTTGTCAATCCCAAATTGACGTTGAACCTGGCTTATGGCAAGCATTATCAATCGCCTGCCTACATCGAGCTGGCGGCCAATTCGCTCAATAAGGATTTGAAGAACAAATTTACTGACCAATATATTGCAGGGGTGGAATATCTGTTCCGAGATGACATCAAGCTGGTGGTGGAGGCTTATTACAAAAAATATTTCGACGTGCCGATGAACAAAACACTGACCACGGTGGATCCGTTCGATTATAATGATCAGCGCTACGTCAATGCGGGCAAAGGCGAGTCCAGGGGGATCGAGCTGTTTTTTCAAAAAAAGATCACCACAGGCTTTTCCGCCATTGTGAGCTATTCCCATTCGATCTCGCAGGCAACTGATCCCCGATTCAATACCAAATACAATTGGGATTACGACTACCGCAACGTGCTCACCCTGATCACGGGTTACAAGAAAAATTTACAGAACAAGCTCTGGTTCGTGAATATGAAACACCAGGCCTGGTTCAAAGCGCTGTCGTGGCTGCCGTTTTTCCCTGCTGATGAGGTGGAGCTGAGCGGCAAATTCCGCTACCTGGGCGGACGACCGTTCACGGCGCCAGTTTATTATCCTGAATTGCGAAAATGGGTGGTGACCGAGCAGCAACAGCTCAATGCCGAGCGTTTCCCTGCCTATCATCGGCTCGATTTCCGCATCGACCGACGGTTCATCTTCGATACCTGGAATTTAGTGATCTTTTTTGATCTGGTGAATATCTACAATCGGGACAATGTCTGGGATTACAATTACAACGACGATGGCACACGGGAGCGGGTGCTACAGTACCAGACCTTGCCTGTGGGGGGAGTGTCGGTGGAGTTTTAGGCGCTCGTATATTTGGTTTATTTGGTACTTGAAATTCCAAAAGAGAAATGACTGTCAATAATTGCCCATGAAGCGCACGAAAAAGCACTGAAAGCTCTTTTAATTTCGGGTCATTCCGTCTATTTTGTGGGCAAAGAGTTATCATTTTCAATCGTCACGGCTCATTTTAAAAATTTACGTGGTAATTGAATAACTTGATAATCGGGTAATTGTGTGATTAGGCAAGCAGACTTCATCAAGAAGCCGAATGTCGCCCATAAGTTTCGAAAAATAGTTGTTGACAAATAGGGTTGCTTTGATTAAATTAAAGTGAAAGTAATATGAACCAAAAGAAGTGAAATGCTATGACAATTACCGTAAAAATTCCCCACGATCTTGAAGCAAAGATTAACGAGAAAATATCCCATGGTGATATAAATTCTATTCGCTATCTATTGCTGGATGCACTTGTCCCTGAAATAGTCGAAGCGTGGATCAATAAAAATGCCCACTCAAAATTGTCCAGTGATGAATTTGAGAATTTAGCTAATCAATTAGCCGATAAATTCATGTCTTACGTGGGGCCAAATTTTCCACCCTTATCCGATTCTGCAGTCAGTCGTGAAGGAATTTACGAGGACTATTGCCAGTCATGATATATCTTGTCGACACAAATGTCTTGTTGCGGTTCTTACATCCTACCGATCCACGCTACCCGATTGTTCGTGCTGCTATTCGCAAATTGCAGGCAAATGGTCATCAGTTGCAAGCCACGCCACAAAATTTCATTGAATTCTGGAATGTGGTCACTCGCCCGATTGACCGCAATGGCTTTGGGCTAACGCCATCGGAAGCAAATAGCCTGTTGCAAATCGCTGAACGTCTTTTTCCCTTGCTACCAGATTCACCAAAGATCTATCCCGAATGGCGACGACTTGTGGTCAATATGGTTGTATCTGGTGTTCAGGTCCATGATGCTCGTCTTGTCGCCGCCATGTATGTTTATAACATAACCCATATTCTGATATTCAATCCCTCAGATTTCATTCGATATGCTCCAGAGGGAATCGTAGCTATCGATCCCAATTCGGTTTAATCAGGCATTCATTTAAATTGTGTGAACCAGTTTACAATCGAAAGAATTTATTTCCTCATGACTATTTAAGAGTGAATGAAAAAAATAACCAACAAACCTCTCGCATATCAAATACCAATCGTCGCCGTCTATTTCTTCCTCTTCGCTGGCGGACTGTGGCATGTGCTCGGCGTCTTTCAGACGCTGATGCGCATCCTGGCTGCGCCATTGCTGATTGCCCTATCGGTCATTGCTTTTGTCGCTGCTTTTAGAATTTTATCCGATAAAAAAATTAGGATACGATTGTTAGGTTGGTCGATTTTGGTGATCATCGGCAGCTTTGCCATCGAATGGATCGGCGTGAAAATGGGCAAAATTTTCGGGCACTATGCCTATGGCGAGACCCTGCAACCGATTTTTTTGGGCGTACCCATGGCCATTGGCTTTGCCTGGCTCTGCATGTTGCTGACTTCGACAGCGGTGGTGCAACGGATTCTGCCGAAATTTTCCAACTATCATTTTCTCCTTCAGGCGATCAGCATCAGTTTGCTCATGGTGCTGTTCGATCTGGTAATGGAGCCAGCGGCGATGAAATTGGGCTATTGGACCTGGCAGGATGGCTCGATCCCGATTCAGAATTTTATCGCCTGGTTTGGGATCAGCTTTATCTTTGCGCTCATCGCTTTGCCAATGGGTCTATTCAAAACAAAACTGCCTGCCATTGTGTTTCATGCCTATTTTGCCCAGCTTGTTTATTTTGGGATGGTGATTTTCAAATAGTAGAACCTGGGGGAGCTTGCCAACTTCCCGCAGGTTCTTAATGCCACCGAAATTAGCGCTTGACAAATAAAAATAATTTGCTATATTAATAGCGCCATCAGACCTGTTGCAGGTGACGCTTCCCCTGAACGGAGTACCATGATTGACAGCTTGCCACCAACCTCCCACACTGATTTTTTTACCTGCGAAATGACTGGCTGGCATAATGGTTTTTCAGCGGTTTCACCAATACATAATTAGGCATCACATCATCATCAACCCAACAAATCAAGGAGAAAGAAAATGACCTTGCGGGAAAATCTGACTGCTTTAGGCAAACTGATTTTGGCAGCAGCGACAGGAAGTATTTTTGGTGTCTTAACAGCGATTTTCTGGCTTGCCATGCAGGAGGGAACGGCCTTGCATCCAGCCGATAACTATGGTCCCAAAGGCACGTGGTACCATCTGGTGTTCAACGATCAGGTAGATTTCAAGGGGAGCAGCGGCAGAGACATGGTTTTGGTCCTGGGCGGAATTCCTCAGAATGATTGCCACTCAATCAAAAATTCTGGCGATGTTTCGGACGGCAAAAGCGTCCGACTCTATGATTCTAAAAATCCCGATGCCTATCTGCCCCAGGGGATGATCGTTTATCTGTACTGGGGGCGTCATTGCTCGGATTGGCGACCGTATGGGATCATCACCGTGCCTGCCAATGCCAAAGAAGTTCGAGTCCCCAATCTCAATACATCAAGCCCCAATTACGAGGTCTTCAATAACTACCGCCAAAAAGACGGCGGCGATCGGGAGCTGGGCGGGCATGTGTTTGGGATCTATTGGACGATTTCCTTATGAAAATTAACTTGTGGGAGATGGCCAAATTGCCGCAGGTTTTTCTATCACTCCCCAAATAGTTCTTGACAACTAAAAATATTTTGCTATATTTGATAGCACCATCAGCCCAATTGCAAAATTTTGTCGCACCTGGACGTGATGCCGAGACTGAGAGCTTGTTGCTTCATCTCCAGTACTGATTTTTTTCGCCTGCATGAAATGATTGGCTGTATCGATTGCTACGAATCATATAGAATATTACTTAGAGTGTGAACGGAATAGTTAATAACTAACCCGAATGTTAAATATCTTATGTAACTCGGTTTAAAGAATCAAATAATATCAGATCAAAAAATGTCCAACATTAGGAAAATTATTTTCCTAGTATTAGGCAAGTTGAACTTATTTGCCTAAATATAGCCATATCATAATAAAAGATATTGGCAGCTAATCATTAGGTTATGACTATCTAAATGCACTAACTAAACAGCCCCGCCTATACCTACACCCGACCCAGTGGGAGATGTGGAGTTAAGTTGCATCGATCAGCATGCTGAATGAGTGAAGGTGGATCTCATCAAAAGCGGGGCGTTCCAGTCCTAACCAGGCATGAAGTTGACCGAAGGCAGCGGTGGATCAGAAAGGTTTAGATCACGCCATGAGGTTAGGTGGAAATTAGATGTTTGGTGCACACACTCCTTCGGCAACTTATGCTCAGGTTAAACAATCAAAGTATCATACCTTATGAAAAAATCCAATCCATCATTTTCAATCAAAGCCTTACTCATCGCCTTTACAATCATCATTCTCTGGGCAGCCAGCTTAGTCTTTCTGCTTACCAGAAACCTGGCCGAGCTGCACCCACTGCTAATTCCCCTCGCCATCCTCTGGCAGACATTTCTCTACACAGGCCTGTTCATCACTGCCCACGATGCCATGCACGGCGCTGTTTTTCCTGCCAATCGA
Source organism: uncultured Cytophagia bacterium (assembly GCA_964647995.1). Classification (GTDB taxonomy): domain Bacteria; phylum Zhuqueibacterota; class Zhuqueibacteria; order Thermofontimicrobiales; family Thermofontimicrobiaceae; genus Thermofontimicrobium_A. The sequence continues at coordinate 6,293 of CAZYNP010000112.1, forward strand.
AAAGTGAATGATGCCATTGGCACGCTGGTCGTGTTTGTCTATGCGCTGTTTTCATATAAAAATTTATTGACCAAGCACTGGGATCATCACAAATACCCTGCCAGTCCCCAGGATCCTGATTTTCACGATGGCGTTCATAAAAATTTCTTCCAGTGGTATGTGCATTTTATCCGAAATTATATCACCTGGAAGCAGATATTGGGCATGGCGATTCTGTTCAATGTGCTGCTGCATCTGTTTCATATTCCCATTCCCAATTTGCTGCTGTTCTGGGTGGCGCCATCGCTGTTGAGCACGTTGCAGCTTTTTTACTTCGGCACGGTTCTGCCACATCGGGAGACAGCGGAAGGCTACAAAGACAAACATCGGGCACGGAGCGTGCGTCTGCCCGTCTTGCTATCATTCCTCACCTGCTACCATTTCGGCGGCTTTCATTGGGAGCATCATGCTTATCCCAATGTGGCGTGGTGGCATTTGCCAGCGACGAGGTCAAAATAAGCTATTCATAATTTTATTGTTGACATCAGTAATATTTTTGGGTAAATTATTATGAGCAAGAAGTTGATAGGAGTTCAGTTATGCCAATTCAACCCAAAAGACGTTTATCCCCTGAAGAATACCTGGAAATAGAGCGGCAAGCTAATCATAAAAGCGAATACTTCGACGGAGAGATGTTTGCTTTTGCAGGTGCCAGCTTTAAGCATAATACAATCATTATAAATTTGATCTTGCATTTGGGGCCAGAGGTACGAAAACGCCAATGCCATTTACATTCTAACGATATGCGAATCAAGGTCATTGCAACAGGTCTATATACTTATCCTGATGTCTTCATCGTTTGTAATAAGCCTCAATTTGAAGATGAGCATGAAGATACTATACTGAATCCAATTGTAATTATCGAAGTCTTATCTCCTTCCACTGAAAATTATGATCGGGGATCAAAGTTCGCCCATTATCGAACAATTAGCTCATTAGCGGACTATATCCTCGTGGCTCAAGACAAAATCCATGTCGAGCACTATGACAGGCAGTCGGACTTCTCATGGTTGCTTACAGAGTATAATTCCCTTGAAAATACATTTAAAATCGAAGCAATTGATTGTGATGTGTCAATTGCAAAAATTTATGAAAATTTGGAGCTCGAAAGCCGTTGATAGCTCGATTTTAGGCTCAAATACATTTGGCGAAATTATTAATAGGAAAATTCATAATTTGCTATCGCTATATTAGCAAAATAGCAAGCATGGAGAATCATCATGTTAATTCAACCCAAAAGACGTTTATCCCCAGAAGAATACCTGGAAATAGAGCGGCAAGCTGAATATAAAAGCGAATATTTTAATGGAGAGATGTTCGCTTTTGCTGGAGCGAGCGAAAATCATGTGGTGATAACTGGAAATGTCAGCGCTATATTTCATGCTCAATTGAAAAATAAAAAATGCAAAGTCTATTCAAATGATATGCGGGTCAGGGTCAGCACCACGGGCTTGTTTACTTATCCAGATGTTGTGGTGGTTTGTGGCCAAGGGAAATTTGAGGATGAACATAGAGATACATTATTGAATCCCATCGTGATCATTGAAGTCCTGTCCCCTTCTACTGAAGGCTATGATCGGGGAACCAAGTTCGAGCACTATCGAACGATTGATTCGCTAACAGATTATCTTTTGGTGGCGCAGGATAAAATTCATGTCGAGCACTATGTCCGACAGTCGGATCGATCCTGGCTGTTTTCAGAATACAAATCGGCTGAGGACAAAATCAAAATAGAGTCCATTGGCTGTGAGCTTTTGGTGGCAGAAATTTATGAAAAGGTAGAGTTCGAAAGCCAGAATGAAAGCTCTGCTAAAAGCTAAAATCTTTTCAAAGATTTCAAAGCTTTGAAAGGCTCTTCCAGACATCCTTGCGAAGGTTCAGAATTTTCGTAAGGGGATGCTCATCTTCGATAGATTGCCAACTCCCGATACCCCGACGCCTGATCATGCTCCCGCAAAAATTTCAGGTCAGGAAGAATCCCGATTACAATCTCCGCCGTGGTGTAAATCAGGCAGCCTTCCATCAGATGCCCGCCGATGGTTTGGCCCGTGCTATCGGAAATCGCCAGATGCAGATGCGAGCCGTGTTTCGACAGTGTCCCAGAAAGAGAGACGATCTCGAATTTTCGTTTGAAAATTGTCGCTTCAGGTTGATTGGCAAAGCGGATGGCGGCCTGGCGCAGGCTTCCAACACAGGACAAAATGCAGCCCGCTTCAATTTGATGAACGCTGACCAAACTATCCAGGCTATTGCGCAAATCCCGATAGGGGGCAAGCCGAATCGCCAGGGCTTCGATTTTGGTGAATTGTTGAGTCCTGTTGGTTTTAGTCATCGAAGCGATAGATACCTTATAATCGAAGCAATAAAAGGAAAGGGTCAAAATTCCAATGAATAAAATTAACCCGCCCAAAACTGTTTTGATTGTTTTGTGGTGCATTTCAAAGCTACCTGCTATTAAAACAACATTTGTTAATTTATAGCAAACAACAAAGATTGGGTCACGGAAATGGAACGGGCACGGAATTTCTTTAAGAATATATTTCAGTGAGCGTTCCATTTCCGTGTCCTGGTGAATTCAAACTGACAAAGATTCAGAGCTTGCGCCAGGATTTATATATCAAAAATCCCTTGAACTTCAATGCCAGTGTCATTCAGACGTTGCACGACCTTTTCTCTCTCTGATTGCAAAAACCGCACGCACACCCCGCAATCCGAGCTGAGCTGGCGGGGTACAGGGATGAGTTTACATTCGATCTGGTGCTGAGTTAACAAACGTTCGATGCGCATGGCGTGGCTGGTGGAATCGACTAGAATGACGGCGTATTGGGATGGAGTCATCGCCCCTCCTCAGCTATTTTCCTCACTGCGGCAATGGCGATATCGACCTCATCCTCGGTATTGAAAAATCCCAATCCAAAGCGAACGGTGCCTGTGGGAAAGGTGCCGATGGTCTTGTGCGAAGCAGGCGAGCAATGCAAACCCACTCGGCACAAAATGCCGAACTCCTCGTCCAGCCGCAAGCCGATTTCCGATGGCTGTTTGCCCAGAATATTGAATGAGACCGTGGCGATCTGTTTCTCAGGGTCCTGCTCGCCGTAAATCGTAACGCCTGCAATGGAACTCAGTCCGTCCAGCAATCTTTTGGTCAATCGAATTTCGTGGGAGCGAATCTGATCGAGGCCTTGCTCCAGAATCCAGCGGACACTGGCGTTCAATCCTGCCAGACCAAGTGCATTTGGCGTGCCGCTTTCAAATTTGTCGGGCAGAAATTCGGGCTGCTGTTCATGCTCGGAGCGACTGCCCGTGCCGCCACATTTGATTGGCTCGAAAGCGTCCAGGTCGACTCGTTCGCCGATGACCAGGCCGCCTGTGCCCATGGGGCCGTAGAGGGATTTGTGCCCTGTGAATCCTAACAGATCAATGCCATCTCTTTCCATATCGATGGACAAAACTCCTGCCGTTTGCGCCGCATCGACCAGCAACAGCAGGTCATGCTTTCGGGCAATTTGTCCGACAGCGGCAATGGGCAGGATCGTGCCGATCACGTTGGAAGCGTGGTTCAGCGCAACCATCACGGTATTGGGGCGAATGGCGGACTCTATATTCGATGGATCGAGCCTTCCCTGAGGAGAGCATTGGACCACCGTCAGCTCGATCCCCTGTTGCTCCAGGCAGCGCAGCGGCCGCATCATGGAATTGTGCTCCAGGCTGCTGGTGATCACATGATCGCCAGATTTCAATAGCCCATGCAGCGCCAGGTTCAGCGCCTCAGTGACATTGGCGGTAAAGACAATGCGCAGGGGATCCGTGATATGAAAAAGCTCGGCCAGTGCCTCCCGTGCGCTGTAAACAATCCTGCTCGATTCGATGGCCAGCCGATGTCCCGAGCGACCAGGATTGGCGCCGATTTCATTCATAAATTTCGCCATCGCTTCCAGCACACAGGGCGGTTTGGGGAACGAGGTGGCGGTGTTGTCGAAATAGATCATTCAGATTTTCCTCCCATGAGCATTGCAAAGCATCAGAACCGTAGCAAGGCGGATATCTGGAAATTGAAGCAATGACTCTGCTAATCTGCTGTTTCGTTGGCCCAATAAAATAATAAAAGTATCGCTTAAAATCAAACGAAATTATTGCCAATTTAAGTGCGGGACCACTCCATT
>CAZYNP010000113.1:0-10227 GCA_964647995.1 uncultured Cytophagia bacterium
TTTGGTACATCATTTCATAATTTCATGCGGGAGCATTTTAGGGTTATCACGCGAACTCCATCTCACGAAGTAGAAATAGTTAAAGCCAGCAGGAATTGATCCTGCTAAGCGGGATGTTATTTTTAAGAGTTGGACGTTTTCAAACTCTACACGGATTTTCGAAACCAAGCACTTAGTAACCAACTCAATTCCCCGGCGCTTTGGCCGTGTTCGCTTATTAAAGTGATGGCGCTTTTCACCATCAAGGTGAACGAATATTCGATGCTTTGGTGGAAAGCGGAACACCCTTCGTGGCTGCAAATGAACCAGAAAGGAAAAGAGAAGGTAGCTCCCTGCTGGGGTGATCTCGATCTTGATAACAAATCGTGATGACGGGATCCGATCTCACCGCGATTTGATCATGGCCGAGCAGAGCGAAGATTAGCTCGAAAGGAGCAAACCGCTGGACTGATTTTTCTGAGGAAAAAGATATGAAATCGAATAAACCATTGCTGCTCATCCTTTGCATCATCCTGGCGCTGTCCCTCCCCGCGGTGACGCAGGACTCATCCGCTACCAGAACACCAATCCAAGAACGGACGATCCTCGCGCCACAGCAGTTTCTCAAATCGCTGGAGGGGCACTGGGAAGGCACCTGCCGTACCTGGTTCGAACCGGACAAGCTCGCTGATGTGTCGAAGGTCAGCGGGGAATTCCATCCGCTGCTCGACAGACGATTCTTGCGCCATGCCTACGAGAGCACGATCCAGGGGCAGCCACGACACGGGGAGGAGACGATTGCCTGGAATGCAGTGACCCGGCGTTTCCAGATTTCGTGGGTGGACGATTTTCACATGAACTATGCCATCATGTTCTCCGAGGGCGAAGCCACCGACCGGGGGTTGGCCGTCATGGGCAAATACGATGTCGCGCCCGATGCTCCGCCCTGGGGTTGGAAAACGGTCTATGAACTCAGCGATGAAAATCATCTCACGATCACTGCCTACAATATTACGCCGGACGGCCGGGAAGCGAAGGCTGTTGAAACAACGTATCAGCGAACCCAACGCTGACCGGGTAACATGACCTGAGCGCGCTGGACAGTACAATCCCAAGAGGCCTAAGGAACAGAAATGGCATTGGTTCAATGAAATGCTCTCTCCGGGTTCGATCATTACAACATTCATGCCGTTGTGAAGCCTGAACGTAGCTTATTGGTTGCCGAAAAAAATAGTCTCAAATCATGGAGCTTCGCGGCGCTTTGCAACGTAAAACAACATAGCAAAAATATGCTAATGGCTCAAAGAGGCTGGCTATTGCCATTTACAAAGCAACATGAATTCGACTGCTAAAAAATTGCCAAATTTTAGTCATCCCGAACGGATGCGCCAGTTGGCGGAGATGTGAGGAATCGGTTACTCCAACAATCATGACCGAGCGGCCAGTTCTCTCTCCACCGATTGGCAGTTCGGAATGATCGCTTTGCTTATTTGGCAGATTTCTAAACAACCTGAACAAGATCGGAGGCATAATATGGCAAAAGGGAAAGACAAAGTCAAATCAGAGGGGAAGAAGAAGCCACAGAAAAGTATCAAAGAAAAACGAAAACTCAAAAAAGAAAAGGCTGCCGGCAAAACGGCATGACCTTGCGATTGCTTTGAGGTTTGCAATTGTGGCTCCACAGATTGGTAGCCGGAAAAGCCTGCGGGAGAAGCCCAAACCTCCCGCAGGTTTGAAATAATCACACGGAGGGACAATGAGCAAAGTACTGCGCGCCATCGTCGCTGGCTGGGGCGCCAAAAAATTAGGCGGCGGTTGCATTTCTATTATTCTATTTTTCATTCTATTGTGGTGGTTGCTGGGGCATTTCGATATCTTCAAGTAGGTGGTTATCCTGGCGATGGCCTGTATTCATCGCCAGGGTGCTCCGCTGATTTTCAGCCAGGAGTGAACGAATCGGGAGATGGGTGGTCGCACGCGTAAATCCAGCACAACGCAGTACGCTCAAACCGCGCCAGTTTTAGACCAGGCGTTCCTTGAATGCTTTGGCCACTGCTTCCGACTTGGAGCTAACCTCCAGCTTGCGGTACATATTTTTGATGTGTCGGCGCACGGTCTCCTCGCAAATAAATAGCGCCTCGGCGATCATTTTATAGCTCTTGCCTTTGCAGAGCTGATTGAGCACTTCGAGCTCTCTCGGCGTGAGATCAGCATGCGGGGTGGTCTTGAACGATTCGATCACCATGCGGGCGATCTGGGTGCTCATCGGTGCCCCTCCATGATAGGCTTCAGAGATCGCTTCCAGCAGTTTGGCTGGCGGGGTATCTTTGATCAAATAGCCGCAGGCACCGGCACATAGCGCTTCAAACACCCGCTTGTTATCGCCGTGAACCGTCAACATCAAAATATCGATGTCCGGCAGTACCTTTCGTATTTCCCGAATCCCGTCAATGCCGGATTTGCCTGGCAGGCCAATATCCATCAATACCACATCCGGCGGGTCTTCGATGATCCCGGTGATGGCCGTTTCACAGTCCAGGTACGTCTCAAGGCAGCAATAGCCCGGCGTGCCATTGATCAAAATCGCCAGGCTCTCCCGAATTTCCGCGTCATCCTCCACGATGGAAACATGGATCAAATTGTTCGATGGTTGGTTCATTTTTCATCGCTCCAGCAAGATTTCCCCCAGTTACCCCCTATACCCTATACCCCTATACCTTTATTCCTCTATACCCTATTCCCTTCCCTCCATACCAATATAATCAATTCCCTTCCAAAATCAATACCCCGTTCATGGTATTTCGGCGGTGAATTCGATGGTCGTGCCTTTGCCGTTAACCGAATAAATATGGATCGCGCCTGGTATCGCTTTCGCACGCTGTTTCATATTTTTCAATCCCTGACCCAGGGAGTTTTTGCCGTTGCTGCAACCAATACCATCATCGGACAGCGCCACGGTCAGCTTTCTTTGGTTCAACTCAATCCGAAAGGTGACATTCTCACAACAGGCGTGTTTCAACGCATTATTCATCGCTTCTTTGAAAATAAGAATCAGGTGGCGGCGCCATTCCAACGGCAACTTGATGCCTTCCAGCTCTTTCGAGATGCCACTGACCCGAAACTGGATGTCCGTTTTATCGAACATCTCATCGCCGAAATCTTTGAGATAAATCGCCACATCGTAGAGCGAATCCTGCAGCGGATTCAAGGCCCAGATAAAATCCCGGGTGCTGCTGGCAAGCTCCTTGGCCGCTCGATTGATCTTGTTGATATAATCCATGTCTTCCGGCGAGCCCCGAGCCAGCCGCGTTTTGAGGATTTCGCTCAACAGGGAGATGCGGGTGAGCTTCTGTCCCAGTTCATCATGAAAATCGGCCGCAATGGTCATCTGCACCTGCTCCTTTTCTTCGAGGCGCACCGCTTCCAATTCCAGCGCGCGGCGTATCCTGGCCCGGGTGCGCAGCGTGAAGAAAAGAATGATCAGCAACACCAGTGTGCCCACAACCAGCGGATGCCAATACCACCTTTGAGTAAATTTCGGCTGGATATTCAATTGGACCATCGTTCCTGCCTCATTCCACATGCCATCGCAATTGGCCCCCTTGACCCGGAAGATATATTTCCCCGGATCCAAATTGGTGTAGTTCACGTAGCGCCGCGTGCCACAATAGGTCCAATTCTCATCCAATCCCTCCAGTTTATAGGCGAATTGATTTTTGGAAACGTCGGTTAAATCCAGCACTGAGAATTGAAATGAAAAGAAATTTTCTTTGTGCGACAGGTGGATTTCTTTGCCGGGAAAAACCGCTCCTATTCGCCCTGCCGTCTCTTCATCAAAAATTTTGAAGGAAGTAATAACAACCGCGGGCACACGGCGATTGGTTTGGATTTGACCGGGAAAGAAGCAATTGAAACCATTCACGCCACCCATAAACAGCTCTCCGGTTCGTTGACTTTTGCTGTATGCGCCCGCATTGAACTCGTTGCTCTGGAGACCATCCGATAGATCATAATTGACAAATGATTCGCGGCCCACGTTGAATTTGGAGATGCCTTTGTTGGTGCTGAGCCACAAATTCCCGCTGTCATCGGGCAGCAGGCAGTAGACCACATCATTGGGCAGGCCATTCCGCTGCGTGAAATGCGTAAAACGCTGATTCCGTTGGTCGAAACGATCGCAGCCGCTGCCGAAACTGCCGAACCAAACCAAATTGGTATCCTGTTCGTCCACGTAGATGGTTAGAATTCGGTCGTCACATAGGCTATTGGGGTCATTGGGATCGTGGCGATGGTGAACAAACTGCTCGGTGACAATATCCAGCCGATCGACGCCACCACCGAAGGTCGCAATCCAGAGCGTACCCCTGCCATCGCCGGTAATGTAATAAACCTGGTCCTGACTGAGGCTGTTTGGATTGGCTGGATCGTATCGATACCGGGTGAAGCTCCTGGTTTTGCGATCGAACCGATTCAGCCCACCAAAGGTGGCAATCCAGAGATTGCCGGATTCGTCCTCATGGATGCTGCGCACCTGGTTATGGCTGAGACTCTTCGGATTTGAGGGATCGTGTTGAAAATGGACAAATCGATTTTTTCTTCGGTCAAAATAGTTCAAGCCGCCGCTGAACGTGCCGATCCAGAGCTGGCCCTGACGATCCTCGAAAATTGTGCGCACATGATTGTCGCTGAGGCTGTTGGGATTCGCTGGCTGATGTGGATAATGCGTAAATTGGTGGTTCACTCGATCCAGGCGATCGAGACCCGATTGAAAAGTACCAATCCAGAGAACCCCTGCGCGATCTTCGCAGAGGGAGAAAATCACGTTTTCACTGAGGCTGTTGGGCTGGGAATGGTCATGAAAATAATGGACAAAGCTGTGCTTTCTTCGATTGAGCTTATTGATACCATAACCAAAGTTGGTGCCGATCCAGAGCACATCCGAGCGATCCTCGAACAACGAAAGGATTTCGTTGCTGCCGAGGCTGTTGATATCTCTTGGATCGTGCCGATAGCGGGTAAAGCGATGGTTACCGATTTCCAACTGGTTCAATCCCGCATCGAACGTGCCGATCCAGAGTCCGTCGCAGCAATCCCGCTGGATCGAGAGCACCTGGTCCGAACTGAGGCTATTCGCATTGTCCGGATCGTGCTGGAAATGGGTAAAGTCGCCGGTGGCCAGATGGAATTGGTTCAATCCGCCGCCCAGGGTACCGACCCACAAGCAATCCGCCAACGAATCGGGATAAACAACCATCACCCGATTGTCGCTCAGGCTATTTGGGTTGGCCGCATCATGCTGATAAATCGAAAATCCCTCGCCGGAAACCCACTGGATCAACCCTCCGCCATAGGTCCCGATCCAGAGCGTGCTGTGACCGTTTTCCCTGGTTGCGCAAAGCGACATGATGTTGTAGGCCAGATCATTGGGCTGGATGAAATCAAACGGGTAATGGACAAATGATTGGCATTTGGGGTCAAATTGGTACAGTCCACTACCGAAGGTGCCGATCCAGAGCACCCCCGAAGGGTCCTCGCAAATGGCTTTGATGGTGTAATGATTCAAATAGGAAAATGTAAACGGCAACGCGGCGATCAGACGCTGTCGTTCCGGAGAATCCACCGGATGCGTTTCCAGTCCATAGTTCGAAAAATGGCCGGTGCGACTATCGTACCGGCAGAGGCCGCTGGCCAATGTTCCGATCCATAGCGTACCATCTCGGGCCAGACAGAGGGCTGTGATCCACCCCCCGGCAATCGAATTCGTATCGCCGGAATCGTTGCGGTAGACGGTGAAATCATAGCCGTCGAATTTGTTCAGGCCGTCGATGGTGCCAAACCACAGATAGCCTGCCGCATCCTGAGCGATGGCCGTCACCGTGCTTTGCGAAAGCCCCTGCTCCAGGGTCAGGCAATCGAACGAGATGCTGGGGCAGTGGCCAGGATCGGCGGATCGCAGCGGCCAGTTTAGTAGCAGGAGTAGCAGAAACAACCAACGTAATTGTTGCATCAATTATTGGCCTCGAATTGGGTGATACAATTGACCAGCGCCCGGCGCAACTGCTCAGCGGATTGATTCGCTGCTTCAGATAATTCTCCGATGTTGTGGCCAGTTCTACGGCAGGATTTAGTGAATGTTACTGAAAGATTTAATCAAAGTAGCTGACCAAATATTTTGCGGCCAGCCGGAACAATTAGCCAACCATGGGCTATAAAATAAACATTGGTTCGATGGAGCAAAGGAAATAGGCTGAAGAATCAAATTGTCGTTAGATGATAAACCTATTAAACCAGGCAGGTGTTTTCATGAAAAAAATGGTACTATTGGTCACGATTGGGCTGTTGGTTTTTGGAGTCGCGGCGGCCCAGGATAACGTCGATCGGCATTGGGAAACCAGGCTCGAAGCGCAAGCGAAGGCAGCTCAGCTTGCCCGCAGCGTGGACTTAGCCAATGACCTGACCGACAATCAGAACTGCTATGATGTGAAGCATTACGATCTTAATTTAACCATCGATGTCACCGGCAAGCAAATTTTCGGCTCGGTAACCATCCTCGCCGGGGTTGTCCTGCAGCCCATCGATCAGATGGACGTTAATCTGCTCAGCAGTATGGTGGTGGATGCTGTGACCATGAACAACACCGCGGTCCCGTTTCAACGTCCGGCGGATCTGATTCGCATCGTTCTCGACCAAACCTATCATCCGGGCGAATTTTTCCGGGTCACCATCGACTATCATGGTCGGCCGCAGCAGAGTGGTTTTGGCGCCTTCGGCTTCGACACATATAACAACCAGCCGATGATCTGGACCCTCAGCGAACCTTTTGGCGCGCGGAACTGGTGGCCCTGCAAGGATTTCCCTGTCGACAAAGCCGATTCCGTGGACATCAAAGTTACCGTGCCGGAAAACCTGATCGTTGCCTCCAATGGCAGCCTGCGCTCGGTTATCCCGCAAGCCAATAAAAAAACCTATTGGTGGCATGAGAGCTACCCCATTACCACCTATCTGGTCTCGCTGGCCATTCATCCCTACCAGGTCTATTCGGATTACTATCGCTACGCGGCAACCGATTCCATGGAGGTTCAATTCTTTGTCTTTCTCGATCAGGGAAGTACTATTCGCAGCGCCTACGCCAAGACCGTGCGCATGATCGAAATCTTCGCCAGGATTTTTGGTGAGTATCCCTTTATTCGCGAAAAATACGGCCATGCGCAGTTCCTCGGCGGCGCCAATATGGAACATCAGACCATCACCAGCCTGGTCAGTCGCAGCGAGGGCACCATCGTGCACGAATTGGCGCACCAATGGTGGGGCGACTATATCACCTGTCAGGATTTTCACCATATCTGGCTCAATGAAGGCTTTGCCACCTACTCCGAAGCATTGTATTACGAACGAGAATATGGCCCGGAGGAATTCTGGCGCGAGGTGATGAGCAATCAGTATTTCGGCGGCGGTACGATTTATGTCCAGGACCTATCCAGCGTCAATACGATCTTCCACTACGGCCGCAGCTATCAAAAAGCGTCCTGGGTGCTGCACATGCTGCGACACGTGGTGGGCGATGAGACATTTTTCCAGATTTTGCGAGCATTTTATCAGGACCGCCGTTTCCGTTTTGGCACCGCTACCACCGAGGATTTTCAGGCAGTCTGCGAAGCCGTTTCCGGCAGAACGCTCCAGCGCTTTTTCCGGCAATGGATCTATGAAGAATATTATCCTACCTACGCCTACTCCTGGCGCGCCACCCCCTCTGGCGCCAGCTACGATCTCCAATTGGATCTGCAACAGGTGCAAACCAGCCCGATTTTCTGGATGCCCATCGATGTGACCATCACCACCGCCGCGGGCGAAACCACCATCGTTGCCTGGGATAGCCTCCCCAGCCAGACTTTCCATTTCATTGTGGACGCCGCACCTCTCACTGTTGAGCTGGATAAAAACAACTGGATTTTGAAGCAGGTGCAGGAACCACTGATCCAGCCCAGCCTGGATCAGGGCATTTTGCTGGTCAATGGTGTATCGTGGTCGACGTACGGCAGCGAGATCAAAACGGCCTACCAGAACCGCGCGTTCTGGGGCAATTTTCCCATTGCATTCTGGGACTGTTTCCCCACGCCTGCGGGCGGCTACCCGGCCACGTTGCCGACGCCCCTGGGACAGGGCCGGGTGCCGGCCGAGGTCCTGGGACGTTTCTCCACCGTTATCTGGGTAGGCAATAATTACGAGGGTGATCTCGACGCCTGGACCAGCACATCGATTCTGGAATATCTACGCAGCGGTGGCAATGTGCTGCTCCTGACCCGCCGGGGCCAGGATTTTGTGACGGAGAACCTGCGGCGCTATCTGGGCATCACCTGGGCCGAAGCTCCGGAGAGCAAAATTGGCAATTGTCTTGCGGCCTATCCGGGGTTGGTGAACATGAGCCTCACTGGCGATCAAACCTACAATGCCGTATTCAGCACTGAACTATCCTCCAGCGAAAGTACGTTGCTCTTCAAGGAAACCGTCTCGTTTGGCGTGGCTCGAGGCCTGGGCGTCTGGCACAAGCCGGCTACCGGTGGCACCTGGAAGCGCCATGGCGGCCAATTTGTTTTCATCAGTGGCCGACCTTACCGCTACCAGGCGACGCAGTTGAAAACCAATGTCGAATTTGTGCTCGCCAACTTCTTCCAGGAAGCGAAAACCGAAATCGATCCCGATGCCGCTCCGGATGGATTGCCGTTAGAATATGCGCTGAAACAAAATTATCCCAATCCATTCAATTCGACCACTGAAATCAGTTTCCTGTTGCCGGAGCGAGCTCACGTGCGGCTGGAGGTTTTCAATATCCTGGGTCAGAAAGTGGCCACCCTGGTGGATGAGCAACTGCCGCCCGCGAGTTACACGGTGAAGTGGGATGCCACCGGCTTTGGTGCTGGCGTGTATTTCTATCAATTGACCAGCGCTGCCTGGCGTGAGACAAAAAAGCTGGTCCTGGTGCCATGAACGGCCTGAGCGTTAGCCTCGCACACCATGGAATTCAGGCGTCAGCCTTTCAATTGACCAGCATCGCTTGGCGTGAGACGCCAAAGATGGTCCTGGTGCTACGACCGGCCTGGGTACGTTCACCAAACATCTAATTTTTTGCTGGCCATCGATGCCGCGCCCCGGAAACCTATCCTCGCGACGTGACACCAGGATTGGATAACACCAACAGTTGCTCCGGCGGGATGATCAAACTCGGGCCAGTTAAAAAATGCTCGTGAACCACCCAAAAATCACCACCAAAATGAATAATTGCTCGGGCCACCCGGAAGGAAAGCAGAGCGAGATAGAACAGTTCCCTGCGACCTGAATAATCGCCCGGAGGGTGCGCAAAAATGCCCGTGCGCCGCTTCCCAAAATGCTCCAGCGACCGCAACCATTGCCCGAGTGACCTGCCAGGCCGCTCAAGATCCGAGCGATCTGGCGCAACGATCGAGCACCACGGTAACCACCAATCCATTAGCAAGCGAATGTTGCACGTTTGCCAGAATTTTCCGCCACTGAAAACTGCGGCTGCAATTTATCAGCAACCTGACCATCTGGAAGCTGGCATTTGCCGCGTGCGCTATTGTCATCGGTTCGTTGCTGGATAGCGCACTCGTTTAGCAAAAAAACTGTTGAACTATGGTCAACGAGTGCAGTACAGTGTTTTTGAATGCAATCTAACCAAGAAACGAATCGCAGAAATGAAAAAACAGATTTTGCCTTTATTAAATAAAGAACAAGACAGCTTGCGGATCTATCGGATTTGTGACACCTGCCGCAGGCAGATCAAATCCTTCGGCATCAAAAAAAGCTGGGATGATATTGCGAATGACCAGGTCATCGTGGTCTGATCCGGATTTATTATCTCCAAAAATTTAAATTGCTTTTTTGTTGCTTTTGTAGTATTTTATGTTCGCCATTTATGAGCTGGCAAGCAACCGATTTTTAATCAGGGGCTTTTGGTAAAAACAGACATCAGCTATCGGATTTTGTTCCGCTTTTCTCCCAGGTGCTTATTTTAGTGGGAGACTAGCGGTAGTGTGATACCACCGCACAAAAATTGAACTTAACTAACTTTTTGGTGAAAATTGGTCATGAAAAATTTTAACAAAAACAGCCGAATTTGGGAGACTAGCGGAACTCCGAGTGCAAGCTACTGTTTTTTCAGCTCGAAAAAGGGCTGCTGTCTGAAAGAGCTCCAGGGCTAAAACTGGATTATTTCGAATGCTGATTTGCGAA
>CAZYNP010000114.1:0-10209 GCA_964647995.1 uncultured Cytophagia bacterium
CACATGCCAGAAGCGAAACGCCAAACGCAAAGCACCAATCGCCTACAAATATTCCTCACAAATCCTGGCTATATTTTCTGCCGACTTGCCGCCATTCTGCAAGGGCGTGATCTTTTTCAAGTACTCCTCATCGAGATCGGAGTAGATCTTTTTGTTCAAAGCCAGCGCCACCATCACTACTGTTGAATATTTGGTCACCATGGTATCGCAATTGGCGACCATGTGGTTGGTATTGCCATCGGCGAAGATCAGGCTGCCTGGCGCCCATTGTTCGATCTCTCGAATCGCTCGATCCTTTTTTTCGTTGGGATGCAGCTTGAAAATCAATTGGCGACCATCAGCTATGCTCACGGCTTTTTGAATGAACGCCTTGCGGTTTTCATATTTGAACGTCTCCCGCAGATGCGACGTCGCCGCCAGGACATAATGCTGATAAGGGAAATCGTTATTCAAATAAGCCTGACAGTTATCGAAATTCGGAATGCCCGTCACCGCAATCTTTTCTGGCTTGACCCCCTTGTTGATGAAAAGCTCTTTATAGCCCTCCGATGCCACACAGAATTTTACATAAGCATCCGAAAGACCTGTCATCGATGTGTTGGCTAAATAGCGGGGCAGACCCAAACTTTTCACCAGATAATATTTGAAATTTTCTGGATCGGTCATGCCCTCCTGAATCAAAATGATTTTTTTATTTTGGATATTTTCTGGAATGATGAGGTCAGAGCAGGTCACTACCAGGTCATAATCGTACTGGACACCGCCGTAGTCGAACTTCACACCCTTCTCCCTTAAAAACATCTCGGTGCGGCTTTTGGGTTGTCCGCCCAACGGTGAAAAATCGAGATAGCCTTTTTGAGCCAATAAATTCAAAAAACCGTCGCTGTAAAACGGAGTGAAATAGCAATCATGTTCCTGAAGCTGCTGCGCAATTTGATACATCATGGTTGTTTGGTTCAGGGTGCCACAGATCAGCAAAATTTTTTTCCGATTCATTGTCCGATCAATTTCCATTTAAAAAGTGAATAGAGATTTTATCAATTAACATACATCATGGCAGAAAACTGAGCTCAGATATTTAACTAATTTTATAATGCTACTTAGTCAGGTGAAATTTCTATCTCGAGTATCTGTCATTCTGAGCGAAGCGAAGAATCTGTGACCACCCCAAGTCTGGATATTGAAGATTCTTCGTCCCGACAAAAAGCGTCGGGATTCAGAATGACATTTAGTATAATCTGATTAAGTAGAAATAATAAATCAGGTGAATTACAGTTAAATGAAGAGCAGATTACAGGAATGTTAAATTTTATATGGATCATTTCGAGAATCATCAACCGCCAAATACCAATCGCATGCCCCCAGAGCGAGCAGCATCGACACACGTCCCCCACATGCTCAACTACTTTCGGCACAGCGACTTTGATTAAAACTTCATCCAAATTTAACCTTCATGTCATCATTCTGTAATATTGGATGTCGAAATTTGGTATGAAAAAACTGAAAGGGTCAAATAATGAATACTATCCTTGCGTGGGACATCAATATCTTTCTACATATATTTGGCTGGAATGGACGAGCCTTTCTGGATCGGCTGATGAAATTCATCACCCGCTCAGGTGATGGCTATCTCTATCCCTTCTTAGGAGTGATGATTCTGCTGCTGGATTGGGAAATAGGTTTGAAGGTGGTGCTGACTGGCTTGCTGGCATTTGCCATCGAGTTGCCGCTGTACAAACTGATCAAATCCAAAACCACTCGTCTGAGACCATTTGAGGCACTGCCTGGGATTAAAAATCTGATCCATGCGCCCGATCGGTACAGCTTTCCCTCGGGGCATACAGCAGCGGCGTTCATCATGGCGATGGTGATTGGCAGCGGATTTCCCATGCTCCTCATCCCCCTGCTCGGCTGGGCGTCTTTGGTCGGACTGTCACGCATCTATCTGGGGGTGCATTTTCCAACCGATGTGTTGGTGGGAATGATCTGGGGAACCATTTCGGCGACCCTCGCCATACAGGTGATTTAGCAGCGACGCTTTTGGTGATTGACGGGATTGACAGGGCTGATAGGATTGACATGATTTGTCAGGCTGCCAGGATTTACAAGATAAACAGGATTGATGAGGCTGACAATATTATAAGATGAACAGAATTGATAAGGCTGATAAGATTGATATGATAAAAAAGGATATTCGAGACGAAATGGAATGGTAGTTACATGCCATCTTTATATTGAGTCGATGATTTTGCTTTAAAATCAATTTTTCGATGTCATTACGATCCGACCAATGGCAGAGAACTGGCAGGTGCATCGCAACGACTGCTGATAATATCGCTTCATAGTTTTTCACCTCCTCATAGCAAAGGAATCAATAATTCAGGTGAAAAAGTAATCGTTCCACTTTTAAAAATGAACGGCAGAAACATTCAATTATCCGATCAATATTGTTCAGCATGTCGATTTATTATATCATGCCAATCCCGCCAAATTCTTTTCATCCCGTCAAAGAAATTCCCGCCTTGCTAATTTAATTTTGCTTTAATCCATTCGGGCTTCCCAGATCGGAATATAACCTACCTCTCGAACAATGGCCTGTCCCTCCTTTAACACCCAATCGATAAAATTCTTCAATTTCCCCTGCGGCGTGTCGATGGTGTAGAGGTATAAATATCGGGTAATGGGATAACGATCGGAGCGGACGTTCGCCTCGGTAGGGGCGATAGCGTTGATCTGGCAATGGATGAGGTTTTGCCCATAAGCGATGCCCCCATAACCGATAGCATTTACGTTTTCGGAGATGACTTTAACCATGGCCGCTGTGGTGGGGGTGATCTGGGCACCAGAAACATAGGGTTGACCTTCCAACACATGTTCCTTAAAATAAAGAAAAGTGCCCGAATTGGGCGAGCGCATCAATATCTGGATGGGAGCATTATGTCCACCCACTTCATTCCAATGGGTGATAGCGCCAGTGAAAATTGCTTTTACCTGTTCCAGCGATAAATTCCGAACAGGGTTTTCTGGGTGAAGGTAAATACTGAGAGCGTCTTTTGCTACCAGAAAGGCCATGCCAACCTTGCCATACTTTTGCGCCAGCAGTTGAGTTTCGTTGGCCTGAATGGGACGGGAGGAAGCGCAGACATCGACCTCGCCCTGGATCAAGCTTTTAAAGCCCAAAGCTGATCCGCCGCCTTCTACATAAACCGAGATCGTGGGATGTTCCTTCATGTAGGCCTCGGCCCAGCGAGTGGTGAGGGGTAGCATGGTATCGGACCCCTTCAGTCGAATGATGTTCACTGGTGGCTGGTGGACGCCAGCGCAAGCAGCGATTATAAGAATTGTTAGATGAAGAACTGATATGATTTTCATCTTTGGCGATGAGCGTATTTTAAGATTTTTTAATACTACTTAGTCAGATTTAATCCAAACATCCCCCCTGGCCCCTCTTCAACATGGGGGATTTAGGAAAGTCCGCCCGCCAGTTGGCGGGGCGATTTAATGGGATGTTAACTGCCTTGATTAACGTAGATAGTATTGATATTCTTCATCTGACTAAGCAGTATTAGTTAGCCTTCAAATTTTAACTGAATGATCCTTCATCCAATTTTGCTAATTGAGCAAATGGTTCAAAATAAGATACCTTATGTTTTTCAAGATGCTTCCAGTTAGCCTGATGATTGATCATCAGATGTCTTTTTATCGTCGTTCTGCCAGGGAGCGCAGTCGTGCCATGATATATGGCGAGCGTGGCTTCCAGTCAGGGTAAAAGGCACCATCGGCAATGGGGTGGCAGAAGGCGAAAATAAACTGGCAATGCTGCCGTGCCGCTTCGAAATTGAGTGGCTGGGTCAGGTCATCGAACGGCGAATGGTAGAAATTTCGCATCCACTGGTCGATCCGTTGCAATCCCTCTTCTCGGGTGTGATGGCGATAAAAGAATCCTTCGGAAATCAGAATCGAGGGAATGCCTGCCCTGGCAAACGCTATCTGATCGGAACGAACAAATGCCTCCAGTGCCATGCAGCCCAGGGGAAATTGGGATACCTGCAGGTCCAAAGCGGCGGCGACCTGTGCCAGGTGTTCCTCCAGCGACGAATATTCTGCCCCGATCCCGATGACGTCCTGAAAATTATCGAATAGCGCCAGCCCATCAACATTGATGTTGGCGATGGTTTTATGCAATGGCACAACGGGATGGTCGAGATAATAGGTCGAACCGAGCAGCCCTTTTTCCTCGCCTGTCAACAACAGAAAAATGACGGATTGCAAGGGTTTGATGGGCAGCGATGCAAAAACTCTGGCCAGTTCCAGCACTGCAGCCACGCCTGCCGCATTATCGCTAACGCCATTGTAAATCGAATCCCCCCTGACGGCTGGTCCAATGCCCAGATGATCGTAATGAGCCGAAATAATGACGTATTTCTGAAACGGCCGTTTATTGATGCCAGGCAACCAGCCGATCACATTGGTAGAAAAAAAATCCCGCTCCTGAAATTCGCCCTTGAAGGAAACTTTTCCAGTCAGCGGAAAACTGTGGATAGCGCCGCTGCGATCCATCTGAAAAATATCATTCAAAGAGGTGGAGCCGTCTGCAAACAGCCGCTGGGCAGCATCTGGATTCATGAGCACGGACAGATTTCCCGCTGGCGAATAGGCCAGGGTGATGTCCTCAAAGGCAAAATCGTTCACCGCTCGTTCCCAATCAAAGTAACGGTCTTCGGGCCGAGGGATTAGAATCGTTCCCAGCGCTCCCCGAGACATGGCAAAGCGCTGCTTGGCTTCAGGGCAGGAATAAATGGTCGGCTCTGGGCCATTAAAATAAAAAGGATCATCAGAAGGAGGCTCCCCCAACAAACAAACCACTAACTTGCCTTCAACGTCTACCGATTGATAGTCGTTATAATCGAATTCGGGAGCGATAATGCCATAGCCGACAAACACCAATGGCACGGGCTGAGGGAGATAGGTTTGGGCGCCCGATTTGTAGAGCAAAAAATCCCGCTCGAGACTGAAAGCGTGCTCCTGTCCCTGGGCCAAGTAGCGGAATTGGGATTGCGGCCTGGGGAAGCTGCCATGCATGGGGATAGCCTGAAAGTAAGTACCCTGATCGCCCAGGGGCTGGATACCGATTCGCTGGAGATATTGGGCGATATATCGGGCTGCCTTTTGTTCGCCGATGGTACCCGTTCCCCGACCCTCCAGCGAATCGTGTCCCAAAACCTCAATATGCTGGCGGATCGAATCGGCGGAGATGCTGGCCAGGGCCTGCTGCAGGAATGCGTGCTGGCAGAGAGCGACCTCCTGGCTTCCGCTTCCGATGAACACGCAGGCGATGATGCTCCACCACAATTTATTCATTATTGATTCCTATTCTCTCATTCCCAATTGGCCAATTTATGGGTGGGACTAACGTGATACCTAAATTTCTAAAATGAATAATGGCGATTGAAAGTGATAATTCTTTGCCCACGGAATACACGGAATGAAGCGGAATTCAAAAGGGAAAAATTGCTTTCAGTGTTTTTTCGTGTGTTTCGTGGGACAATTATTGACAATCCTCTCATATTAGAATTTCAGGTAATATTAAAATACTGGATTATTCATCGAAAGTCAAGCGAAAATTTCCCTGTTTCGTCACTCGTGTTCAAAATAGGTTTTTCATCTGACCAGCACTCTCTCCGTATAGCAGGAGGTTGAATGACGGGTGAATTGAGATCTGGATGGGTGTGATCGAGCGCTTCATTGAATTCAAATCATTAAAAGCATTTTTAGTGCATTTCTGTGTTCTTCGTGGGGCAATTTTTGATAATATCATTTTAGAATTCCAGGCAATTATTGAATCCACTTTAAAAACCAGTTTTGAAGTGAGGTGATTTCGATCCGCCCAATGGCAGACAACTGACGGACGAATCGCTCATGGGCGGCAAATTTTTCTTTGCTGGTTTACATTTCGACAACCAAGGCAGCTTGCGCCTGAACAAACGAGCTTATCTCGGCACCAAAATGCTGGGCGGCGCTTCCCGTGGCAATTTTGTCTTCTTCGATCCTGAAAATCGGCTGGTGGCAGCGCAGTATGTGCATGGTGTTTTGAAGGAATTCTCTGATGAGGAGTGGGGATATTTTTTGGGGAAAATTAAAAAGAGTTTTGAATTGGCTAATATTGCTGTTTATTCTGAAAATGGTTTTGAATATATTATTGCTGAAGGGAAAAAAGTAGAGATTGCTCCTGAAAATTTTAAATTGATTGTTCCGAAAGGGGGATTGAAGGGGTATGAGTCGCATTGAAAACATCAATAGGCTTTCCATTTTGTTTCAGAATCC
Source organism: uncultured Cytophagia bacterium (assembly GCA_964647995.1). GTDB lineage: Bacteria > Zhuqueibacterota > Zhuqueibacteria > Thermofontimicrobiales > Thermofontimicrobiaceae > Thermofontimicrobium_A. Next base: position 6,325 of record CAZYNP010000114.1, read on the forward strand.
TCATTAATTTAAGCAAAATTTATACTCACAGTAAAATTATATTTTTGATAAAATTGAATTTTTTATTGACATTCAACGTGGGACATTTTAAATTAATATTTATTAATTAGCGGTTTTCGACCTGACTCGATCTGGATCCCGATGACATAAAAATGAATTATTTCAAGGATTACAGTAACAGCAAAAAAATATTTATAAATGCAAATTGCTATTTCCAATATTGGGAAATATATAAATGAAAAGCCGATATGCCAATCAATACGCCAGGTGATAAATGATATGAATGATTTATTCTCTACATCTCTTTATCTTTTTTCCGCTCTTCTTCAAGCAGATGCGGCTCTTCTTGGATTCGGTGCTATTTTCGTGATATATAAATTCCAATCAATAGAGAATCAATTTTCGTTTCTTATGCAAGAATTCAAATTTCACGGGTCTGGTTGGTCAGGAGCAGCATCAAAAATAAGGATAGCAAAAACCAATGAAGAAAAAGCAAAGATACTTAAGAGCCATTTAGGAAAAGACTTATCTGAACAATTAGAATTTTTATCATCTTTATCTGAGATGAAATTAAAAATAAGTAATACAATTAAAATCCCATTGCTTATCAGTGGTTCGCATTTATCTTTATCTTCAGTTATATTGTGGATTATTCCACAAATATATAAAATAGGCTTCATTATACAAATAATAAGTTGGCTTTTCATTTGTTGGTTTATCATTGGTGTTTTTTCTGCAGTCTGGGTAGTTTGGATATTAATTATCAAGAATAGAGATTTAAACCTGGAAGATGTAAATCCGAAGTTATATAAACTTGTACATGAGGATAATTGAAATGAAATTTTTTGTTCAATCACTATCTCTAAACCAACCAGGCAGCAAAATGGTTTTTAAGCAAATTCCAAAACGCTGGATCTAAATATCATTCTGCATATTCAATCTTTTCATTTATTCATCAGCTTGTCGTAGATAATAGATTTCTTTTCAGCTTTCAGAAATTAAATTTTGATTAAAATATTTTGCGATACTGATTGCTTGCGGGTAGATATGAGTGATAAAGCGATACAGCAACCAGGATCGTCTAACAAAAAAACAATGAAAATTAGTTCTGATATAGCTTCAAAATCCCACAGGTTTTTATGCCTTTGTTAGAGGGCTCCTGGTGACCTGTGGGATTTTTTATTTCCTTTGATAAAATTAAATATAATTTGATTAAATTAAAAAATAGGCTATCCGTATCATAAACCATCTTCTACAGTTAATACAAAACATACAGCATTAGAGGCAGTATTTGGATAAGATTATTATCACATCTGATGAAATAGAAAGAAGCGAAAATTTCAAGGACGGTCTTTCATCAGGAAGTCAATTAGTGCCACTATGGTGGCGTTTGCTGTCGGGATTATCTATAATTGCGCCTCCCCTTCTTTTTTTAATCACTATTATAGGGCTTATCAAAAATAGACGAAAACATTTATCAGTTAAATATGCACACGCCTTTCACTATTGCTGGTTGCTTCTTTTAAGCGGAATAATATGGATGTTTTTGGGAATCTTATTTAGCTTTAATTTTTCATCTAAATCAAGTAAAGGATTTTTAGACAATACCTCCATTTCGCTTTCTGCTGTACCCTCCATATCATCAAAAAACACATTTTCAGGGAAAGATATTGCTGCTGAATTTTCTCGAATGGTTATTGCCTTACATAAAACTGGAATAGAAAGCATAACAAATTATGCCCAAATATACGGAGCAGGTGTAATTGTAAAAGCATCTAAAACGGGCTGCTTAATCCTGACAAGTAAGCATGTTATTGATGCAGTCTCCTATTGCCAAGATAAAAATACCCTAGTCAAAATATCCCTTCAAGACAACCAAGAGGCAACTGCTCAAGTTGTTGGTATGCATCACACACATGACCTATCATTGCTTTGGGTAGGCAGAGAAGGAGATAAAAAAGAGTTTCAACAATCTATTCGAAATTATAATACCGTTGAAGTTGGAGAAGCCGTATTTGTAATTGGACACCCTGAGGGGCTTGAATTTTCAATATCTAATGGACTTGTTGCTCAAAAACGGAATGAAGAATTGATACAAATATCTGCTCCTGTTAGCCCAGGAAATAGTGGTGGACCTGTATTTGATGATCGTGGCAATTTAATTGGTATCGTGCAAAGTAGTTTTGATAAGAAAAAATTGCCAAATGCAGAAAACCTAAATTTTGCGGTTCGTGCAGATGTCTTATTCAATTCAGATACCTGGTCTTTAACGGAGGAAGGTGCTAAGGCGATTGCAGCTTTTTTATCAAAAAACAACAATCCCATTGACTGATTAAAAAGTATTTGCAAAGTAATTATTCAATAAATGATGATGGAGGTTTTTTGGAATGGCAATGATAAACGTTACCGTGTTTGACTCAACTGAAAACAAGAAAGTACCTGTTGAATTGCCTGATGATGCACCTGTCAATAAGCTGATTAGCATCCTAATAGAGCGTCTTAATCTGCCTAAATTAGGTCCTGATGGTGCTCCGCTTAGCTATAAATTTCATCATAAAAATTCAGGCAGACAACTTCAAGATCAACAGTCGTTATCATCAGCAGATGTTAAGGACGGTGATATTCTTCGGTTACAACCAGAAATAACAGCAGGTGTAATTAATGTCTGATGCCAATAAACAAATTTCGATAAAGTCATCCGACTTGAAAGAAGGACGATTCAGTCGTTTTGGTCTGATCGAATGGTGGGATCAAAAGAAACTGAATGATGCCAAGATACTCGTTGTTGGTGCAGGAGCATTAGGAAACGAGATAATAAAGAATCTTGCCCTATTGGGTATAGGGAATATCTTAATCGTTGATATGGACATAATCGAAGAGTCAAATCTTTCAAGAAGTATTCTTTTTCGGAAGTCGGATATTGGTCGCAGCAAAGCAGTAGTAGCAGCGGAACGTACCAGAGAGATTTATCCTGACTGTAAAATAACTGCTGTCACTAGCAACATTATGTATGATGTTGGGTTGGGCGTATTCGGTTGGGCTGATGTGATAATCGGGGCGTTAGATAATCGAGAAGCACGTCTTTGGATAAATCGTGCAGCATGGAAAATGAACCGCCCCTGGGTAGACGGAGCAATTGAGGGTATAAATGGTGTTGCACGTGTCTTCTTGCCTGGCACTCCTCCGTGTTACGAATGCACACTGGGCGAGACTGATTGGAAGATACTAGAGAAAAGAATGTCTTGTAATTTGCTTACTCATGAAGAAATGCAACTTGGAAAGATACCTACCACGCCAACCACATCTTCTATAATCGCTGGGATTCAAGTGCAGGAAGTTTTAAAAATATTACATGGACTTCCGATCCTGGCAGGAAAAGGCTTCATATTTGAAGGAATGAATCATACTTCCTACATAATTAATTATACCGAACAATCAGAGTGCTATAGCCATGAAACATATAAAAACCTACAAAAGGTGCAGCTCCAATCACTGACGACAACGCTGAAAGACCTGTATAATTATGCCAAAAAAGAATTGCGTGAAAATGAGATTACTTTAGAATTTAGTCGAGAAATTATATACAAACTGCGTTGCCCAGATTGCAAAACCGAAACAGATATTTTAAAATGTGTCGGCACGCTATCATCAAAAAAAGGTATATGTCCTAAAGATGGGAAAATGAAGGAAGTAGTTACGATACATAATTACACAGGTAAAGAGCCTTTTGGAGAAAAAACCATTAATGAAATTGGCTTGCCAGATTACGACATTTTTATAGCACGATCACAAAACCATCAACTTCAGCTATTAATTGAGGGTGACCATGACAGGATTTTTAATAAAATAGTGGAGCTGTAAGATTAACTATGGCTACTTCAAAAA
>CAZYNP010000115.1:0-9537 GCA_964647995.1 uncultured Cytophagia bacterium
GTGGGAAGCGCAAGAACTCCCGACGAGGCGATGAAGGCAAACAACGACCTATCCAATGCCCTGGCGCGATTATTGGTCGTGGTCGAACAATATCCCAACTTAAAAGCCAATGAAAACTTTATCCGACTGCAGGATGAGTTGGCAGGAACCGAAAATCGCATCGCAGTGGAGCGGCGCAGGTACAATGATTCAGTTCGGATTTACAATCAAAAAGTCCAATCTTTTCCAACTGTATTATTTGCCGGACTGTTAGGTTTTGAAAAACGCAATTATTTCGAAGCGCCGTCAGCCGCTCAAGAGGCACCCAAAGTGGATTTCAGTAAGCCATCAGGTAATTGATTGGAGATCTAAATTAAAGCCCAACGGATAGATGAATCCAACTGATGTTGGTATTTGGGCAAAATAATTTGTTTTCTTTCGAAAATGAATTTCTAAAGTTCCCAACGGAGTTTCTTGTTGAATTTGTACCCGTTGGTTTCATCTCTCTGTTGGGAAAAATGCGATCCTTCTTCTAAAAAAGAAAAACTTATCTGGAGACATTTTAGATGAGTGCTGTTATTCTGCTGGTCATAGCTTCGGTTCTGTTCGTTATTGGCTATATTTTTTATGGCGGCTATCTGGCTAAAAAATTGGGCATTGACCCGAAGCAGGCCACGCCCGCCCACACCATGCGCGATGATGTGGATTACGTTCCCGCCAAAGCGCCCGTGCTATTGGGGCATCATTTTGCCTCCATTGCTGGCGCGGGGCCGATTGTAGGACCCATCACCGCCGCGGTATTTGGTTGGGTGCCAGTCTTTCTTTGGATCGTATTGGGGAGCATTTTCATCGGCGCTGTGCACGATCTCACCTCCATCGTGGCCTCGATTCGGCACAAGGGGCAATCCATCGGTGTGGTGATCGACCAGCAAATTGGTCGCCGGGGCAAGCAACTGTTTTTGATCTTCGCTTGGTGTACGCTGGTGCTGGTAGTAGCGGCCTTCACGATCCTCGTGGCAGATACATTCATTAAAAATCCACCAGTCGGTACCGCTTCCACTTTATTCATTTTGCTGGCAATCCTTTTCGGCCTATCTATTTATCGAATGAATGCACCGTTAGGGATTGCTACAATTATTGGCGTGGTGTTGCTACTGTTTTGCGTCTGGATGGGCTTTCAGCTTCCCATCACACTTTCCAGCCAGGTGTGGACCTGGATTTTATTAGTCTACATTTTTGCCGCTTCGGTGCTGCCAGTATGGTTGTTGCTTCAGCCGCGTGATTATCTGAACTCATTTTTATTATATATGGTGCTGGTGGGCGCTTTTATTGGCATTCTGCTCAAGAATCCGACGATCACCATGCCAGCTTTTATTGCTTTCAATGATCATGAATTGGGGTTTCTGTTCCCAATTTTGTTCGTGACCGTGGCCTGCGGCGCCATTTCGGGCTTTCACTCGTTGGTGGGCTCGGGCACCACGGCCAAGCAATTGAACCGAGAAACTGACGCCAAACCCGTTGGTTACGGCGGCATGTTGATCGAGGGAGTTCTGGCGGTTATCGCATTGATCACGGTCGCCACCATCATCGGTGGCAATTTTCGCGGGAATCCGATCAAGATCTTTGCCGAAGGCGTGGGCAGCTTCGTCGCCACGCTGGGCATCCCCTCGCAGGTGGGAGTCACTTTCGCCGCATTGGCGCTGTCTGCCTTTGCCCTGACCTCGCTGGACACGGCCACCCGACTGGGGCGGTTCGCTTTTCAAGAATTCTTTCGATCCGAACAGCCATCGTCCTGGCAGACAGTATTGACCAATCGCTATGTAGCGACCTTTTTCACGGTTCTGCCAGGTGGAATCTTAGCCTTCTCTGGCAGCTACAAAGCCATCTGGCCGATTTTTGGCTCGGCCAATCAGATGTTAGCCGCTTTGGCGTTGTTAGCGGGAAGCGTCTGGCTGGCGAACAAAGGTCAGAAAAACGGCTTCCTGCGCTATCCCATGTATTTCATGTTTGCGGTAACGCTGACAGCATTGGTGATTCTGGTCTATCATAAAATTATTTCCCTGCTTGATCACTATTCAGGCGTCAAGCTGTTGGACAGCTTCAATCTGATCAGCACGTACATGCTCGCATTGGTCGGAACCCTGCTGTTCATCGTGGCGGTTATTTTGGTAATGGAAGCGTATCGGAAATTGAAGAAGTAAGAAAAGATGGCATCTTGTCCCCCAAAAAGAGAGGGCCTGTAATGGCAGAAATCACAATCCAAAGAACTGGCGAGTTGGTTCGTAAATTAGCTGAAATTCTCATCGCCCATCCTGAGGGCATGCGGGCCCAGGATGCTTTGCAACTATTGGAAAAAAATGTTGAGCTGACCGAATATGAAAAAGGCCAATATCCATCTGGCGGTCGAAGATTTGAATGGATCGTACGTTTCGCAACCATAGATCTGGTCAAAGCTGGCTGGATGGTGAAAGATAAAGGCCGATGGGCAATGACCGACGAAGGAAGGAAAGCCTTTAACCAATATAAATTGCCAGAGAATTTTTATCGAGCGGCGCAAAAGCTCTACAGAGAATGGCGACGAAGCCACCCTCCTTCTGAAGAAAAACTCGAAGAGGAAGTCAGTGAGAAAAGGGCGGCTATTTCTTTCGAGGAAGCCGAAGAGCAAGCCTGGGATGAGATTGAGAATTATTTGAGAACCATGCCTCCCTATGAATTTCAAAAATTGGTTGCTGTTTTATTAAAAGCAATGGGCTATCATGTGTCATGGATTGCACCTCCAGGTAAAGATTTTGGAGTCGATATTTTAGCCTGGAATGATCCACTGGGCACCAAGCCGCCCAGAATAAAAGTTCAGGTTAAAAGAGAACAGAATGCCATTAATGTCTCAAAACTCCGTTCTTTCATGGCGGTATTGGGGGATAGCGATGTAGGAATTTTTGTAAATGTGAGTGGCTTCACCAAAGATGCGGAAGACGAAGCCAGAACACAACAGAGTCGGCAGGTTACATTGATCAACCTGGAACGATTTTACGAGTTGTGGATCGAGCACCTGAACAAATTAGATCAGGAGGCAAGGGAGCTCTTTCCGCTCCGACCGATTTATTTTTTGTCTTCTGAGGGATAATGCTCTTTTCAAAGACAACCGTATTCCGAACGATTATTACTACTTAGTCAGATTAAGCTGAGTCATGTCATTCCGAATCCGCCGAGGCGGATGAGGAATCCGTATATTTTAAGATTAGTCTGCTTGATAACCAGATTTCTCTCCGCCACTCGGCGGATCGAAATGACCTGCATTTACTGATGAATTTTAATAATCTGACTAAGTAGAGTTATTTGACCAGAGCAATCCCCGTGCATAATTAACATTTAAAATTCCATCCTGTTTATTTCTCGAGTCAAAAAGAGATAGATTCTATGAAAGCAGAAACCGTTACTCATTTTGATACCACCCAAACAATTCCCCTGGTGCTGGATGACGATGGGGTCATCCGTGTTGGCAATACTCGGGTCACGCTCGATACCATTATCGCTGGATTCAAAGAGGGCGCCACGGCTGAGGAGATCGCTCAACAATATCCATCAGTATCCCTGGCCGATGTCTATTATGTGATCGGTTATTATCTGCGACGCCAATCGGAGGTGGAAGACTATTTAAAACGACGGCATCGCCAGGCCGAGCAGGCGCGACAGCAAAACGAAGCACGCTTTGATCCAACAGGTATTCGGGAGCGTTTGCTGGCAAGAAAAACTGTGAGGAGAGCCTGATTCATGCGCTGGGTCGCGAACGAGAACTTTAATAACGATATCCTCCGTGGATTGCGCCGTCGCCAGCCAGAGATTGACATCGTTCGAATCCAGGATGTGGGCCTATCGGGAATCGATGATCCCACTTTGCTGGAATGGGCGGCTCAGGAAGGCAGGGTATTACTTGCGCATGATGCTGCAACAATAACCCATTATGCCTATGAACGAATAAAAGCTGGCAAACCAATGCCAGGGGTCTTTGAGGTAAGTTGCTCAGTTCCACTCAGCACAGCCATCGACGACCTGATCTTATTAACAGAATGTAGCCTGGAAAATGAATGGGAGGGACAGGTTCGTTACCTGCCTCTCAGGTGATGGCGGCATCGAAAAACTTTTGCAGGTCTTCAGATGATTCATAAAATAATAACTGTAATTTGTATTTTTCTCCTGTTTTCAAGTTGCAGCGTCCAGAAAATCGCCCTCCGCTCCATGTCGGGCATTCTGGACAACAGCATGGCCGCGCTGTTTGAAGAGAGCGATCTCAAGCTGGCCGAGCAAGCCATCGCCTCGGACTTGAAATTGCTGGAAGGGCTCATCAAAAGCGATCCGAACAATGAAAAATTTCTGCTTCTCGCCTGTCAGGGTTTCGCCTCTTACGCGCTGGGATTTGTCGAAGACCAGGATCCCGACCGCGCCCAATCGCTCTATCTGCGCGGCAGAAGTTATGGTCTAAAAATCCTGCAAAAAAATTCCTCCTTTCAGCCAGCCTTAAGCGGCGATCTCGACCGTCTGGCTGCGGCCTTAAAAAAATTCGATCAGAACGAAGTACCCGCTCTGTTCTGGACCGCCAACAATTGGGCCAATTGGATCAATCTCAATCTGACGAACACCAATGCCCTGGCTGATCTCCCGCGCGTCCAATTGATGATGCAGCGGGTGCTGGAACTCGATGAAGGTTATTTCTTCGGCGGCGCGCATCTGTTTTTTGCCACCATTTATGCCTCGCGTCCCAAACTGCTGGGCGGCGATGTGGACAAGGCCCAGCACCACTTCAGCCGTTGCTTTGAGTTCGCTCAGGACAAATTTCTCTTGCCATACGTCTATTATGCTCGGTACTACGCTCCCCGAACTTTCGACACCGAGCTTTTTACCAGTACGCTCCAGAAGGTGCTGGCCACGCCTGACGACATTCTGCCCGAGCAACGGCTGCCCAATGCCATTGCCAAACGCAAGGCCAGGGAACTGCTGCAACGAATCGACGAGCTTTTTTGATTGGAGTTGGAGATGAAGAAATTGATGGTTTTTGCATTGATTAAGATGGAGTCTACTAAGGCTAAGATGGAGTCCACTTTGAAAGTGGGCTCCATCTGGTTCCTGACTAAAAAATTGACAGTTTTTGTTCTAATAACTCTTTTTTTCGTCTCTGCCAGTTTCGGCCAGAAATACCAGATCAAATTCGCCAGCTTAGCGCCCGATGGTTCGACCTGGATGAACGTAATGCGGGAATTCGACAAAGCCATTCGGGAGCAGACCAATGGCGAGCTGGGATTTAAAATCTACCCTGGCGGCGTGGCTGGCGATGAAAAAGATGTGCTCCGCAAAATCCGACTGGGACAGTTGCACAGTGCTGGCTTTACTGGCGTGGGCCTGGGCGAAATTTATTCCGAGGTTCGGATTTTCGACTCGCCGTTTCTGTTTCGCAATTATGAGGAAGTGGATTTCATCCAGCAAAAATTTTTCGATAAATTTGCCCAGGGATTTGAGAAAAACGGCTTCGTCCTGCTGGGCTGGGCCGATGTGGGATTTGTCTACGTTTACACCAACTCCCTGGTCAAAACACTCGACGATATGAAAAAAGTGAAGATGTGGATGTGGGAAGGCGATCCCGTGGCCGAAGCCACGTTCAAAGCCTTTGGCATCAATCCCATTCCCCTATCCGTCATGGACGTGATGACAGCGCTGCAAACGGGCATGGTGAATGGCGTTTACATCTCGCCTTTAGCCATCATCGCCCTGCAATGGTTCACCAAAATTAAATACATGATGGAAGTGCCGCTGGCCGATGCGGCGGGCGCCGTGCTGATCTCCAAAGCCATGTACGACAAAATTCCAGCTCCCTATCAATCGATTTTGGTCAGCAACGCCCAAAAATATTTTGGACAATTGATGAAATTGAGCCGTGAGGATAATGCCCGTTCCATCGCTACGTTGAAGCAAAATGGCATCCAGCTCATTCCTGCCCCGCCTGCGGACCAGCTTCAAATGTTCTATGAAAAAGGCAAGGAAGCGCGACGCCTGATGGCGGGCAAGCTCTATTCATTGGAATTGGTGGAGGAAGTGGAGCAGGCGCTGTTGGAATTTCGAAAATCAAAATTAGAGCAACCGTAAAACTTCACTTATGAGTGGACAGAGCTACTGACCGGTCGCTTGACTTTCTGATGTTTTGGAAGTATTCCATTTTTAAGCGACCGGTCAGTTGACCTTTAACTGATCTTTTGCGAGCAATCCTAAAATATGCTTGATTTTTGGGATAAAAATTATTAAATATAAACTGAAGTATGATATCAATATCATAGCGATTTCATAATAAATGTTTCGTTCATTTTTTTAATACTAATTGATTGCGGGGAGAAATCACTATGAACTTGAAAATTCAATATCTCACCGATGACAAGGGAACGAAAACTGCTGTTCAGATTCCGTACAACGAATGGCTTGAATTTTATGCCCGATACCGCCATTTAAAACAATATGCAAAACTCAAAAAAGGCCTGACAGATGCTTTTAGAGAGATAGAAAATAATGAATCAATAAGCACCCAAAAAATATCATTAGAAGAGTTCTTAAATGAGTGTTGAAATTCTTACCACTGAAAATTTTCGGAGGGAAGCAAAACGATTAATTAAAAAATATTCCTCGATTAAGAACGACCTCATTGACCTTCAAGAACAACTTCTAAAAAATCCGAGATTGGGAATTCCTTTGGGATGGAATTGTTATAAGATAAGAATGGCAATAACAGGTAAGGAAAAAGGGAAAAGAGGAGGTGCAAGAATTATTACTCATCTTATGATTACTCCAGATGCTGAACAGGTCTAGTTGATGTCAATTTATGATAAATCCGAATTTGATTCGATATCTGATAAATATTTAAAACGGCTCATACGTGAAATAAAAGAAAAGTAACCGATGATAAAATTTATCAATTCTGCTAATAACATAATTGCTAAAATCGAATCTGTCTTTCTCATCACCATCCTGCTAACCATGATTCTGCTGGCGTTCCTGCAGGTCATCTTGAGGAATTTCTTCCACACCTCGATTCTCTGGGCCGACACCCTGCTCCGCCATCTGGTGCTCTGGATCGGTTTCATCGGCGCTTCGCTGGCCACCAAAGAGCTGCGGCACATCAATATCGATGCCCTGTCCCGACTGCTCTCAAAAACCGCTAAAAGAATCACGGTGATTATCGTCAATCTGTTCGCTGGCACGGTCTGTTTTTTCCTGATGCGGGCGGCGATCACGTTCATCAAATCGGAACAACAGGCTGGCAGTACGCTATTCGCTGGCATTCCGACCTGGATCTTCCAGATCATCATCGTCATCGGTTTTGGGCTCATGACGTTACGGTTCTTTATCCATGCCCTTGAAAACATCATTGCGCCGCCATCCTCAGCGCAAAAGGAGCCAGCATGACGACCATCCTTTGGGCATTGTTTCTCATCCTGCTGGCGCTATTGGGCGCACCGCTGTTCTCGATCATTGCCGCCATCGCCCTGTTGAGCTTCTATTTTTTGGGGATCGATACCTCGGCCGTGATCGTCGAGATGTATCGCCTGACCAGTGCGCCGACGCTGATTGCCATTCCGCTCTTCACTTTTGCAGGATATGTGTTGGCCGAAAGCAATGCGCCCAAACGGCTGGTCAATCTGTCTCGAGCGCTGTTCGGCTGGATGCCGGGAGGATTGGCGATTGTGGTGCTGGTCACCTGCGCTTTTTTCACGGCTTTTACTGGCGCCTCAGGCGTAACCATCGTGGCCATTGGTGGCCTGCTCTATCCCATGCTGCGCAAGGAAGGCTATCCGGAAAAATTCTCTCTGGGGCTGATCACTTCATCAGGCAGTCTGGGCCTGCTATTCCCTCCCAGCCTGCCCATCATCCTCTACGCCGTGGTGGCCAAGATCAACGTCGATCAATTATTCCTGGCTGGTATCATCCCTGGCTTTTTATTGATTATTCTGCTTTCAATTTACAGCACCCACAAAGGTAACAAATCCGCAGTCCCAACGACGCCGTTTAAATGGAACAATCTCTGGCTGGCGCTGAAGGAAGCGTTGTGGGAAATCCCCTTGCCGTTTATTATCATCGGCGGCATTTACGGCGGACTATTTACGGCCACGGAAGCGGCCGCTATTACGGCTTTCTATGTGCTGATCATCGAAGTTTTCGTTTACCGAGATTTGAATTTGTTCAAAGATATTCCTAAGATCATCAAGGAAAGCATGGTGCTGGTGGGTGGCATTCTGGTTATTTTGGGCACGGCGTTGGGGCTCACCAATTATCTGATCGACGAGCAGGTGCCCATGAAGATTTTGAATTTCATGCAAACGTTCATCAGCAGCAAGATCCTCTTTCTGATGATGCTCAACCTTCTGCTATTGATCGTCGGTTGTATGATGGACATTTTTTCGGCTATCATCGTGGTCGTGCCGCTCATCGTTCCCATTGCCAGAGAGTTCGGCGTCGATCCGATCCATCTCGGCGTCATTTTTTTGACCAATCTGGAAATTGGCTACCTCACGCCGCCTGTGGGCCTGAACTTATTCATCTCCAGCTTTCGCTTCGATAAACCGATCCTCCAGCTTTATCGCGCGTCTCTGCCGTTATTGCTGATTCTGATCATTGCCCTGTTGATTATCACTTATGTGCCGGGGTTGAGTCTGGCGTTGGTGAGATTGATAGGGAAATGAAATTGGTTCAGAAAATATCGAAGAATTGATCCTGGTGTCTTTCCAATTCTATCATTTTCTCGGGTGGAGTCAACCATAATTTCTCGAAAGTGCGCTCCACTGTCAGATGTCTAATTCAAACAAAAATCCCCTTCGCGAAATCAGGATAATTGGCGAAATTGGCGGTCTATTTTTTTCTGCCAGCTCATCCCAATTTCAAAATGCCAATTCAAACAAAAATCCCCTTCGCGAAATCAAGACAATTGGCGAAATTGGCGGTTCACTCCCGAATCATAAAAAACAAACCGGCTGGGCCAACATCACCCAGCCGGTTTGTCATTCATAGGTTATGGCGGTTAGGTTTATTTCATTATAATTAGTCTCATCGTCTGTTGGTAGTCGCCAGCCTGCAACTGGTACAGGTAAATGCCAGCCGCTACCTTCTGTCCCGCTTCGTTATCGCCGTTCCATACCACTTGATGATATTGGGCGGTTTGATAACCGTTCACCAATGTCTTCACGACCTCTCCATTGAGGTTGTAAATCTTAAGCGTAGCATAAGAAGCTTTGGGCAACGCATACCGAATGGTTGTGGTCGGGTTGAACGGATTGGGATAGTTACCCAGCAGACGAATCTGGGAAGGTTCGACATAATTGGCTTCCTTGTTATCAGGCGTTTCTTGTTCAGGCAATATTTTTTCAGCCGAATTCGTTTTGATATCGACAATATTAGATGCATCCGATTCTGGTGACTCGGAGCCTTTGGCTGTCACATAATAATGAGCGGTGTTGGAACCAAACTTGATGATTTCAATGCCGGTATCGGTGTATTCAGTGGCAGTTAGCGGGTTGGCAGTTATTT
>CAZYNP010000116.1:0-1365 GCA_964647995.1 uncultured Cytophagia bacterium
AGCAAGCGACCGATTTCCTCACAGCGATGCAGCAGAGAAGCTGTTTCATTGGCGTTGAGATAATTGCAATCATTCGCTGTTTCAATCCAGTGCTGGGTCTCATTTTGTTCGCCGTCGGCATCGGTTAGCTTGCTCACGAAATGTTTCACATACCTTCGTTTGGCCCAGGCTTCTGCTATTTGACCGCCGACAGAGCGGGAACAACGCCGAACCTGATCGGTTAGCGAATACATTTCTTCCCTGGGAAAGCGTTTCGAGATCTCAAAAATATCCTTTGCCAGCGCCCTGGCCTTCTGATAGACAATCAAATCCCGAAAGCTCTTTGCATGCGGTAAATAACTCATATCCCACCTCCTTCTCTAATGATCACTGATTACTGATCACTGTTTACTGACCACTGATTACTGATTAAAACAAAAACCCCACCGTAAACCGCTGCGCATTCTCCAGGCGTCCGTGATCGGCCCAGGCGTAATCGAACTGGAAGAAGTGGCCAGCCACGTCCAGTTGCAGGCCTGCGCCCAGGGTCAGTCCCACCTCGGAGTCCTTCAGGAACAGATTTTGATAGCCCGCTCGCAGACCAAAGGATTTGAATAGCAGCCATTCCGCCCCAAAGCTGATGCTTTCGGTATTGTCGTTGGGATGAAACGCATTGACTGCCAATTGCAGCCGATTGTTGGGCGAGAATTCGACGGGCACGCTCAACCCCACTCGAAAGATCACGGGCAGGGGATAGGCATCGGTATAGATCTCGCCAGGCAGGCTGCTGTTATCGCCGTACTTATCCTTATCATTATCATAAATAATCCTCAAATCTCGACCCGAATAGCGGGCGGGCATCCCAAAATTGCAGATGCTGGCGCCCAGCCGAACCCCATTGGTGGTCAAATTGTACAACGTCCCCACGCTGATGGCCACGGTGGAAAGCGAGCTATGCCAGATCGTCTCTTGCACATAGTTGATCGTAAACCCCATGGAGAAGCGATCGGTCAACTGGCGGCCGTAGCCCAGGCCCAGCGCAAAGTTGGAAACCGAATAGCGCTCGCCCGTGCCCAGTGGCTGTTCCACAGTGCGGACATCGATCTCGCCCGAATTCAGCGAGGTGGCCGTCACCAGCAGATTTCCAATCGTCCCCATCTGGATCGAAGCGGCCACGTAATCGTAGGTGATGTCCGCCAGCCAGAGGCTATGGGTGAACTGAAGGCCATAGCCCCGCAGTCGTCCAATAGCGCCAGGATTGTAATAAGCGGCGGCGATTTCATCGTACGAGGCCACGCCCGCATTGCCCATGCCTGTGTAACGGGCGCTGGGCTCGATCAATAGAAATTGGCCAATGGTAGTGCCAGTTTTGGATTGCGCCATGAC
>CAZYNP010000116.1:1465-3318 GCA_964647995.1 uncultured Cytophagia bacterium
ACGAAACTGAGCGTGGAGCCATCGTGATAGAGCGTTTGCACCAATTCCCCACGAACCGTGTAAATGCGGATGGTGCATTTTTCGGGCAGATTGCGGAACTCGATCCTCCGTTCACCTCGGCCCGAGATGGCAAATCGCTCCGCCTCAAAACTGGCCGAACCGACATAAGGATTGGGAACCACGTAAGGCTCTTCCTTGAACTCCTGGCGAGCTTTGTTAGGATCGATGGATTGGCCTTTGCTGGTGAACATGAAGACATCGCCCTGGCCCAGCGGATAGATCAATTTGAGATCGTACACATCGCCCTGGGTTGGTGGGATGATCGAACCTGCCGCCAACTGGCGTTCTTTATCTATTTCAATACGCCAGGTAACCTGGGGTTGCGTTCCTTTTTCAGGTACAAATGTCACGACATCGATGAATTCATCAATATAACTAAGTGTGCCGTCACGATCCAGATCCCGAATGCGAAATTTCAAACGCAGTGCGCCAGAATCGCTGAGCGCCTCCACCCGAAATTTGCAGGGCCGGGCAGGCAAGCCAATGGCTGCCAGCGAGGTGTCCACTGGCGTATCGGTGAAGGTGATCCGAATGGGATCGGGAAAACCGGTGCGGCGACGATTTATGGATTGCTGATATTGATAGGTCGCTTTCAGCCGCAGATTGGTTTTGCTCTGGGGCGTGAAGCCAGTATTTGCGGTATCGACGCTGATGGTTTTGGGCGTCGTTACAATGGGTAGCAAGCCCACCGCCACCTGACCGATGCCCTGGCCGTCCAGATCGTAGCCGTTGCGGAACAGATATTTGTTTTCGGTGCTATCGATCAGATCATAGAACGCTGCCCGAATACTGTCCTGCGAAGGAATTTTGAATTTGAGCAGGAAGATATGATTGTCTGGTACCAGGGCGGAGTTTACGACTTCGACGTTGACCGTGCCCATGCCTCGGCCCTGGATTTGAACACCATCGGACGCCACGGCAGGAACAAAGCCCATGATTTTCGGCTCGGGTCGAACAGCCACGACATTGATGGGAAGAATGGTGCCACCGCGCGGTGTTCGCGACACGGAAATGGAATTTTCCGATGGATAAAAGCCCAGCGAATCAGAACCGTGATCGTAGGAGCAGACGGCGTAGTAATAAAGCTGCCCATTGATGACGGTCGTATCAGTCCAGGTATGGGTGAGACCGGAATCATCGCCGAGATAATAGGCGACGCCCTCCACCACCTGTTCGGAGAAGCCACGATCGCCATTGATCAGATCGAATTGGGCGATGGGCCGACCATTGCCGATCGGCCCCGTGCCCCGGCCGGTCGTGATTACCCTCGGGTCACGAAATTCGGGATCGGTTGACCGATAGATGCGATAGCCTTCGAAGTCGGCTTCCAGCGACACTGGATCGATTCCACGTTCCCCGGCATCATCCCAGGATAGGCGCACCCAGCCATCCCCGACCTCTGCGGTCACTTTCGGCAGTGGCGGCGGAACCGCAAATTGATAGTTCGCATTGTAAATGAGTTGCACTGTTTTGACGGTGGTTCGAAGCTCCTGCAGATCCGCCCCATAAGCCAGCGCCAGGCTGAAGCGTTCGGTTTTGCCCGCGATCAATCGGAAGGGACCTGAGGCAAAGAGGAAGCCGATATTATAATTCAGAATCAGCGCTTGATCGAATCGGCCTTCGGGATTGGGATCGGTGAAAAAATTATAGAGGCGAGTGGGCCATTGCTTGCCTTCGTCAAAGAAGACGATATTATCGGTTTCCTGGCTGGGATTGCCAGCGCCAGCCACGATACGGTTCATGCGGAAACCGGTGAGACCGATCTGATCGGATTCATTGAGATCGGTGCGATC
>CAZYNP010000116.1:3418-9170 GCA_964647995.1 uncultured Cytophagia bacterium
CCATCATCATCATTATCGATTGGATCATAGTGATTGCCCGGCGTCTCCAGGTAGGCATAGCCGAGATATCCTGTTTTGAGGCAATTGGAGCTCAGCCCGACACCATGGCCCAATTTGTCCCAGGTATAAACCAGGTTCAATCCAAACGATTTATCGAAATAGGCGTTGTCATCATCGGATTCATAGACGCCATCGCAGGACAGCGCCGAGCCACCAACGCCCGAGTCCATGTACATGCCAAAAATAATATTGTCATTGTAATCCGTTGTGCTTTCATTGCTGATGTCATAATGCCAGAAAATCACATTACCGGACTGAGGATTGGCCCACTGGAAGCCGCGCACCTCAACGCGCAATCCCATGCCACGACGGGTCTCGTCACGGCTATCGGGATAGTAGTCCCAGGCGTCATAGAAATCATCATCCATCACGGTAAAGCTTTCCTGATCGGCATTGGGGCGCTTGCCGAAATAGCCGTTCCAGCTCCCGCTCCAGCCGGGATCATCGACATCATTGACTTTATCAGGCCAGGAATCGGGCCAGGTACGCGGATCATTGCTGATAGCGGGCGAACGGCCCTGGTTGATGCCGGGATCGGCTTGAAAATAACCGGGCCGTGGCTCGTAGCGCATGATGCGATTGCGGATGGGACTGGTGCCCTGGCGCTCGCGATAGCCGGTTTCCATGATATGAAAATAGGCGCCTTTGCGATCCAATAGTTTCGCGAGCACGAACGGGGTCGTGCCATCGGTGTAGTTCAAGCCAGTGCCCTTGGGCGCTTCACAGGAATGGAACACGCTTAAATCCACATTGCGTGGGTCTGGCGGATAGTCGCCCACCATGCCGTAATTATAGAACACGGTGCGGATGTTGGCGGCATCGTGATAGCCGGCGCGCTCGGCATCCACCCGACCGCGCTGATCTGGTGGCACTACCGGTAAAAGCTGGGCCATGATCGCAGTTGGAATGAGGCAGAGGACCATCAGCCAGCCGAACTTAACATAAGTATAACGCATAGTTTTTCCTCCGTTGCTAATTGGCTGAACCCAGGGTGATCCCCAATTCGATCCGGCGCGGCGGATAAAATCGTCCGGGATCGGCCAGGGTGGCGCGTTGGCCAATGGGGTTCAATGAATAATCGGGACTGCCGGTATCATCAAAAACAAAACCGTTCACGAATCTGGTATCGAGCAGATTCAAAACCCGAGCGAATAGACTCAGGTTCAGACCGCGCAAACGAAAATATTTTTCCGCCCGCAGATCGATCCGGGTGAATGCGGATTTCACGGCAGAATTGGCTTCCAGGCCACCGCCGAATCCGGCTTTTAGGGCCGGCGTATAGGGCTGGCCGCTGCCATAGCGGATGATGGTGCTTACCGCAATGCTGCCGGGCAATTCTAACAGAATCGTGGCATTCAACGTGTGGCGTTGATCCCAATTTAGCGGAATTTGACGTGGCCGCGGGTCTTCGCCAGCCGCAGCACGGGTGGCCGTTTCGCGCGGATCGCTGGAATTGCCCATCGCCCGCTGCCAGGTATAGTCGACCATGGTGCTGATCGGACCCATGCGCCGTTGATCCAGGGCGATCGTAAATCCGAGCACATTGCCAAAATCGATGTTCGTTAGCCGAGCGTATTCAGCCGCGGCATAGGTCGATACAAATTCAACTCCCAACAGATCGCGGATGTCTTTGTAAAAGATGCTGAAATCGAAACCCAGGTCCGGCGTGATGGCATGTTTATAACCAAATTCATATTGCACCGTTTTTTCCGGTTTGATATCGGGATTGCCCATAACGCCATAGCTGATGCCGCCGGACTGTAATTCATCCAGGATTTGATAATCGGAATTGGTAAAAATTTGTCCCAATGCTGGCATTTGATAAAAGTGACCGTAAGCGAAAAACAACGCGGCGCTGGCGGTCATGGGATAAGAAACGCCGATCCGTGGGGCCAGCGTGATTTTCTTGGAGGTCTTTTTAGGATACGAAGCTGGTGCCCCGGCGATGGCATTGGCTGGATTCTGCAAGTCGCTTGGTGTTGTCGATCGTGCATCAAAATATTCCAGCCGCGCGCCAGCACGAACGATAAAATCGCGCCATTCGACCTGGTCCTGGGCATACGCCACCAACGAGATCGGGCGATAAGTTGCAATGGGTGGATAATCGGGCGGCTCATTGATATGCCGGGTCAGCAACAGGCCGGTGCCGATGATATATCCCGGC
This sequence comes from uncultured Cytophagia bacterium, assembly GCA_964647995.1. Classification (GTDB taxonomy): domain Bacteria; phylum Zhuqueibacterota; class Zhuqueibacteria; order Thermofontimicrobiales; family Thermofontimicrobiaceae; genus Thermofontimicrobium_A. The sequence continues at coordinate 5,643 of CAZYNP010000116.1, forward strand.
ACGCCAAATTGCACCTTTGAATACTGCAGTTCCGCTCCAAATTTGGCCAGATGGGTTCGGCTCACCTGGCTGGTGAGGGCCGCCTTGGCGACCAGCGTATTGGTTCGCTGCTTGAAGCGACTTAGATCAACACCCTGAACGATGGCACCCAGCTCGTAATTGGCATCGCCCTGAGGTGGGCCAGCGGCATCGTACCGCGGATCATTGAAATCCTTGTAGGCATAGTCGTGATAATCGAAATAGTTCTGCCGAAAATTGAGATTGTAGAACGTGTTCGATGACAGCGTATGCGTAATATCCAGACCATGAACCACAGAGGTGGTTTGCTGTTTCGATCGGCCATCGGGATTGAGCCGAAAAGCATAACTGTAGCGCTGGGCATCGATGACGTTATAGATGGCCTGATACTCTAATTGGATATTTTTCAGCGAGCGATTGGTGAGTTTGACCAGCCCGGAAATATCATCAGAGAATGACAGCGGCAGCTCTTTGTTATCGCCAGAAGGGGTGAAAATTCTTCGTTCAAAATCGGCCCGATCGGTTGGCAGAAACCGCCGTTGCCCAAAGATATAGCCGTTATCGATATAGCGGCGGGTATTGAAAATGAAGTAAGTGCTAGGCAAAAAAGTGGGTCCGCTAAGGCTGAACTGATAATTCTGAATGGCGAACGGTCGGAATTTATCCTCTGCTTTGCGTCGGTCGCCGGTGGTGTACATATAGTCGCTCAAAAAGGCTTCTGCGTTCCATTCAAATTTATCCGCGCCAGATTTTAGCACGACGTTGACTACCCCGCTCATGGCCTGACCATATTCGGCATCAAAGGTGCCGCTGATCACCTGAACTTCCTGCAGCAACGAACGATCGACCTGTACCGAAGAGCTGTTATCATAGCTGTTATTTACCGTGACCCCATTGATCTGATATTGGACTTCGCCAATTCGTCCTCCGCGGAAATGACCATCCACTACGCCCGCCTGCAAGTCCACGATCTCATTCAATTGTCGTACCGGCATGATTTGAATGTCCTTGCTGGTGACGGTCGAAACTGAACTGGTTAAATTAAGCTCCACAACCGGTCGTTCAGCAACGACTGTCACCGCCTCGCCTTCAATGGTGCTCTCCTCCAGCACTGCATCCAGGTTGGTGGTGTGATCAATCGTCACCAATACATCCTGGACAACGCGATCTTTATAGCCGATAAAGGAAAAACGAATCTGGTAGCGTCCCGGCGGAATATTGATCACGTTATAATAGCCTTGCAGGTCGGTGGCCGCCCCAAGATTGGTGCCCACGATAATCACATTGGTTCCCGGCAATGGTTGATTCTGTTTATCAGTAACCCGGCCGGATAGCTTGCCGGTCGTACCGGCTTGCAGCCAGTAGATAGGCAGCAACAAGAATAATCCGATCATGATCGGGATGCCTGCCGAACTGTGCCAAGATTTTTTTATTTGGTTGGTTTTCATAATAAGCCTCATAACCATTTCAATCCACAGGTTATTGGATTAATCTTTCCAGAGAGACTAATCACTTGAAGTAAATTGAGTGAGCCAGAATGCTCGATCTCCTGATCACCATCTTTAATGTCCATTGCCAAAACTTTGGAACCCCAAAATTTGAAGCCGATTGTAAAGAGTTTATCGGATCTGTTTCTCGATGTAAACGAAAAATAAATGAGAACGAGAGGCGCGCCACGGCGCCTCTCAATTCTTACTGCTTATTTCAGCACTACCATTTTCCCAGTCGAACTGGTGGCAATTTTATTGCTTTTGCCTGATACAACTTGAAATTGATAAAAATAGATGCCGGAACTAATTTTTTGGGCATTGAACGATACTTCATTGATGCCGGCTTTTTGCAGACCCAATGGTATGTTGGCTACCAAGCTGCCCATAATGTTGTATACCTTTAACGTCACCTGTCCCTCTTCGGGCAATGAATAGCGAATGACCGAGGTCGGATTGAATGGGTTGGGGTAGTTGCCCAACACTTCAAATTTGGTCGGCAAATTGATAGCTTTGCTGGCCAGTTCTTTTACTCCCGTTATCACTGCACCCGGATCCATATAAGCCCAGGCAGGAGCAGCGGGCCAGGAGCCTTCGCGCATCCACCACACCCGGTTGCCGTAGGTATCGGCTGGATTGGCAAAGGCATCGCCATCGAACAGTGTGGCACTGATGAAAAGCACGCCATCGCCACGGCCCACCGGATAGCCCAATTTGGTCAAATCAATCGCCAACTCGAAACTATAGCCGGCATCGATGTCGTTGAAATTGTTCACTGTGGTGCCCGGCTTCAACGCCATGGCCGCACTGGAGGTCTTGAACGAATCGATCAACATGGTCAGATAATCCACCACCGCTAACTGGCCCAGCGAATCCACCCGCACCGTCAACTCACGACGCAGCAGGTTGTTGTCACCCGGATCCACCTCGGCCCGATCGTTGATGACGAACCGAATGCCATCCCACAGATCGAATTGACTCAAGCCCCATACCGCCTGGTCGCGCACATCCACGCCCAAGTACAGCATGTCGCCTTTGAAAAACCACTTGATGGTGGCATCGGCCGGATCGACCACCGGCGCCCGCACACTGTTGATCTCCGGCTGCCATTGACCGCTGCGCCACGGTCCAACCCCCGGATAGGAGGCACGCAGCGCTTCATCGCCATAGCGAAGATCAAAACCGGGGATGTTAGCCCATACTGCTTCGTCCAGCTTGCCATCGATTATCGGCGCCGAGTGATTCACGCCATTGGGGATGACGACTTCCGGTCCAACCGCAGGGACAGGACCAGAATTTACGGTCACATCGGGACGGGCGTAAATTCGTACCACATCGTAGGCCGAGGCATTGCCCCATGGTCCCTGCCACCAGGTACGATTGCCGCTGAACTTGTCGTTGTTGTGCGGCCAGTGCCAATCGGCATCGTAAATGGAAATGTTGAACTCGATAATATCGCCCGCAGCCTTGGTCACATCGTAACCGCGCGGCGTGAGATTGAACATCAACTCAGCGGTGTAGCCTTTGTCGGGCGAACTGTCATCGTTGGAGACCCCATCGACAAAGGTAGCACCATCCCATACGGTACGGTCGCCAGAGGCCCAGCCGAAGAATCCCGGCGAAGCACCGACATTGCCGGTGTTGGGATCCGCCCAACCTTCGGTCACCCAGCCATAAAAATACTCGAAATTGGGCGCCGGCCGATCCGGCTTGGAATGATCCCGCAGGTTCATCAGAAAACCATCGAACTGATTGAACAAGCCACCACCCACCGAGCTATCTTTGGCCACCACCGCCATGTACAGATTATTGCCCGACACCAAAAACTTGATGATCGCATCGGTCGGATCGCTGGGCTTTACGCCAGATTCATCGTGCCAGCCACTGCCCGGAATCAAGTCCGATGTCTTGCCATACTGCAATCGAACCGACTCGGCTTTCTGCCAGCCCGGCTCATCCAGCTTGCCGTCCAGCGTGATCGCCTCGCTGGTGGTCCGCGCCCAGATCACATTGGGACGCTCCA
>CAZYNP010000117.1:0-8203 GCA_964647995.1 uncultured Cytophagia bacterium
AAGTGATTGACGCAAAAGGATAGTCGAATCAAAGGGAGCAGAATGAAGGTTATTGGCCTCGATCTCGGGGGGACCAAGCTGGCTGGCGCTGTGTTCAGTCAAACCGGAGAATTGCTATTCAAACAAGTGGCCCCGATAGAAAAGCGCCGCGGAAAAGAGGTTGGCCGCTTAGTCGCCGCACAAATCAAATCACTCCTATCACTTTCAAACGCCAGGGGGATCACCATTGCAGCGATCGGTATTTCAGTGCCGGGAATTTATTATGCGACTACTGGCAAAGTCTGGGCGCCGAATATCCCCGGCTGGACAGCATATCCACTGCTTGATGAAATTATGGCCATGCCAGAAGTCCAGGGCATCAACGTGAGAATCGATAGTGATCGTGCGGCATATATTCTGGGCGAAGCCTGGCAGGGAGCAGCGAAAGGATGCAAGCATGCTATTTTTCTGGCCATTGGCACTGGCATCGGCGCCGGTATTTTGATCGACGGGCAGATTTTGCGCGGTCATCAGGATATTGCTGGTGCGGTCGGATGGATCTCCCTGAATCGGCCGTTTCGTGAACGTTATCAATCGTGCGGTTGTTTCGAATATCATGCGTCTGGCGAGGGGCTGGCCAGAGCAGCCCGTGAATTGTTGACGCAAGATGTCCACTATTCCGGCCTGCTCAAAAATAAACCAGCCGATCAAATCACCGCGCCGGATATTTTTGCGGCGTACCAAAATCACGATCCCATTGCAACCCGAGTATTGGACGATGCAATTGTCTGCTGGGGTATTGCCGTGGCCAATCTGGTGAGCATCTTCAATCCCGAAAAAATCATCTTCGGCGGGGGCGTTTTTGGCCCTGCGGCGCAGTTCATTCACCAGATTAAGCGGGAAGCCGAGCGCTGGGCGCAACCAATCAGCTTTCGCCAGGTGGAATTGGCAGTATCGACCCTGGCCGGCGATGCCGGGCTCATCGGTGCCGGTCGTTTGGCCTTTATGGCTCGTGACGAAGTTTCTTAGGCTCTTTCCCTCGTCGTGATGCATAAGGGGCGTACCAGTTCTCTTGCCGAAAACCAGAAGGATGTTCAATAAAAATTTGAGGAAAAAAATGTACCGTCGCTCACTCGTCTTCGCTGCCGCCTGTCTCGGAATGCTGATGTTCGGTATCGTCTTTACCACCCTGGGGTCGGCGCTGCCTGCCATCATCGAAGCGTCCCAATTGATCAATAAAGCGATGGCTGGCTCGCTGATGGTCTTTTTGTCTATCGGGATTCTGGCGGGCTCGGTCGTTTTTGGCCCGATTGTGGATCGCTATGGCTATAAAAATTTGTTCATCGTCTGCACCGCCTTGATCGGCCTGGGGTTGTTAGGCATCGCTTATGCGCCCACCGCCTGGTGGCTGCGACTGGCGCTGTTGCTGATCGGCTTTGGCGGCGGCGTGATCAATGGCGCGACCAATGCCCTGGTGGCCGATATTGCCGAAAGTGGCAAAAGCGCCGGATTGAGTCTATTGGGCGTGTTCTTCGGCATCGGCGCCATTGGCATGCCATTCTTGTTGGGAATGTTGCTCCACCTGGCATCCTATCGAACCATCATCGCTGGGGTGGGCGCTCTCATGCTGTTACCCATGCTATACTACATTTCAATTCGCTTCCCGCTACCGAAACAGGCTCAGGGCTTCCCAATTGGTCAGGCGGCCAAATTGGTGAAAGAAGCCACCCTGTGGTTATTCGGCTTTATTCTCTTTTTACAAAGCGGCATGGAGTTCACCGTGGGCAACTGGACGGCACTCTTTCTGAAAGAGGAATTGACCATCGCTGCCAGTCGGGCGGCGCTGTTGTTCTCTTTTTATTGGCTCGGCCTGACCCTGGCCCGATTGGTCCTGGGCTATCTGCTCAAAAAAATCTCCCCTGCCATCGTGCAATATAGCAGCGTGGGCATCGCCTTCATCGGCGCTGTGGTGATGATCCGCTCTCAGCAACTGGGGCTGTCCGTTTTCGGATTGACGCTGCTGGGATTGGGCTTTGCTGCCTGCTATCCCATCATGCTGGGCTATGTGGGCGAACGATATGCCCAGCTTTCGGGAACGGCGTTTAGCATGGTGCTGGTTATTGCTCTGTTGGGCGGTACCCTGTTTCCGTATCTCACTGGCGCCTTTGGTCAATGGTTTGGATTGCGCTATTCCTTGAGCATTATCCCGTTGAGCCTGGTGGCGAGCGCTATTTTGTTTACCATCGTTCTCCACCGGCTGGCTCGCAATTAACCGCTGCTGCGAGTCCACTCCCCAAAGCCCTTGACCACTTGTTTCGCTAATTCAAGCGAATCGAAATGATTTTTTTGAAACTCAAATTAGCGAAATTAGAGTCATTCGTGCAATTGGCGGTTTTTAGAGTAAACTCATCATACCAAAATTGAGGAACAATTATGCTGGCGACAATATGGCTCACCAAAGCGAAAGCAGTGATGGATCAAATCGCAACGACGCAAATGGACAATATTCAAAAAGCGGCCGAACTGATGGCGGATTCTATTGCCGTTGGCCGCTGGGTGCACACTTTTGGCTGCGGCCACGCTACCCTTCCTGTCGAGGAAATGTACCCCCGCATTGGCGGTTTTGTTGGTTTTCATCCCATGATCGAATTGCCACTCACGTTTTTCACCCACATTGTCGGTGAAATGGGAATTCACCAGTTTCTATTTTTGGAGCGGGCCGAAGGATTTGGCAGGGAAATTATGAAAAGCTATAATTTTGACCCAAAGGACACTATGTGGCTTTTTTCCCATTCGGGGATTAACAATGTCAATATCGACATCGCCCTGGAGGCAAAAAATATCGGCATGAAAGTTGTGGTCGCTGGTTCGGCCAATGCCTTCAAAGATAAACAGAGCCGGCACTCCTCTGGCCAAAAGTTGTTCGAGGTCGCCGATATCGTCATCGACACCTGTGTTCCCTCCGAGGATGCAGCCGTTCCATTGAAAAATCATTTCGATAAAGTCGGTCCTGTTTCCACCATGGCCTTCGTCACCGTGGTCTGGATGACCATTACCACCGTGGCGGAAATTCTGGCGGATCGAGGCGTCAAATTATTCATCCATCCCTCGCATAATTTGCCGGGTGATACAACGGCCCGAGAGCGGCTGGATAGTGCCCTGAAGGAATACAAACACCGGATAGCCGGAATTTAATCGGATCTAAAGCATGGGTGTCAATTGCAAAAATTGACTTGCTTTTTTTAACATTTTAGGCGATATTGTTAGTAGGAAAAAATGTCAAACAAACAAAAAGTGGGAAATTCTAACGCCGCGCATTCCACCACGAAAAACGGCGGGGTCGAGTATTCGCGTGGAAGTTTTTAGAGACCCGGAGGGGAATTTGTCGCCCATGGTAGACGAGAATCCAATTGCGCAATGTTGGTTGTTAGATTCCCGGTTCAATCGATTTCATAAGCGAAGCAGCGATCGGGACTGATCTGAATCGATGATTTTGGTCAATGCTTTTTTAACTCCGGAGTGAAATATGCAGATTTTAAATGAAAACCAGCATGATATAGTCATTTTCGGCGCGGGCCTGGCCGGCCTGAGCGCAGCACTGGAAATTTTGGAGCAAGACGAAAACGCCAATGTCGCCGTCGTATCGAAAGTGCATCCTGTCCGCTCGCACTCGGGTGCGGCCCAGGGCGGCATCAATGCGGCGCTGCGGTTCGACGATAGTTGGCACTCGCACCAGTACGACACCGTGAAGGGCTCATGGTTTTTAGCCGATCAGGATGCGACTCGAATTTTATGCAGCGAGGCCAAAGAGGTGATCGCCCGATTCGACAAGTACGGTGCCCTGTTCAATCGCAACGAAGATGGCACCATTGCCCAACGGGCCTTCGGCGGCCAGAGCCGCAATCGCACCTGTTACATTGCCGACAAGACGGGACACAATTTGCTCCATACGCTGTACGAGCAATGCAGGAAGCGCCAGGTGAATTTCTATTGGGAATATTTCGTCACCGCCCTCATTGTGGAAGATGGGCAATTCAAAGGCATCGTGGCGTTCGACATGTTGACGGGCGAGTTCTATTTTATCCGAGGCAAGGCGCTGATCATCGCCACGGGCGGCGCAGGCCGAATCTATGGTCAGAGCAGCAATGCCCTGATCAATACGGGCGATGGCGGTGCGCTGGCGTATCGGGTGGGCATTCCTATCAAAGATATGGAGTTCTTCCAGATTCACCCCACGGGCTTGCTCAGTGGAATTTTGATCACCGAAGGCGCTCGAGGCGAGGGCGGCTATTTGATCAACAAAGACGGCGAGCGGTTCATGCAGCGCTACGCCCCGAAATTCATGGAACTGGCGCCTCGTGATTTTGTAGCTCGCTCCATCCATTTTGAAATTCGAGCGGGTCGAGGCATCAACAACGAATACGTCTATCTCGATCTGCGCCATCTGGGCGAGGAGAAGATCAAAACCCGCCTGCCACAGATTCGGGAGATCTGCATCCATTTTGCAGGCGTGGATCCCGTGCACGATCCCATTCCCATCCGACCGACGGTGCATTACACCATGGGCGGCATCGACGTCAATGTCAAAACCGAGACCGAGATTCCTGGGATTTACGCCGCAGGCGAATGCAGTTGTGTCAGCGTGCATGGCGCCAATCGGCTGGGTGGCAATTCGCTGCTGGAGACCGTGGTGTTTGGCCCGATTGCTGGCAGAGAGGCGCTGAAATTTGCAAGACAACATGAGCTATTGAATTATTCGAAAGCCTCCCTCCAGGCCGAGGAGGCTCGGCTCAATGCGCTGCTGAATCGAAGCCAGGGCGAGCGAGCGGCTGGCATTCGCAAAGATATGGAAAAGACTATGGTCAATAGCTTCGGCATCTTCCGCAATGAATCCATAATGCAGGAAGGCCTGGCGCAATTGGCCGATCTGAAGCAACGCTACCAGAAGGTGATCGTGGAAGACAAAGGTCAGGCCTATAATCTCGATCTGATCCGAACGCTGGAATTGGGCTACATGCTCGATCTGGCGGAAGTGATTGCGGTCGGCGCCATTGCCCGAAAAGAGAGCCGAGGCGCTCATTATCGGGAGGATTATCCGAAAATGGATAATCAGAATTTCTTGAAGCATACCATGGTAAGGCGTGATAACAACGGCCAGCCCCAGTTGAGCTACAAGCCCGTGGTGATCGAGGATATCGAGCCGCTGGCGGAGATCAAGTATTGATTTACGATTTTAGATTTACGATTTTAGAATTAGATGATAACTTTTTTTTCCAACGGATAGAAACAACCCAAGGGATGCAGAAATTCCAAACGCCAAACGGCAAATTCCAAAGCCTCGCATGATCATGATAAGGGGTTGGTTTGGAATTTGGGGACTGAGAATTGAAAATTATTTGGGATTTGTGATTTGAAATTTGAGATTTGAGATTTAAAAAATCCATTGGTTTCATCAATCCGTTGGGCAGAAAATCCGTGGTCAGCTATGGTTTTTTTGGGGAATTTGGGGTTTGAGAATTAAAGATTATTTAGGATTTGAAATTTGAGATTTGAGATTTAAAAAAATCCGTTGGTTTCATCAATCCGTTGGGCATAGATCAACACCAATCCGTCGTCAGCCGTGGTTTTTTGGAATTTGGAGATTGAGAATTGAATATTATTTGGAATTTGAAGTTTGAGATTTGGAATTTATCTTTATCCGTTGGGTTGTTTCAATCCGTTGGAGATTATCGTTTTTTTATTTAATCAATTTCGAAGGAGTTCAATCTTCATGAACATCAAAACCAAAATTTTTAGATACCATCCCGACCAAGATAGACAGGGTCGCCTGGTCGAATATTCAGTCCGCCTGGAAGAAGGCATGTCCGTTTTGGCATTGCTCCATCAAGTCCATGACGAGCAGGATGGCACCCTGGCCTACCGTTATTCCTGCCGTGGCGCCATTTGCGGCACCTGCGCCGTGATGATCAACGGCGTGCCCCGATTGGCCTGCAAAACCCAGGTGAGCAAGATCATCGACGAAGCCGAGGCCATCACCATCGAGCCGCTGGCCCATTACGGCGTGATCAAAGACCTGGTGGTGGACAAACGCCCCTTCTGGCAGGCGGTTCAGACCACCATGCCCTGGCTTGTCCGAGAGAAAGACCTGCCCGATGAACGGCTCAATTACGAAACCAGTTTGAGCAAAATGGATCTGGATCAATTGAACCGATCATCGGATTGCATCAAGTGCTCCTGCTGCCACGCAGGCTGCCCCAAAGTGGCTGAAATGCCCGAATTCATCGGCCCCGCCATCTCCATCCAGATCAGCAAGCAGATGTTCGATCCCAGGGATCGCAACTTCGAGCAACGAAAAAAGATCAGCGCCACTCCCAATGGCGTCTTCGCCTGCGACAAACATGCGGTCTGCGTCAAGGTCTGTCCCAAGGACTGCCGTCCCCTGCGGGCCATCACCTTCATTCAGAATCGGATCAGGTAATGCTCTACCCTTCCGAAGGTTTGGAACCTATGGAAGAGTTCAGAATCGACTCATGTGAAACTGATGGAGTGTTGGAGTTGTGGGCTGATGGATTGCTGGAGTGACAGGTGGAGTGATGGATGGGCTTGCAAGCCTTTGAAAAGGCTCCCGCTTCCGATGGGTTACTTCGATTCTCAAAAGTCCCCCTTTGAAGGGGGATTTAGGGGGATGTGAGTTTTCAATTATCAGAACAATTAAATCTAAACCCTCTCAGGTTGATTCCTATGGCCGAATGGAGGATCGAAATGAGCATACCCTTCCGAGGGTTTTGAACCTTCGGAAGGGCGTATTTCGATTATCTTGACCTTTTCATTAAAAATTCGAGCTTTCCATGGAACCAGAAAAAATCCTCGGCGAAAAGCCGATGCCCGATGCGGAGAAATGGCATGCCTACGGCTTCACCCTGCAACAGGAGACCCCCAATCGCCTGGAAGATGCCGCCAAATTTCTCGCTGGCATGATCTCCATCTCTTTGACGCTGACCATCCCCAATTTGGATAGGCTGCTCAAAATGTTCTATCAAACCTTCTGGATCAAGCTCGGCTTTGGTCTGTGGCTGATCTCGTTGGCAGTGGCCTTCTTCGTGATCTACCCCCGAAAGTATCAATTTCATTCCCAATCGGCGGAACAGATCAAAGCCGTTCATCAAAGACTCTGGCGATATAAGCGAACGCTGTTCATCATTGCGGTGATCACCTATTTCATCCCGTTCCTGATTTTCGGAATTATTTTCATCCTCATGGTATAAAGCGGAGGTTCAGACTATGGCGAAGCAAAAGAATATCGTCACCAAAACCTATCTGGCGGTCTGTTGCAAAGACCCGAGCCACGAGTTTCCCGTGGTCGTAGACGTGATCGAAGGCACGGATGAGGTGGTCTCCTCGCTGGAGGTCTATTGTCCCGATTGCGGCGCCATGAACAAAATTCGAATAAAAGGCAAGCTGAAACCCGATGCCGTGGTGACGAGATATTTTGATCTTGAAAAGCATAAGACTTAGAATTTGTCCGAAAAGGGCGGTTTCCGTAACGCTATCCAGATGGCGGACTGCTTGCCTTGCCAAATAAAGGCTTAACTCACAAACTGCAAGTCTTCCTTCGGAAGATCAATCAAAAAATTGACCCTGCTAAGGCGGGACTTGTGTTACGGTTTATGGACCGATGCCCCTGAGTTAGATTGCAGTGTTAATTTCTCGATTCTGGACAAAATCCATTTTTTCAAAATTTCGTTTGGGATGATCAGAAGGTTAATGTCTTAATGCCATTCGGCTGCAATATTTAAAGGAGGCAGGAATTAATTTTGTTCGGCACAATCTTGGTTACCAAAGTTCGGTTCAATGAACCAATTCCCTTAGAGCTTATTCATCTTAGTAGCCAATGATGATTCGCATGATGAACCTTATTCGTATATTGCTTTTTTGAGTAATGCTCCCAATAAGGTAATAAGGTTCGTGCGGTGCTGGGGCGGCCTTGTTACTAAGGTGAATGAGGTTTTTTAGCAGCCAGGTTGATGAGTCAAATTCTATTGACCATGTTGACCCCTAATGAATAATTCCATATTTTCTTGGAGAATTATTTCAGGATAAACATCCCAACCTGGACACGCCAGACCAGGGATAAAAATCAGGTCACAAAATCGGAACTGACACAAAATCTTTTGTGAGAGTTCAGTTTCTGTGACCTGAGATTTCTTTCTGGTAAAGTATTTTG
>CAZYNP010000118.1:0-4931 GCA_964647995.1 uncultured Cytophagia bacterium
GCTGCTTTTTCGGTGAAGGTAGAAATCAGAATTTGTTCAGGCGGGACATTTTTCTTAGCAATGAGATCATAGGCTCGCTCCACCAAAGTAAAGGTCTTGCCCGAGCCAGGGCCAGCGATGATCAGCAGTGGGCAGTCGGTGGTGTGGATGGCGGTTGATTGCAGGTAACTGAGGAAATCAGAATGTCCGGTTGTATTGGTTGTTTCCATAGCCGCGCTTTGGCAAAGGTTGCAGGTCATAGGTGTTTAGAATGCGCTCGAATTTCAGCAAAACGAATTTAGTGAACCCACCTCAAAAAATCAACAGAATTTTGCGTTGTAACAATAAGTTCAATTTCCCGGCCGTTAATTGGCCGCGTAACCGAGGCCGGTAACAAATTATTTACCGGCAAGGTGGCCGGGGTGCATAACTTTTCTGGGGAGGTGGCCGGAGTTTGAGCGGAAAAGGCATGATGAGCCGAGTGGTTAGAACCAACGATGCGGAAGGCAGTTGGGATTCGAAAAACCTGGCGAGCGCTGATTTCCCAATCGATGTGATGGCATTTTATATTATTGGGAAGTAAAAGATCAGTTATCGGTGGACGGTCCGATCGCTTAAAGATGGAATGCTTCCAAAATTCCAAAAAATTAAGCGACCGGTTAGTAGCTCGGTCCACTCATAGGTGAGGTTTTGCGTTGGGGGCAAAATTGTGCTTGACAATGCGTTGGAATTTTGTTATATTGACAATGATTTTAATGAATCGCTTCATGAAATTTTGCCATCCAGTTCATTAAAATTGCACCATCCATTTGATTCGCTATCCTATGCTGCCCGGCTACTGATTGGCGGTTGGGCTGGCTTCCACTGTCGTTTATTTGGTCGCATTCGATATATTTTCACTTAGCAAAGCGTCTGGCTGGCGCAGGTTCTGGTTGCCGGGTAGCCTGCGCCGGTGCGTCTGGCGATCGACGGACACGGCCGGAATTGCTCCATGGCTCGCCGATGAGTTAGCTGCGAGATGGGGATTGCAAATTTGGGGCTACAAGGGTCATCGGTTGCCTGCAGGCCGATGGCAGGCGCGCAATCTGGCTTGCCATTCATGATCGTTTAATTAATCCACAATGATCCAATATATCATTCATCGTTGCAGCTAACTTTTGAGAGGAGTTCCGCATGGAAGAAAAACTTATCAGCAGTGAAAATCTTTCGAAACAGGTGATCAAGTCGTTGTTCGATAATGCCTTTATCGATACTGGCTTCGATAAAGAGGATCTTTTTATCAAGGAGCGCTGGCGCACCTGGGTGTATGTGGACAAGGGCAATCGCTATTTTTCGCTGAACCTTTATTTTACTGCCAACCAGAGCGCCAAGATGGCTGATCGGATTGAATATGCCACGCGAATCAATGATGAATTTATTCTGGTGAAAGTGATTCCCGAACAGAATGTGATTACGTTTCGTACCTACGTTTGGGTGGAAGGCGGGGTGACTCATAAAAATATCATTCATGTTTATAAAGCGTTCATTATGGTTATCGAGCAGGCGCTGGAAGAGGATAAGGCCGGGGTGCTGGCGTAATTGGCGAGTGAGGCGGTGATCGGGCTATCCGGAAATTTGGGCATTGGCGCATGGGCCTGGCTGGTCGATCGGGTTGCTATCGATATTGTTGAAACAGAAGTTGGAGCATAGGTCAGAAATCTCGTACCTTATTTTTACAGTTGGGCGATGGGATTTGCTGATAACCTATCGCTGGCGAACTTTCGGTTTTCGCAAGAATGATAGGCAAGCCAAACTGTTGGTGCCACTCCTCGATGGAGTGAGTTTTAGTGATATTCGGATAAAATGGGTAGCGCTGGAACATGAAATCCAGAGCTACCGTTACATTTGGGCATCGAGAAATTTTTACCGTCGAATGGTGCCGGGAAGAATGAATTCGTAACGCTGGCGAAAAATTCTGGTTCGGAGCCAGCGATCGACCCGGCGAAAGGCGAGGAACAGGGTCCAGATGAGCTTATCCTGACGATAGTATCTGGTTACTTCTTCAGTGGTGAGGGGCGCGTCAGCCGCGGTCAGGTGTTGATTGATGATGTCGATGGTAACGGGAATCAGATCGGGGCGGCCTTCTTTGAACAGATTGGCGGCGAGATCCAGAAAAACCAGGCGTCGCTGGTAATAGCGATTCATGACGTCGTCCAGGAAGAACAGGCGCAAGATCCAGCGCAAGAAGCCCGGCGCGCTTTTTAGCAGCGGTTCGGGGTCCATTTGCTCTACGCCCTGTTTGCGGTAGAGCGGTGTGCTGGTGTCCACAAAAAATAGCTTCGTTTCGAACTCCACCCAATTGGAAAGTTGGCCATCCAATGACAGCTCGATGTCGGGCTTGCGTTGTTGATTAAAACGCCATACTTTTTCGATCTCCTGCAATATGCGCTGGACCAATTCTTTAAATGCAGGTACATCGAGCTGATGTAGCAGTCGATGGGCGAAGCGTTCGGCGGGAAATTGTTGCTGGGCAATGTACAGGGCAATCACCTTACCCGAGGCATTGCTGATCATGGTGGCATGATCGGGCAGATGGAGGCCGGCTGCCGCTAATAACCGACAATATTCATGGTACTGCTGTTCATATTTGGCGGCTGCTGCAGGTTCGGTGAACAGCGGCATGCGCTTGTAGGCCAGGGAATCGTCAGCGCCGATCTGAAAGATGGTAGAAATTTCGCCATACCCGAGGATTTTGGCCGGGATCGGGGAACCGGCGAGGTTTTGGGGATCGAGTGATGCCTCGAAGCGATGTATCAGATCATGATCAATGTTCATGGAATGCGCCTCCTCCAACAAATGGTTTTGATCCTGCGTTAGAAAGTTATTATCCGCTCGGCTTTGATAATGTTTTGTGATCTTCAGGTTGACTAACTCTTCTTAGTCAGATTATTAAAATTCAGCAGTAAATGCAGGTCATTTCGATCCGCCGAGTGGCGGAGAGAAATCTGGTTATCAAGCAGACTAATCTTAAAATATACGGATTCCTCACTCCGCTTCGCTTCGTTCGGAATGACACGACTCAGCTTAATCTGACTAAGTAGTACTAAAAAATGGTTTCGATCTTGCGTTTGAATTTTAGTATTGGCTTGAGCCGTCGCGCGGCGGTGAGTGCCCGGTCGAGTTGCCGCAACACGTACTCCACCTGTTCCGTGGTGATGACCAGAGGCGGAAGAAACTGGCAGACGGAGGTATCGTTGTTGGCGTAGATGAGCAGCAGGTCGTGGTCATAGGCTGTTTTGGTGAGCACAGGTCCGGCGAGTTCGTCGCAGAGCTGGAGGCCCATCATCAAGCCCAATTGGCGCAGGCGGATGAGAAAGCGGGGATGCTTTTGCCGCAATTGTTCCACGCCATTGGCAAATGCGGTGGCCAGGTGATTGACGTGATTCAGAAAGCTGGGATCGGCCGAAATTTTAAGGACTTCTCTGGCAATGAGGCAACCGATTTCCGAGCCGCCAAAGGTGGAGATGTGAATAAAGGGATCGGGATGGAAAACGGCTTCCAGTGGCTTTCGCAGCACTGTGGCGGTGATGGGATACAGTCCGCCGGAGAGACCTTTGCCAAGGACGACCATGTCCGGAATGATGTGGAAGTGTTCGAACGCCCATAATTTTCCGGTGCGGCCGAGGCCGGTTTGCACTTCATCCAGGATGAGCAGGACCTGCTTTTGATCGCAGATGTTGCGAACTGCGGGCAAATAGTCGGGTTCGGGAATCACAATGCCCAGCGTGGCCGGGATGGTTTCCAGGATGACGGCGGCGGTGTCGTCATCGATGGCGGCGGCCAGGGCGTTGATGTCGCCGAAGGGGACCTGGAGGAAGCCGGGGGCGGGCGGACCGAAGGGCTGGCGGTATTTGGGATCGCCGGCGGCCAATGCCAGACCGGTATGGCCGTGGTAGCCGCCGATGGCTGAAATGATTTTGGTTTTGCCAGTAAAGGCCCGGGCGACTTTGAAGGAGAGGTCGATGGCTTCGCCACCACTGACGCCGAAAACGGTATATTGGAGATCGCCAGGCATGGATTGGGCGAGATCATGAGCCAAATCGGCTCGGGCTGCGCTCATGAGGTGGTGATTGCCAATGTCGTATTCATCCAGGGTCGCTTTGAGCAAAGCGATCAGTTCCTGGTGGCGGTGTCCCAGATTGAACACGCCGCCGTTGCAATGCAAGTTAAATAATTTCTTTTTTCCATCGATATCCCACAGATAGGGACCTTCGCGTCGGCCCATGACAAAATCCATGCGGTATTTTTTAAAGAAAGCGGCTTTGCCAGAGGAGACATGGTCTCGAAAGGATTGGATGATCGCTTTTTTAGTGGGCTGAGGATTTGTGGCAGCGAGAGATATGGCCATGCTTCACACTCCTGTTTGACTTTTTTTTATTTTTTATCAACGCTTTCCCAACTAGCTTAAATTGATAAAGTTGTCCCTTTGTAAAATCGGCCGTTGCCAGTAAATTTATTCGTTCTTCAAACTGCCTTAACTCCGTAAAAGGCTGACGGCTTAAATCCGTAAAAGGCTAACGCCTTAAATCCTTTAAAAGGCTGACGGCTTAATTCCGTAAAAGGCTGACGCCTTAAATCCTTTAAAAGGCTGACGGCTTAATTCCGTAAAAGGCTGACGCCTTAAATCCTTTAAAAGGCTGACGCCTTAAATCCGTGAAAGGCTGACGGCTTAAATCCGTAAAAGGCTGACGCCTTAAATCCTTTAAAAGGCTGACGGCTTAAATCCTTTAAAAGGCTGACGCCTTAACTCCGTGAAAGGCTGA
Organism: uncultured Cytophagia bacterium; assembly: GCA_964647995.1. Lineage (GTDB taxonomy): Bacteria > Zhuqueibacterota > Zhuqueibacteria > Thermofontimicrobiales > Thermofontimicrobiaceae > Thermofontimicrobium_A. The sequence goes on from CAZYNP010000118.1 coordinate 4,782, forward strand.
CGGCTTAATTCCGTAAAAGGCTGACGGCTTAGCTCTGTAAAAGGCTGACGCCTTAACTCCGTAAAAGGCTGACGGCTTAAATCCGTAAAAGGCTAACGCCTTAAATCCTTTAAAAGGCTGACGGCTTAATTCCGTAAAAGGCTGACGCCT
>CAZYNP010000118.1:5031-7871 GCA_964647995.1 uncultured Cytophagia bacterium
AATTCCGTAAAAGGCTGACGCCTTAAATCCTTTAAAAGGCTGACGCCTTAAATCCTTTAAAAGGCTGACGGCTTAATTCTGTAAAAGGCTGACGCCTTAAATCCTTTAAAAGGCTAACGCCTTAAATCCTTTAAAAGGCTGACGCCTTAAATCCGTGAGAGGCGTTAATTATGATCGTATTTTGCTATTCAAAATGCTAAATGAAAAATCTAATGTTGGACCAAAGCTATTTTTGATTACATGATGGACGAAATGCTGCCGATCGGAGGAACGAGGTAATGGTTGAACACAATGAAGCCGGCACGAGGTCACTCCGATGTTCGGGCTCAGGAAAACCGATCTTCACGTTGTCAGCACGATGGATGAGAGGTGTCGTTGCGATTTTTTCCGACCAGGAACACTCAGGTTATCTGGCGAAAAACGATATTGGCCGCGGCCCGGTCGAGATAGGGCCGCTGCCAAATGATTCTGGATGCCACAGAGGCACCAGGGCTCCAAGAAACCACAAGATAGGATAACATAGTCATGCTTGTGGCTATGATTTCGAAGATGCGGTTCGCTTTTCAAGCTACATGAATGTTGCTGTTAGGTGCCTGTGTGGCAGATTACGGCAACCGAATTCGCTAATTGCCGGTTGCATTTTTTTTCCGATCCGCAGCAGGGCTTAGTAACTGCCGGGCTCAGAGAATCGGCAGGTATCGTTGCAATTCGTAGCTGGTCACCTGCGAACGATAGTTTTCCCATTCGATCTCTTTGTTCTTGAGGAATTTCTCATAGACATGATCGCCCAGGGTTTTTTTCAGCCAGGTGCTATTGCGAGCAATTTGAATGGCTTCATGCAGGTCTTTGGGCAGTGAGGCGATGCCCAGTTCCTGACGTTCTGTTTCGGTCATGGCATAAACGTTCCGCTCAACGGGCGGCGCGAGTTCATAGTTATTTTCGATCCCCTCGAGACCGGCGGAGAGCATAACGGCGAAGGCCAGATAGGGGTTGCAGGCCGGATCCGGGGAGCGCAATTCGACGCGGGTGGCCACTTCTTTGCCGGGCTTATAGCCGGGAATACGAATCATATCGGAGCGATTTTTGGTGGCCCAGGAGAGATAGACCGGCGCCTCATAACCGGGGACGAGGCGTTTGTATGAGTTCACCCATTGATTGGTGACCACGGTAAATTCGGGAGCGTGCTTTAGCAAGCCAGCAATGTATTTGCGAGCGATGTCGGATAAATTGAATTTATCGGTTGGGCTGAAGAATGCATTGCGGTTGCCAATGAACAGCGATTGATGGGTGTGCATGCCGCTGCCGTTCTGGCCGAACAGGGGTTTGGGCATAAACGTTGCATACACGCCATGCTTGAGTGCGATCTCTTTGACCACGAGGCGATAGGTCATGGCATAATCGGCCATCACCAGGGCATCGGTATAGCGGAGGTCGATTTCATGCTGGCTGGGGCCGACCTCGTGATGGGTGTATTCTACTTTAATGCCCATGTCTTCCAGCATCAGCACGGTTTCTTTGCGCAGGTCGCTGGCGACGTCGAGCGGGGTGAGCTCGAAGTAACCGCCATGGTCCAGCACTTCGGGCTGGCCATTGCTATTGCCATTTGCGCTTTTGAAGTAAAAATATTCCAATTCGGGGCCGACGTAGAAATGATCGAAGCCCATTTGCTGCATGCGTTCCAGATTTTTTTTCAACACCCAGCGAGGGTCTCCCTGGTAAGGGGAGCCGTCGGGATTGTAGATATCACAAAACACCCGAGCCACGACGGCATTGTCAGCGGTTTTCCAGGGCAAGATCTGAAAGGTATCAATATCGGGCATGGCGATCATGTCGCTTTCATCGATGCGGGCAAATCCTTCGATGGATGATCCATCGAAGCCCATGCCTTCGTTGATGGCATTTTCAAATTCGTCCATCGTGATGGCAAAGCTTTTCAAAAAGCCCAACAGGTCACTGAACCAGAAGCGAATGAATCGAACCTTGTTTCTTTTGGCCAACTCCAATACTTTTTGTTTGTGCAGGTTGTCTACCATGTTCCAGCCTCTTCAGTTGAATGTTCAGGTTATCTATTTTAAATGCAAAATCAGAATATTTTCCCAGCCAGTGCCGGTGAATTTTTCGGCGAAATAATATGGTACCGGGGGTTTTTGAATGATTTCACCGGTGGCGAGCTTTAGGTCGCGCACGCGCTCGTAGCGCTGGACGCGGATGATGCCGCTGCGATGCAGGGTAAAGATGTTATGACCGAAATTGATCACCCCGCGATCGGAACGCACGTCCAGCAGGTCGCCAGTGAAGGAGATGATGTCGGTATCGAGAAGTTCGTAGTAATTGCGCTGGGGGTCCACCAGTTCATTGGCGATGGTCAGGTCGCCGCTGCCGCTCCAGCGTGTTTTGAATCCTTTAATGGCGTAAGTGCCAGCAGGAACGTTGGGCAAATAGAAATAGCCATTGTCATCGGTGGTAGCCCATTGTCCGAAAGGCTGAAGCTGGCCGTCTTTTTCCACGCGGCCGATGATGGCGATTTCGATATTTTTTTCGATGGTGGCAACGTTGTCCTGATAGCCATCGATATCCAGCAGCAAGGAGCCGATGATCAAGTTCTGATTGGACATCGGTTCGGGAAGCATCTGTCCGGTGGAGGAGCAGGTCAGATGTCCGAGCAGGCTGCACAGCGCCAGCAATATGAGTTTGGATTTCATGTTCGAGATTCCTTTTTAAATTTCAACAAATGTAATAATTTTCTGGTAAAATGCAAGGGAAAAATGTGGGTGGAGGAAAAAAGGTTTGGGGGATAGGGGGATAAGGGTATAAGGGTATAAGGGTATAAGGGTATAGGG
>CAZYNP010000119.1:0-7847 GCA_964647995.1 uncultured Cytophagia bacterium
TTTAGGTGGTTGGTTTAAAATGTCGGTGGTGGTTGGTTATACATGTCGGATAACAGGTTGGAAGGTTTGGAATAAAAGGCTGATATTTGCTCCATTTGTTCATTCCATGTTTATTAAACGAAATTTGAGGAAGATTTTGGATTATCGGACGTAGGAGTTTAGAAGTTTTTATCATAATTAATGAAAAATAAAGCTGAAATCCATTTATTTGGATTCATGCAAAGCAGCATCGAAAATACTTAGCATTTTTAGATTTGTTATTAATTAAAATTCTCTTTATATGACAAATATATTCGATTTGAGTCAATACCATCAATGACACAGTAATATAAAGTTTTTTGTGTCATCATTGATTTAGCTATTGCGAATGCTTCAAGTTGTTCGACTATAGATTGATCAATTCGATTCCAATATTGAACAATAAAAAGATCAGCCTCCGTTTGAAATAATCTTTGGATTTGATCTCCGTTTTTACCCATTTTGGAAGGTACAAGGATGCCTTTGGTACCTGGTCCTTTAAATGCAATACATGCCACAATTCTTTTACCATTCAAAAGCATTCTTGTAGAATAAAGGTCATTTTTTTCACCTCCCCAATCTTTAAACGAACCCTCTTCACCAAGCATATTTTTGATACCATTCTTAAAAGCGCTCTCGCTAATCTTACTTGATATATAGCCAGATGGTTTTACTTCTCTTACTTTGCTGAAAGAATCGATATCATCGATACTAATACGGACAGCCTCTCCATATCTTTTATTAATTTTTATAGTCACTACAGCATTCTGATACCTATTGCGCTTCGTTGGATAAAGTATCAATTTTTTCGGATTGCTTGCTAATGCAAGTATTTTTCTTTTATTCTGATGAAAAAAGGATATTTTTCGATAACCAGTGTCACCATTAATTTTAATCTGTTCAACAACATGATGAGCTGATAGCTTATTTCCCTGAGTTAGTACTTGTTTACGAGTCAATCCACTACTCTCAGCAATTTCTTTAACAGACTTTGTATATTTTTTGCCATAATATATTTGTGAAAATACTAACTTAGCTTGTTTAGAGCGACCAATAATGCGGGCGGCCGCTTCTATTTGTTCATTTATATTGGAAAGAGAATCAGTTACTGGTATAGCCATTTAGTAATCCTCTTTATCTTCCTCAGCTTCAGTAACAGGGAATAAGTGAAGCGGCCTAACAGTTTTTCCATCGACTAATTTTACTAATATTCCTTCGGAAACCCATCTATTAACTGTTTTGCTAAAATTGCCAGGTTCTATCCCGCTTTCTTTAGCTATTTCTCCGAGTGTTTTTGTACCGTCACAAAGATTAAAAGCTTTTACTTGTTTTGGCCCAGCTTTTTTTGAAGTAATTATATCAATCAATTTTTGTTCATTGAATGCAATTCTTCCAACCAAATGAAAAATGCCTTTTAACAATTCTTTTTCTTCGTTCATTATTTGAATCTCCTATAATAATATCATTGCAGCATAAAAGTATTTCTTTTCCATTCGAAATCAAAAAATGCATGACGTTTCGTTTGGCTGGCATTTTCGTTTTATGCCTTATGCTCTTTGCTATAATTTATTTGTGCTTATTTTGAAAATAGTCGTTTAAATACCCATAAAGGTAATTAAGCATACATGCATGCAACGTGGTTGATCGTTTCGATTCGTAAATAATATAATAATTTTCAAGTTATTTGTCAATACTATTTTTGAAAATTAATAATTAAGAATAATTGTTTTTACCAAGTGGGGATAGAAAGGCCATAACATATGAAATTAAAAGCTGAAAACTTAAATAAGATTCAGTACATAGTAGTCAATTTATAAAATTACTTAATTAAACTGAACTCGATAACATTCCAAAACACTTGCCCGATATGCCCGAATCACCTGAATCCATTCCCCTTACAATTCATCTAATAAAACAACTTAACAAATAAACGCGACTAAAACAATTTATCAACATTAAAAGGATCATCTATGAAATTAACAATAAATTTACTCTTAATTTTGCTGTTAGCTTTACCCACCTACGCCCAACAAACAGGCGCCATCACTGGCAAAGTGGTCGATGCAAAGACCAAGCAGCCGCTGGTGGGCGCCAATGTCGTCATTATGGATACCGATCGGGGGGCGGCTACGGATTTGCAGGGGAATTATGTGATCAACAACGTTCCTGTGGGAACCTATCGCTTGAAATTCATGTACATCGGCTACAATAGCGTGCTGAAAACCGATATCGTGGTCAAGACCGCGACGCCAGCTTTTGTCAATGCCGAGCTGGAAGAAACCGCCATCGCAGGCAGCGAGGTGACGGTGACGGCGGGCTATTTTGTCGAGGAGCAGAAAATCCAGACCAGCACCATCGGGCTGAGCCGTGAGGAGATTCGGCGCTTCCCTGGCGGATTCGAGGATGTGGTGCGCACGGTCTCCACCCTGCCTGGCGTGGCGATCAACTCGGCGGGCGGCAGAAATGACCTGCTGGTGCGAGGCGGCGGTCCGTCGGAAAATTTGTACATTATCAATAACATCGAAGTGCCCAATATCAATCATTTCGGCTCCCAGGGGAATAGCAGCGGCAGCCTCAGCTTTGTCAATCTCGATTTTGTGGAGGATGTGAGTTTTTCCACAGGCGGATTTGGCGCTCAATTTGGCGATAAAATGTCGTCGGTGCTGTCGCTCAATTTGCTCAACAAAATCCCTGAAAATTTTGAGAGCAAGCTGACCATTTCTGCTACCCAATATGGCTTTGATTTTGAAAAGCCGTTCAAAGACAATGGCAACCTGATTTTTTCCGCCCGCAAAAGCTATCTCGACCTGATTTTCAAGGCAGCGGGATTGGCGTTTGTGCCTGTTTACACCGATTTCAATATCATTTTCAGTTATGATCTTTCGCCCAAGGACAAGCTCTTTTTCCTGGGACTTTCGGCCATCAACAGCGTGGATCGGGATCAAAGCTCGCTGGAAAATCGGGTGCGAAATGCGGGCTTGCTGGATAATTCTCAATACCAGGGCATTTCGGGACTGAACTATCGCCGCCTGCTGAACAGCGGTTTTCTCGATGTGACGCTCAGCTCCAACCTGTTCCGCTATCGTTTCAGCCAGATCGACGAGAACCAGCAGGAATATTTCAAAAGCGATGCCGATGAATGGGAGTATAGCGCCAAAGTGCAGCACTCCTGGGTCGCATCGAAACGGCTGGGCGTGAAAAGCGGGGTTTCGGCCAAGCTCATTCGCAATGACAACACCACCAGTTTTGCCGATACCATTTACGATCGCAGCGGCAATCGCCTCCCTGTGGCGCTGCTCGGCGTGGCGCCGCTTATCCAGACCAATGCCAGCGCCCAGAAGTATGCCGCATTCGTTGAAGCTGACTGGCTGGCGCATCCCCGCTTGAACCTGAATTTTGGCGTGCGGGCAGATTATTATCAATTTTTAAATGACGGGCTGTACCTGGCGCCCAGGGCTTCGCTGAAATATAAGCTGGCCGAAGGGCACTCGCTGCGAGCCAGTGGCGGTGTCTATTATCAATCGCCATCGTATGTCTGGGTGGTCAATCCGTTCAATAAAGATTTGAAAGCGCTGCAGAATCGCATGGCCGTAGTCGGCTATGATTTTCTGATGCGAGATGATCTGCGCCTGTCCGTGGAAGGCTATTATAAAAAATACAGCCATCTGCCCAGCGGAATCGTGGGGGGCAAAACCGACTACATCGTGCAGACCAATACAGGCACAGGTTTTGGCGGCAGAGAGGATGATTTTCAATCGTTCGGCTATTACGACCTGACTTCGACGGGGACGGGACAGGCGTATGGGGCAGAATTTTTGCTGCAGAAGAAATTCTCGGATATTCCACTTTATGGCATTTTCAGCCTGACCTACAGCCAATCCGAAGTGACGGCAAACAATGGCATTACCTATCCAGGGCAGTATGACCAGCGGGTGATTTTCAACCTGTCGGGCGGCTATATTTTCAATTCGAAATGGGAAGTGGCAGCCAAATTCCGCTATTACACGGGAGTGCCCTACACGCCCATCTATCGTCCCGCTGAAAATCCAGGCAACCCAGGCTCGATTGTGAATCTGCCTGATGAATATTTATCGGCACGATTGCAGCCAGGCCATCACCTGGATATTCGACTGGATCGTTATTTCAATTTCCGCAACTGGACCTTGATCGTCTATCTCGATATTCAAAATGTTTACAATTACAAAATCCCGCAACGCCCGTCTTACGATTTCTGGGAGAACCGCATCAACACCAGCAGCGATATTGGGATTTTGCCGTCGGTGGGGGTGAGTTTGGAGATTTAGGTTTTTAGAATTATTTTTGCACTGCTGTGGCACAGAGACGCAAAAGAAATTCTTATTGACTTATAGGTTCAAATATGTTATATTTTAGCATCGAAAATCTCGAGAATGATTCATAGGTAATCTTAATAATGATAGGTACTAAATATGAGTACAGTAGTTGAAAATAATTTGACCATTCCTATCGATGAAATGATCGATAAATTAGAGCCACTGCTTAGGCGAATTGTACGAGAAGAACTCGAAAGAGTGATCGAAGAAAAAGGCAATATTTTTCATCTTGAGCCTGAAATGCCTCTTTATCAGGATATGGAGGAAATCCTGAACAGAAAAAAAGAAGGTAAAATAGAATTACATTCTGAGGAAGAAGTTTGGAATGAATGATTACGAAGCAGTTTATGAAAAATTGTTCGTTAAAAACTTAAAACGTTATGCTTCCTTGAAAAGACCGATCAGGCGTTGCATCGACCGTGTTTTAAATGATCCATATTACAATACCGAACAATTAGTCGATAGTGCAGAAAATTTGAATTTAGCTGGCTGTCGCAGCAGCAGGGTTGATCGAAATTTTCGAGTGATTTTTGTGATTTGTGAAGAATGCCGTCGTATACCAGATTGTGAATACTGCTTTTGTGAAGGATTGACTGATAGAACTGTTGTTTTTCTGACCGTCGGGCCCCATGATAAAGCTTATGAAATGAAATAGAAATGAACATCAAGCTATTCTTTTTCGATTAACTCCTTAATCTGATTTTCGACATCTTCAAAATCAGGATTTTCAGCATAAACTTTATTAAGCTGCGTTTGCGCCTGTCTCTTTTTGCCCAATTCCTTATAAGTTACTCCGAGAAGATATCTAAACGTCATTATTTGAGAATCAATCTTTCTTGTTCTTGTTGGCCCTCTTTCAAGAACAGCTAATGCAAGTTCTGGATTTCCCATTTTTAAATGAGCATAGGCTGTTGCATTTATGACCACCAAATTCCGCTTTTCTTCAGACGGCAAATTTCTCAAAATTCCCAATGCTTCATTATATTTCTCTAATTCATTCAATGAGAGAGCAACCAATGCTTTTACTTTCGGATCGTCGTTTTTATTCAAATATTCCTGATAATATTTGAGTGCATTTTCATGATCTGAATTCGCTTGGTATAAAATTCCTAAATCACGATTATAAGTATTGTAGTCTCCTTCTGTATTATCGATTTTTTTCAAGGTTTCAATAGCTAATTCAATATTTTCTTCTTGAAGTGCTAAATTAGTTTTTTTAATAATATTGTAGGTTTTTATTTGAGGAATCTGAATTAGCCAAAAGATCAAAACGCCACCAAGCAAAAGTACTGCTAAAATTGGAGAGAACAAATATAAGATAAGCGAAAAAAGTGGAAATACTAATATGGATGCAAAAAGTTTAGCTCCCCAGTCTTTCACAGAATTAAGATTTGGAGGTATGGCAATTTGGAAATTTGCTTTCTGATTTATTATTTCATTAGCTGATGCTTTTGGTTTACTTTTTTCAGACAAATATGATATGCCGTAAATACCCGTTCCAGGAATACCACCTGAAACATATTTGCCTTTTGGCCCTACCCCAACTCTTGCTCCTTTCGTTCCTGCGGAAACTCCAAGTCCACCCTTTGATAAATTTACTCTTACACCAGGAGCAATTTTATAAGATTTTCGAAATCGAAACGCCATTTTTTCCTCCCCTGCTTTTTATCGGCTAAAATATTCTCTTTTTGGAATCCGTAGGACATGGTGTGCTAAATCCAAAAGCTGCGGCTGCTTTTCAATGGAAAGATTTTCCGTTATCTGTTCCACGATTGGTCTCCCAAATCAGTCAGGGACTTCTCAAGCGAAACGCTACCCTCATTTTGTGCAGGCAAAAAAATCGGTGAGAAACAGGAAGCGATGTTATTCAGTCATCATGCCAGTGCCAGGCGCCGTGCGACCTGCGACAAAATGAGTTGTTTATTCATAAGTTGCTAATAATATAACATTATTTTTTTATTTGTCAAGGTATTTTTACAATTTTTGTGAAATGGATATTATTTTTTTTCCGCTGAGACGCAGAGACGCAAGGGGATCCAAAATCCCAAATAACAAAAAGACAAATTCCAAATAATATTCAAATCTCAAAGGTCAATTTCCGAAACTGGCCAATATGATTTTTGTACGGATAGAGATTCTTTACTCTCATAACCATTCACAAGCGTTAACCTTATCTATGCTACAATTCAATTCTGCACCAGCCTGATTTCTAAACGATACCCCAGAACCGCCACATATTTCTTTAACGTGGCTAAAGACGGTGAATGTTTGCCGCTGGTCAGGGAAGACTCCAGACGAGCAATGGCAGGAGGTTTCGTACCCATCTGTTTGGCGATTTCTGCCTGACTCAGTCCTGCTTCTTTACGAGCCAAAAGAAGAGCCTTCAACAGCGTGAACTCAGGTTCAAGGGCTTCGTACTCAGCTTTAACGCCTGTTCTGTTGAGTGCTTTTCTTTTTAATTCATCGTGACTCATATTTTTTTCACCTCATCATGATTTTTATATAACAAAGATGTTATCATAATGCAAATGAAAAATGATTTGAACTCAACTAAAAAAATTTTTACTTGATTTTTATTCACTAATTAGTTAACTTAAAACCATGATAAGAAGAATCGTCTTTTATGGTGAGTATTTTCTTGACTTTTATTCTCGACAGGATGAAGCGACACAAACAAAAATAGATTTCGTTCTGGAATTGATCAGGACAATTGAGAGAGTTCCAATAAAATTTTTCAAATATTTAGAGGGAACTGATGGACTATATGAAATTAGAGTTAGATCAGGGAATAAGCAGATTCGAATCATAAGTTTTTTAGATGAAGGAAATTTGGTGATATTGATAAATAGCTTTGTTAAAAAGTCAATGAAAACACCAAAAAAAGAAATCGACCTTGCCGAACGGCTGAAAAGGGAATATTTCAATAAAAAACTCAAAGGGGAATTATGATGACAGACTTAAAAAATATTAAAACTTTCGATGAGCTTTTGGACTTAAAATATGGTAAAATTGGTAGTCCTAAAAGGGATCAATTTCATGAAGATGCGAAAAAATATATTATCGGTGAAATGATCAGGGAAGCACGACGCCAGGCAAAGCTCACCCAGGCAGAATTAGCCAGCAGGACTGGCACCAAGAAAAGTTATATTTCAAGAATTGAGAACGGAAAAAGTGATATTCAACTATCAACTTTCTTCAAAATAATCGAAGAAGGACTGGGAAGAAAGGTGAGTTTATCTATCGTTTAAATTCCAGGGCAAAATATGAATGAAGTAACGAAAAATAATTTAACGATCAATATTGATGAAATGATGAATAAATTAGAACCGCTGCTCAGGCGAGTCGTTCGGGAGGAGCTTGAGAGAGTGATCGAAGAAAAAGGTAATATTTTTCATCTCAAGCCTGAGATGCCTCTTTACCAGGTCTTATCCGACATGTTTTTTCTACCAGCCAAGCGACATTTTTTATCTACCACTT
>CAZYNP010000120.1:0-7480 GCA_964647995.1 uncultured Cytophagia bacterium
TCCCTCACCTCTCCCCCGACCTCACCGAATCCCTCGCCACCGCTGCAGCTTTCTCCCGTCGTTCCAACTCCGCCACAATCGCCGCGAACACCTTTTCCCATCGCTCCACATTGCCAGCATAAAAAGCCACCATTCGCTGAAAATCCTCCCGCTGCACACCGTGCGAGTTCAAAACACTATCCACGAACGCCGCTCGCTGTCCCTCCTCTACCAGATCCGCATACGCCACCACATCGCAATACACCTGGACGAACAATTTTTCATCCATTACTCTCCGGCCGGAAGTACCATCGCAACACAGCAACACCATGATTCCCAAAACAAGCCATCTCCCCCAACCGGTTTTCCAATCTAACTGCGCCATTTCGTATTTGCTCCTAAGCTTGGGTTGCACCTCTAATATAATCGCTTATTTTTATCCCTTTGCCTCACGCCTCAGGTCATCTTGCGTTCAATCGGCCTGACCTCAAATCTTGACTAAATCCCATTAAAATATAAAATAATTTTTGAATCAAAACAAGCAATTTTTCCTCTGCATTCGATTTTAACCAGCCTGATGCCAAGTAAGCTGTTCCTCTCGAATATTCCGGCAATAATTTTTGAAAATTGTAAAATTTTCCCTTGACAATAAGAGAATTATTCTTTATATTCCCCAAAACGAAATAAACAATCTGCACCCAACCAGGAAAGAATGACGAAGATCATGGGAAGCTATTATCCACAACAACTCAAAGACACCCTGTTTGTTAGCTATCGGGGAGGAATCTGTCTACCCATTCGTGAGGATTTTAGGCCATGATCGTTTGATTCATCATTAGAACTGAACTGAAAAGACCGTGAGATTCCTCACGGTCTTTTTTTTTTTGCCATCATACCGGAAGAAGAGGTGATACCTATGAACGCCATCGAGACCCGTGTTGCAACCAAGTATTTTTATGAAAAAAGCCACAACAACCATTCTGGCGCTACTACCATTTTTGCCCAATGGCCCTGGCACCGAAAAAAGCGAAAGATACCCGCCGTTGACGGGATCAGTTTTGAAGTCGAGAAGGGCGAAATCTTTGGCATCCTGGGCCCAAATGGCTCCGGCAAATCCACCTTGATCCGAATGCTGTCCACGCTGATTTTGCCGGATAGCGGCGAATTGCGCATATTTGGCCTGGATGTCGTTAAGGACTCCCTCAAAGTGCGGCGCCGCATCAATCGCGTGTCCGTCGATGCGGCATTTTTCAAACGCCTATCCGCCTGGGAGAACTTGAACTACGCCGCGCGGCTGTATGGCTTCAGCCCGAAACAGGTGAAACAGCGGGTCATCGACATTCTCTCCAGCCTGAATTTCCCCCAGCAGAAGATGGATCAATCGCTGGAGGATCTGTCGCGGGGCATGCAGCAAAAGGTCGCCATTGCCCGCGCCCTGTTCACCTCACCGGTGCTGCTCCTGTTGGACGAGCCCACCACCGGACTGGACCCCGTTTCCAGGCGCCAGGTCCAGGAGTACATTCTGAAGGTGCGAGAAATTCACGACACCACGGTTCTGCTCACCTCGCACGACCTGGAAGAAGTGGAACGCATCTGCGACCGCGTGGCCATCATCCATCGGGGAAAATTTGTTGCCTGCGACACCATCGCTGCTCTGAAACAAAGTATCCCGAACAATGGCCATGGCCAGTCGCTGGAAGATGTCTTCGTCGCCTTGACCGGATCAAAACTCAATGAAGACGAAGAAGACTAATGCGCCAGAGTGCGCAATTGAATAATTTCACCCCTCGGCCAGCAGGCTCCACCTGTTGGCCGGAGGGGTTGAAATCAATGGATCGATATTCAATCGATTCGTAAATCGAAAGTCGCAAGTCGAAAATCCAACGGAGTCATTATGCATACTTTCATAACCGAAATCAAAGCCTCCTGGGCTTTTGTCGATCGAAACTTCAATTTGATGAAACGCTATGCCGGGTGGGAAAGCGTGTTCCTGATTTACAACGTGGTCAATGCGGTCACCATCGGCTTTATCGGCTGGGGCGATCCCGATAAAATACTCTATCTGATCATCGGTTCGCTGCTCTGGGGCTTCCTCTCGGTCTTATTCCATGATGTCGCCGAAGCAGTTGCCTGGGAGCGCTGGGAAGGCACCATCGAATACACCTTCATGGCGCCAATCCATCGCCTCACCTACCTGGTGGGACAGAGCCTGTTTGCCGTCATGTACGCCATTTTGCGCTCCATTTTGATCATGATCATGGTAGCCCTGTTTTTTAATATTCGCCTGTCTCATGCGAATATCCCGGCAACCCTGATTCTGGTCATTATCGCCAGTTTCTCATTTCTGGGCATGGGACTGATTGCCGCTATTTTGCCTTTGCTATCTCCCGAAAAGGGCGCCCAGGCGTCGCATATTCTGCAGGCAGTAATCCTCCTTATTTCCGGCGTGTACTATGATGTCTCGGTACTGCCGGCGTGGATCCAGCCACTATCAAAACTGTCGCCGGGCACCTACACCCTGCGAGCCATTCGACGAGCATTGCTCGAAAATGCCTCGCTCAGGGATTTGGCAGGGGATATCGTCATTTTGCTAATCATCGGCACCTTTCTCATCCCCTTTGGACTATGGGTGTTTACTCGTGCCGAAATTCATGCCAAGAAAAAGGGCAAGCTCAAACGAAATGGCTGATTCCGATGACCGCGGCTGGAATCGGTGGGATGGAGCAGCTCGATCGGTTGCTTCATCCCCTGATCCCGGCCAGCCGGTCAGCCCAATAGCCAGAAATCGCACCCAGGCCATGGCCCTCCTGTTCATCCATCCACGTGTTTTTTTTCCTCGAACCGCATCATTCAATCATTGCTTTTTACCTGAAATTTTATTATCTTCCCCGTCAGCAAGGCGCGGCTTCGCAAACCGTTTCCGATCCAATTCAATCCGACACAAATTAGGGGTTCCATGATCAGCACGGAAAAGCAACCATCATCCTTGCTCATGTTCCATAAGCCAAAGGGCGTCGTTGTCTCCCGCAGCGACGAACGCCTTCGCCGGACCGTATTCGACTGCCTGCCCCATTGGGTATTTTCCGACGGCTGGCAGCCCATCGGCCGCCTGGATCGGGATTCACGCGGCCTGCTACTGTTCACCCAGGACGGCCGGCTTTCCGAGCTCTTGACCCGTCCCGGTACCATTTCCAAGACCTACGATGTCTGGCTGCGGGGACGATTGACGGCCGAGCATTTAACCCAACTCAAAACTGGTATCACCTCGCGCGGGGAGACGCTGGCACTGCAGGAGATCATCTTGCTGGGCACCGCCGGTCCCAAAAGCCATCTCCGGGTACTGCTCGATGAAGGCAAAAATCGACATCTGCGCCGCATCTTTGGTGCTCTCAAAGACCCACAGCACGGGACACCACTCAAAGTCGTGGAATTGAAACGCATCGCCATCGGCCCCATCCAGCTCGATATTCCATCCGGGACCTGGCGCATGCTCTCGCCCGAAGAGATAGAGCAACTTCGTGCCGCCGCCGAAAAGCACTCCTGGCCAGCATCGCGCAACCAGGACGCCACTCGGCCCATCAGACCCCAACGGCCCAAAAGAATTGCCCCTGGCTGAGGGTAAAACGAATGCGCTCCAATCGTACCGCGCATCAGTTGTAACCCATAGCCGTCCCAAAATTCTTTGTGGCCAGGACGTAAGGCCCACAAAGATCCTGGTTCATTGATAAAACCGAGCGGATGTGTTGATGGCTAACAAGATTAGCTTATTCACTGCGATATCCGTTGCCATACCATCGCCCTGGCGCCACAATCGAAATGCGAATTGGCAAAAGTTCAACATCAAGAAACACCGTTGAACCGCCAACGGAAAATCCATGAATGGCAATAATATGCTAACCGCGTTTTTAGCCAGCACAGAGCATTGTGCATAGCAAAATACCGCAAGCACTGAGTAGGGCAAAATCGCTTCGGGATTTACCTGGTTTTTGAAATCAATAAAATTCACGGAGCTTTTCTCTCTTGGCTGGCGGATCGAAACCGTATCATCTGACTGGCGATGCTTCTCGAATCAAAAAATAACCGCATCCGTCTCTCGCTTTTCGAAGCAGATCCGCCTGACTAAGATTTGCCGAATTCACTTCGTCAGACCAGGTGGCCCATAAACCGGAGCAACCCATGAAATCGCAACGATCGCCAACCTTTTTAGCTGATTGAATCACCTTTATTCTCAATCAGGATTTTTCTTGGCATTGGGGACATCAACACATATCGCAGGCCAGTGGAAATAGAATTTCATCTTGAAAAAAGAAACCTGGCTATTAACGCCCAATTTTACAAGCAGCAAGTTTAGAAATTCAGTTTAGTCGGAAAAGCAGCATAGTAACCATCGTCTGGAATTAGCAGAAAAAGGGATATCGGCATGACAGGCTGGATTCAGCATTACACCCCGGTAGTTGATAGTTTGATTCTCTCGGCCCTGGTGGCTGCTCTGCCCGTGATCGTTCTTCTGGGGATGCTGGCATGGCTGCGCGCCAGAGCCTACGTGGCGGCACTGGTCGGTTTGATCACCTCGCTCATCATTGCAATCTTGATTTATGGCATGCCCACGCATCTCGCCCTCATGGCCGCCGCCAGCGGCGCCGCATTTGGCCTCTTTCCCATCGGCTGGATCGTGCTCTGCGCCATTTTTATCTATGACATCACCTTGAAAACTGGACAATTCGAGATTGTCAAAGAGTCCATTGCCGGTCTCGCCAGCGATCGCCGACTGCAAACCCTGCTCATCGCCTTCTGCTTCGGAGCGTTTATCGAAGGCGCCGCCGGCTTCGGCACCCCCGTTGCCATCTCCGCCGCCATGCTGATCGGATTGGGGTTCAAGCCACTGCCGGCGGCCGGATTGGCGCTGCTCGGCAATACCGCACCGGTAGCCTTCGGTGCGCTGGGAACCCCCATCATCGCGCTCGCCGCAGTCACCGGATTGCCTGCGGAAACCCTCAGCGCGGCCGTCGGCCGACAACTGCCGTTTTTTTCATTCATCATTCCCTTCTGGCTCATCTGGGCCCTGGCCGGTTTCAAGAAAATGCTGGAAGTATGGCCCGCCTGCCTCACCAGCGGGCTGAGCTTTGCCATTGTCCAATTCCTGGTCAGCAATTTCCACGGCCCCTGGGTCGTCGATATCGCCGGCGCTACTTTTTCCATGGCGGCCATGATCGTCTTGCTCCGCTTCTGGCAGCCGCGAACCATCTGGCGGTTCAATCATGAAAACCCCGCCACAACCAAATTGCCGACCCCTGTGGCTAACGATCCACCTAAAACCCGGTCCATGGATTTAGCCCGCTATTCCCACCGGGACGTATTCATTGCCTGGCTGCCCTGGATTCTGCTCTCTATCTTCGTATTCCTCTGGGGATTGCCTCAGGTGAAGGCCTTCCTGAACGGTTTCCCCGGCTTCTCGTTTTTTAAATTCCAGGTGCCTTATCTGCATCAGGCTGTCTATCGCACCGCACCGGTGGTGGCACAGCCCAAAGCCGAGGATGCCATTTTTACGCTTAACTGGCTCTCAGCCACCGGCACCGGTTTGCTGATCAGCGGCATTTTATCCGGTTTGTTGTTGGGGCTATCCCCTATGTCGCTGGTCCGCATCTTTTGGGGAACGCTCAAGCGAGTCAAGCTATCCCTGCTCACCATCGCCGCCATGCTTGCTTTGAGCTTCGCCACCCGCTACGGTGGCCTGGATGCCACCATGGGACTGGCGTTTGCCAGCACCGGCGCACTCTTCCCATTTTTCTCGGCGCTGTTGGGCTGGCTCGGGGTAGCCCTCACCGGCAGCGACACCTCCTCGAACGTGCTGTTCGGCAACCTGCAGCAGATCACCGCCCAGCAATTGGGCCTCTCCCCCATCCTCGCCACCGCAGCCAATAGCTCTGGTGGCGTTATGGGCAAAATGATCGATGCTCAGAGCATTGTCGTTGCCGGAGTCGCCACCGGCCAGCAGGGCGAGGAAGGCACCATCCTGCGTTATGTTTTCTGGCACAGCCTCGCCCTGGCCCTGCTGGTAGGATTATTGATATTATCGCAGGCCTATATTTTTCCCGGTACGGTGCCCCGGTGACAAAATGATCACTCTGTCTCGAAACCAGCAATCGTCGGTAGCTCATCGGCTCATGAACTTGTCCCGGTTACCATGAAAAAAAGGCCGCCGTCTCCGAACAACCAGAATGAAATTTTTGGTTTTTCCAGTTCCCTGGCCCAACTACGATTCTGGTTTTGGAACAAGAATTTTGGATAGTTGCACAATCTTCCCATCTTGAACCAATATTATCGGGCCGGCAATTAGCTCGATTTGTTGGCCAGACAGATGTGACCCGCAGAACCTTTCTGCCCCGGCTTAGGAGCTTACCTGCCAGCTACTTTCACTAAGCACACCATTTCATAATTTCTGGTAGAATTATTAAAAGCTTTGCAGCTTAATCCCATGCTGCTGAAATATTCAAAGCGAGAAGGAATTAAATTCGTTGGACACGATTTTATTTCAATTACCAAAGTTCGATTTAATGGACCAAATCCGACCTTATTAACCTTAGTAGCATAAGATGATCCACCGATGCCAAACCTTATTCGCTTATTTTTCTTTAAAGGAATATTTTTGATAAGGTAATAAGTTTCGGGTGGCCCTATGTGGACCTGGTTATTAAGGTTAATAAGACTTTTTTCAGCCAGGGGAATGGATCAAATCCGATGGACCCGATCGAATTTGGTACATCATTTCATAATTTCATGCGGGAACATTTTAGGGTTATCACGCTAACCCCATCCCACGAAATAGAAATAGTCAAAGCCAGCAGGAATTGATCCTGCTAAGCGGGATGCTATTTTTAATAGTCGGACGTTTTTAAACCCCATACAGATTTTCGAAATCAAGCACTAAGCCAGATCGGCCCATTTGCTTAGTTGGCCATTTGCCTGGCCCATTAACCGCCTTGAACCAATTTTTGCCACCTGAAATCCAGAATGGACATGATCATCAATTGCTCCACGAAACACACGAAAAAACACGGAACACATTTTTTTTATCTTTTGAATTTCGGGGCATTCCGTGTCTTCCGTGGGCAAAGAAGTTTAGCTATTATCGTGTGTTGCCCCCCACAAAGCATAAGCAAAAATTCTATTTTGGACAGCAGTGACTTCAAGCAATTTGTGGCACCAACCTACTCCCCTATTTCCATATTTTACAATCACCTAATCCCCAGGCAAAAATCCTATTTTTATTTTGCAAAACGTGTCACAGATCACATAAAAAATTTACAATTTTAGTATTATATGATCACAAAAAGTTGTCCCAATAGCATCACTAACCAGGGATTTCGTCAAATAAATGTCCCCCCCAACTTTTATTTGAAGTCCCTGGTTATTTTTTTCATCCCGCCCCTTATACCCTTATACCCCTATACCCCTATACCCCTATCCCCCTATACCCTTATACCCTTATACCCTTATACCC
>CAZYNP010000121.1:0-7253 GCA_964647995.1 uncultured Cytophagia bacterium
TCAGCGATATAATCCAGTGGTTGGGACAGAATCAGAAAATGGATGCCTTGTTCCAAAGCACTATCTCGTTCTTTTTTCCAGGCAGGCATTTCGTTGAACGAACGGCGATAAACGATATAAACATCCTGGGCGCCAGCCTGTATTGCCACGACGGCGGCATCGATAGCGGTATTGCCACCGCCCAAGACGGCTACTTTTTTCCCGACCGATACATCTGATTTCGTTTTCATTCGCTTCAAAAACGAAAGGGCATCCTCTACGCCCTCGGGTCGGCTGGTGGCGGAGGGAAGATTCATCGCTGCGGAAAGGCCAAAGCCCAGGAACACGGCATCAAATCGGCTGCGGATGGATTCCAGGTTATTGTTCTCATTCAATGGAAAATCGGTGTGAAGCACAAACCTCTTTTTATTGTTGGCTTCGATGAACAGGTTATTCGCTTCCTCGAACACGATCTGCGCATCGATGCGCTGGAACGGAATGATCGTGCCAGGAATGCCACCAATCACGGGTGCTTTTTCAAATATCTCCACATGATGCCCCAGTTGCAGCAATTTGGCGGCGCAGGCGATTCCCGCTGGTCCCGCACCAATGACAGCCACCTTTTTGCCCGAAGATTTCTCAGGAATCCTGATCGTCGTCAGTCCCATTTCCCTCGCCTGGCGGGCAATGGCTCGCTGAATTTCAGCGATCATCACAGGCGCATCGTTCATGATGTTTTCCAGACAGGCGCCCTGGCATTGCACTTCGGTGGGACAGATCAAGGCGCACATTTCGGGAAAGACATTTTTTTCAGACAGAATCGAGTACGCTTTTTCAATATCGCCCTCGGCGTAGGCTTTGATAAAACCTGGGACATCCAATCCCGCAGGACAGGCAAGCTGGCACATCGGCGAGTCGCAATCCCGACAGCGTTCCGCTTCTCGTTTCAGGTTATCGGCTGCCCGTCGTCTGGCTTTTTTATATTCCTCGGCATAGATCTCCTTATCCCGAATCACGCAGCCCGTTCTGCCGCCATCCCGCATGATCTGGGTGCAGCCCGAACAGGCGACACAGACTTTGTGCGGATTCATGGCCCCTTTTTCCATCAAATCTTTGACCGAATCGGGATAGGCAAACGCTCCCCTACCCTGACCGATCAATGTTGCCTTGCCCTGCTTGACAATGGCGGCTGCTACTTGCGGAAAAAAGTGCCGCAGCCAGGAATAGCCCGTTCCTACAATCGGCAATTCAGGGAATTCCTGCTGCATCTCTCCGATGATGTTCAACAGCCGAGCCACGCCAACCAGCGGATGTTCATCGGGTGGATTGGCGCCCACGACGGGAAAATCAAACGGGCGGCCGAAATGGGGTTTGTAATAGGGATTGCCAATAGTGAGATTGATGATCGGATAATCAATTTTTATGAGTTCTCGAATCAATGCCTTGGGCTCGGTCAGATCGGGCTGGCTGTAATCTTCTTTATCGACGCCAAAGCCATAGGGATATTCGATGGCGTCGTACACATTAAGTCGGCTGGTGACGAAAATGCCTTTCACGTTTTCTTTGATCTTGCGAGCTGTTTCCAATAGAAATCGAGTCCGATTTTCAAAACTGCCGCCGTACTTGCTATTTTCCCTGGTGAATGACGCCAGCAGTTCCGAGACCAGATAGCGGTGGCAGGCTTTGATATCCACGCCGTCGAATCCCGCTTCGGCGGCCAGTTGAGCCGCCTGAAGGTAGATCTCCTGCAGATCATCCAATTCTGCATCGCTGATCAGCGGATAATCGGGTGGTAATTGATGAAGTGGATCCAGGATTTTGCTGTGATGGGCGATGATCGGTTTCGGTTTGCCGAACGGTTTGGAATAGCGGCCCGAATGGGTCAATTGCAAAATGAGAATGGGATTATGATCCCTGCCGAAATTTTGTTGGGCCGCTGTTCGAGTTTCCTCGACTAATTTTTTATATTGATCAACGTTATTTTGGTGAATATAGAGCTGTCGGGGATTGGAGCGGGCTTCGGGCAGAACCGCTGTGGCTTCAAACCAGATCAATCCACTGCCTCCCGAGGCAAAGCGACGATAGCGGCGAAACGATAGCTCGCCTGGCGACCCATCGGGCTCCGAGTCGAATCCTTCCATGGGGTGGACAGCCAGGCGATTGGGAGTTCGTTTGCCATTGATCGTTACTTTTTCAAATAGGATTTGAATATCATCGGAAAAAGGGAGAGCGATGCCTAATTCTTCGGCTTTTTTTAATAGGGCATCTTTGTCTTTGAATTTGAAGCGGGCATGTCCATTCATAAATATTTCATCTCATTTAAACAAAAGCTTATCAATTCCTGTGTGTTGAAAAAATGGGCAAATTGCCATAGCATTATTGTTGACTTAATCACGGCTAATAATATAAAAAAATTATCAATTTGTCAAGCGGTTTGGTTAGATAAATTTTTCAAACAATAAAAAAAGTACTTGACAAATTGTTTTTTTTTTTCTTACATTCTGATGCAATTTAATATTTTAGCGGCTTTTGTATTTTAATATATTCAGATATTATTACAAAAGCAAATTCATTAATTATTAAATCCAATAAAAATGTCCAAAGCTTAAAAATGTCATCAACATCAGACACTAGATACAAAAAAATATTATTCATCTTAATATGGCTTTGTCTTACTGTTCTCTTAATTGATATTTATTTATTTTATAAAAATATTCGATTAGAACAACAGATACAAAATATACCAAAAATTCTGCTCGTGAAATAAACCATGAATACCAACAGATTAAAGGTTGGAGCAGTTTTTATTCTGCTTTGTGTGCTATTAATTATTGGATATGATATTTTCAAAAATCTCAAAAACAATAAGATTCTCTACCATGATCTTTTATTGCAATTATCCCTGAGAAATGATCCAGTTCGCAAAGCAGATGGAACATCCTTTATTGGAGAAGCTTTTATAGATTTTTGTCTGCCAGACCTTTCAAATCAACAATGGTGTCTTGGTGATGTAAGGTCACTATTAAAAGTCATCATTGTCTTCAGTCTGGATGATTGTCATTTATGTCTACAAGAATATTCACTATGGAGAAAAATCGACGAGATTTATCAAAAAAAAGATATTGCTGTAATAGGTATTAGTCATCATACCGAGAAAGAAGATTTGATATCATTTGCAGCAGAAAGAAACCTTCACTTTCCCATCTTAATTGACACAGAGGATTCAATTAGGAATAAAATGACTTTTAGAACTTCGCCTTTGCGCATATTACTTGATGAAGATAACAAGATTTTGGAAGTAGCAGTACCTGATGCAAATCTACAACGTCAACGACAAGTTTTGGACAATTTAGATTATCAATTAAACTTGATTCCAAAAACTAGGCATTAAGGGCACATCTTTCTCCTACATTAAAAGCAAAAAATACAGAATAGGAAAGGAGGTGATTCCTATGGGTTTAATTGCTCTCCTAAGAAGATACGCATTATTTGTCGCAGCTATCCTTGCTTCTGTCTGTGTTTTTTTGATCGTGGGTAATTTTCTTGCATTAGCAGCTGAACCTGGAGGCTGTCCACCCAATGAAACATGCCCCAAAGGGTGGGAACCGCGTCCAGTTCAATGTACGACAAATGCTTGTGATAAGGTTGTTCCATCGGGATATTGCATCCTGTGTGCACCAATTCCAAAACCGCAATAACAATTTTTTAGAAAATTAAGCTTTTTCTTGCGAGAAGATGTGCCCTTTTGCTTTATAAATTTGGAGGATAGATATGATTCATTACCTATTAACCATCGTGATTTTTTTTGTTCTCCCATTTCATATCACCAAGGATACACGGGATTTTTCAGAGGAGGGAGAACCGACGAAAATCTCACGAACCCCTATATGGCAGGGAAAAATGAAGATGGTTCTCAAACCGATTATATCTATCGGATGCGATGATATAGATAAAGAAAACTATGTCTTTGGCATTATTTCTGACCTTGCGATTGATCACGATGAATGCATTTATGTGCTGGACGGCTATAATTATCGAGTGCAGAAATTTTCACACAATGGACGATTCCTTGCTTCTTTCGGAAAAGGAAAGGGGGAAGGACCGGGGGAATTTCTCAGGCCTAAAAGGATTGCCGTCGATTCACTGAAACGGCTTTATGTTACTGATATGCGTCAATTTCGCATAACCGTATTTGATTCAACCGGCGAAATAATAGCCACTATTCCAACTTTGACTATGCCATATCAAATCGGTGTCGGACAGGAGGGACAGATCTACATCACCAGTTTTCTAAATTTTGAGGAGCAACGAGTTAGCAAATACTCGCTAATTTCAAAACGCCGGCTTCTCACGTTCTGTAAGCCAAGAAAAGAGTGCCGATGGATAGCGGAAGCAGGTGATGGCGAGAATATCGCCATCGATTACAAAGGGAATGTTTATGTTGGCTTTTATTATCCTTATGATATCCGAGTATTCTCGGCTAAAGGAGCGCTTCTAAATCGATTTGCTCGACAAGCAAAATTCTTTAAGCCTCCCAAACGCGACGAAAATGGCGTTATGAATTTGCTTTCAGGTACATGGGGAATGGCCATTTTACCAGACAATAAGCTAATAACAATAGTTTTTTATTGTGAAAATAAGGATCATCATTTCTATTTTGATGTTTTTGATAGTGATGGTACATGGCTTTTAGAAGTTCCCACGGACCAGTATGGGGTTACCTGGCCAAGGATAATAGCCGCTGATTATGAGGGTAATTTGTATCTCGATCACTCTGAACCTTATCCTCATCTCATTAAATACAAACTGACGTTTGAAAAAAACTAATCTAATTTTATACTATTCATCTACAGGTTCAAATTAGAAACCCGACTGCCAGTCGAGCCGCCTGCACGTAGATCTCCTGCAGATCATCCAATTCTGCATCGCTGATCAGCGGATAATCGGGTGGTAATTGATGAAGTGGATCCAGGATTTTGCTGTGATGGGCGATGATCGGTTTCGGTTTGCCGAACGGTTTGGAATAGCGGCCCGAATGGGTCAATTGCAAAATGAGAATGGGATTATGATCCCTGCCGAAATTTTGTTGGGCCGCTGTTCGAGTTTCCTCGACTAATTTTTTATATTGATCAACGTTATTTTGGTGAATATAGAGCTGTCGGGGATTGGAGCGGGCTTCGGGCAGAACCGCTGTGGCTTCAAACCAGATCAATCCACTGCCTCCCGAGGCAAAGCGACGATAGCGGCGAAACGATAGCTCGCCTGGCGACCCATCGGGCTCCGAGTCGAATCCTTCCATGGGGTGGACAGCCAGGCGATTGGGAGTTCGTTTGCCATTGATCGTTACTTTTTCAAATAGGATTTGAATATCATCGGAAAAAGGGAGAGCGATGCCTAATTCTTCGGCTTTTTTTAATAGGGCATCTTTGTCTTTGAATTTGAAGCGGGCGTGATTTCTGGCCAGATCAACATTGTTTGGCATACTGAATTCCTTGTTAATAAATAATCATTTTGAGATCGACAGAAATAAGAAAAAAGGATCCTTCTGGAAAGCACTTTGTTCAATAGGTTAGCTTTCCAAAACCTTGCGGGTTTGAAAAACTTGACCTATTTGACAATTCGCTTGCATTTTAAACGTGAGTTGGTTAAATTTTGTTCGAGCACGATACTAGCGAAGTGCTCAGACTTGATATAATAAAAAAAACATGGAGACAAAAAATGTCCCAGGACCTTGCAGAAATTGTCCATCCCTTCGTTGAAAAGGGATTATTTGAAAATGCCGAGATCGCCGTTCGAAATTTGATGGTCGATTATACGCTACATCAGATCGAGCATTACCAGGGAATCATCAGAAAATTTGAACAAAAATATGGCATGAATTATGGTCAGTTTAATAAATATTTATCGGAACAAGCCCACAAGGCTGGATCTGATGAACAATTGCATAAAAGGATAATGATAGAGGAGGAAGATGCGCTGGATTGGAAAATTGCCATTGAAATGTTAGAAAGCTGGTTAGGAATGAAAAGGAAAACTGAGGTATGATACGATTCCATCAGTTACTCGCAGTGCATTTATCTCCTCAATCGCTCTGCCTTCTGTGATGATCCGAGAATAGTAGAAACTTCCTTTTTTTTCCACCGAGCAGTTTGCTTTCAAAATCAGAACCCCAATATTCTCTGCGTTAATTTTCCAAATCAGAATTTAGTATAACCAGGGACATTGCGATTATTCATAACAAGTATTCAGCGAAGAGCCAATCTGCCGCTGGGATAATAAAGAACATTTTCCAGAAATAAAGACCTTTCCCCATCATTTTCACACTCAGGATGGAAAAATTACTGATTCACCGTTCACGGGAAAACCGCTTGAAGATCTAAAACTTGTATTAGAACAATTGTCAAAATTACACAATAGGTTTACTATTCTATTTTTTTGACGTTAAGGCTGGAAACTATACTTTAATTGGACGAGCATCTGAGTTGTATCCCTCTGGTCAACTACACTTTGCCATTGACCCGATCATTCTTTGAAAAGCTGAAATCACTTGCCAGGCTGCCAGGGGTGCGGCAGGAGTTGGTGGCGTTGCTTGAACGAATGATCGGCAATTCGTGCGAGCACATCTTTGAGATAGGCGAACGGCTCCACATCATGCTTTTTTTGCCGTGGCGAGCAAAGAGTAGATCATCGCTGCGCGACGAGCGCCGTTATTCGAACCGGCAAACAGATAGTTCTTGCGGCCCACCGCCAGCGGCCGAACCAGATTCTCGATCAAGTTATTGTCGCCCTCCAGCATGCGGTGTTCGATGTAATGAATGAGCCGCGGCCATTGCGTCAGGGCATAACCGATTCCTGACGCAGATAGCTGACTTCTGCCTGAAACGTTGCGACATCGATGGGGAGGTTTTGATAACCTGCGGGGATATTTGTGTTGTATTGCATGGGTTAAATATAAGAAATCATACCGAATAAATCAGCACATTTTTTTAAAAGTTAGAATTCTTTGCTCAGGATTGACCTAGCTGTGGTTGATAGCGCGGTCGTCATTGAAGCCTGGTAACGTCAATACCTGCCACCAGCATCAGCAGACGGATCTAATTTGTCCAGCGGGATTTACAGCTATCGCCTCCAGGCTGGCGCATTTGTGGCGAGTAAGAAATTGGCGCTGGTTCGGTAGCACCATACCTGCTCTCAGGAACTGACCGGTCGCTGCCAGCGACCGGTCAGTGGCCGCTCTTATAGTCGATGGATTGCCAAGCAGGCACAACGATCAA
>CAZYNP010000122.1:0-7142 GCA_964647995.1 uncultured Cytophagia bacterium
CTCAAAACCGCTGGCTCCAAAACCTCCACCTCACCCCCATACTGCAGCACCCATCGCTTCACCTCATCCAATCCCTGCACCGTCAGCTCCAGCAAAACCCCGCCATCTGCCAACTCCGTCAATTTCTGTGAATGGTGCCACTGCCGTTCTCGAATCCAGCGCGCCTGATAGGGGCTGAATTTTAGCACCACGTGATAGGTCTCGCCGCCGCGGATGATGTTGAAGCTATCCTTCAGGTAGGCCTCGATGGAAAAATCCGCCGGCTTGTGGAAATAGTCATCGGTCAATTCGATGGCCAGCATCCGGTTCAGGGCAAAGATCCGGATGTCATTCCGAACATGGCAATGGGCGATCAGATACCAATTCCCCTCGTGGCAATGGATCAGGTACGGATCCACCGTACGATGCGTCACCTCATTGCGATGCTGGGTAAAGTATTGAATTCGAATCTGCCGTTCATCGTAGATGGCCTGCTGCAATAGCTCGAATTTTTGTTGTTGCACCGTGGTCTGCGGCTGCGAATGAAACGAAATAAAATCACCCTTTTGTTGCAGGTCCAGTTCGTCGGGAAGAAACTGCAAAATTCTTTCGATCGCTTTCTTTAGATCGGCGTAGTACGGGGCTTGTTGGTACTGGCTCAGAATCCGCTGGTTGATGACCAATAACAGCGCCTCCCGTTCGGTCAGTGGCAGCGCGGGCAAAAAATAGGTCGCATCAGAGTAGTAATACCCATTGCGCCGGCGATCGAACTCGATCGGCGCTCCCATATTCCGCATGCATTCGATATCCCGCTGAATGGTTTTGACGCTCACCTCATATTCTTTGGCCAGCGAAGCACAATTGGGATAGCAACGGTTGCGAATTTTCTGATCGATAAAATGCATTCTGGGCATGGATAACCGGTAGTTTTTCATCCTTTTTTTCCTGAATATACGTCCCAGGGTCGGACATACACTGTCCGATCACCAAATTTTTTTTAAAAAAATGCACCCAAAAATCCCTGCTGGCACCACCAGCCATCCCGCGGCTAACATCAGACCCGCAAACCCGCGGACGATCAAAACACCCAATTCCTCATCCCCCTATTCCCTTATCCCTCAACCACCTCAATCATCCCAAAACCCATGGAGTTCTTCTCCCCAATCCCACACTCGTAAGCCATTTCCATTAGCTCGACATCCCCCTGGAGCACGAACGGCACTTCAAAAGAAATGACATCGGTGGCCTCTTCCGCCCCTTCTTTGATGGTGATCTTTTTGGTGACGCGCTTGCCCTGTTGCTCGCGGCGGGCCACGTATTCCCAATCTGGTTCAAAGGTGATGCCAAGCTGCTCAGCCGGGCGACGATGCACGGTTTCATATTTCTGGCGCAAATTGTTGGCAATGGCTGCGCCCAATTGATCATCTCCTGGCCGTAAAAAGTGGGTCTTCCGCGCGCCGCGGTGCTCGTGCATCAAGCTCACCACCATGGGCGAAAGGCAGCGGAACTTCATTTCCGATTCGAAGCTGGGTGGGGCCAGCGTCTCCACCTGGGTGATCAAGAACTTGCCCACCACCTGAGAACCGGCAATGTCGAGCTGCTGCTGTTGAAATAAACCGATGACAAAATGCTGCACAAAATCTTCCAGCATGGGCGAGGATACTTGCAGGAAACAGGGTTGTCGATGATTGATGTGCAGGGTGGTTGCCACCTGCCGAATGCCGGGACACCAGAGCCGGGAAAAGGTAAACAGCTTCAAGGGCTTTCCCGTGGCTGAAACGTAGCCCCGCTGGTGCAAGAACGCAGCATATTCCGGCGAGGCCTGGTTAAGAATCCGATAAATGGCAGCAGATAGGGGATATTGATAATTGATGGGGATGATGCACTGTCGATCCATGGGTTCAAGCGCTAATCGAATCCGCATTCGGCACTCCTATGGCGGTATAAGGAAAACAACTGCTGCGCCCAACGACAAAAGGCTATCGATTGCTATCATGGTTTGGTATATGCGGACCGGCTGGTGACCTCTGGCCGAAGTTGAGATGCATGCAAAAAATAACCGACCCGCAGTTGATGGCTGGAATATACAAGTTATGGGAGATATTTTCAAGTTATTTTTTCTTCATTTTACCTTTAATGGGAGGCCTCAAGCAGGATTTCAGCCATAGCCGCTGTGCCTCGTGGCCTCAATGGCAAAGTGTGACACATTTTATGCTACCAAAGTTAATAAGGTCTAATGGATTTGGTCCATTAAACCGAATTTTGGTAATGGTGAATTTAATTCCTTCGCGCTTCGAATATTTCAGCAGAATGGGATTATGCTGTAAACCGTTTTATAATCCTACGAGAAATTCTATAGAATTACTGACCGGTCGCTCGGAGCGACCGGTCAGTAACTTGTTCCCCTGCCGATTGCTTACAAACAGCGACCGGTGAGTAACTTGTTCCCCTGCCGGCTGCTCCCAACGAGCGACCGGTCAGTAACCTGCCTCCTTGTGGACTGCTACCAGCGAGTGACCTGTCTGTGATCGATTAGCGAATGAGCACCAGCCCGGTGGTGGGCGCAACCTGCATCTGGCCAGTGATGTTTGCCCGAAGGACATCAGTGCCTGCCTGTTGACCATCCACAATCAGTGACCACGAGCCCGGCGGCAGTTGGAATCGCACCGAGTGCCGGGGATCGGCGTTCATGAGCACCAGAATATCATGGGTGTCGCCCGCGGCCGTCCGGTCGATCCAGAAGCCCAACGCAAAGGGATTGCGGTGCTGGAGCAGATGAATCGCGTCCCGTGGCGACCGTCGCAGGGCTGGATGCGCCTTTCGGAGGGCGATTAATCCGCGATAGTAATCGTACAGGGAGCGATTGATCTGGCAGTGCTCGTAATTGATCCAGTTGGTCTCGTTGTCCTTGTTGTAGCTATTATGATCGATCTGACCCTGATGGGAATCTGCGGCAGCAGTGGCTGCAATCACCTTGCTGCGAGCAAACTCCTGGCCGGCGTGAATCATGGTAACGCCCTGGGAGACCAGCAGAAACAGCGCACCCAGACGGTGGATCTTCAGCTCCGGTTCGGTCAATCGAACATGGGCCGCCACATCAGCAATTCGCTGATCGGGAGCGACCTTTTTGATGCCAATGCGCACAAAATCGCCAAGGGTGTGATCGTCGTGAGATTCCAGGTAATTGACCGCGTGTTCCGGTTTCAAAAACAGGCCCCCGTCCGACACCAGGGTACCGGAAATATAGCGCCGGATGCTGCCGGGCTTGTTTTCGCGCTCCCATCGCCCAAAAATAAAGCCCAAATTATCGAACGGATTCTGGCCTTTGACGCCATTGCGGATTTTATCGTTCCATGCGCTCCACCCCAGCCGGGAAAAATAGTCCGGTCCATAGCCGCCTCCCCAGGGCTCGGCAATGAGGTAAACGTTGGGATTGATCGCGCGGGCTTTGGTTGCGATCTGGCGACAGGTCTCTTCATCCATGAGATAGGCCAGATCGAAGCGAAAGCCATCGATGTGATATTCGGTCATCCAATAAGCGACACTTTCCAGGATCAGCCGGCGCGCCATGGGTCGTTCGGTCATGAAATCGTTGCCGCAGCCGCTATAGCTCAGAAAACGGCCCGCTGAATCCAGACGAAAATAGTATTTTTTGTCAATGAATTTAAAGGGATTCAGGTCATAATCGGACACGTGGTTGTAGACCACATCCATGATCACGGCAATGCCCTGACGATGCAGGGCTTTCACCATATTTTTGAATTCGGTTATCTGGCGGCCATGAATGCCGCAATAGCCGCCGGGTGTCAGGTTGCCATCCGTGGCATAATAAGATTCCGGAGCAAAGAAATAGGAAGTCATGTAGCCCCAATGGTTGCGGGCGTAGGGGTTCCAGGTGTTGGTTATGGCCGCCGAGGTGTCATTAAAGGGCGGCTCGATGTTGGCAAATTCCTGACAGGGCAACAGCTCCACGGCATTGATCCCCAGATCGAGCAGGTAATTGAGGCCACCGGTTTTACCTGGCTCCACCAGGCCAGGATAGGTACCTGCTTGTTCAATGCCGGCACTGGGATGAGCCGTCATGTCGCGCACATGCAGTTCATAGATGATCAGGTCCCGAATGGGAATGGTGGCCCACGAATCGCCCTCCCAATCATAATCGTTCTTCACGATCAGGCTTTTGGCCGGATGCTGGTGGCTGTTCTGCGTTACCACGGCGCGCGCATAGGGATCGGCGACGATAATCCGGGGATCGAACATCGAGCCGCGGTGTTTGGGACCATGGACCCGATAGCCATAATAGAGGCCAAATTGTTCGCCGGGCAGGGAATACTCCCAAACGCCATCCGCGTCACGTTGCATGGCATATTCAGTTCCCGAGACCGCGTCGTGAGTCGGAAAGGTTACCAGCGTCACCGCAGTCGCGCTGGGAGCAAAGAGTCGGAATACCGTCTGGCCAGAGGCTATGGTCGCGCCCAATGGCTTGGTGGAATAGTATTGGTTCAGCTCGGGAAAATAGTCGCGATAGCGTGTTTGCGCATGGCTCGTCAGCGGAGCAAACAGCAGCGGCAGCAGGATCATCAAAAAATGAGATTGCAGCAAGCACAGAATTTTCATTCGGTAGTCTCCTATAAAAGAAAATGCAACCACATTTCGCATGGTGTCAGGATTCATCGCCTGGTCGTTTCCCGGACCAGCCATGGTATCCTTGATTTGATTCAGCGCCTCGTGGTTTTGGAATCCCGGGCAATGGCCCAACCGGCTGCGAATATAATCGCCAACGACATGAGGCAGCCTCTGGAATATAATAGAAAAAAATGAGGAAAGCAATGGAAGAAATGGAGAAAATTCAATCGGACACCCGGGGAATGCCTGCTGGCCGGCAATCCGGAAAATTCAGGGACAGAGCAGACATGCAATCCCCAATCGCCAAAAGCCCGCGGGTGCGATGAATTGAATTATGCAGCAGGAGCCAGGCACCTGCTCAGCGCCTGGCCAGGGAGACGTCTGCTGGTTATTCGACCACGACCGCCGTACCATAGGCTATTATTTCAGCCGCGGCACCCATGACGTAGCTGGTAGCCAGGCGCACATCCACGATGGCATTGGCACCCAGGTCTTCGGCAACTCGGGTCATGCGATCGATGGCCTGTTCCCGGGATTCGGCCAGTAATTTGGTATATTCTTCGATTTCGCCGCCGACGATATTTTTGAATACCGCCAGAATGTCTTTACCAATATGTCGCGCCCGGATGGTGTTTCCTTTTACCAAGCCCAGCGTTTTCACGATTTTTTTGCCGGCAATAGTACTTGAAGTTGCGATGATCATCTTTGGATCTCCTTATAAGGATCTGATTTTTGGATGAAAAACTTTTCTCTGACCACAGAAACGATCAAAATAACCAGGCCGAGGATGACCGCGATGATGCCCACTTTGACGATGCCCTCGAGCTTGGGGTCGGCAATGAGGCTCTCGACGGCCTTGAAAATGCCATAGGTTAACAGGATGATCGCTCCAATGGAAAAGATGATCCAGCCGATTCCCCGCTCGATGCGGTTATAGACTCTGGTCCAATAGTTGTCCCAGACTTCGTTTGACGGTGATTTGAATTTCATGGCGTGGGTAACCTCCTTCAGTTGTTGATAGCGTTTCCATTCCTCTGCCCGCGCGCGATCCTGACTGAGCAGATGTTGAAATTCGGCCCACTGCTCAGGCGTCAGCTCGTTGTCGATTGCCCCCATGAGCAAGAGCTGAAACCGTTCGACGCGATTGGCAGATGCTTGATCACTCATGGAAATATTTCTCCATCTTTTGTTTGAGAGCTTTTCGGGCGTGGAACAGCCGCGACATCACCGTGCCGATGGGACAATCCAGCGTCTCCGCAATCTCCTGGTAAGAAAATTCCTGGAAGTCTTTGAGCATGATGATCTCCCGCTCCTTAGGTTTCAAATCCTCGATGGCCGCCCAGAGCGCCTCGATCATCTCCTGCCGTTCCACCTCACCGGCAACGTCCTGCGATGTGTCGCTGAGCTGAAAGATGGCTGACTCACCAACGGCTGAAAACGAAAGCGCATGTCGGGCGGTGTCCCGGAGATGATTGAAGCAAAGATTCCTTAAAATTTGATAGTACCAGGTAAAGAACTTCTGTTCCGGATTCAACCGATCAATAGAGCGATATGCCCGTACAAACGCCTCCTGCGATAGATCCAGCGCATGCTCGTGACTGCCGACCAGGCCCAGGGCGATGAAATAGGCGCGTTTCATGTATCTGGTGACCAGATGACCATAAACCTGCCGGTCGCCCTGCTGGCAACGGAGAATTATCGAGCGTTCATCGTTTTCCGTTTCTTCCATAGAGTGAACTCACGTTTCATTCACTGATACACTCAGGAGGAGAGTCTATTCAAAAATTGTTTAAAAAAATTTAGCGGTGCTTTGGTGGCGGTTACAACTGTTGCCTGGCCGCCTGGGACGGCTGTCCGGTCTCTGGCAGCCACCGATCAACAACGGCCAACCATCGGTCAGTGATCATCAGCCATTTGGGATTCGTCGTGAAAATAGTAAGAAAAAATTAATCAAAAAGCAACAGATATGTTTGATAAATTGATCCGATGAATCGTTAACCACCTGTGACCTAATACTTGATTTCAAAAATCTGTGCAGGATTTGAAAACGTCCGACTACTAAAAATAACATCCCGCTTAGCAGGATCAATTCTTGCTGGCCTTGACTATTTCTACTCCGTGGCATGGAGTTAGCGTGGTAACCCTAAAATGCTCTCGCATGAAATTATGAAATGGTGTACCAAATTCAACAGGGTCGATAGGATTTGATCCATTCCCCTGGCTGAAAAAAAACCTGATTAACCTTAGTAACCAGGTCGACCCAGGACCGCCCGAACCTTATTACCTGATCGGGAATATTCCTTAAAAGAAAAATAAGCGAATAAGGTTTAGCACCGGAGGATCATCTTATGCTACTAAGGTTAATAGGGTCTAATGGATTTGGTCTATTAGACCGAACTTTGGTAACGGAAATAAAATCGTGTCCAACGAATTTAATTGCTTCTTGCTTTGAATGTTTCAGCCGAATCGGATTAAACTGTAGAGCTTTTAATAACTCTACCAGAAATTAGGAAATAGTGTACTTAGATATGATGGAC
>CAZYNP010000123.1:0-6572 GCA_964647995.1 uncultured Cytophagia bacterium
TCATAGCAATCCATCCGTTGGGGCTTTATCATCCGTTGGGAATTTTTCCAATCCGCCAACTGGCGGAAAACAACCCAACGGATATTTTTTTAGAGTTTCATCCGTTGGGTTGTTTCTATCAGTTGGGCGTTTTCTCTAAAAAAGCGAATTCATCTATCGGTTGGGCATTATCTTTTTGTTTGAATCAAAAATTAAAAACTTCAAATCTAAAGAACGCAATTAACATGCCATTTTGATTTCTGATTTTAGATTTCGGATTTCGGAATTATTTTCCAACCCAATGCCGAGAAAAGCCATTAAATCTCCCATCAATGGCACAAATTTCCTTGAATTTGAATCAATCGACCTTAAATTTTAGGAAGCTTGATTATCAAAAATTTGATACGAGTATCAAAAATTTGATAGATTTTAGATGTAGTCCACCTCGCAGGTGGACTACATCTAAAACCGATACTCAAGCGAAAATGACACCAAGGTCTTCTGATAATATCTCCCAGGCACAGGGGACTCATTGTTGTACCAGGAGTAGCGGAGTAACAGGCTGAGGTGGTCGGTCAGGTCGGTGGAAACATCAGTGATGAAAAAATTGCTGATCTCTCGTTCGGTATCCAGCTCTGTGTTGATGATTTTGTTCAGCGCCTCATCGTACTGTTTGCGCTGCAAGCCCCCGTAAATCCGCAGCAATAATTTCTGATGCAACGGACAGATCAGCGACAGGGTCACCCGATGCTCCCGATAGGAGAAGCCATAGCTATTGGATAAATTTCTGGAGAATTGATAGTTCAAATTGCTTAACACTTTTTTTGGCAATGAAACCTGGATGGAAAAATAATAGTGATCATCCTGCTGCCGAAAATTCAGGTAATCAATAGAGAGTTCCTGAGATTTGGCCGAGATCGCCTGGCGCTGAAAGTTGATCGAACGATAGCCCGACTTGATCTGGCCAGTGAGTAGCGGCGCAATCCGTCTTGCGAGGGAGAATGAAACATGATGGGTATTGAAATTGAAGCGATGGTAATTGAAATAATTCAAGCTTTCATTTTCATATCCAGCGGTGAGTTGAGCGGTCAGAATATTGAAGGTTAAAAATAACTCGGAGCTTTTGATAAAATAATGCCAATCGTACCCATTGAAATATTTGAGTCGGCCCCACAGGCTGGTTCCGAACCGAACTTTTGGCAGGAGCTGATAAATAAAAGTGCCGCTCGCCTCATGGGTCATTTTGTGCTCAACCGACGTTTGAAAATAATATTGGAAACCGCCGTGATATTGCAAATGAATGAGGTAGGACCGACTGGTCAATTTGCCCTGGGTCTCTAAAATCAATTTGGTCAGACCATCGCTTTGTTGATTGAGCCGAGCCTCGGCCACATTACTGTCGTAATCCAGTCCCCATTGGAGACGATGTTTCCAGTGCCAGTTGTCGTGCGAGTCTTGAGCAACAGAAAAACTGGCGTGAAGGAAGAATATAAGAAACGTGACCGTCACCTGCGAGGTGACGGTCACGTTCTTCTGGAATTTATTTTTTATTATCATCCTGGCGCTTCTTTTCCGCTGCTTGATAGAACTGCTCCGCCACTGCACCCAGGCTATCTGCCGACTGGGTCAATCTCGATTTCATCTGCTGCAAGTTTCGGATCTGGCTTTCTAAATCCAGATTGGAAACGCTGCTCACATCGCCTTTCAACAGCAAATTATCCACCGCATCGAACGAGGCACTCGATGGCGTCCCGCTTTCTTCCGCATCGAACAGAACCCCACTCTCGTAACCGTTCCTGCGCTGATTTTTCGGCAGCAATTTTTCCTTCGGCTGATCCATCAAATAAGTATCGGCGATCAGCTCATTCATGCGGCTGCGCAATCTTAATTCGGCCTGCAACTCCTTCACCCGCTTCTCCACCAGGGCGATCTGCCTGCGGGCTTTGTCCTCCTGGTCTTTCACCAGATCCGCCTTTTGCTTGATCGTCACATAAGAATCAGATGAATCGATCTGGATCGGCCTGTTGATCTGGCGCAGGAGCGGCTCTGATTTGACCCTGGTCAAATAGTCATTCCGCTCCCGCTGCCAATTCGCCAGCAGCTCCGCTTGCGCCTGGGATAATTTTTTGTCCTGCCCCACATCCATCGATCGAGCGATTTGGGCATCATACCACGCCACAAGCTCCTGCAGCACCGCCTGATGTTCCCGATCGGTCTTATCCAATTGCTGGCCAATTGCCAAAATCTTTTGATCGAGCTCCTGCGAAGATTTCAATAATTGCTCCAATCGCCGCCGCTGGAACATATTCAAATCCTGCTTCGACTTAAGCTGCTGGATCAACGCTGCCAGGGAGTCGCTCTGGTGCAAGAGCCTGGATTTTTCGATTTGCAAAGAATCCAGCAACAAAAAAAGGCCCTTTTCTCGTTGTTGAAGTGGATGAATGTTCATCTGTTGAGAATGCACCCAGGCACTATTCAACAGCAGCGATCCTATGATAATTAATTTTAGCGTTCGTTTTAGCATTTCATCTTTTCGCTTCAATTTTGGCGCCATATTTTTAAATGGAATTTGGCTCCTGGCTATGTACGGCATAGTTCACTACAAAAATCAAACCAAAAATTTTCGATAAACCATGCAATTCAACGGCTATCTTGTAAAGGAGGCGAGTCGTTTTGGGGGCATTGGGGATAGAGTCTTCCACAAAGATAGATTGTTTGCCAAAGAAATATCTGGCGCAGGCAGCATGATGATAGATTCGCCTGGCTTATTTTGCTTTAGAATTGAAGCGCTAATTTTAAGGTCGCTCATCCAATGCATTTTTTAGTTCCAAAACTGCCGCTTCGGAAAGCCCTGTCACCTGAGCGATGAATGGTATCTCCAATCCCTCTGCCAGCAGCCTTCTGGCAATCACTGCTTTTTCCTTCAGGCTTCCTCGCTTTAGACCTTTTGTAAAATATTCCTTTTTTTGCCTTTTGATTGCCGAAATCAGCATCTCTTTCACCTCTTCTTTATCTTTATAAATTCGTTCTATTGCATAGCATCTCACTTCTGACCAAAAAGCAGCTCAGCAAGATGAAGCTGACAGATAGATTTAATGTCGCTGTTCCAGCTTGCCCTTCAATTCCAAAACAGCCGTTTCGGAAAGCCCTGTCACCTGTGCGATGAATTGCACCTCCAATCCCTCTGCCAGCAGGTTCCTGGCAATCGCTATTTTTTCTTTCTCACTTCCTTGCTTCAGACCTTTTTTGAGTCCCTTTTCTATCCCTTTTTCTATCCCTTGTTCTAGTCCTTTTACCAGACCCTTTTTAAAGATCTCCTCTCTTTGCTTTTCCATTGCAGTAATCAACATCTCTTTCACCTCTTCTTTATTCTTATAAATTCTTTCTAATGCTTGAGAATCGACTTTTTCGATCCTGCCATGCTCTGCCAATTGCATGAGCCAATTTAAAAATAATGATACCGCTTGTTTATCCGCTTCCTTCTCAAAAAGATTGAGGAATTCTTCTTTCAGCAAATCAAAATCATAATGAGATTCAGCCAAAAACAATGTTGACACAATGTTCCGTATCTCCAACAACTGATCTTTGCTGAATTCATTCTCCGCAATCTTGAAATACTCAAAATCAATTGCAAATCTTCCTAATAGTTGATGATCCTCGATCAAATCGCCCAGCTTCACTGGCGCCGTCCATTTGCCTTCACCATTATACAAAACAATTGGAAAAATGGCAGGCAGCATCTTAACGCCTCGGTTGGAAGCTAAATAATCCATGTAAAAACCGATCAAGTAATAAAGAATCCGCAAAGCCATGAACCGTTCCACTCGGGACTGAAACTCGATCAGAATGAAAATATAGGCTTCCTTGCCCCGCCATTTTATTTTGTAAATAATATCACTTTCGGTTTCGACATAGTGATAAGAAATAAACGTTTTATCTAACGTCTCACAGGTATCGAAATCGAGCTCTTTGACCCAATCCTCTTTGACAAATGTCTCAAGCAGTTGCCGAAAGATAACTTTATTAGAAAATAGCTTTTTGTAACCACTATCGTGAATGGTGGTCATTGCGACTTCCCAGTAAGCCGATCATTTTGCTCATTAAAATCCGCACCGATGTATAACATCTCACTTCTGACCCAAAGGCAGCTTAGGAAAATAAAGTTGAAAAATGGCCTTAATGTCGCTGTTCCAGCTTGTACTTCAATTCCAAAACTGCCGCTTCGGAAAGCCCTGTCACCTGTGCGATGAATGGCACCTCCAATCCCTCTGCTAGCAGCTTCCTGGCAATCTTTAGCTTTTCTCGCTGGCTGCCTTGCTTTTGACCTTTGGCAATACCCCTTTTTAAATATTCCTTTTTTTGCCTTTTGATTGCCGAAATCAGCATCTCTTTCACCTCTTCTTTATCTTTATAAATTCGTTCTAATGCTTGATAATCGCTTTTATCGATCCTGCCATGCTCTGACAGTTGAAATAACCAATTTAAAAATAATGACACCGCCTGCTTGTCCGATTCCTTATCAAACAAATTAACCAATTCGGTCTTCAACAAGCCAATATCGTAATACGCTTCTGCCAGAAACAGGGTTGAAACAATATTCTGAATCTGCAGCAACTGATCCTTGCTGAACTCATTCTCCGCAATCTTGAAATACTCAAAGTCAATAACGAAACGCCCCAGCCGTTCATGATCTTCGATCAACTCGCCAAGCCGCACTGGCGCCGTCCACTTGCCCTCCCCATTGTACAAAACGATCGGAAAGACGGCGGGCAACATCTTAACGCCTCGGTTGGACGCTAAATAATCCATGTAAAAACCGATCAAGTAATAAAGAATCCGCAACGCCATGAAGCGTTCCACTCGGGACTGAAACTCGATCAGAACGAAAACATAAGCTTCCTTGCCCCGCCACTTGACTCGATAAATGATGTCGCTTTCCGTCTCGATATAGTGATAGGAAATAAATGTCTTGTCAATCGTCTCGCAACTATCAAAATCCAGTTCCTTGACCCATTCCTCCTTGACAAACGTTTCTAAAAGTTGCCGAAAGATGACTTTATTAGAAAATAGCTTTTTATAGCCGCTATCGTGAATGGTGGTCATCGTAACTGCCCGTTAACCTAATCATTTTGTTTGATATAATCTACAATAATTTTCAAAGATTGTCAAGGGTATTTTTTGTTTGGATCAATAATATAGGACAGGATGCCATCCTGTCCTACAGGTTATATTTCTCCAATTTATAATAAAGTAAACTGGTTCCAATCCCCAACAACTTCGCCGCCTGATTTTTATTGCCCTGCGTTTGGTTCAGCGCCTTTTCGATCAACTGCTTTTCAACTGCGGCCAGCGTTTCATTCAAATTGAGTCGAAACCGATCCAGCAGATCGTTCGGCAGTCGATCGGTGCCAGTGGCCTGCAGGATCGGCAGATCGGCTGCATCGATCACGGGTTTGTCGCTCAGGACGACGGCCCGCTCGAGCACATTTTCCAGCTCCCTGACATTGCCAGGCCAGGGATAATTGATCAATTTTTCCAGCGCTGCATCGCTGAGCTGCCGAACAGGCTTGTTCAACTTACCAGCCAATTGTTTGAGAAAATGCTGCGCCAGCAACGGGATGTCCTCTTTCCGCTCCCGCAGCGGCGGGAGGTAAATGGGAATGATGTGCAACCGATAGAACAGATCCTCCCTGAATTTCCCCTGCTGAACCAGCTCCGAGAGATTCTTATTCGTCGCTGCCAGAACCCTCACATCCACCTGGATCGTCTCCTCGCTGCCCACTCGCTCGAACTCCTTCTCCTGCAACACCCGCAGCAACTTCAATTGCGTTGTGGGAGAAATATCTCCGATCTCGTCCAGAAAAATGCTGCCCTGATGCGCCAGTTCAAAACGACCTTTCTTGCGCTTCGTGGCGCCGGTGAAAGCGCCCTTTTCATGACCGAACAATTCGGATTCCAGCAACGTCTCCACCAGAGCGCCGCAGTTTACTCGAATAAATGGCTTGTCCTTTCGCGGACTCTGCTTGTGAATGGCCCAAGCCACCAGCTCTTTTCCCGTGCCGCTTTCGCCGTAAATCAGCACCGACGAATCCGTAGCCGCCACTTTTTCAATCGTGCGATAGACTTCCTGCATGGCTCGGGACTTGCCGATAATTTCGCCGTAATTGAATTGCTCTTCCAGCTCATCCCGCAGATAAATATTCTCATCCGAGATGCGGGCCAACTCTTTGCGCTCCTGAATCCGCTCCAGAAGGCGCTCGATTTTTAGCTTGAATTCATCATGCGAGAACGGCTTGGTGATAAAATCCACGGCGCCCAGCTTCATCGCCTCCACGGCCAGCTCGATTGTCCCGTAAGCCGTTATGATCAGCACCTCCGTTCCTGGCGCTTTCATTTTGCTCTGCTTCAGCACCTCGATGCCATCCATCCCCTCCATGCGATAGTCGGTCACAATCAGATCGAACGCCCTCTGATCCACCAGCGCCAGCCCCGCCTGGCCGCTATTGGCGATAGCGCACTCGTGCCCCATCTTCCCGACGATCGCCGCCATGCCCTCTCGCATGGTGTCGTTGTCCTCGATGATTAGAATCTTT
>CAZYNP010000124.1:0-6302 GCA_964647995.1 uncultured Cytophagia bacterium
GAAATCTAAATTCCGAATTCGGGCTGACCTAATCTGTAAGGTGGGATTGAGACAGTACGAATGCGGAATGGCGAATGTAGAATTCGGAATGAAAAGCAAATGCAAAAGATCGTTTTTGTTTTTTAATTCCGAATTCCGAAATCTAAATTCCGAATTCGGGCTGACCTAATCTGTATGGTGGGATATTTTGATTTACGATTTACGAATGACGATTTTAGAATGAAAAGCGAGAGCAGAAGCCAAAGATTGTTTTGTTTTTTAATTCCGAATTCCGAAATCTAAATTCCGAATTCAAGCTGACCTAATCTGTAAGGTGGGATATTTTGATTTACGATTTACGAATGACGATTTTAGAATGAAAAGCGAGAGCAGAAGCCAAAGATTGTTTTGTTTTTTAATTCCGAATTCCGAAATCTAAATTCCGAATTCAAGCTGACCTAATCTGTAAGGTGGGATATTTTGATTTACGATTTACGAATGACGATTTTAGAATGAAAAGCGAGAGCAGAAGCCAAAGATTGTTTTGTTTTTTAATTCCGAATTCCGAAATCTAAATTCCGAATTCAAGCTGGCGAATGCGGAATGCGGAATGAAAAAGCAAAAGTAAAAGATCGTTTTTGTTTTTTAATTCCGAATTCCGAAATCTAAATTCCGAATTCGAGATTGGTGGGATTGAGACACAATGTATCATCTTCTGTTATGTTGACGGATATGGCCTTTTGGCGGAATCCGAAATTGAGAGAGAGACCTGGATTCATTCGGTGGTGGCAATAATTGCAAAATATAGCTTGCAATTTATCCAAAATATTGCTAAATATAATTAGCATTATTTTGGAGGATCTGTGATGCTGGAAAATTATCTGTATGAACAAAATGTCCACTGGCTGGGAAATAAGCTTGAGGCAGGTACGGAACGCGATCTGTTGCCGCTGTTGCTGCCGTTGGTGGAGATCGATCAGGTGCTGGCAATCTCTGGGGTGCGTCGCTGTGGGAAGAGCTTTTTGATGAAGCAGCTTATCAATAGTCTGGTTCAGCAAGGTGTGCCGGCGCAGAATATTCTATTCGCCAATCTCGAGTTGCCAGGCTTTTTTGGACGCCCTGCGGCCGAGATGTTGGATGAGTTATGGAATACGTATCGCACGATCAAAAATCCTGAAGGACGAATTTACCTATTTCTCGATGAAATTCAGACTTTACCCGGCTGGGAGCAATGGATGAAATACCATTACGATCTTCACAAGGGGAAACTGAAATTTTTCATCACTGGCTCAAACAGCCATTTGCTTGCCACCGAGTTTGCTACTCTTTTATCGGGCAGAATCATTGAAAAAAAGCTATATCCCTTTGCGCTGGGGGAGATTCTCCGGTTGATGGGAATTGAATATCGGGACCGGCAATCGCTGTCTCTAAACCGAAACCGAATCAGGAATATTTTTAATGCTTATTTGCAAGAAGGCGGCATGCCGGAGCTGTTGCCTGCCAGAACCAACGAGATTAAAAGAGAGTTGTTAACCTCGTATTTCAATACCATCATTTACAAGGATATCACGCCTCGTTTCTCAGTGAGGCATTCGGGACTTCTGAAAGAACTTGCGCTCTATCTGGCTGGGCAAACCGGTTCCATGATCAACATCAAGAAATTGGCAGATATTTTTCAATCCAATCGAAATACCATGACAGAGTTTATTTCTTTTCTCCAGTTTTCATTCCTGCTGCTATTGTTGGATAAGTTTGATTTTTCCGCGAAAAAAAGGGAACTGGCGCTGAAGAAAAGTTTTGTGATTGATAATGGTTTTGCTACTTTTCTGCCGCTTCGCTTCTCTCCGGATCGCGGCAAAATGCTGGAGAACCTGGTATGCGTCGAGCTGATGCGCCGACATGGGGAAGTTTTTTACTGGAAAGATCACAATGAGTGTGATTTTATTATCCATGATCCGCAACAAGGCAGCCAGGCAATTCAGGTCTGTTACGAGCTGGATGAAATTAATAAAAATCGTGAACTCGCTGGGTTAAAATCTGGATGCAATTATTTAAATTTGAAACAAGGGCTGATATTAACTTATAATCAAACCGATCAATTTGAATATAATGGCTTGAAGGTTAATGTCGTTCCTGTATTTGAATGGCTGTTAGACTCATCACCAAATTATGAATAAGAATTACTGATGACATCGCTTGAACCGAGATAGCGCAGAGACAGGACGAATGCGGAATGACGAATGCGGAATGCGGAATGAAAGAGCAAAGAATGCTTTTGTTTTTAATTCCGAATTCCGAATTCTAAATTCCGAATTCGAGCTGACCTAATCTGTATGGTGGGATATGTTGATTTACGATTTACGAATGACGATTTTAGAATGAAAGGGAAATAGCATTCGTAAATCTACATTTAAAAAATAAGGCGGTATTATAATTTTGCTGAAACAACGTGAGCATTTTGGCAACAATTTATTTTGGTCGCGATGAAAATTGTTCAAATATAACTCACGTTCTTAGATAGCGGCCACCCATAAGGTGCGGTGGCTCGATTGGGTTGGATAAAAAAGGAGTTTGGTAATGGTTTCCCAGGAATTGTTCAAACGAAAATATCAAGTTTTTATTAGCAGCACCTTTGAGGATTTGAGGGAGCATCGGCAGCGGGCCATTTTGGGCATCACAAGGGCGGGTCACATGCCGGTGGCATTGGAGAATTTCGCACCGTCGACCGATACGAAAAAGCAGGTGATCCGGCAGGCCTTAGAGGCAAGCCAGTTTTATGTGATCATTTTGGGCGCACGCTACGGTACGATTGCGGAGGGTGCTTCCGGCAAGAGCTATGTGGAGATCGAACTGGATCTGGCGATGGAACTGGGGTTGAAGATTTTGGCCTTTGTGATGGATCGAAAGCGTGTGCTGGAGTTGCGGCAGAGTGAAATTTTTCAAAAATCAGATGAGGTGAGGCTGATTCCCCAATATGAGGCGCTGCGGGAACGCTTGACCAGTGGGATTGAAAATTTGTTCTATAAGCCGTTTGATGATCCGCGCGAAATTGAAATGGAGCTATATGCTTATTTCAGCGCGGAGCATCCGGAACAGGGTTATATCCTGGAGCCCGCAAAAGCGGTCGGATACGGAGATTCTCGAAATTTACGCGAGGAATGAAATTATCCGGGATGTAGTAAAGCGATTGGTTCAATTTGAAACGGTAGAACCCCGGCTGGCCACAGAGGCAGAGAAAAAGATCGCAGTGGCCAAAGCGTTTGCTGACCTTTGGGGCGATTACGTGCAGGACAAATTCAATCGTATATTCCTGGAATCGGGGAGTACGATCACTTACGTGGCGAAAGCATTGATGAATTACCTGCCGCACAAGTGGCAGCGCGGTGTGGGCACTGAGGTGATTACGAACAATGCGTTTGCTTATTTATATTTGTGGCTCTACTCGGAAGTGCTATGTCGGCCGGTACCCTCCGGACCGCCAGATAATAAATATGGCGGCATGTACGGTGAAATCGCCGGCCGAAAACGAGCGCCCACTTATGATCTGAGCCCGCTGGGTAAGTATGATCCCGAGGCTCCGGCGATGATCGAACGGCTGTGTAACGACATTTTTGGGGAGTTGCCGACCAAAAAAACGCTGATCCTGGCGGCAATTTCCGGGGTTCAGGTGTCAGCATATGACATCAACGCTGTGATCCTGGATCATGAGGGCAACGAGAAGAAGTTGACGCCGACCGACCCATTGTGGCAGCAGGTTTCCCAATGTCGAGGTTTTCATGTGGGAAGCTATGAAAATCGCTTGTTCAAGCGTTGCTTTTATCTGACGAATTACCCCACAATCGTTTTCATTCATGACAGTAAAATAGACTGCAAAGTCATCGTGGGAAAATGTCATTTCTTGTTCGATGCTGAGTATCCCTGGGAGGATTTTATACGCAACCATCCATTGTCGCTTTGGGTGGCATGTAGCGAAAAAAGCTATCGCGAGATTTTTGTCAAGTTCACACGCGGATTTACCGAGGCCGCAGGTTGGACCTGCGGTGTGTACGGACTGGGGACGCCATTTCCCATTGTGATTGGCTATAACAGGCCATTCAAACAGTCGTGCCGGGAAATTAAAATCGAGCTGCCGGTGTTGCCCATTAACGATGCGGTTTCGATAACGGACAAAGCGACCACAACCGCTGCGCCCAATGCTGCCCAACCAAACGCGCATTCTCCCTCATCGCAGTGATTGGCGCACAGTTGGTGATAGCGTTTTGAGCTTCATGCTGCATTGTCTGGTGGTTATTCCAAATGACCCCTGCAGCGTAGCCATGCAAACACAAAAGCACCAAGAGAGCAAGGCTAAGATGATGGTGAATGGATAATTGTGCTGTTTGAATCTATCTTCTTCTGCCACCACCCTTCATTTTCACTGGACAGACTTCGTTTCCTGCGGGCCTTGTGGCTTATCCAGATAACAGTTATCAATAACGAGTCTCTCAATTCATTTTGTTAAGCCTTCAGGCATTCCATCGCAAATAGCAGCAGTCAAATTGCAGCCGCTAATTAACTGGTTGATTCGTCAGGGATTCTACAACTCAATTTTCACCACAAATTATTAGGAGTTATTATGGATGAGCAGAAGCTACGGCCTATTAAGGAAAAACGCACGAATAATGGTGGCTCTTTTTTCCAGATACGGCTATCGTTTGCTATTTTTCTGGTCGCCAGCACCGCATTTATTACCATTATCATTAACAATTATCTTCAACAGCAGCAGTTGAAAAATGTTAAGTCTGAGATCAATCAATTGAACCGAAGGCAGGAACAGCTTGAAATGGGCAAGATTGGCGATTTTTCAGTTCGTGCACTGGCAGAAAGGGTGGATTACGTAACGAATCAGCAGGAGGTTATCGTCTCATCTACTCAGCAAATGATCGATTATATGACTTCGACATTTACCATTATCAGCGTT
The DNA here is from genome assembly GCA_964647995.1 of uncultured Cytophagia bacterium. Classification (GTDB taxonomy): domain Bacteria; phylum Zhuqueibacterota; class Zhuqueibacteria; order Thermofontimicrobiales; family Thermofontimicrobiaceae; genus Thermofontimicrobium_A. The sequence goes on from CAZYNP010000124.1 coordinate 4,940, forward strand.
TTTTTTCTATTGGCATCAGGCTATTTCTTATATCGACAACAGAAGTCTGAAAAACGTGAGGATGAAGGCTGGGTTCTCGCCAAGGATCTATTGGAATTGGTCACCGAAAGCCAGGAATTTGTGGTAGAGGTACAGCGAGAATTGCAACGACAGCAAGACGTTCAAAAGAAACATCAGGATCAAATTCGAGCACAAGTTGAACAGACGGCAAAGTTTCTGGATTTGCGATCTAACGTACTCATCAGCCAATTTGCCAGAGATACGATTGACAAGGGGATTCAATTTAATAAATTAGTAGATATTTCCAATCGCATTGACATGATTCGCTTTCAATTAACCACGTTCAATTTGAGTCTCAATCCGAATTGTTATTTTCTGAAAGCAGTTTATGAGTACATCATTGGCAATTACAATGCGGCCAAGGAAGAATTTGATAATTTAATAGCGGAAAGAGAAAACGCGATTTTAGATGATATGCAAAAAAAACAACTGAGCTTATGCTATTACTATAAGGGGCTTATCGAATATAATATTCAGGGGAATCTTGAGTTAGCGGAGCGGTTTATGAGTTTGGCTATGGAACATGATCCGCACGTTCACAATCCAGACTACAAGAGCCAAATTTTAAAAGCAGAAATTAAATTAAAGCAAGGATCGCCGGATACCTTCAATTGTTTCGAGGAAATTAGAACACGATTGCTGAGGACTCCCATTCGAACGCAAACCCAGGAGCGCTTGCTGTCACATGCGACGCTGGGGATGGTTTATGCAAAGATTTTGGCCGGCGGCTTAAAATTTTTGCCCAAATATTATGAGCGAATTAGAAGACTTGAGCGGTCCACCATAGTACAGGCAATCAATTGGTTACAAGAGAGTTTTAATGAACATATTTACTCCTATCTGACCATGGGGCAACTGGCAATCATTCTGGCCGACCGGACGGCCGAATTGGAAATTCAGTCGCCAGAATTTTATTTCACGAAAACCTATGAAATTTTAGAGCGAAGCAAGCCTTATGAAGTGAAAGAAGAAACCAGAGGAAAGTTATTGGCTTATTCGGTCAAATTGGTCTGCGAGCAGTTTTTAGGTAATCCATTGGCCGAAAATACCCTGTTCATGATCAAAAGCCTATTGAATGACCGAGAATTAAAAACCGTTTACTCGATTTTTGCTAAGGTCAATGTATCTAAGGCAGATTTTATTGAGGAACTGGACGAATTCGTTGGGTAGCTCACTTAGTGCTTGATTTCAAAAATCCGGGTAGGATTTGAAAACGTCCGACTATTAAAAATAACATCCAGCTTAGCACGATCAATTCCTGCTGGCTTTGACTATTTCAACTTCGTGCGATGGAGTTAGCGTG
>CAZYNP010000125.1:0-6174 GCA_964647995.1 uncultured Cytophagia bacterium
GGGTATAAGGGGATAAGGGTATAGGGGTATAAGGGTATAGGGGTATAAGGGTATAAGGGTATAAGGGGATAAGGGGATAAAGGTATAGGGGGATAGAGGGGGGATTGCTGGAGGATAGTTAGGAGAGTTGGTTGGATTTTATTGAGGGTTCGATGGACGAATTGGAACGACATTTTGATCGATTTCGACGGGGGATTGTTGGACTGAATCAGCCTTTTGTTGGTCCGTATGGCGAGCGGAAGATACTCTATGCAGATTGGATTGCCAGTGGCCGATTGTATGAGCCGATCGAGGATAAAATGCGCTATCAATTTGGACCGTTCATCGGCAACACGCACACCGAAACCAGCGTGACTGGCACGACGATGACACAGAGCTATCATGAGGCACAGGCGATCATCAAGCAACATGTGCACGCCGGTCCGGATGATGTTCTGATGACCGTTGGTTTCGGAATGACTTCGGCGGTGTTGAAATTGCAGCGGATCCTTGGCCTGCGGATTCCAGAACAGTGGCACTCCTGCGTGAATATCGATGAAACGACGCGGCCGGTGGTTTTGGTGACGCACATGGAGCATCATTCCAATCAAACCACCTGGTTGGAGACCCTGGCCGAGGTGGTTATCCTGCAGCCGAATGAACGCGGGTTGGTAGACCTGGGTGAACTGCAGCGGCAGCTCGAACGCTTCAAAGATCGGCCGACGAAGATCGGCGCGTTCTCCGCCTGTTCCAATGTCACTGGCATTCAAACGCCTTACCATCAGATGGCGCGGCTGATGCATGAATATGGTGGCGTCTGTTTCGTTGATTTTGCGGCCTCAGCGCCTTATGTGGAAATCAACATGCATCCGGCCGATCCGCTGGAGAAATTGGACGCGATCTATTTTTCGCCGCACAAGTTTCTGGGTGGGCCGGGCACATCCGGGGTGTTGATTTTCGATCGGAAATTATATCAACTGGAGCATCCCGATCAGCCGGGCGGTGGCACGGTGGATTGGACCAATCCCTGGGGCGGCTATAAATTTGTCGACAATATCGAGGCACGTGAGGACGGCGGAACGCCGGGATTTCTGCAGGCCATCAAGGCGTCGCTGTGTCTGCGCCTGAAGGAGTCGATGGGGGTAGAGAAGATTCGCAGCCGGGAGGAGCATCTGGTCAAGCTGGCTTTCCAGGAATTGAAAAGCATTCCCGGTTTGCATATTCTGGCGGGGCATATCGAGGAACGGCTGGGGATCATTTCGTTTTACCTGGATCGCATCCATTACAATCTGATGGTGAAGCTGCTCAACGACCGTTATGGCGTTCAGGTGCGGGGAGGATGTTCCTGCGCGGGTACCTATGGCCATTTTCTATTGCACATCGATCAACAGCGATCTAAAAAGATCACCGATCGAATCGATGCGGGCGATCTTTCGGCCAAGCCGGGCTGGGTGCGCCTGTCGCTGCATCCCACCATGACCGATGAGGAGCTTTTTTATATCACGGCTGCGATTCGAGAGATTGTGAGCCACATCGATCACTGGGAACGGGATTATTCCTATTCGGCAGCGACCAATGAGTTTCACCACATCCGCTTTCGAGATGATGGGATCCATGCGATAAGAAAATGGTTCGAATTATGAGCCTGGTGTCACTGCTGACACGCCCGACATGGGCCTCAAATTGATATGGCGGATGGATAAATTTCTGGCTGAGCCTAGGGATGAGAATTTGCTTGGCGGGTAGCTGTGAATGTTGCTGGAGTGGGCCTCATGGGCCGATCATTACGCATAAGTTTTAAGGGAAAGAATTCAAATTGAAATGAACGCGGATTTAATAAATTTGCACGTATTTTTGTATTTTAAAAAATGGGAAAAGTTTTATATTGCCGGTCATCGCATCAATAAGAGAAATAATCCTATAGAATCCGTGTCATCGGCGTCATCCGCGTTCCAATAAAAGTTGTGGGTAATGATGAGCTCATGGGAGAAGGTCATTGCCTGCTGGATGAAGGGAGGGCCTCAAGGCTTGGCATGAGAACGGCGCCGTTGTTTCTGGTTGTTCCCGAGGAAAAATATCGCCTGGCCCAGCGCCACGTAGCGATGGAGGGTAAGCATGATCTGGCGCACCATGACGCCCGTGGATTTTGCTTCTGGTTCCTCCAGTTTTTTTAGCAGCGGAATGGCAGCCAGCCGCAATGCCAATGTCAGGCCGAACAGGAAATGATAATTGATCAGCTCTTTGCCCAGGAAAACGAGTCGCACTGGAGCCAGGGATTGAGCGATCCAGCCGCCGATGATCATGGCCGCGAAGTTGACAATTCCTGTTAGCGCGGAATGCACGGCCAGAAACATGGGCTGGCCTTTGTCCGGCAAGCTATAAAAGACCATGTTGAACATGGCCAGGTTAAAGGCTGACCAGAAGATGCCGGTAAAAACGATGTCCAGCCAGATGGGCCAGGAGTGCTGGGGTGTGGCCAGGAGATAAATGACCGGCAGGGGCAACACGCCGATCACTGCGGTTTTGATCACCGGTTTGTGGCCGACGCGGTCGATGATACGCCCCCATAACGGCTGCGTGAGCAGGGTCATGATGGCGGTGCCAATGGCTAACAGGGCTAACGTGGAGAAGCTCCAGTCGAGAGTTTTGAGCAAATAGACTGGAAAATAGCTGGAGGCGACGCCCACCGCGAAGGTAAAGAACAGATAAAAAATCAGCAGCTTTTTGAATCGTGGGTATTGGAATGGCTTCTGGACATAATGCCAGAAGTTATAGCCTGGCATGCGGCGATAAGGTGGCTCTGGTTGTTGGGTCAGGAAGACAAAAGCGATACCGGCGCAGAGCACGGCGACCATTTCCACGCTGACAAAACCGATTTCCAACTGCTGCTGGCTTTTGAAATGATCCAGGACTCTGCCGGCGAGAATGCTGGTGACCATGGTGACGATGCCGAGGATCATATTGCGACGACCGAAGTACCGGCCTCTGATTTTTGCCGGCACCAGGTCGGCCATCCAGGAGAGCCAGGGAGCGCCCGAAAAACTGAGGAGCAAGCTGATCAGCACAAATGTTCCCAGAAAGATGGCCATGGCTTGCTGTTTCCAGTGGCCGCCTAACAATGGGATGAGCACCAGGAAGGCCCATAGGGACCGACCGAGCAGCGAACAGATGCCGGTAATCCATTTGCGCCGTCCCACATGTTCCACGACATGGATGGAGAAAACCTGCAAGAGCTGGGTCAGCAACGGGATCGCTGTCAGCAGGGCGATTTCGAAATCATTGGCGCCCAGCAGCAGCGCGAAGCCCGTGAGAAATGCGCCGGTGGTTAGCGTGATATGGACCGTTGCAAAAATTCCTTCCCAGACTGCGATGCGCAATCCTTTTTGAATTTCCTTTTCTGAAAACATCCGGCAAAGATAATATTTTTCGGCAGGAAATGCAAGAGATTTTTCAGGCGTTGGCTACCGCTGACCTCAGCAGCGGGATGACCTTCCAGGAACACACCTTCAGTTTGCATAGGACCAAAAAGCATGATGGATGAAGATAAACCGGCATAGTAACTAATGGATGCTTCAGTAAACTTGCGCGGGAACGAATTGGGCGTGGAGAACGGCTTTCCTTCGTTGACTCGAGCCATTGGTGGGGGACTGATTTTATCATAACCAAAAGATAACCGAAGCCGGAGGTTTTATTCGAGCGAAACAAGGGCGAGGACGACGTGATGTTTCCCCGGCTACGAAAAGGAAATTTTTTGGTCTGGAGAAAATTATTGATTCTGAAAGATGGTTGAATTATATTAGTCCTTTCAATTGATACCTTTTGCGGTTTCAAAGTTAATTGATCGGTTCAGACGTCATGAATTGAATTTAACACAGGAGACCAAATGCATTTTTTAGGACTGCATTTATGGGATTGGCTTCTCATTCTGGCTTATTTTTCGATGATGATTGCTATCGGAGCCTGGACGCGGCGTCGCATTAAAAACACCAAGGATTTTTACCAGGGCGGACGGACGTTTGGCAAATTTCTTACTACGGCGATGCACTTTGGCACGATCACCAGCGCTGATCAGGCGGCGGGGGTGGCGCGCGAGATCTATCGGCAGGGACTTTCGGGGATGTGGTTCCAGAATCTGCCGCTGCTGTTCACCCCCTTTTATTGGTTCGTTTCCGTTCTCCAGCGTCGCGCCCGCTATGTGGGACCAGGCGATATTTATTTGCATCGCTTTGAGAGTAAATTTCTGGCGGGGCTTTTTGCTACCTATATTTTGCTGAATGCCATTTACGGTGGCTCGATTGGCTATCTGCTGACCGGCAAAACCTTGCAGGCCATGATGGTTAAGCCAGCAACCGAATATTCAGCCGCCGAGCGAGAGAGCGTCGACGGGTTTAATGAACTGCAGGATTTGCAAAAAAAGCAAACTTATGAGTCGCTGACACCGGTCGAGGAGCAGCGGCTGGAGGTGTTGCTGGAGAAACAGAAGCGGGGAGAGTTGCATGCCTACATTTCTTATCTGAAGTTAAACCTATTTTATTTTTTATATGCTGCGATTGTGGCATCATACACCATGCTGGGAGGGTTGTTTGCTGCTGTCTTGAATGACGTGATCCAGAGCCTCTTGATTCTGGCACTTTCATTCATGTTGCTGCCGATTGGCTTAAACAAGCTGGGGGGCTTTGTTGGCCTGCATCAGAAGGTGCCCGATTATATGTTCGAAATCTTCGGTTCGGCCGCGACCAGTGAGTACACCTGGTATTTCGTGGTCACTTTTGCCCTGCTGAATCTGATCATTCTGCCGCCGCGCAATTTCACTTATGGCGGGTCACCGAAGGATGATTTCTCCGCCCGCATGGGCATGGTGACCGGTGCGATCATCAAGCGGTTTACCATGATCGGTTGGGCCCTGACGGGATTGATTGCAGTGGGATTATATCAGGGACAGTTGTCGGATCCGACCAATATTTGGGGCCACATGACCAAGAACTTGCTGGGAGCTGGTTTTGTCGGGGTGATGATTGCTGCAATTATGGCCGCGAACATGTCGACCATCAGTGCCACCAGCCTGGAATGGTCGGCGGCCTTTACCAAGAATATCTTTTTGCCGCTGGTGCCCAAAGCTACCGAAAAGCTGCAGATTATCGTTGGGCGTTTGGTGATATTTTTGGTCATGTTTTCGACCATCTATTTTGCGCAGATGGTGGATGATATATTTGTGGTTTTCAAATATGTGCTATCGGTGGGGACCATTATTGGGCCGGCGTTGTGGTTGGTCTATTTCTGGCGTCGGCTCACGACCAAAGCCGTAGTTATTCAAATGTTGCTCTCCATCGGTCTCACTGTGCTGGTGCCCAATATTGTGCCGAACATCAACCACAACCGGGAGAATCCTCGGCTGACCATTCAGACCGTGGCACGCGAGGAAATCGTTCAGGTCAAAGCCAAACTGGAGGATGTTCAGGCGGGTCGAGCCGAGCGGGTGGGGCAATGGATCGAGCAGCGGAAAGTCTACCCCCCCACCGGTATTTTTTATGAAACCGTTGCCCGCAAAAATCCCGATGATCCACAATCTCCCATGGAAGGCAAAGGTATTTTTCGGGTGCAATTATATTTGATTTCGTTGATGGGCTTTGATTTGACGCATCTGACCAAAGCGAAATTGGCCACGCTCTCCAATATTTTTGATATCATCTTTCCATTCCTGGTGCTCTTCTTTGTTAGCCTGTTGACGAGGAAGAATTCGGAAAAGGTGCTGCGGGAATTTTATGCCTGTATCCATACGCCGGCGGTGGCTGATCAGGAAGAGGATGCCCGTCGGGTGCAGGCTGCGATCGATAATCCGGAGATCGTGACCAAAAACAAGCTGTTTCCACGCAGCAATTGGGAATTCTGGAAGCCCACAAAGCAGGATATCTGGGGATTTGTGATCTGCTGGTTGCTGGTGGGATTGATCATCTGGCTGTACACGGTGATCATGAAAATCGGGGTCTGAGGCTTTCACGGCGCAGGCCTGGAACCTGCTGCCGTGGCTTCGTAATTGCTCCCGTAAATTTCATGTCTTTGTGTCCTGGTGGCTAATACTATTTTTGAATGCCGCCAAGACTCGAAGGCACGAAGAAATTGGTTCGAAAATAGAAGTCCTTTATTAAATCAAATCATTGGACCATAGCTTTGCTTCGTGTCTTTGTGCCCTGGTGG
>CAZYNP010000126.1:0-2716 GCA_964647995.1 uncultured Cytophagia bacterium
TTTTAACGCCTCGATGAGCTTGATAAAAATTTCCGCCGTCAAATCCTCAGCCTCGGCTTGAGGGATGCCCTTCGTGAAGAAAATTTTATAAACCAGCGGGTAATATTTCAAAAACAGATCGGTAAAAGCCTGTTCTTCGCCCTGCTGGTAGTTTCGAATCAACTCGAAATCATTTTGGTTGTCAATTTTCAATCCGCCAGTCCTGTCTTGATAAACGAAATCCGTCTCTAAATTAATCCATCCTTTTTAGTGGATTGGGTAATTAGGTAATAAGGTAACTAGGCAGATAATGACCCAATTACCCGGTTACCTAATCACCCAATCGAACAAAGGCATCGCCATACAAATTATAAAAAAATCGGGTCAGATCATATTTAGAATCGCCGGCGCCAGCAAACTCCGGCTTTGCCAGATCGAGTCGAGCCTGGCGCAGCGATTGACCGACAGTGAGTCCTTCATGAATAAAATAATGATAAAATCGCAAAGCAAAATTTTTGGCGGAAAGCTCTGGCACTTGAAAATGGGTGACGATGCAGGCGGAGGCGCCGCAGTCCAGGAATTCGGTTGCCAGGCTTTCCTGTTTTTGCCAGGATTCTTCCAACTGAGCCGAACGGCAGCCATTGAAAAATACAATGGGTTGGGAAGATAGCGAAAGACCATAGGCCTGTTTCAGGAAGCTCACGGCAAAATATTCGTCCTCTGCCAGCGCCAGCATATTATTTTCAATATGTCCAGAATAATGAATCAAACGGAGATTGGCGCCTTTTTGAAACAGTTGCTCAATGATTTCGGCAAATTGGTCACATTTCTGGTAAACGGTGTGAACTTGAACCTTTTTCTGATTCAGGATGGCATTTATTTCTTGAATTTCGCTGGCAACCTGTTTTAGCTCTCTGGCATGTCCTTTCCAATCGCCGTAAAACAGGACGGCATGTGGAGTAGGAATTCGCTCCATTGTCCCACGCATTTTTTGTTTGAAAGCTTCCTGCTCATCGCCCCTATCTCTTTTCATAAAGATAATGCCATGAGGAAATTTTTCACAAAGGAATTTGCCAGTCTCGGGCTGAAAAGCCCAGTGCCAGGGGATTATGGCGCTGTCGAGAACGAAATTTACATGAACCGCTGGCAAAGAGAATAAAATTTTAAAAACGCCAGTCAAACCAAAATATTGAAAGATTTTTTCACCGATATCCTGCAACAGGGCAAGCGGTCGGGTAGCACTTCGCTGACCATTGACAACATACTGAGCATAACTCTGGTAGAGCTGCTCGATCTTCTGCTGAATGCGATGAATTTTTAAATCTTTGATTGGATAGGGTATTTTTTCTTTGGCAACATCAGCGAAAGCACTTACGGTCCTTGATTCGGGAAAATTTGATGTGACCGAATAGGTCAACAAATGCTCGTCCCGAAATTGCACCAGGTTGATTTGAACCGAAAGGACTTCTCCTGTTTGAAATTCGGTGATCAGAGGCCTGGCTACCGGAGTTGAGGCAACCTTCGATAGAATGACTTTTTGTTCGGCTTTTCTCTTTTTGGTGAGTCGATATTTTCTAATTGCTGGGATTGCCACGATGATGAAAAAAACGGTGAACAAGGCGATCCCGATGAGGGCAAGCAATCCGAATTTTATGAATCGAGTCGTCGCTGCGCTGAGCTGGATGGGCCCCAATTGAAACGGCTCCTCAATGATTAAGAGTCGATCGATCGGAACGTTCTTCAATTTCTGAATTATTTGACTGGGCCAGCGAATGATCACTTCATCCACGGCGTTCCTTTTGCCCAGGCCAAATTCCACCGTCAGGCTATTTTGCGAGCCACAGCCATGCCCGCCTTCCACTTCTCGAATCTGAGCGAGATCGCCAGCGATGAGTTTTACTCGTGCGCCAATCGCTGAGCGATTGCTTTTTCGCCCGATCAGCTTGAAATGGAGCCAGTGGTTGTTATTGCCGTTATTTTTGAGCAACACGCTGGCGCTTTCATAAGAACCCTGATAAATTGAATTCGCTAAAAAAATATCCAGGTCACCATCGTTATCATAATCGCCGACCGTGACGCCTGATGTTAATGGATTGTTAGAATTTATTCCAGCCGAATGAGTGATGTCCGTGAACGTGCCATCGCCGTTGTTATGAAACAAAATATCAGGATGATCCTGGTGGACACAAAATTGATGCCGCTCAGGAATATAGCTGCCCCCAGCCGCATAAATATCGAGCCAGCCATCATTATCGAAATCGGCCAAGACCACGCCATGCGTGCCCATTGGCTCGGCCACGCCTGCCTGAAAAGTGACATCGGTAAAGGTGCCATCGCCATTGTTGCGATACAATTTATTGGGGCTTTCATCATTGCCCACGTAGAGATCGAGATCGCCGTCATTGTCATAATCGCCAAAGCAGCAGCCTTTGGAGTTGCTTTCGTCCCGCACGCCTGCTTCGGCTGCCACATCGGTGAATGTCCCATCGCTGTTGTTGCGGTAGAGCCGATTGGGCCAGTTATCTTTGATCGGGTATTCATCATAGCCGCCCCGATTGTTGGCGACATAAATATCCAGATCGCCATCGTTATCATAATCGGCCGCGGTGCAATTGCTGATCAACGTATCGCCGACACCCGCCTGAGTGGTGACATCGATAAACCGGAAATTCCCCTGGTTGAAATATAAAACATTGGCGCCTTCATTGCCCACATAAATATCCAGATGGCCATCATT
>CAZYNP010000126.1:2816-6109 GCA_964647995.1 uncultured Cytophagia bacterium
ATTATTTCGATAGAGAACGGGCGGCTGTTGTCCGACCAAAAGATCCAGCCAGCCATCGTGATCAAAATCAATAAACGCAGCACCAGTTGATTTTGCTGTGTCCAGTCCGATGCCGCTTGCGATGGAAACGTCAGAAAAAAGCGGTGGATTAATTTCATGAACCATCACTTCCCGATTGACAGCTATATTCGTGGTATCTTGAACCATCCCCGTCGGCCAGCGGACGATGATGCTATCGATTTTCGTAGCTTGTCCGATTCCAAACAACAGGGTTTGATGGAAAAATCTGGCATTCGGACCCAGACCGACCTGTCGGGTCTGCCGCAAAGAACCGCTGACCACCGTTACGCTCGTCCCAATCGCCGCACGATTCGTCAGCAGAGGAATTAGGCGGGTTTTGACCCAATGGCTGTGGCTGCCATCGTTGCGATACAAAAGATTGGCGCCCTTGCTGGGCAGATAGAGATCAGGATCGACATCGCTGTCGTAATCAGCCCAGATCGAGTTATAAGCGGTAGTAAGAAAACCAAGCCCGATATCATGTGTGATGTCGGTGAATGTCTCATTTCCGTTATTGCGGTAGAGTTTTGGTTTTGAATGATAAAGATCAATCGTTGTGAGAAAGCAAAGATCAAGATAACCATCGTTATCGAAATCAATCCAATTGGCATTGAACGAAGTGTTGGGGGAGAAAGTGATCCCTGTTTTGGTCGTGATGTCAGTGAATTCCCCAGCGCCAAGATTCTTGTACAACCGAGCCTGGTTTGCAGCAGCGACAAATAAATCCAGCCAGCTATCATTATTAAAATCTGCCCAATAGGAGCTACCATCATGTTCGTCAATGCCAGACTGGCTGATGACGTCAGTGAAGGTTTCGTTGTGATTGTTTTTATACAGATGATCGGGCTGGTTATTTCCGTCAATGATATGAAGATCCAGGCAGCCGTCATTATCGAAGTCAATCCAGTTGGCACCGAAACTATCACCCTCACCCGCCACACCAGCCTGGGCTGCTATTTCTTTAAATTTTCCATCTCCCAAATTTTTAAACAATTGATTGGGAGGACTCCCTTCTATGGCGACATTCTCATCGGATCGACAAACATAGACATCCAGCAGCCCATCGTTATTGAAATCAGCCCAGACCAAACCCGGGGTGGTCAAAAAGCTGAAGGAATCGGTGATATTGATAAAGCTATCCCGGTCGGTTTTTCGGAAAATTTGGTTGCCGAGCTTGTTCTCAACGCACAGCTCAAAATTGCCGTCATTATCAAAATCGAGCCAATGGGCGTTGTGGCTCCAGCGAAAATCCACCAGTCCGACGTTGGCGGTGACATTTTCAAAAACGCCATTTTGCAAATTTCGATACAGCACATTGGGCTGGTTATAGCCGTTGCAGACAAACAGATCCAGCCAGCCATCGTCATTGTAATCCAGCCAGATAGCACTGACGCTTTTGCCAGCATGATCCACGCCAGCCTGGCGGGAGACGTCGGTGAAATAGGGACGAGGGCGTCGGGCGTTGGGAAAGGCATCCTGGTCAGCGGTTGAGGCAATGGCATGGCGATCGCAGGTCGGAGCAAGCAAAAATGACCAGAGTAAAAAGAGCACCAGGTCGAATCGTCGTTTGGATTTCGGGCGCATAGGTTTTGCAGCATTATTTGGCAGTTTGCTCTCTGGATTCACGGGAAATATAATCAAAATATATGGGAATGTAAAGGAAAAAATTTCATTCTGTCAATTATGGGCATAGATATTGCCTTCTTTTTCCCCGATGTGAGCATGGTCGTGTTAAGATTTGGTAAATTGAAAAGCTATACTTGACATTCTGCTAAAAAATTGCTATTTTAAATAGTGCTTGAATGGAGATGACGTCACCCATGAAATATCTACCGAAACATATTTTGCCCGCGTGTTTCCTGGTTATCGGGCTGTTCTGGTCCGGTTTGGTTCTGGGTCAGGATCAGCCGGCAGCCCAGGGCTCGCCAGACACGACCGCAACTGCTGCTGCCAGAGCGGCTGCCCCATCGGCCAATTCCTCCCAGGTGCCGTCGGCGGTTTCAAAATCTGATGGGTGGACCGTGACAAAGATATTCGAAAAGATGCTCCTGCCGATCATTCTCGCTTTTGTGCTCTGGCTGATCCGGCAGGTATATAAAAATGTGACCACAAAGTGGCTGCAGGAAGTTGAAACTATCAAAAAGCAGCTTATTCGGCTGGAGTTCCAGTGCTCGCGTGAAGGCATCTATCGCGAGCTGGATCGCTATTTCGTTCATTGGTCAGGCGTGGAGAACTGTGTCATTTTCACCGAGGAGGAGCGCCGGGTGGTGCGAATCCTGAAGGCGTTTGCTGGTGAGGAAGTCCAGCCCTGGCTGGCGCCCTATGATCGACTGATGCTTGGCATCTATTGGGATGTTTACGCCAGGGATCGTTCCCGGGGTATCGGCCAGATCGATGCCATTCTGGCTCAGGCCGATGTGCCGTCCGAAGTACAGGCGTCCTGCTATTTGCAAAAAGCCCGCATGATGGCCGAGGAACAGCAAAATAACTATCAGGCGATCTATCACCTGCTGGAAAATGCCAGCAAATTGAATCCCGCCAATATCTCCATCCGCTTTCTGGAGGCGAAGTTGCGGAATGAGACCGGTGATTACAAAATTGCAGCTACGATTCTGGATGACATTCGAAAAATGCCCAATGCCGGGACCTATCCGATCAACATCGACCTGACGCTGGCGGATGTTTGTATCAGTATGAAAGACTATAAAAAAGCCCTGAATCTGGTAGAAAATTATTTGATGTTCCATCCCTATCATGTGAAGAGCATCAAGTCCAAAGCCAGCATCTACTATTCCGATACCAGCCTGCCGGAAAGTGCCATCATACAATTTTGTAATCAGATCGAAGCCATCAACGTCGGCGACGATCCTGAGCTGCATTATGCCGTGGCGTTGCTGGAATATCGGCTGCACAAATATGCCGAAGCGGAACGGCGGCTGAATTCGATCATCATGAAAAAACCATCGTTTATCGATTACCGAAGTCTATTGGCCAATATTTATTTTGAATTGAATAATCAAGAAAAACTCCTCGAAACCCTGCGGGTGATGCGATCGTTGCTGACTAATCCTGGTTCCAAGCGACAGGTAGGTCGAATCATCCATAGCATCGAAACCGATGGCATCGAGAAAACCAAGCACAGCGGGCAATTCAATATTCTGTTGAAATACCCGTAAAAGATCAATGATCGGTGGACTGACCGGTCGCTGAAAAATGGAGAGCTTGCAAAATTT
>CAZYNP010000127.1:0-6105 GCA_964647995.1 uncultured Cytophagia bacterium
TAGAAAAAAAATGGCCGCCAGCGGTCGATGACTGAAAATAAAAGTGCTGCTTGACCAAATTGTAATTACCGATCAGGTTTGAACGACTAAAAGTTCGATCCCCTGATGTCGCTTTCGGCCTGGATGGGAGGTTTGTTTGATCAAATCAGAAGCTGGGAAGAAAATGGCCGCTGCATAATTATATAACAACCATGCAGACTCAGAAAGGATAATCAGCCGCCGCAAGTGCGCCTCAATAGCGTCGAATTTCCAATAGGCCTGTGTCAGCGGCGGAAGCTAACACATTGATGGTTCGCCATGGTCTCTATTCAGATTATTGCTAAGCCCATCGGTCCGATCTGCAATTTGCAATGCAGCTATTGCTTTTACCTTGAAAAAGAAAATCTATACCCAGCTTCAACCAATTGGCGGATGTCCGATGAGGTGCTCGAATCGTTTATCAGGCAGTACCTTGCTACCAATGAAATACCTCTGGTCAATTTTGCCTGGCAGGGCGGCGAGCCAACGCTGCTGGGAATCGATTTTTTTAAAAAAGCAATCCAGTTGCAGCAGCGATCCGATGGCCTGAAATTCGGGGATCCAGGTGTTGCCCAGTTGGCAGACATCGGGCGTGGATTGCCCGACCACGGCGGTGAGCAGCTTTTCATGCGCTGCGCCCCAGGGGATGGATTGCACTTTCACTTTGATGTCGGGATGGTTTGCCTCGAATTGGCGGATCAACGGCTGGACATTCTCGCCCTCGGCGCCCATGGTCCAGAAGGTGATTTCGGTCTTATCTGATTGCTTGTGATCACAGGCTGAATTCAAAAGCAGCGCCAGCAAGCAAAAGATCAAACACAATTTTTTGAGCAACAAATGCAATCATTCATCTGGTAAAAATCCTATTAAAAATGGGAATCGCATAAAAAGCAACTGGTTGGATGGAAATATATCATTGTAATTAATCGTTGTCAATGATTTTTTGTCAACCACCTCTCTCCTCTCACAAAAAAATGATGGCTCAAAAATTCATATTAAAATTATCAGAAACGTAACTATTCATGTTTAAAGTTCTAATGTTCCCGGTTCAAGTTTTATAAAAGATGAAAATTAAGAAAGTGGGACAAAACAACCTGCCCATTTGTTGTTACGCCAATTCTGAGAAACGACGATTTGGGGCAATCAAATTAGAAACTTATTCTATCCCACCTCCTAAACCATTTGAAGAAACCCAAGCCTGGCAACCAGCGCGGGAATTGACCAGGAAAGTATATAATTTGACCAAGAAACTCGAATTTTCAAATGATTATGGGTTTAAGAAGTAGATATAGGATGATGCTGGCTCATCGATGTCTAATATTTCAGAAGGATTCGATTCTGAGTCAAATGCTGAGTTCATTCGATTTTTGCGCTATGCTAAACGGTCTGGCCCAGAAGTCCAGAGCGAACTTTATGCTGCTCTGGATGAAGAGTACATTACATCGAATGAATTTAAAGAAACCTAAGAGTTAGCTGGAAGAAAATGTATTGCAATAAGAGGGTTCATCAACTATCTTAAGAAACATGAAGAGCCTAACGCCATTAACTCTGAACCTTGAACGATGAACCTAACAACCCGAATAGTTACGCGAATTATTTTTATTGAATTTGTAATTAGCGAAATTAGAAAAATTAGAGGAATTAGCGGTTTTTAGAATGCACTCATTATTTGTTTTTTAAATTTGCAGCTTGCTGCGCTGGGAATAAATCAGCAGTCAAAACAGGCATCTGATTCATTAATTTTAATCAACTCGTTTGTTCTATAAATAACGAAACAAACCCGGTATAAATACCTAACCAGTGTTAGACCATTGACTAATTCTACTTAGAATATGTCCGTAAATGCAGCAAACCCGTACCTACAGTACCGGACAGACTCTAAGTGCTAAGACACGGGAAAAACTAATCTTTTTTTGTCTTAATAATCAGATAAAATTAAACCTTTTGGGTTATTGAAATTCTGACAAAAATGAATAATTTTAGATATAATAATTTTGAAATAACGAGGACCACCATGAATCACTTTTTGGTTGTAGAAGATGATCCCAATACACTTAACGGACTTTTAGAATTGTTGGGAGACGAAGGTTACGATGTGAACGGCACGATGCATGGCAATGAGGCCTTAGAAATTGCTGCCCAAAAGCCCGTAGACATCGTGCTCTTCGACTATCATTTGCCCGATAGTGATGGCTTACGAGTTTGTCAACGGTTGCGTAAGCTCAGGCCGGAAGCAATATTATTTTTGACCACCGCGTCGGACAGTACGACCTTAGTCGATGTGGCAAGAAAAGTTGGCGTATCAAAGATATTTCCCAAACCCATTAACTTGACTGATCTATTTAATACGCTTTTGGGTTACGCATCAAAAGCAGCCTAAATTTTTTAATTCGGCAGGCTAATTTAGTGGTTAATTGGAAATGACTTTGCTATTGTGATTTAAAAAAAATTAACTAAAGTTCTACAATCATAAATCTAAAATTTGTTAATAGTTCCTCCCGTAGCATTGAGTTGGGTAAAGTACTGACGCCCAGGTTCGCAAACCGCCTGGGCGTTGCTTTTTGGGGGTGATCGATTGTCGTTTGAGATTTATCCTAAATAATAGACCTGGCGTCATTTCTAATGATGAGACCAGATTTATTCATAAATCAAACTTGAGAGGATGATAGAAGAAATACGATGATAGAGCATTTTGACAGATGAGCAAATTCAAAGTTACCGCGACTGAAAACTGTCGGCAGAGCTGGCAGCAATTGTTAAGTGACACCTTAACGCCTTTACCTGATGTCAGTCGGAATTGGTTTAACATCGACATCGTTATCAAGGGTTAATAGCCGATGTGGGATATAGGCGTTCGATTGATTTTTCTGATACATCAATGAAAGCCATTCGAGCCGAATCGCGGTATTGGGCATATATTTTTAAAATAGAAGGGGCATAATTCTCCGTCTCCTCCGGCAGGATGCCTTTTGCTCGACCATGACGCAGCCAGATTTCGGCGCGTCTCATTCCACCATTATAGGCCACAAGCCCGCCATCAATACCGTAGGCTGAAACTAACTCTGCTAAGTAACGACACCCCAGACGAATGTTAAAGATCGGATCAAAGAGTAGCTCTTCAATGCGATTAAAGGCTAATCCTTCCTCTTGTGCCAGATATACTCCGGTGGCGGGTAAAATTTGCATTAATCCTATCGCCTTCGCCGGTGACACGGTACTCGGATCCCAGGTCAGCCCGGTCTCATGAGTAATCGTGGCACAGATCAGCTCGATATTCAGATTGCTATATCGCCGGGTCATCTCATAGATTTCATTCGCGATCTTTGTTTTTAATTCGAGTCCCATCTCGGGATTAAATCTGTCAATAATTGCGATTATTTTTTTGACCATATAATCTCGCTCTCTCATCAACTGATTGATCGCTTTCAAATAATCCAGTGTCCTTTGTGCCTGATCTATTTGTTGTTGATTTTGATTCTGAAATAATTTGGATTGGTAAGAATTTAATTTCATGGTCAAGAGGCAAAAGATAGCTAATAAAAATATATGAGCCAGTTTGCTATAAACTCGATCTAAATTTTTGGACATTATCGTCAATAATTTTGTTATTTGATCAGCTCGAATGACTGACTGATCTAAAGATACGGGAGGCGAGGATGGCTCGGTAACGATTTCAACCTGTAGCGCCTTCAGAATATCTGGCATTGAAAGGGCTAAACCAAAATCCCCCTGATCACTACCGGCAAAATGTAACGCGACGGCGCGACGGGTCGTTTGTTCCAGCCACCAGGCACCTGAGTCGCCTGAAGTGCAGAAGTGACGACCATTAGTTAGTGCAGCAATATGGGCAATAGGACCAATTACATAAGCCGTATCTCCATACCAATGAGTAGAATAACCTAACACGCCGGTAATGACGCCTCTGGTTACTCTGGCTTCTGTCCCGTACTTTTTCACCAGCATCCCGAGCTGGGGGATGGTTACACCCTTTACCATACCCATTTCCTGTTGTTCATTGGAAAACAAAACCGAGCCCTTCATTGGAACCACGGCGGCATCGAGGTGGAAAGACATCGCATCACGAATACAGTCAACTGAAATTTTTTGTTGTTCCGCTTCTGACTTTAATCTGTCAATCGAGCACTCCGAAGTCGCCTGCTGTAATCCAACAATTACATGCCAACAACTGAGAAACAGTTCTTCACCAGTGACGCAATCCCGTACTTTACCACCCGGTATCCTGGGGTCTGAAGCCGATTTTATAACAAGGCTCATTCCATCATCTTGTTCATAAAGTTGGTGTTTATGTCGAACCAGGCTGTGCAAGAGCTCGGCTCCAAGGTTCAAGGAATAAGAGGCTTCTATCACATCCACCGGGAAACCAACCTTCTGGGCATCGATGACGCGGTCTGGATAAAGCCTGGCAAATTTTTCAAATTCCTTACCATACAATTTCTGGTGAACATGCACACGCACCGTAAGCTCGGGAATGATGGCATTCCCTTTAGAGCTGAGCATCCTGCAACCAAGATCAATATGAGATACATTGGGATCTTTAAGATAGAGCGCCATGGCTTTTTCAAGGGCACGTCGTGCTTTTCTCCAAGTATCGGGATCGATATTTTTTAGGATTTCCAAGGATTGTGTAGCCATGACCGAACCTTTCATCTATCGCATTGTATGTCTTATTCTGAAATCACCTTTAGAAACGGTCCCTGATGAAAATCAATAGTCGCCTCCTGGTCCAACAAAAAAACAACTGAAGCTAACCGATAATAGCCGATTGGTGGAATATCAAATTCTAAATAGTTCTTGCAACGATTTTGTTCTGGCAGCGGTTGCGAGAATGTGGTTGCCACAAGTCTCGCTTCATTTGTCTTTGTATTTATTGCATGAATTTGGGCGCAAATCAGACAGCGATTCTGAATAATGGAGGCAATGTTATCTCCATCTAATGTCCAGTAGATTTCTGCTCTCATCTTTTTCGCTTTTGTACCATCTGGTAATGAAATTTCACTCGGGTCAAATTTGACTTCTGTTATCTTTAGCGTAACGAGCTTGTTAAAATCTTTCAATCTTTTTTGTTGGTGGTCTCGAGATTGACTCGTTTGTTCTGAAGCGATTGGTTTAACCATTCCAGATGACTCATCGGAATCTACCATATGCTTTTCATCAAGTTTTTCTTTATCCGTTTCTAACTTTATTTGATCGTTATTTTTCATATTTTGGACTTGGTTTTTTTCTTGAGATAATTGCTGGTCCGAAGGAATTATCTGCGCCAGTTTTTTAGCTTGTTCAAGCCATTTCTGATCTTCAATCATTTGAGTAGTCACTGAGATCCCAGCTCGCTTTTGAAGTGCCTGGGAAAGAGTTTCGGGGGTATAACCATCAAAGTCTGAGTAGGTTAAAATGCCGATACTATTCAATGCCAGCTCAACCGTTGGATGAATGCCCTCAATTGCCAGCAAATCATCACGCTCAATAATAGGGATTGTTATCGGCGAAACCGGATTATTATGGTGGTTAAAATTGAGATTCGGTTTCTGATTTTGTTTCTTCTTTCTGTGCGATTGTTGTTTTTTTGATTTCATCATTCGTCTCCTTTAACTTAACGCAATATCAACATCCAATGCCGCTAAAACCGGGGGCATGGCAATGGCTAACCCATATTCAGGTTGGTTACTGCCGGCGAAGTGTAATCCAACCGCCCGCAGGGTATTTTTTTCCACCCACCATGAGCCAGAATCACCCCCCGAGCTGACCTCATTGTTGCCTTTTTCTGGAACAATGTGGATAATATGTTTAACCAGACGCTGTAAACCTTCATAACGAAAGATGGCTTGTCCTTCAACGCCTGAAATTATCCCCTGTGTCACCCTGGAGCCACGTCCGGATTTCATCACCCTGGTGCCAATTCTGGGGGAAGCCACTCCAGTCACCCTTCCAATATCTAACTGTTCGTTTAATAATGAGCGTCTCCCGTTTAATCTGGCAATTGCCGCGTCAATATTTTGGCTCATGGCATCACGAGCTAATAAAGCTACAGTATGTGCCGCTGTACCACCGTCCCCCTGTGCCGGCTGATAA
>CAZYNP010000128.1:0-3787 GCA_964647995.1 uncultured Cytophagia bacterium
CCAACGGATGTTCTTTTGAGTTTTTATCCGTTGGTTTCATCAATCCGTTGGGCAATAAGAATTTGTTTCTGTGTATGAAATATTATTTTCTATTAAAGCCTCCAATTCTAAAATCTAAATTCTAAAATCCAAAATCAAAGATCGCATCCGTTGGGTTGTTTCAAGCCGTTGGAAAAAAATTAGTTTTCAAACGGATAAATCTTCACCCCCTGAACCACTCTGGTGATGGTCCCGCTTTTGGATGGCGTATCGGGTTGCAGGCCCAGTTGCAATGACTTGTAGAATCCTAACATCTGCCCTACCAGAACATTGGACACAGGCAGAAAATCGGGATCGATTTTTTGGTCATCCGCAGCATTCAGGACGATTTTCAAGTTTACATCAATATCGGGCTGATCGGTTTCGATCACAGCGATGCTGTGCAAGCCACGCTCCCCGCCATTGATGGATTGCAGCAGGTCTTTTTCATACTGACTCACATAAGGGTTATTGGCGAAAAGATAAACCATCAGAGTCTTTGGATTGATCACCGCCTTGGGCCCATGACGAAATCCGAGAAAGGAATCGAATTTGGAAATGACATGGCCATCGGTGAGCTCCTGCAATTTGAGATGACATTCCTCGGCACAGCCCATTAAGGCACCAGATCCCAGAAATACCGCCCGTTCAAACGGCAACTCACAGATCGATCTCAATTTTTCGGCATAATCATCAATGATTTTTCGTCCGTAGCGACATAGGCGGGCAACTACTTCCTGGGCCGATTCGATGTGATTCATTTTAGAAATCAAAATCGCCATCAACAGCATCGAAGTAAAGCTCCCTGTCATTGCCAGTCCCTGATCATTGCTTTCGGGCGGCAAAACGATCACCAGCGAATTCTGGCGGTCGGCATTGGCCGCCAATCGGCCATGCTGATTGCAGGTGATAATCAGATGGTAAATCGGATCGCAAAATTGATTGGCGAGATGGAAAGCGGCAATGCTTTCGGGACTGTCCCCCGATCGGGCAAATGAGACCAACAGTGTCGGCTGGTGTCTGGAAAAATAGTAGTCGGGATGGGTAACGATGTCTGTGGTCGCAATGGCTCGGGTCCGTAATCCAGTATTTTTTTGAAATAGTCCTTTCAGGCTATCACCGATAAAGGCCGAAGTGCCCGCTCCTGTGAAAATGACATCTAAATTGGGCATTGAAAATAGGTCATGCAGGAACGACGAGATGGATCGCTGCTTCGTTAAGGCAAGCTGGTAGGTTTTTTCCCACAGCTCAGGCTGTTGCGAAATTTCTTGAGCAGTAAATTTTGCGCCCCTAACTATCAAGTCCGCTTCTGAAAATCCTAAGCATTTTTCCGCCATTAACGATAACCTTTCAGTTGGCTTTCGTTTCATTTCTTATGACAAGATAATAAAATTAACATCTCTTGTCAAGCTATTTTTTGTGAAAATTAGAAAAATGATTTTGCCAGGAAAATTATCACAGATGATCATTTTACAAGCTATTGTAATGCATTGCATTTCAATTGCTTTAAAACCTCAAAATATTGGCCGTCAGAGGAGAAGTGATTAAGTTTTGTTTCAAATTTTAAAAAAAATGCTTGACTTTCTAATTAAAATATTTTATCTTTTTGGAAAGGAAATGAAAGACAATATCTTTCAAAATAAAAGCGAGGTCTTCGAGATGGAAAATCAAAAAGCGATTTCCACGGCGGATCGACGCTCTCAAATTATTGCCCTCCTGGAAAACAACGGACAGGTGAATGTCCAGCAATTGAGTGATCTGTTTAACGTCAGTTGTGTTACCATTCGAAATGATCTGGCCTATTTAGAAGATAAAAACCTGCTCTATCGTACCCGTGGCGGCGCCATTCGGCAGACCAAGATCGCCATTGACCTGGCGCTATCAGAAAAAGCTCGGAAAAATCAAGAGCAAAAAAGAAGGATCAGCCTCAAAGCCGTCGAACTCATTCATGAAGGCGATACCATCATTCTGGATTCGGGCACGACCACCATGGAAATCGCCAAACAACTGAAGAACTTTCAAAACCTCACTGTAATCACTAATGCTTTGCCCATCGCCACCGAATTAGCGGGTCATCAAGGAATCGAAATCATCATGCCAGGCGGCGTGCTCCGAGAAAAATCATTCTCACTGGTCGGCTCTCAGGCCGAGCGAAATCTGCGTGATTTTTATTGTGACAAGCTGTTTCTTGGCGTCGATGGCTTTGATACGACGTTTGGTGTGTACACCCCCAGCGTTGCCGAAGCACAGGTGAATCGGGTCATGGTGGAAATCGCTCGTGAGACTATCGTGGTGACGGATTCTAGCAAGTTTGGCAAGCGCAGTTTGGCGTTTATCGTTCCGCTCGATAAAATCCATCGGGTGATTACCGATGATGGTATTTCGGAAAAAGATCGACAGAATTTGCTGGCGCAGAAAATTGAGGTGATAATTGCGTGAGAAGTGAGATGGCAAAGGTGAGACGTGAAAAGAGAAACATGAAAAAAATTAGCGCCTGAACGAAATCTATGAAATTTGTTATAAAAATGTCATTCCGAACGGAGTGAGGAATCTGATACGAGCCAAAATACTTGGTTGACAGATTTCTCCCTTCGGTCGAAATGACACTGTGTTGAACTGATGTCAATTCATCAGTAAAAACCCATCATCTCGACGGAAGGCAGAAATAAATGGGCTTGCTCAAATTAAAATGCCTTATTTCTTTGCCAGCAGTCATTGAAAATTAGAATTTGAAATTTATCACGCCAGTTGGCGGACAGGTTTGGAATTTGAGCATTTGTTATTTTTAATTTTACATTATTATCGTCTCACGTCTGCCGTCTCACATTTCACGTTTCACGTTTGAATTTTCAGAGGGAGGAATTATTTGAAAACAAGACTCTGGTTACTGTTTGCCATTATCACCACCACCTTCTGGGGCGTCTGGGGGGCCTTGATCGAAACCACCGAAAAGGCTGGCTTTCCCGCCACGCTGGGCTATAGCGTCTGGGCGCTCACCATGATCATCCCTGCGCTGGTCGCTTTGCGAGTGATCCACTGGAAGCTGGAATACGATGCCAGGTCGATTTTTTATGGCACTATTATCGGATTTTTGGGAGCGGGCGGACAGCTCATCCTGTTCACCAAAGCATTGATCGAAGGTCCCGCTTATCTCATCTTCCCAATTATTTCCCTGTCACCCGTCGTTACGATTCTGCTTTCCTACTTATTTTTGAAAGAGCGAGCCAGCAAACTGGGCTGGATTGGAATTGTTCTGGCATTGGTCGCTATCCCATTGTTATCCTATCAGGACCCAGGAACATCGACGACCAGCGGTTTGCTCTGGCTGATCTTTGCCTTGCTGGTGTTTCTGGCCTGGGGCATTCAGGCCTACTATATGAAGCTGGCCAATAAAACCATGAAAGCGGAGAGCATTTTCTTTTACATGATGGTTACGGGAATTTTATTGATTCCCATTGCCTTGGCGATGACCAATTTTTCCCAGCCGATCAATTGGGGGTTCAAAGGGCCGTATCTCGCTGCCATGATTCAGATTTTAAATTCCATTGGTGCGTTGTGCCTGGTGTACGCCTTTCGCTACGGCAAAGCGATCATCGTCAGTCCCATGACCAATGCGCTGGCGCCTGTGATCACTGTCATTATTTCTCTGGCGATTTATCGGGTGATTCCGCACTGGATAATTATCACGGGGATGGTCTTTGCCGTAGTGGCGGCGTTTCTGATGGCGCTGGAGGATGAGGCGGGGGATTAGGTAATTGGGTAATTAGGT
>CAZYNP010000128.1:3887-5916 GCA_964647995.1 uncultured Cytophagia bacterium
ATTAGGTAATTAGGTAATTAGGTAATTAGGTAATTAGGCGAATCAATACTTAAATGACAACCCATAAAATTTGTCATTCCGAATCCGTCTGGGCGGAGGAGGTATCTGGCTGGTTAAACGACTTTGTGCTTTATCAGATTCCTCCCCGCCGATAGAAGGATCGGAATGACCCTTTTTGGTGAGCTATCATGGCTTTCGATCTTGAATGAATAACACTTTTATTAAAATCATTGGCGCTCAAAAGAGCGGAAAAAGCGTTGGCCTATGCTCGGTCTGTTCATCGAATCGATATGTGTTAGAAGCGGCCATGCGTCAGGCGAAAGAAGATGGCACTGTGTTGCTGATCGAATCGACGTCGAATCAGGTGGACCAGTTCGGTGGCTATTCGGGGATGACGCCGAAGGATTTTGTGGCTTATGTGAGGTCGATTGGTGAGAAAATGGGCTTTCCGTTTGAACGAGTGATCCTGGGCGGCGACCATCTGGGTCCCAATGTCTGGCGCAATCAGCCTGCGGCACAAGCGATGAATCGGGCCAAGGAGCAGATCACAGCTTACGTTGCAGCGGGGTACACCAAAATCCATCTGGATACCAGCATGCGACTGGCGGATGATTTTGGTGAAAGCCATGCGCCTTTGAGCACTGAAATCATCGCCAGGCGAGCTGCTGAACTCTGTGCGGTTGCGGAAATGGCTTCGGCGAATCATTCAACCAAGCCATGCTACGTGATCGGAACCGAGGTGCCGATCCCTGGTGGGGCGCAGGAGCAATTGACCGAGCTGACGCCGACTTCGGTGGCGGATCTGGAGGAAACGATCGAAGTCACCCGACAGGCGTTTTATGAAAAAAAATTGCATTCCGCCTGGGAGCGGGTGATTGCCGTCGTGGTGCAGCCTGGGGTGGAATTCGATGATGCGCAGGTGATCGAATATGATCGAGCGAAGGCTCGGCCGCTGGTTCAATATATCGAGAACAATGATCAGTTGATTTTTGAAGCGCATTCGACGGATTACCAGCGCCGAGAGAAGCTAAAGGAATTGGTGGCAGATCATTTCGCCATTCTCAAAGTCGGTCCTGCCCTGACGTTTGCCTTTCGAGAGGCAGTGTTTGCCCTGGCTCGAATGGAGCAGGAATATTTCAATGCAACGCAGCGGCCTGATCCATCAAACATTCTGACCGTAATTGAAAAGGTGATGCAAAAGAATCCGAAATACTGGCAGCAGCATTATCATGGTGACGAGGCTGCGCTTCAGTTTGCCCGAAAATACAGCTTCAGCGATCGGATCAGATATTATTGGCCCGATCCAGAAATCGATGGTGCGCTGAAAAAACTGATTTATAATTTAAAAGAGAATCCTTTGCCGTTATCCTTGCTGAGCCAATATTTGCCCAATCAATATTGGGCGGTGAGAGCAGGAGAAATTCGGAATGATCCCGAGGATTTGATTCATCATAAGATTGGGGAGATTTTGGGGGATTATGCTTATGCTGTGAATTCGATGTTCAAGGCGGTATGATGTTATTCATTGCCCAACGGATAAAGGCCCAAAACGAAATCCGTTGGGTTGTTTCAATCCGTTGGAGAATTTAGAATCTCGTCCAATAAATTTTGCCCAACGGATTGATGAAACCAACGGATAAAAATCCTAAAGAACATCCGTTGGATTCATCTATCAGTTGGGATGATTAAAACTATCGTCCAATAATTTTGCCCAACGGATTGATGAAGCCAACGGATAAAAACTCAAAAGAACATCCGTTGGATTCATCTATCAGTTGGGTCAATTTATATCTTTTTGTCAATGAAACTCTTTATTGTCACCCAACGGATTGATTAAGCCAACGAATACAAACTTAAAAGAACATCCGTTGGATTCATCTATCAGTTGGGAGTATTAAAAATTTGATTTCATAAATAAAAAATAAATTTTGCCCAACGGATTGATGAAGCCAACGGATAAAAATCGAAAAGGATATCCGTTGGGTTGTTTCAATCCGTTGGAGAATTTAGAACCTCGTCCAATAAATTT
>CAZYNP010000129.1:0-5883 GCA_964647995.1 uncultured Cytophagia bacterium
TTTGGCTCATTTTAACATCCTCTTTGAAAATAGTTCAAATTCCAAGATGCTAAAAATCAGTCGTCAGTTTTCAGTCAGCAGTCTCCAGTTGGCAGTTCTCAGTCGCCAGTCTTCAGTCGATCAACAGCCTTAAACAATCATCAAATCTGATGCAGTGCGGTAGATAAACATTTTATAGTGCAGCTCAAAGTTGCAGTTATATTATCATAAATTATTTTCAATTTGTCATGCACTTTTTATTTTTTTATAAAACTGCTGGCTCACCATTATTTCAGACTAATTTGTTCAAATAAAGTATCAGCAGTTTTGACAGGTTGACGACTCACCACTCACCACTCACCACTCACCACTAACCGCTAACCAATCACCACTAACCAATCACTCCTCCCCCGCAAAAAACGTATAAAACACCGGTACCGCCAGCAACGTTACAATTGTAGAGATAAAAAGGCCCAGCAGCGTCGCAATTGCCAGGGGCCGTTGCAACTCTGCGCCTTCGCCAAATCCGATGGCCATGGGCAATAAACCCAGAATGGTGGTAATCGATGTCATGATAATGGGACGGAAGCGCTTTTCGCTGGCGTCAAATATTGCTTCTCGAACCGAGGCGCCCTCACGGCGACGCTGGTTGATAAAATCGACTTTGACGATGGAATCGTTCACGGCAATTCCTGCCAGCACAATCAATCCGATGAATGAGATGACATTCAAGCCAAACCCAGTGATCCAGAATATAATACAAATCGAGGCTAACGTCAGTGGGATATCCAATAAAATGATAAACGGGTATCGGAGCGATTCAAATTGCGCGGCCATGATCATGTAGATCAGAACGACCGCCAGGAGCATGGCCAGAATCAGGCTGCGGAACGAGCGATAAACTTCCTCTTGCTCTCCGCCGATCAAGATCTGGTAATCGGTTGGGACTTGCACTTGCGCCAGGTGTTGTTGAATATCCTGGATGACGGCACTTAAGCTTCGGCCTTTGAGATTGGCCAGCAGGCTGATCTGCCGGTTCTGCTCCTCGTGCCGGATTTCGCTCGGACCAAACGATGGAGTAACAGTGATCAATTCTCGCAGGGGGATACTGATTTTGCTGGCAGAAATCGGCAGATTCAACAGATCATTCAAATTATCCCGCTGCGAGAGCGGCGGACGAACCAGGATGGCGATTTTTCGATCGAAGTCCTTAAATTCCGTCGCTTGTTGACCAGCTAGATAGTATTTGATAAAGTTGGCGATTTCTTTCACGGAAAAGCCATAGCGCCCGGCTTTCTCCCGATCGATTTCGATGCGGTATTCGGGCTGTCCTTCAACGTAATCCAGATGCAGATCTTTCAATCCGGGTATGTTGGAAAATTTTTGTTTTAAAGAGTCCGCCATATTGCGACAGCCCTCGAGATCAGCGCCTCGCACTTTGATGACCACGGGTGGCGCTGAGCTACCCAGAACCTGCTGGATGATATGCTCGCCACTGTCAATGGTAAGCTCGAGTTGAGGAAAATTTTCGGCATATTGTCGGACTGCGGCAATAATTTGGGCGGTGGACTGGGAGCGATTTGGCTGAAGGCGAACCTGGATTTTGGCCCGATTGACCGCTGCCTCCTCGATCATTTGGGCTGCCTGATCTTCACTGATCCCTATGGTCGAAAATACGGCGGCGACATTGGGATTGGCCACTAAATATTTTTCAATCTGCGAAGATGTTCGTTCCATAGCTTCTACGGTGCTTCCCACCGGGAGCAGCAGCCGGATGGTGAATTCACCCTGATCGACCAGGGGCATGAGTTGTCGGTTCATGCGCAGGGCAGCGATGGTACCGATGGCAAAAATAATCAGGACCGCTATCAAAAATTTTGGCCGATTGGCCAAGGTCCACACCAGCAGCCGATGATAGGCATCGTAAATTTGTTTTAATTGTGTATCGAAGAATCTAAAAATTGGCTGGAGTTTTCGACGGGTTTGTTGGGATAATGCCCAAATGCTGCGCCGAATGGCATGGGTGAGGCTTCGCTGGCCTTGTTTTAGGTTTTGCCTGATATAAAAACCCAGCCATAACAATGGATTCAAGATCCAGCACCAGGGCCTGGCACGGATGCGTGGTGGCTGCTGCGGCAGAAGCGTTGAAGGGGGATGATCAGGCTGCCAGTGGGGTCGAAAGCGACAGCTCAGCATGGGTAGCAGGGTAAGCGCAACAATCAGCGATGCCAGCAGTGAGAAAATAACGGTCACGGCCTGATCCCGGAACAGTTGTCCGGCTACACCATACAGATAGACGACGGGCAGAAAAATGGCGATGGTGGTGAGGGTTGACGCTGAAATAGGCATGGCAACTTCCTTCGCACCCAAAAAAGCGGCGTCCTCGGGCAAGCGCCCCAGCTCGCGATGGCGAAAGATATTTTCCATCACAATGATCGAGTTATCCACCAGCATGCCCACGCCCAGCGCCAATCCGCCGAGGGACATGATATTGAGGCTGATGCCAGAAAAATAAAGCAGGCTGAAGGTGGCTATAACAGAAATCGGAATGGATAGAGCGATATTGATTGGATTGCGGAAATCGTGTAGAAATACAAACAGAACCAGGAACGCCAGGATGGCACCAAGGATCAAATTTTGCATGACATTGCTAATGGCGCTGGAGATAAACCGCGCACCATCGAAAGCCACCGAAATATTCAGTGCTGGATATTCCTGCCGCAATTGATCTAAAACCCGATGGACCATCCGTGAGACGATGACGGTATTGGCGCCAGCATCCTTTCGGAGGATCAGGCCAATGCTTTCTTCGTTGTTGAATCGGGTGATGCTTTGCCGCTCGCGAAAGCCATCGATGACGCGAGCGATATCGCGAATTCGGATTTGTGAACCATCGGGATTATTCGCCACGACCACTCGCTCGATTTCCGAGACAGTTTGAAATTCACCCAGGGTTCGCAATGAATACCGGTACAAACCCTTTTTCACCGTTCCGCCAGAAATGCTGTAATTGGCCAGTTCTAAAGCACGAGCAATGTTTTCGGGCTTTAAATTCAGCACCTGAAGAACCGTTTGATCCACCTCAACCTGAATCTCCCGATCCAATCCGCCGGTGACGGTTGCCATGGCCACGCCATCGATCTGCTCCAGCCGGCGCTTGAAGACATTCTTTGCCAGTTCTTTGAGATGAACCAGGTTGCTGCCTGAGAGCGAGATCGCCATAATCGGCTGACTGCGGGGATCGATGCGGAGAATATTGGGACGTTCCACTTCTCGGGGCAAAATCCAGCGCAATTGATCCAGCTTTTCCCGAATGCTGAGGGTGGCAAAATCCATATTGGTGCCCCAGAGAAATTCCACCGTGACCAGCGAGAGACCGCTACGAGAGACCGAGTGCGTGCGCCGAATATTGGCCACGGTGCCAATGGCCTCTTCGATGGGGTTAGTGATCATTTCTTCCACTTCGCGGGGCCCCATGTCCGCAACGGCTGTCCAGATGGTGATGCGAGGATAGGAGAGATCGGGCAATAGATCCACCGGCAACTGGAACAGAGATATTACCCCAATGAGAATTACTGCCAGGAAGAACATGGCAGTGGCGACTGGACGGTTTATTGAAATTTGTGATATGTGCATAGTTTGGCTATTGGTTGTTTTTTTTCAAAGAATGAATGATAGGCTAATTAGTTCTTTGGGTGAGTGGGTAAATGGGTAATTGGGTAATTAGGTGATCAGGCAAATCGAGAATTGTGTAAATGGACCATATTATCATTTAATAAGTTAGCAGCATGGTATGATTGTCAATCGCTCTAATTGCCCAAACGCCCGAGTTGCCTATTCCCCACCAGCCACCTTCACCTCGGCATCATGCGCCAGAGTATAGTGCCCTGCGGTAATGACGGTATCCCCTGCTTGAAATGGGAGGTTGGAATTGAGAATCTCGACAAATTCCTCGTTCTCCAGCCCGGTATCCACATAACTCCATTTGGCCAGCCTTTTCCCTTGTTCATTTCTTTGAATAATGAAGATAAGATTTCGTTGATCGCGAGTTAATATCGCCGCTCTGGGAACCAGTAGACGGTCGGGATAGATTTGCGCATCCAATTTGACGTAAGCGAACATCCCTGCTTTGATGCGGTTGTCTGGATTGGCCATTTCTACCGTCACCCGACAGGTTTTATTTTCTGGATCGATAATTGGGTTGATGGTCACAATTTTACCCTCAAATTTGTCGCCTGGGAATGCAGGTAGCTCGATATGGGCTTTTCTCCCAATGGCCAGATGCTGGACTTCACTTTCCAGCACGCCCACATTCACCCGAATGCGAGACAGGTCCACCAATTTGCAGCATTCTTTTCCAGCAGAGACCACCTGGCCCAGTCGAATAGTCAGGTCACCGATTTGTCCAGCGAAAGGTGCCCGAATTTCGCAATGGGAAAGATTGAGCTGGGCGCGCTCATAATCGATGAGGGCCGAAGAAAATCCGGTACGGCTGGCCACCATTTCTTCATGTCGAACACCGCGGAGAATTTGCGCGCTCTGATATTCCAGCCAGATTTTTTGATAGCTGGCTTCGTCGATTTCGCCGTTGCGATATTGCTGGTAGGCCTTTTTCCACTCTTGTTCCAGCCGCTCCGAGCGAGTGACTGCCGATGAATCAACCATCTGATTTAGCGTTTTGCGGTCAAGTTTTTGGATTTCAAATTCAGAGCGCGCTTTCAATAATCTTTGCCGGGCATCGCGCAGCGATAATTGGTATTCCTGGTCATCCAATTTGAATAATAGTTCGCCGGTCTTGACGAGCTTGCCTTCAAAGCTGGGCAATGCCACTATTTCGCCGCTTATTTTGGGGGTAATGGCAAT
Organism: uncultured Cytophagia bacterium; assembly: GCA_964647995.1. Lineage (GTDB taxonomy): Bacteria > Zhuqueibacterota > Zhuqueibacteria > Thermofontimicrobiales > Thermofontimicrobiaceae > Thermofontimicrobium_A. Next base: position 4,843 of record CAZYNP010000129.1, read on the forward strand.
TTGCCGGAACGCTTCGGTCTGCCCCGAAGCTGAGACCCGAACGACCAGATCGCCACGATGCGAAGCGGTTGCTTCCACCATGACCGGCGCAATCTCTGTAGGGGATGGCGTCTCCTGGCTGCTTTGCGCTGAATTTTCATCAGCAGAATGAGAAACTGAATTTTTTATTTTGGGGATCAAATAGGTGATAACGAGGAAAACACACAAGCACAAGATAAGAACAATAATAATCGATCGGATGGTCTTTTTTGACATTGTTATCGTTCCTGTGAGCTTTGTTATCGTTAAAGATTTTATCTGAAAACAAATTTGAGGTCTCTTTCATAATTTAACAAAAATTTTTAATATTGCAACTAGAATTTTGAGTGGATTAATTTTTTGAAGGCATTTTCTGATAAAAGATGCTGGATACTTGATACTGGATATTCGATCCGGAAAGCATTGCTAAATCCAGCATCCAGAAACCAGCATCCAGGATCATTTTGCCTAACCACCCGATCTGTTTCCGAATACTGAAACTTACAACGGACGACTGACCACTAACCACTCACGACTAACCACTCACCAACATCTGTTCTTCACACATCCTCCGATACAATCCCTGCTGCCGAATCAGTTCCTCATGGGTTCCCATCTGCACAATTCTCCCCTTATCCAGCACAATAATTTTATCCGCCGTAGAAACGGTGGACAAACGGTGGGCGATAATGATGACTGTGTTAGTCCACTGACTAAAGGTGGTTTTGCCGTTGGTTTTTTCGAATAGCATTGCTTTGATGGCTTTTTCGGTGAGAGCATCTAAAGCTGAAGTAGGTTCATCAAAAATGAGGATATCATGGTCTTTTAATAACGCTCTGGCAATGGATATCCGCTGTTTCTCTCCTGTGGAAAGTTTGACACCCCGTTCTCCAACTCTGGTATTGTAGCCCTCTGGCAATTGAGTGATAAATTCATGCGCATGTGCCAGCCTGGCAACCGCATAAACTTCCTCATCGGTTGCTTCTGGCTTTCCATAGCGGATATTATTCATGATTGTATCAT
>CAZYNP010000130.1:0-5861 GCA_964647995.1 uncultured Cytophagia bacterium
CGTTTATCGAAGAACGGCCTTGTCCGGATGAGGTCTGCTCGTTTAATATTTGGGACCGAAAAATACCATCCGCCAACTAGCTGACAGGTGGAAATAGAGGCTCAGTTTGCAAAGCAAGGGAATTTGCATTCAACCGCTTATTTGGCAAGCAATGAATTTGAATTATCTTGAGCACGGGAGAATCGATATAAATGACCATTGAATACTAATTTGTTCGCCTCACCATTTCCCATATTCCTTAATTCCAAATCCCACATCTCAAATGCAGCCCATTTCGGTCCGTCCAGTTGGCTGAGGCCTTCCTGGCGCTAAAATTCCTCGCCTGAGGCCTGCAACCAACTGGCGGATCATTGCGGTGACAATCAGAATAAAACCTGATCCATTTTCAGAATAACACGAATCATTCCCGATTTAGCCAAATGTCCACACATTCTTCCTACTTCACAGGGTAGGCTGGCCGCTCGGGAAATACAAACGGCTGCTCCTTGATCTTTTTCATGAGCACCTCGATCGCCGTCTCCAACTGCTTATCATGTCCCGCCATGACCGAGGCAGGATCGTTCTCGACCAGAATATCGGGATCGGCGCCGTGGTTTTCCACCAGCCATTTGCCTTCCTGACCCCAAAAAGCGTTATTGGATTGCTGGACATTGCCGTTGTCAATTGTCGTTTGTCCATTGACAATGCCTACCAATCCGCCCCAGGACGGCACGCCGATCACCGTTCCCAGCTTGCGGGCTTTGAAATGCTCAATGAACGCCTCGCCATCGGAGCCATTGTATTCGTTTGTGACCACAGCCAGATGGGCATTGGACACGCTGCCTGGATAGCGGAACGGCACCATATTCTTCAGCACATTGTAGGCCGTCATCTTGCGCTCCAGCTTGTCGATGATAAAATACTCGGTCCAGCCGCCGCCATTGCCACGGACGTCGATGATCAAACCCTTTTTGTAACGGAACGCCCGCCAGAATTTATCGAACTGGGCCACATTGGCCGAGCCCATGGCCGTGATGTGCATGTAGCCGATGTCGCCGTTGCTTGCATTTAACACCTTCTGAATATTATCGGCTAACCAGCGATTGTAGCGCAAATTATATTCAGAGCCGATTGGCTCGATTTGATAGGTACGGGCGCCTGTCGCTGTTGGCTTGCTATTGACCGTAATTGAAACCTTCTCGCCTCGGGTAATCTGCAAATGCTTGTATGGATTTTCAGGAGACTTGATCTCTTTTCCATTGATTGCGATCAGATAATTGCCCTCTTTCACATCCATATCGGGGCGCACCAGCGGCGCTTTCAAATCCCGATCAAAATCCGTGGGTCCGAAAATGGTTTCAAATTGATAATAGCCGCTCGACGATGCCTTCAAATCCGCACCAAGCTGCCCTGTGAACACTGGATTATCAGGCTGCTTTTTCGGACCATTATCGCCGCCGCCGATGTAGGTATGAGACACGCACAATTCACCGACCATCTGCGACAACAGCCAGTTCAAATCCTGGCGTGAGGTCAGTTGCGGCAAATAAGTGCGATAGCTTTCGCCCATCTTTTTCCAATCCCGACCGTGCATGTTCGGATCGTAAAAGAAATCCCGATACCAGCGCCAGGTGTCGTTGAAAATCTGCGCCCATTCTTCTTTGGGCTGAACCTGGTAGCTCATCTTGCTCAGATTGAGCTTTTCGCCCAGCGATTTGGACGAATAGACTTTCTCCACCTTGCTGACGAGATAATCGGACTCTTTTTTGGCGATCATCTGCTCTCGATTGGCAGACAGTTTCCAATCGGTGATCTTTTGCTCCAGCGACACTTCCTTTTCATCTTCCATATTGAAGACATGCAACGTCCATTTATTCGAGCCTCGTGGATTGAAAATTTCCTCATACTCATCATCGCCAAAATCGTCAATCGCAGCGTATGTGACCATGCCCTTGCCCGCTTTCAGGAAGAAATAATTCCCCGCCTCCACAGGCAGAGAAAAGATGCGGTTTTGAATGCCATCCAGATCGATGCGAAATGGCTCGCCAGACGTCTTTTTCTCGGCTGCGAACGCCTTATCGAACAGCGGCTTCTGTCCCGCCTTCAACTGCACCACCATCACCTTCACAGGATTGGGAATGATATGGTTATCCTCGAACACATCCATCTGCACGCCATAGTTGCGATAGGACAGGAAATAGAGATATTCGCCGTTGGCGTCGAAGCTGGGATTCAGGTTGTCATAAAAATCATCGGTGAGCGGATAGATTTTATTTTGCTCCAGGCTGTACAGAAAAATTTTGCTATTGCGATTGAACTGCACGAACGAGTAGACCACCCACTTGCTATCGGGCGACCAACTGTAATCGCTGATCTCCCAATAGAATTCATCGTTCTTCAATTGATTGGATGAATCGATCTTGATCAATTTTTTCGTGTCGATATCCACATAAAAAATCGAAAAATCCTTATTGCCGAACAGAATCTTCTTGCTATCTGGCGACCATTCCAGATGATAGACGGTATTTTTATTGCCTTTGGTCAGTGGAATCCATTCGCCCTCGGTTTCCAGGCTTTTGAGATACAGCTCATATTCGCCGCTTTTATCGGAGAAAAAGGCAACCCATTTGCCATCGGGTGAAATTTGCGGATAGCGCTCCCGACTGTCCGAGCTGCGGGTCAGATTTTGAGTATCTTTGCTCTTGTCCTTCGGCACCAAAAACACATCGCCCCGAGCCTCGAAGACAGCGGTTTCGCCATCGTTGGAGACGGAAATGGAATGGATGTAATCTTTGGGATTGATGGTGCGCTCGGCCAATTGCCAGTTGTCCGTGGGAATCTGCACCGTGATCTTCTGCGGCTTGCCCACCGCTGGATCCAGCACATACAGATAGCCCGAATGCAAATAGATGATTTTCTTCCCATCGGTCGAGGGCATCTGCACATCAAAGTCATCGTACTGGGTGATCGGCTCGATCTTTTTGGTGGCAAAATCATAGCGGTAAATATTGGCAATGCCGTTCTTGCCCTGATCCGAGACATAGTACATCTTATCGCCGATCCACATCGGATAGCTGTTCTTGCCCACGTAATCGGTCAGCTTCTGAAAATCTTTTTTATCGAAATCGTACAGCCAGATGTCCTGGTACTGTCCGCCTTTGTAGCGCTTCCAGTAGTATTCCTCTCGACCACGGGTGTTGTAGACCATTTTCTTGCCATCGGGCGAAAAGGTACAGAGCACGCCCCGAGGCACAGGCAATTTCTCTGGCATCGTGCCCTCTGGCGTGACCGCAAACAGCTTCACAATTGGCCGAAACGTATTCTCAAATCCCGACCGAAAGATGATCCTTTTGCCGTCGGGCGTCCAGGTCACCACCTGTCCGCCATTATGATAGGTCAATCGCTGCGGCTCGCCGCCATCGATGGGCAATAGATACACATTCTCGCCGCTGTGATAATTGCCCGTGAAGGCGATCCATTTGCCATCGGGCGAAATTTTGGCAGCATACTCATTGCCAGGATGCGTGGTTAGCCGAATCGCCAGCCCGCAGTTCTGCCCGATCGTCCACAGATCGCCTTCATACGTGAACACAATTTTCTCGCCCCGAATGTCGGGAAATTGCATGAACCTGCCTTCTATGGCGGATATTAGGTAATTGGGTAATAGGGTAGTTAGGGTAATTAGGAAAATTAGGGTGTATTTCTTCATGGTTCGCATCTCCTGGTTTATGATTAAGGTTTGTAATGGATTAGTTGGTTGGGATATTGTACAGAATTTGAGGGAAAAAGGCAAGGGAAATTTTGAGGTCATCTGATAAAGACAGATTTGAATTTCAGTTGCAGGATTATTTATCATTAGAACACTAGATAAAACTGCTAAATTTTTTCTTGACTTCAATATAAGATTTTTATATATTTGCAAGAGGTGTGATGGAAGTATTTCTGCAAAACAGAGGTAAAATGATGAAAACAATCAAATATGTTTACTGGCAGGACGGCGACTATTATATCGGCCATTTAATGGATTATCCTGATTATCAAACTCAGGGATTGTCCAAAGAGGAATTGCTCGAAAACCTCAGGGATTTATTAGCGGATATCGAATCTGGTGAAGTACCTTACATTCGAAAAGTCGAAGAACTGGTGCTGGCTTAAATGAAAAGAAAAGAGCTGATAAAAAAACTTGAGGCAATGGGATGTGTGCTCGTCAGGCATGGTAAAAAACATGACTGGTACACCAATCCCGATACCAGGCAATCCCAACCAGTTCCTCGACATACAGAAATCAATGAGAATTTAGCTAAATCAATTATTAAAAGGTTGAGCAGTTTTTAAAAAGAATGATGGAAGTTTACCTTGCTGTTTGCTCAAAGCGAGGTAAGGAACTTACCATTCCTTGTTGAAAAAGATGTGACAGTAAAACTGAAAAAACGAAATATTGAATATCATGATTTGACACCAGGACAATCCTATGTTGTTATTGGAATTGAAGCCGATGATTATCGCATTTTAAACGATCATGGCCGTCCTTATCTTTACCCTCACGATTTATTCGAAATTGAACTTCCTTATGAGCCAGGCGATTGGGTTACCGAGATTGGCGACGATGGCGAGCGGTATTCCTATCCCCCAGCGTTGAATGCCCCAGGTTTTTTTGAAGATTTTTTCGATGGGAAAAGAGATGCCATTGCTTCATTCTGGCGAGTGATCAATCAGCGGCTGGCGCTTGCCAGTTGATATTTGAAAGTTTTTTTATGATATGTGTGTCGGAGGGTGATAGTGATTTTTCTCTAGAAAGACGTTCGGCATTGGCTTGCATTTCCTCTACTGATGTCGTTTCATTCTCAATAATGCTTCCTGTATCCGCATCGACAATGACTCCACCAATTTTTCCAACATGACCAACCTCGGGATTGGTCAGCATAGCGGGAACCCGCCATCGGGCGCCACTTTCATGAAATTCTAAATTCGGATCGGCAGCCATGACCAGATTTCCTACATGCATAACCAGATAATAATTTGCCTTCTGTTTTGCTACATAAGGTGAAATATTCAATTCACCTTCAAAGGTAAATTTGTATCTCAATTTTGGCTGGATGGGCAATTTCATAGTAACAATTTGGTTATTCACTTGAGCCATAGGTGATAATCCATTTTTTTTGCTATGTAGTTTTAAGTCAATTTTAAGAGCGCTTACTCTAACATTTGTTCACTTCGTTTACTATAAATTAATGGATTTTTTTTAAATGTCAAGTAATATTTATAGCTTGATTCCCTTGGTCGATGATTCGGGTTTGGAGTTGATTAGTTGGGATATTGTAATGAATTTTGGGGAGAAAGGCAAGGAAATTTTTTTTGGGGGCAAGAGTTTTAGATTGTCATAATGAATAAAAAAATGTGTTTGAGAAAAAACAGAAATCAACCACCAAAGATTTAGAAAAAGAAAGTTACAAATTGAACCATTAAATTTATTCCTCGTTTATTTTTTTTATTTTTATTTTTGATTTTTGATTTGTTTTTGTGCCAATAACATCCACTGGGTACCTAACACAATATGCCAACACTCTCTAAAGGTTAAACTAGAAATAGAAAATAAGAAAATTTTTATCCCGAAATATAATTCTTTTCTATCAACTTTTGGCCACATACAATCAAATACTGATAATCCAGCTAAAGACCAAAATACTAATGTGATCAAAATTGCTAAAATAGCAGTCTGATATGTATAAACATAATCTATAAAACCACCTCTATGGTACCTCGAAAGCTGATCAATTTCGCTAGATTGCATTAGCGCTTGTGTATTACCTGCCCAAGCAAAAGATAGCCCAATAAAAATGCCAATTAGTGGTAAAAGAACAGTATTTGCCATTGTCTTTAAA
>CAZYNP010000131.1:0-5733 GCA_964647995.1 uncultured Cytophagia bacterium
TTTGATGAAATTTTATTCAACTTTGTCTAACATTTGATCGATAGAAATATACAACTTTAAAATCACAGTGTCAATGAAAGAATCCGAAGAATCACGAATAGCTAAATTTTGGGATCCCTTTGAGCACTGCAAAATCCAGTGAGTATCCATGATTAGTGAGGTATTCTAAAACATCAAAGAATCTCTGGATAGAATATTTCAACATCCCGTAAATTTCAATTGACAAAGCCATTAAATTTTACTAAATTGAAACGTAGAATTTTTCTAACCATTGAAATTGTAATGTTCACTTTATAGTTCTTCATGGCTGTGATGTTTTTTCAAAATCAAACAGGCGATCAAAATTTGCAGTGGCTGCAGAAAGGGTTCGAACGAGATGTTAACAAAAGTTTAGTAATAGATCAAAGTATGCAATCGGATTAATGAATGGGGATTTTATTTTCGGGTGACGGATGAGAAGGGACAGGGGATTCCTGGGATTGAGTTTGTTTCGGCAGAAGAAGTTCAGCAACCAAAAAGCAATTAAAGATCATAAATTAGATGGTAAACTTATGGCTAAAGACTCCTTTAAAGACTTAGCAGAATTTTTTGGCTCCACAGCTACGGCGCTAAAAGCTCAGGGGCAAAGAGTTCGTAATTTAATCGGAGATTCTCATTGGCAATCAGACGGAACTTATAAAGAACGCCTTTTAAAAAATGCCATTAGGGAAATTGTTCCTTCTACATTTAAAGTTGGTGATGGCTTTTTAATTTATCAGAAAGATAAAGAACAAGAACACTTTGAAGTTTCTTGCCAGATTGACGTATTAGTTTACGACGATCGATTTGTAGCCCCAATTTTTAGAGATGGTGATTTTGCCATCATTTTAGCTGAAACCGCCTTAGCCGCAATGGAAATAAAATCAAGCTGGGGTGATAATTGTAAAAAGCTTGCAGATGGCATTAAAGTACTTCAATCAGCACATAGACTTTATAAGCTAGCGAGAAAATTTAATATTACAGATCTGTTTACAGCCTGCATCGCATATAGGAGTACTCCACATTCCAACGCCCAAGAGAAACCTTCAGACAAGGTAGCTAAAAAGATTATTAGACAAATTAAAAACCAATTTATTAAAGGTCTCTCAGAATTCTGGAGTATCGGTCCAAACATAACTTTCGAAGACCTGAGGAAAATCAATCATTATAAATTGGCGACAAGTCTTTGCCCGCAAATGGTACTTTCTTTGGATACGGAATGGATTATTGTGCCTGGAGAGGTCAATTCAGCAGATATAAATAAATGGAACTACAACTCTCCTGTTGTACGGCAAATTTCCACTATTTCAAAGAACCAAGATGGTGAACAAGTCAATTTAAGTTTACATTTATTTTTAAGTACCTTAAGACATCGTTGTATAGAATGGCTATATTATAATCGAAGCATCCCCGAATTTGAATCAATGAGAGCTCATCTTAGCAATTTAATTTTTATTAACCAGTATCCAACAATTGGTGATCCTATTTCTTTAATACCAGAGACAGAAGGGATACATGAGAAATTTCCGAATGTACAATTTCTGAAGTGATAGGCCTCATCGCCAACTGCGGCTGCAATTGCCGCCGATTTCCGACTTATAAAAACAACTTGCAAACCTCTGAAGATCAAAAGCTATGCAGTTGGGATTGGAAGAATGATTTAAATATGTAATGGAGTCATAACATTTATGAAAATAAAATTTTTAATTTTTGTCCTGGTCATATTAATCCTCAACTTTATCGCATGTGACCAAAGCACCGAAAAACGCAAAATCAAACTCTCCAACGACATCACTGCCACCCGTCAGAATCAAAAATTGACCACGACTATCCAGTTAGAGCCACGGGAGCGGCGTTCTATTGCCGTGATGTTCTTTCAAAATCAGACAGGCGATCAAAACTTGCAGTGGCTGCAAAAGGGCTTGACCGAGATGTTCATCCGTGCCCTGTCGCAATCCTCCTCGCTATCGGTCCTTAGCACCGAGCGGCTGCATGAAATTCTGGAACGCACCCATAACGGCCAACTGCCCCAGAGCCTCGATCTGGATCTGGCGGCCATCGTGGCCAAAGAGGCGAATGTGGAGGCCATCCTGGTTGGCAATATCAGCAAAAACGGCGATGATTTGCAGATCAATGTCAAATTGCAGGAGCCCAACCAGGGAATGGTGTTGAAAGAGGAGAGCGTCGAGGGGCCTGGGCTGGAAAAGATCTTTGCCATGGTCGATCAATTAACCGAGAAAATTAAGACTGACTTAAATGTCTCGCTGGAAATGGCTGAGGCGAACAAAGGGATTGCCGAGCTATCGACCAACTCCCTGGAGGCGTGGCGTTATTATACTGATGGTGTGGAAAACCTGAACAAATTATTCTATCAAGACGCCATCACCCAGCTCAATAAAGCGATCGCTATCGATTCCAACTTTGTTACTGCCTATCTCCGCCTGACAGGTGCCTATAGCCAGGAGGGAATGATCAAAGAAGCAGGCGAGATTTACGAGAAGCTGCTGCAGCGAAAAGACCATGCCACGGAACAGGATCTGTACCATATCGCTTTGATCAACGCCACCCTGAAAGGGGATCTGGAGGTTGCCATGGCGGCGCATCAACAATGGCTGCAAAAGCACCCCGATGATCGGGAGGCCAATTTCAACCTCGCCAAGTTTTTTGATGGCCTGAACGACCGCCAGCGGGCGATCGATTACCTGCAAAAAACGCTGCAAATTGACCCGAATTTCAAGCTGGCGCTGAATCAGATGGGCTACGAGCATGGGTTCATCGGCGATTTGCCCAAAGCGATTGCCTATCTTGGCCAATATCAGCAGCTTGCTCCCAATGAGCCGAACCCGTACGACAGCCAGGGCGAAATCTATACCTGGTATGGAAATTTCAAGCAGGCCGAAAAGCAGCTCAAGGCGGCATTGAAGATCAACGAAAATTTTCATGTGTCATTGCTGCATCTGGGAATGGTTTATTTCGATCAGGGTAAATATAAACAGGCATTGCAGGCATTTGAACGCTATCTGGAAAAAATCAATGAGGGGAAGCTGAAAGCAGGTGCTTATAATTATATTGCCCAGACCCAATGGCTCCTCGGCCATATCGATGAGGCAATCGAGGCGTATCACAACGCCCTGGCATCCGATCCCATACCCTATGCAGCGCTGGCTCAATTAAATCGATTGTACGCCGTGGGCAATGATAGCGCTCAAGCCCGAAAGGTGGTCCTGGATGCCTATCGACAAATTCAGCAATCGCTTGGCAACGATCTGTTCCGCAATCAATCCTTTGGTTATTTATTCCTGTTCACCATGGCGTATGATGTTTATCGGCAGGAAACCATTGACCTGCTGAACAAGATGATCGCTGAGGCTGATAATCCAGTTACCAGGCTGCGGGCCAAATTTATGCTGTCCCAGCTTTATTTGAAATATCATCAGTTCGATCGGGTGGCGCAGATCTGGAAGGATGATCTGGCTTCGGATGTAGTCATGCTGCTCAAGCTGGCTCGCAATATCGACTACGATGATTTTTGGAAATATCATGCCAATTTCAATGAGCTGTTTTATCTATATCCGCAGGAGGGAGTTCGGCATTATTTAAGCAATATTCAGTCGGCTCAGGTGAACGATGCCAGGTTTTATGAAATCGGGTTTCGCTGGCTGCTGGCGGACCTGTATTTTCAACAGCAGGATACGGTTCGAGCCAGAGAACAATTGCGGCTGGTCGGGGCGCCTGAAGAAAGGCAATGGTGGGTGATCGGGCCGTTCGAGAACAAAGATGGTTTCCAGAAAAGATTTCCGCCCGAAAAGCGCATCGACCTGGCGAAAACTTATAAAGAACATTCCACCGCCATCCGCTGGCAGCAGGCCAATGATGGCCGACGAGATGGCTACATCAATCTGGCAGCGTTGTATCCCCAATCGGACATGGCCGTAGCCTATGGATTGATCTATGCGAAATCGCCTGACCAGCGGGTCGCTCAATTGCGCCTGGGCGCCGACGAGGCGGTCAAAGTCTGGCTGAACGATAAGGAAGTGTGGCGGATGAATCGCATCCGAGGTGCCGTCATCGACGATGACATTGCCACGGTTACGCTTCAGCCAGGATTGAACAAAATTTTAGTTAAGGTCATCAATCGTTGGGCCGAATGGGGATTTTATTTTCGGGTGACGGATGGGGAAGGAAAGGCAATGCCTGGGATTGAATTTGTGTCTGGGGATATATCAAATCAAGTTGATTGAGGAATGTAAAATTCCAAATCTAAAAAAAGCAAATTCCAAATAAATTCCAATTATGAAAATTCAAATCCCAAAGCAAAAGATTAGTTATAGGTGGACTGACCGGTCGCTTAAAAATGGAATTCTTCCAAAATTTCAAAAAGTTAAGCCACCGGTCAGTAGCTCTGTACACTCATAAGTGAGGTTTTGCATTCCAAACATTCTATAATTTGGTTATTGAAATTCGTGAATTGAAATTTATTTGCTATTTGAGATCTGGGATTTGAAAATTTGTTGATGTACCATTCAATGAAGGAATTTCAGTTTAAATTTATGTCAATTATTGAGGTCAAAAATCTTACTAAATACTACGGCAAAACCCTTGGCATCGAAGCTGTCAGCTTCTCAGTCGAGCAGGGCGAAATCTTCGGCTTTCTGGGGCCCAATGGCGCTGGAAAAACCACAACCATCCGCTTGCTAATCGATTTGCTGCGCCCTAACAGCGGAAGCATCGAGCTATTTGGGACTCCATTAAAACGAAATCAGGTGGAGCTGCGGGAACGAATCGGCTATCTGCCTGGCGATTTCTCGCCGTACAGCGAAATGACCACGGCTCGATTTTTAAGCTATACGGCGAAATTTCGATCTCGCCCGCCTGAATTGCGGCAATCCCTGCTCGATAAATTGGGCATTTCAGATCACAATTTATCCCAGAAGATCAAACACCTGTCCCATGGGACAAGGCAAAAAATCGGGATCGTGTTTGCCATGGAGCATAATCCTGACCTGGCCATTCTGGATGAGCCCACTTCAGGGTTGGACCCATTGGTTCAAGAGGCGTTTTATGAGATTCTGTGGGAATTTCAAAACAACGGCAAAACCATTTTTCTATCGTCTCATATTCTGCCCGAGGTCGAAAAGGTCTGCCAGCGAGTGGCAATCGTTCGCCAGGGGAAAATAGTTGCCTTGGAAGAAATACAGAAACTAAAAGAGAAACGACCCCGACGATTGATTGTTATTTTTAAAAATCAAATCGAAGATAAGCCACCAGCCATCCCAGAGACCCGATTAATGGAATGGAGCGGCCAGCGCTGCGTGTATCTGGTAGAAGGCAGCATTCCCCACCTGCTGCGGGCGCTGGCGAGATTGCCGATCGAAGATCTGACCTTTCCCGAGCCTGATCTGGAGGATATTTTTCTGGCCTATTATGCTGGAGCAGATCAATAAGTCAAAAAACCGCTCCAGATGTAGGGCTTTTCTTGAAGGAGTAGCGAGTTGCTCAATCTCAATTACATCTCTAAAACCTTTCGAGAGCATGCGATATTTTTGATCCTGGCATTTCTGATGCTGGGAACGCTGGAGTTCTTGATTTTCATGCTGGTCGTGGAAGCGGATTTTTTAAACATGGCTCAAATGCTGATCCAAAAATTTCCGCCCATCGTGCAGCAATATTTTAATGACCAATGGTTGGCGCAATTTTCCATCAGTGGCGCCATTG
>CAZYNP010000132.1:0-5688 GCA_964647995.1 uncultured Cytophagia bacterium
TGGGTTACCAGATTCCTCACTTCGTTCGGAATGACAGGCGATACCATGTCATTCCAAACGGAGCGCAGCGGAGCGAGGAATCTGGCTGTTCAAGTGAATTAGTGGGTTACCAGATTCTTCACTCAGTTCGGAATGACAGATGAAATGTTGATATTTTAACCCGCCAGTTTGCGGGGAGTAGATAGGTAGTAGAACTGAACAAAAAACGGAATATTTACCAATGCAATCCAAACAGTATTATGTTTATATCCTCGCCAGTATTTCAGGAGTTCTTTATATCGGCTTTACCAATGATTTAAAACGCAGAGTCTGGGAGCATAAACAAGGTTTGGTTGAGGGATTTACCAAAAAATATAATGTGAAAAAGCTCGTATATTATGAAATCACTGACGATGCTCGTGTAGCCATCGAACGTGAAAAGCAATTAAAAAAATGGCGGCGGGAAAAGAAAATCGCTTTGATTGAGAAAATGAATCCCCAGTGGAAAGATTTATACTTTGAAATTTAGCTGGTTATCAGATTCCTCCCTGCCCGTTGGCTGGTCGGAATGACAAGTAACTCTGTGTCATTTCGACCGCAGTGAGAAATCTGGAAGTTCAAGCGAATTTGCGGTGAACCAGATTCCTCACTCCGTTCGGAATGACGCAAATATCCCTTTTAGTGAAGAATCATAAAACAGACAAATAAAAATCGATGAGGACATAAATGCAAAAAAGATTAATCTCGTTTTTGCTGTCAGTTGCATTGGTTAATTTGCTTGGCTGCGGCACCACTCAAAAAATGGTCTTTCAAGAGCCTGAAGCGGGCAAATCATTGCTCGTGGGCGCTGTGCTGGTGGAAAATGACGGCATCGATGATCTTTATGAATCCAAAACCGCCAACATCACGGTAGTAATCGTCAATAAATTTATTCAGGAGGGCAAAGAAGGATCCAAAGGCTATCGCATCAAGACCGATAAAAACGGCTATTTCATGATTCCCAATGTTGCGCCAGGCTCGTTTGTCCTGAAAGGCATCGAGGTCGATCTGGGCTTCACCGAACGATTCATCATCAGTTCAATGTGGGAAGGCAATCGCCAGATTTTCTTCGCTGGAGCGAACATGATCGATTACAACGTGAGAATCTGGCCGCCTGAACGCAACGAAAAAATCATCGACCTGGGAATCAACTATTTCAAATTGGACAACGCTGGCAGGATTTTGTTTGATAGCTTTAAATCGCTGAACAATAATGTTCTGGGACTGAAGGACAAGCGATATACCATGCCTGCGCCGATAGATTATTTTAAAGAGAAATATCCAGCATTAAAATAAATTCCAAATGACAAATTCTAGATAAATCTCAATTTTTGAAATATCAAAATTTTAAGCAAAATGAGCTAATAATTTTTGGTTCAATCAGAAAGTCTTAGCAAAACCCATTGGATGAATTTAAATTTTTTCAGCGATTGAATATTCGAATTTGTGAATTATTTGGGATTTGGTTATTGCCATTTGGAATTTGACTTCATTACCGTGGGAGAAAGAAATAATTTAAAAAACCATGAGGTGTTCAATGAATCCAGGAAAGCATCATATCATCTTTGCAGGAATTAATTTTTTGCTGTTCTTTTTCTTGATTATCATCGTGCACGCCCAAACGCCTCCAGATAGGCTTCTTCTCAAAAATTATCGTCCTAAATCGATCTACAAAATTCCGATCTCCAATATCCAGCGGGCAAAATACCCGATCATCGATCTGCACTCCCATCCGTACGCCGAAACACCAGAGCAGATCGCTCAATGGGTAAAAAATATGGACGAGGTCGGCATCGAGAAAACGATCATTCTGACGATGGCTGTCGGTGCAAAATTTGATTCGATTTACGCCGAGTATGCCAAATATCCCGACAGGTTCGATGTCTGGTGCGGCTTTGATTATACAGGGTATGATCAACCAGGATTTGGGCCAGCGGCAGTGGCTGAATTGGAGCGTTGCGTCAAAGTTGGCGCCAAAGGCGTGGGCGAGCTGGGCGATAAGGGCAAAGGGTTGGTCTATGGTCCAGTGAAAGCCTATGGCATGCACCCCGACGATCCCCGCATGGATCCGCTGTTCGAGAAATGCGCTGAGCTTCACCTCCCCGTCAGTCTGCATGTTGCCGATCCCATCTGGATGTACCAGCCCATGGATTCCACCAATGACGGCTTGATGAATGCCATGGAATGGCGACTGGACAATCAGCCTGATATTGTGGGACATGCGGGCATGATCGAGATTTTTGAACGTACCTTACAACGCCATCCCAACACGATTTTCATCGCCTGTCATTTTATGAACCTCTGCTATGATCTGAATCGCCTGGGCGAGCTGCTGGATAGATATCCCAACCTGTACGCCGATATTTCAGCCCGCTATGCCGAAACCGCCCCCATTCCTCGGTTCGTAGCAAAGTTCTATGAAAAATATCAGGACCGACTGGTCTATGGGACGGATATGGGATTCGACAAAGAAATGTATCGCATCACTTTTCGGATTCTGGAGAGCCTGGACGAACATTTTTATGAGACGGATCAGTTTGGCTATCACTGGGCGCTGAATGGGTTCGGGTTGTCGGATAAGATTCTCAAGAAAATCTATCGAAGCAATGCATTGAAAATTTTAGAAAAGTACGACTAAGCATTATAATGTCATTTCGAATGAAGCGCAGCCGAATGAGAAATCTGGCTGTTCAAATTGATTGGTGGATTATCAGATTCCTCACTCTGTTCGGAATGACGGCTGGTTTAATGTCATTCCGAACGAAACGCAATGGAGTGAGGAATCTGGTGTTCAATAGAATTTCTTTTTTAGTCAAATTCCTCACTCCGTTCGAAATGATAATTTGAATCATGTCATTTCGATCACGCCAGAGGCAGATTCGCCTAGGCGCACCGAAGGTAGAAATCTTCTGGTTGTAAACTGAAAAAGATCGGAGTACTTTCAAATGCAATCCAAGCAATATTATGTTTATATTCTATCCAGTATTTCAGGGGTTCTTTATATCGGTTTCACCAATGATTTAAAGCGAAGGGTCTGGGAGCATAAACAGGGTTTGGTTGAGGGTTTTACAAAAAAATATAATGTGAAAAAGCTGGTATATTATGAAATCACCGAAGATGTTCGGGTAGCAATCGAACGTGAAAAGCAATTGAAAAAATGGCGTCGAGAAAAGAAAATCGCTTTGATTGAGAAAATGAATCCCCAGTGGAGAGATTTATACTTTGAAATTTAGCTGGTTATCAGATTCCTAACTCCATTTGAGGTGACAGGTGATCTTATGTCATTCCGAACGGAGCGCAGCGGAGTGAGGGATATGGCTGTTCAAATTAATTTGTTCTTATCCAGATTCCTCACTTCGTTCGGAATGACATGCAACTCCGTGTCATTTTGATCATGCCAGAGGCAGATTCGCCTAGGCGAACCGAAGGGAGAAATCTAAATGTCCCAGCAAATCCGTGGATTAATGGATTCCTCGCTGCGTTCGGAATGACATAGGTGTCTTTTTAAAAGCGGATTTATCAATATTAAAAATCAGAAAGGAAAAACAATGAAAAGAAAATATTCAAAAAATTGGTTGTTATGGTCGATGTCGTTAATCATCATAACGATATTAATCTCCTGTGGTCAGGTAGATAACTCTGCCGTACAGGTTATTGGCAAAAACATCCGCATCGAATTCAACCAGCAACTTCATAGTCGGGTCATCGCCAAATTCGACAATCAACAAAATCGTTTGGGCGATTTTTCACCTTCTGAATTTGTCACTATTGCAGGCAAAGCGGTGAACGATTTCGTTTTCAAGGCTCAAACATCAGCGCCAGTGACCGACCAAATTGGAACGGGGAAATTGTATCAGATTGTGGGCGAAGATTCCCTGCTGCGCAAAGAGATTTCGATTATCCTGTATGATGATTTCCCTGCCATGGCGGTGTTCCAGGTGAAGTACACCAACATCACCAATTCCGATTTGATTATCGATCAGTGGGCAAATAATCGTTATTCGATTCAGGCGAAAAGTGCGGGGAACGATGAGCCAGCGTTTTGGTCCTATCAAACTGGCTCGTATGAAAGCCGACCCGATTGGGTCTTGCCGCTGAAAGCGGGTTTTTCCCAGAATAATTTCATGGGCATGAACGCCTCAGACTATGGCGGTGGTACGCCTGTCTGCGATGTCTGGCGCAAAGATGTGGGGATCGGAGTCGGCCATCTGGAAATGGTGCCGAAGCTGGTCTCGCTGCCCGTAGCTATGCCCGACAGCAATCAGGCAACGGTGGGAATTTCTTATCGAGTGAACAAAAATCTGGCCCCAGGCGAAAGCCTGACGACGTTTCGGACTTTCGTGGCCGTGCATCAGGGCGATTATTTTCAGACGCTGGTGGATTATCGACGGATGATGGTCAAGCAGGGCATCGAATTCAAAGAGCCGCCTGCCTCGGCTTATGCGCCGAACTGGTGCGCCTGGGGCTATGAGCGTAATTTTACGATGGATCAAATTTACGGCACCCTGCCCATGGTCAAAAGACTGGGCTTCGAATGGGCCTGTCTCGATGATGGCTGGCAGACCTCGGAAGGCGATTGGTATCTGGTGAAAGATAAATATCCCAACGGCGATGCGGATATGAAAAAATTTGTCGATCGCATTCACGCCGAGGGATTGAAAGCCCAACTCTGGTGGGCGCCGCTGGCCGTCGATCCTAACACCGACTTGATGAAAAATCATCCCGATTATGTGCTGCTCAACCAGGACGGGTCGAAGCAAGCGATTAGCTGGTGGGATGCTTTTTATTTGTGCCCTGCCGACCCCAATGTTCAGGAATACACGAAAAATCTGGTTATCAAAATTTTCAAGGACTGGGACTACGATGGGCTGAAGATCGATGGTCAGCATTTAAATGCGGCGCCGCCGTGTTACAATCCAGCCCACCATCACGCCTATCCCGAGGAATCGGTGGAAAAGGTGCCTGAATTTTTCAAAATCATTTATGAAACAGCCCTCAGTATTAAGCCCGATGCGTTGATTCAGCTCTGTCCTTGCGGCACAGCCTATTCGTTCTTCACCATGCCGTATTTTAACCAGTCCGTAGCCTCTGATCCCGAAAGCTCCTGGCAAATTCGGCTCAAGGGCAAGACCTTCAAGGCATTGATGGGGCCATCGGCTGCTTATTACGGTGACCATGTGGAGCTGAGCGATGGGCACAATGACTTTGCCTCAACGGTCGGCATTGGCGGCGTGGTGGGCACCAAATTCACCTGGCCCGTCGGCGCCAAAAAGAAATCTCGAGTCGATCTCACCCCCGAGAAAGAGCAGTGGTGGCAGAAATGGGTTTCAATTTATAAAGAGAAGATGCTCTCGACGGGAACCTATCTGGGTCATTTGTACGACATCGGTTTTGACAGGCCCGAAGCCCATGCGATTCAAAAAGACGGGAAGATGTACTATGCGTTTTATGCGGATCAATGGCAGGGCGAGATTGAGTTGCGGGGTCTGGAAAAAAGGGCGTACCAGGTGGTGGATTATGTGAATGGAAAAGATTACGGGACGGTTCAGGGGCCAGTGGCGAAATTGAGGGTGGAGTTTGAGAAATTTTTATTGCTGGAGGCGATGTAGGACAGGTTGGCAACCTGTCCTACAAGGCTAAGGAACGGCGATTTGATTTATTTTTCTCCAA
>CAZYNP010000133.1:0-5593 GCA_964647995.1 uncultured Cytophagia bacterium
TTTAGGTGGTTGGTTTAAAATGTCGGTGGTGGTTGGTTATACATGTCGGATAACATCACTTGCAGCTTCAGGAAAAAGCTTTGGGGTCGCTTGAATTTAGTGGCTAATATAATCAAATAAAGCCCCCATTTCAAGAAAAAAAAATTGGTAAAATAAAAAGCTTCTTGACAAACTCAAAAGTTTGGATTATATTTAACACAGCCAATCTAACCATCAGCTTCGAGATCATAGTTACTTAATGGCTAAATAAAATCGAACGGGTCTCGAGAATTCAGTATGAAAAATTTCCCGTCTATTTCTATCTGTTCGCTTCGACTTGTGACACATCCTGGCTTCGGTTCTCATGCGGATCTAAAAATCATTGTTTATGGGCGTTGATCTTATTCTCGATGATAGATGATGCATCCAACAACGTTATCAGAAGGAGCAAAAAATCATGTTTGGGACGAAACGACAAAGATCGGTTCTCATCGCCTGTGACATTTTGCTGTTGACGATCATGATCTTTGGTCTCTCCGGGAATAGCTATGCTGCCAATGGAAAAATTACCGGCAAAATCTATGACAAAACCAATAAACAGCCATTGCCCGGCGCCAATGTGATTATTGAGAGCATCTGGCAGTTCGGTAAAGAGCTGAAACTGGAAACCAAATTGGGCGCTGCCGCAGACGTGGAAGGCTATTTTGTGATTTTGAATGTGGCCCCGGGAACCTACAGCATTCGAGCGACGATGATGGGCTATGCGCCAGTAGTGGTACAACAGATACGTGTCAATCTCGACCGCACCACGACAATCGATTTTGCATTGGAGTCCACTGTGCTGGAAATGGAGGCGCTGCAGGTGGTGGCCGAGCGGGAGGTCATCAAAGCCGATGTCTCGGGCACCCAGGAGATCATTTTGAGCGAGCGCATTGCCGAAGCACCGGTGTTGCGAGTGGATGAGTTCGTCAATAAAATAAAAGGCGTGGAACTGGTCGCCGGCAATGATGGGCATGGCCTTAGCATTCGTGGTGGAGCTATTCGCGAGACCGATGTCCGGGTCGATGATATTTCAGTGCGCGATCCGCGGTCCGAAAATTCCTACCTGTCGTTGAATTCCACTTCGGTGGAAGAGCTGCAGGTGCTCACGGGCGGTTTCGAGGCCAAGTACGGCGGCTTTCGCTCTGGCCTTGTGAATGTGGTTACCAAAGAGGGCGCTGCCGATAAGTATGCGGTATCACTCAAAATGGATTATACCCCATCCAACCAGCCGAAATTTTTCGGGACCAATCCCTGGAGCGATCAATCGTTGATCTACCGCATCTATGCCGATACCTCGGAAACTGGCTATGCCTGGAAAGGTACGTATGGCGACACTACCGTGCCGGCAGAGCTGCGCTATTTTCGCGGCTGGAAACGGGCGACCGAGGGGCGCCAGAATTACGAGGCTATCGGCCTTCCCAAAAACACCAAATTGACGCCCGAACAAAAACGGCAACTCTGGCTGCTGCAACATCCGCAATATGATTTCGCCAACACGCCCGATGTCTTTTTGGAGGGCACCATCACCGGGCCGATCCCATTCCTATCGACCTGGTTGAAGAACACTACCTTCTTGTTGGCAGGCAAGTATGAGGACACCCAATTTGCGTTTCCGCTTGGTCCCCGAAATAATTACGTGGATTGGAATAGCCAGCTCAAAATTACCTCCCGCCTCAGTGATAATATGAAGCTCTCGCTGAACGGCATGTATGCCAATGTCAATACCATCACCGCAGGGCGACCTTCGACATTCGGCGGAGCGTTGATCGACAACTCCAGCCGCTTCAATTTCCTTAGCAGCACCGCGGCTTCAGTAGCGCAACAGGCACGGCTTCTGGGCGGCTCCGAGGGCTTTATCCAGATGTTCAATAAAAGCCGCTTGCAAAATTATGATCAGCGATTCATCATCGCTGGCGCGAAATTCACCCATACCATCACGCCTCGCACGTTCTATACCATCGATTTCCAGTTCAGCTACGCCGATCACGAGGTCATCCCATTTGGGCTGGATACCACTCGGGCCAATGCCTGGACCTATGTGGATTCGTTTCGGGTGCTCAATGTGCCCACAATGGGCGCGCCCAATGCTTCCACCAACTGGCTCACGGACATCACCAATTTCTTCTGGCTCTATGGTGGTCTTCAGGCAGCCGATACTTCATATTCCTGGTTGGCCAACCTCAAGGGCGATCTCACCACGCAATGGGGACGACATCATCAGATCGAAACCGGCTTCAATATCAAATATAACTATCTGTCAGTGAACTCAGGCACCTGGCTGCAATCCGAGCAGAGTTGGACGCCCGATACCTGGCAATATTTTAAGGTCCATCCAGTGGAGATCGGGCTGTATCTACAGGACAAACTGGAATTCCAGGGCATGATCGCCAATGTCGGCTTGCGGGCCGATTACTTTAATCCCAATAAAAAATCCTATGTGGTGCGACATCCGCTCGATATCGACTATAGCAATTTTTACAACATCACCTACCAGTATCTGCCGGGACGATTCGGCTCCTGGGAGAAATGGGTGGAATTTCGAGACATGCTGGATCAGCCGCCGGGCTGGCCAGTTGGCAAAAACAAGACCCAATTCCGCCTGTCGCCTCGATTGGGCGTGGCCTTCCCCATTACGGTGAGCAGCAAACTCTATTTCAATTACGGCCATTTCTATCAGCGGCCCAATATCCATTTTCTCTATAATCAATCCATTTCCACCGGTGGTACCATTGTGCCCACGCCTGAGCTGGCCATGGCCAAAACCATCGCCTATGAGTTCGGCTACGAGCAGAGCTTCCTGTCCAGTTTTCTGCTCAATGTCACCTTCTATTACAAAGACGTGAAGGACGAGCCGCTGAGCCGCACTTATATCGACTATTACGAAGAGCTGCAGGTGAACAAATATTTCCCCGACGCCTATCGGGATATTCGGGGCATCGAGCTGCGGCTCGAGAAGAACCTGGGGCGGTTCTTCACCTTCTGGGGCAATTACGAATACATGCTGCAAAGCAGCGGCCGCAGCGGCCTGGCCAATGTGTTCGAGAATCGGCTCCGGGCCAACGAAGAGCAGCGCTGGGCCAATCTGATTATCACCGAGCCGCTGCCGAAAGCCAATATCAACCTCAATCTGCATACACCGAAGGATTGGGGGCCAGGCCTGTTCCACATCAAGCCGTTCGCCGGGCTGCTGTTTAATTTATTCTTGGAATGGCGCGATGGCGGCAAGCAGATCATCAACCCCCAGGAGCCAGAAGAACAGCAGAAGAAGATCGAAATCGTGGATTATTCCAATGTGGACCTGCGGGCATCGAAGTTGTTCCGATTCGCCAACGTTAACACAGAATTGGTGGTGACGGTTCAGAACCTATTCAATCAAAAGCGGCTGTCGTTCGGCAATATGAGCACGGCTCAATTCGATCGCTACAAAAATTCGCTGCACCTGCCATTCGAAAGCGGGGACCAGCACGGCAACGACAAGCTGGGCGAATGGAAGAAGGATCACATCGATATTGGTTGGTTCACCGCACCATTGTTTCTCAATCCAAGGCGAGTGCTTTTGGGGGTGCGGGTGAATTTTTAGCTAAACACCAGTTACTTTTTCATGAACACACCACATCCTGGAAGTGAGTTAAATAAAAAGCAAAATTTGTCAAAGAACCTGTTTGTGGTAGTTTTGCTTCTGCGGTCAATCAATTCGACCACGGAATCAGTACCGCCACAGAAATTATTCAGATCGATTATCGTCTGAGAGTCTCTCGTCATTCATGGCAAATTTTGCCGAGTATGTTTTTCACATTATGGACGCTTTTCGAAATCACTTTTTGGATTCCGGGCGCTTTTGATCTGCGAAAAGGTGAGTCGCTTCGATGCGGCTGTGAGCACAACCAAAGCCATTTGAGGCCAACCACATGAATCAGAGATTGTTATCACTTTTGCTGCTGATTTTTTTAGTGTCTTTTTTGACCTGCAAGACCACGCCGGCGCCGAAAGTGGTGGGCTATTACGCTGCCTGGCAACGCGGCAGTTATCCTGCCGAGAAGGTGGCGTTCAACCATCTCACTCATATCGCCCATGCCTTTATCTGGCCCAATGCGGATGGGAGTCTGGCAATGTACGACAATTTTCTCTATCCCCAACTTGTCGCCCAAACGCATCAAGCGGGAAAAAAGATCATGGTCTCCATCGGCGGCTGGGGCAATTGCGATGGCTTTGCTCCGATGGCCGCAAATGCCACAGCCCGAGCCAGGTTCGTGGAAAATGTCAAAAATTTCTGCGTGAATAATGGCTACGATGGCGCTGATATCGATTGGGAGTTTCCCCAATCCGAGGCCGATCGTGCCAATTTGAACCATCTGATGCAGGAATTGCGAGCCGCCTTCGATGCAGCCAGACCGAACATGTTGCTGACCATGGCCGTGCCGGTGAGCAATTGGTCGGGCCAATGGTTCGACTTCGCCAGCTTGAAAAATTATACCGATTGGATCGGTGGCATGACCTATGATTTTCACGGTTCCTGGACCAATCATGCCGGGCATAATTCGCCGCTGTATGCTCCTGCCAATGAGCCCGAGGGTTCGGTGGATCGAGGCGTTCATTATCTGCTCTCCCGTGGCCTACCCAGCGAAAAAGTTTTTATCGGGATTCCCTTTTACGGCAAAGAATTTTCCGCCAGTCAATTGTATGGGCCGAGCACTGGCTGTGTCGATCGACGCTACAATGAAATCGTCCCCTTGCTGGCGGCGGGCTGGAATTATTTTTGGGATAACCTGTCCCAGGTGCCTTATCTTATCAATCCGAATCGGACCAAATTATTGAGCTTTGACGACACGCTTTCCGTGCGGATTAAGTGCGAATATGTCCAGCAGAAAAAATTGGGCGGCGTGATCATCTGGGAATTGAGTCAGGATGACCTGGGAACCAACCAGCCATTGCTGGAAACAATTGGCAGGACGTTGCAGGTCGATACTTCTGCTGGGCCGACGGAGCCGCTGATTCCCACTTCCTATGTATTGGGCCAGAACTATCCCAATCCGTTCAATGGCAGCACGACCATTGAATATTATGTGGCCCAGTTAGGGAAGATTACGCTGGAAGTGTTCAATCTGGTAGGCGAAAGAGTGGAAATCCTCGTCGATGAAGAACAGGCGCCGGGCTGGCAAAAAGTGATTTTCGATGCCGGCGATTTGCCATCGGGAATTTATATCTACCAAATGACCGCCCCATCGTTTGTGAAAGCGGAAAAAATGATTTTGGAACGATGAAGTTATTTGCGGATGACAGGATACCCGCGACTGGCAAATTGAAAGAAAATTTTTGTGTTCGTTCCGTTTTTGTGACCAATATTTTTGCTCTCAGAATCGCCACTGGACGCTCCGGCTTTTGGCGGAATGAAAGGCCTCAGAATTCAGGGATTTGTTTTTGAGAATCCAAGGATTCAGGTTTTCATTTGCAAAAAAGATAATCTCATGCACGATAGAACCGCCACGGATGTTGCCATGGGAGATTGAATTTTGATCTTTAGAATTTGTTTGGGATTTGGATTTTGTGATTTGGTATTTAGGATTTGGAATTT
>CAZYNP010000134.1:0-5424 GCA_964647995.1 uncultured Cytophagia bacterium
TGCCGATCGAAGATCTGACCTTTCCCGAGCCTGATCTGGAGGATATTTTTCTGGCTTATTATGCTGGTGCATCGTAACAAGAAACCTTCCGAAGCCGTTCTGGCGGATTCGGCAGGATATTTCTAAGAGCAGGACATTGATGATAGAAACCCTTCCGAAGGTTCTAAACCTTCGGAAGGGTAGATTCAATAAAGGAGCTAAGCATTGATCAATTTAAATTATATTCTGAAAACGCTTCGCGAGCATGTGAAATTTTTGATCCTGGCATTGTTGATGCTGGGAACACTGGAGTTCATGATTTTCATGCTGGTCGTGGAAGCGGATTTTTTAAATATGGCTCAAATGTTCATCCAAAAATTTCCGCCCATTGTTCAGCAATATTTTAATGACCAATGGTTGGCGCAATTTTCCATCAGTGGCGCCATTGCCTTTGGCTACAACCATCCGTTCGTGCTCATCTTCTTAGCTATCATTGCCATCATGTTGCCTGCCAAACATATTGCAGGTGAGATTGAAGACGGGACGCTGGAATTGCTGTTTTCTCTGCCTGTCAAACGGTTGGAAATTGCTTTTTCCTTATGGCTATTTTCTTTGTTCGCTCTGTTGATTGTAATTGTTGGCTGCTGGCTCGGAACTTCTTTAGGGACTCTGGTCTATCCGCAATTTTCCAATTTATCTTTCTCCCGACTCATGTTGACTGGCATCAACCTCTGGCTGCTGATGGTGACGATCAACGCATACACGTTTTTTCTGGCTGCTTTCGCCAGAGAGGGCAATCGGGTGACATTACGTGCCGCAGGAATCACGCTGTTTTTCTACTTTTTGAATTACATCGCTAAGCTCTGGCCTAAAATCGGCTTCCTCAGCCACGCTTCGATTTTTAATTATTATCAGCCGCAGAAGATCATGATTGGACAGTTTGGTTTCGTTGCCAACATTTTAGTGCTGTCCCTGCTGGTCATCGTTTCTATGGCGTTGGCTTTTTGGCAGATGAATCGGCGGGATATTCCTGGATAAAATTTTTGATCGGACAGAAAGAGAGTTGCTGTTGAATAAAATTTGATTCGATATTTGGACAACTTCTTCTCTGGCAGCTTTGATGATGCGGCAGTGATCAGCTTCAATCATCTCCCATGTCATTTCCCACGCCCTTGATCCGTTATATCGGAAACCCAAAATGTGGCGCAGCAAAAAGTGGGTTGCTCATGGCAAATCTGGGATCGGCGCCATAGTAGCGCCTGATAATCTTAACGTCGATGATTGTATTTTTATCTCCCAATAATTATCGCTCAAAAATTGCTACCAATATCTTGTTCAAACCCGAGCATCAAAGAAAATTTATGATGTTGTCATTCAGATCTGGCAGACCAATTACCATGCCCTGGCACTTGCAAATGCTAATGGGAACCCGGTTGCTGCTATTTGGCCTTGCTATTCATCCGCAGCCACCTGGCCAAATCCTCTACCTTTTCCATGGTAAACAATTGAGCGCTTAGATCATCGATCTGGTTAGTTCGCAGTTTTTTGATCTGAGATTCAATCTCGGCGTCAATGGCTTTGAACTTGGTTCGAACCAGATGCAACAGTAACGCCATTTTGCCATATTCAATCCCCTCTTCTAATCCCACCTTTCTACCTTCTTTTATTCCTTCCTTTATTCCTTCCTTTTTGCCTTCTTTAATCCATTCCTGTACAAAAGTTGATTCTTTTAACATGTGATACTCCTTCTTGAAGAATTCTTGAATGAATCTCGTTTCGTACTTTCGAAAAGCGACCATCATGGCCAGGGCAACCAGATCTGATCGCTGCTGTCGATCCGGAATCCGGTGAATAAGTTGCCGTTCTTTCTCCAAAAGTTCAATGGCAGGCTGCTCATAAAGCAGAGGCAAGAGTGGCGCTAACTCCAGCAATTCACCCGATTCGATCAAATCCCGATGTTCCCAGAGCAAAACCCTGTCCAATCCAAAACGGTTCCGAAACCCCAGAATCTGATTTTCAAGTAGTGCTGGAAAATCACGGTACCGACCTCGTTCCAGATAGACGATCACGGTCACAACTGGCAGCGCATAATTCGCCATGAGCAAAGCGGTTTTGATCACAAAGCTGCTAAGCATTCGTTTGCGCGGCTGGATCATGAATTCCAGATTCAACACTGTTTCTCGGCTATTATGCCGCAGTCGAAAAATCTTATCGCTGCGATACTCGGGTATATTCAATTGCGTATCTTCCAGCCCCAGCAACTCCACGTCAGTCCGATCCCCAAATAGCAATTTCATGAAAACATGCGGAAATCGCCCCGATAAAATTTTTAGCACCCGATCGATTTCGTGCATCATCCAGCTCCTTTGAAATATTATAATAAAAAAAGAGCTGAAAATCAATTAAAATTTTTTATCAGGAAATCTTTCTAAAGCGGCAACCCATTTATGCCAACCATTCACGGAGCTTTTTTCAAACTGAAATCAAAACCGCCATTTCATTGCCACCTGCTCGATCAACTTTCGGTTTTCAAATCGGCTCACAGTATTGAGGCCATGTTTCAGTGCCAATCGAATCGCCCGATCAAAGTCCCTGCCCACATGCTCAGGCCGATGCGCATCAGAGCTGATGATAACGGGAACATGATATTTCGCTAATAGTCCAATAATTTCTTCTGATGGATAGATCTCCCCAACGGGCTTGTACAATCCCGCCGTGCTGATCTCGACAGTCAATCCATTTCGAGCAAAACTCTGGATCAGCGCCTCCCATCGGTCATGAAAATCGTTGGTGGGTCGATAGCCGAAAATTTTCACCAGATCACAATGGGCGATAATATTGAACAACCCCGAGCCGGCGGCCCGCTGCAACAATTGGATATATTGCTCATAAACCTCGTTGACGTCTCGCCTGTCCCATTCCGCCATCTCCGTCCGATTATCGAAATTCCATTCACCAATAAAATGCACGCCGACGATGACATAATCGAAGGGATACTGGGCGAGCACCTGACCAATCTGTTGTTCCTGTTCGGGAAAGTAATCCACCTCAGCGCCCAGGCGAATGGGGAGCTGTGGATATTCTTTTCGGAGTTGCTCCACATCTCGAACATAATCGGGCAACTGCGATAATGGCATGGCGAGTTCGGGCCGCTCCCGATCCAGAAATGGAAAATGATCGCTGAAACCCATTTCCTGCAGCCCCAGTTCCAGCGCTCGTTCCACGTACTGGTACATCTCGCCCGTGGCATGGCCGCAACGTTTGGTATGAATATGATAATCCAGCATATTATTCTGCCTCATATTAACATGACGAATACAATCGCCCCAATAAACTGCCGAGCTTTCCATGGGACAGTTATGGTCGCAAGCAAGCACAAATCCGGTGAGTTCACCAATTGTTTTTGGTCCACCTAACTAACGATCAAAAGATGTTTGATTTTCAATTTTAAGATAGCATAAGATTCGCGAAAAATCAAGCTAATTCTGGGCAAGATGATTTTAGCACTCGATCCTCCAGAACAATGAGGTTTGGGCCTATTCGGTTTCGACCCTGCCTCCTATTTAGCGCTTTAATTCATAATCTCAATTCCATTCTAATGGATGGCTGGCTGATCATTAATTTCCCGCATGATTGCTTAGTGCATCATTTCAAAAATCCTGGTAGGGTTTGCAATCGTCCAATTATTAAAACTAAAATCCCGCTTAGCAGGATTAATTCCTGTCGCCTTTGACTATTTCTGCTTCGTAGGTTGGAGTTAGCATGATAATCCTAAAATGCTCCTGCATGAAATTATGAAATGATGTGCCAAATTCAACAGGGTCCATAGGATTTGATCCATTCCCCTGGCTGAAAAAATCTTATTAACCTTAGCAACAATGCCGACCCGGGACTGCACCAACCTTATTACCTTATCATGCATATTCCTTTAAAGAAAATATGCTAATAAGGTTTAGCATCAGCGGATTATCTTATGCTACTAAGGTTAATAAGGTCTCATGGACGTGGTCTATTAAGTCATACTTTGATAATTGAAATAAAGTCGTGTCCAACGAATTTAATTACTTCTCGCTTTGAATATTTCAGCAGAATGGGATTTAATAACTCTACAAGAAATTATGAAATGGTGTACTTAGGAAGTATCCCAAATTGAAAAAGTATGCAAAAAACAGTCGATCTCTAAAAATTCTATTGCAAAAATAGAATATTTTAATTAATATTATTTGGCGCTCTCTTCCTGCCTCATGATAACCCAGTTCTGATATCAAATTTAGTGGGGATCAGAAACATGTCGAAAAAATACTTGCGATTGGTCTTCATTCTGCTCATCACTGTTTTATTGGCTTATGTGCTGATGGCCTATTTTATTCCTAAAATTAAAAATGCTCGTTCTGGTGCGCCAGGTGAGAATTCTTCCGAAACAAATCCAGAGCCATCGAGTGCTGAAATTGCTCCGGTTATGGTAGAAGCCATAGCTTCGCATCGTGGCGATCTGGTCGTTCGGGTATCAGCCTCGGGGCAGACCGAAGCGTTCCGGCAGATTTCTATCATCCCGAAAATCAGTGGCGAAATCGTGGCGCTGCCGATTTACGAGGGCAAGTTTGTCAAACAGGGTGATATTTTGATGAAGCTGGATGACCGGGAATACCAGTTATCCTTCAATGACGCCCGACAAAAATTACTGAAAGCACGCTCGGAATTCGAGGTTCAGAAACTTGATCGTAAAACGCTGAATCAATTGGTGGATTCTTCAGCCGTGAACCGCTCCGAACGGTTGGAGCAGCAGTGGAATAGCGCCCAACAGCAGTATCGCAATGGTGAGATCGACGAAGCGAGCTATCAAAAAATCTGGCTGGAATACCAGAGCGCGCAAATCCTGCGCGGGGTTCACCATGAGGAGATGGTGGCCAGCCACATCGGATTTTCCCCGGCTATTTCTGACGAAGACCAAAAAATTGCGCTGCAAGATTATTTTGAAAATAAGAATTTTTATCATAACGAATAACAAGCTTATTTCTAATAACTTATCCCTTATCTCCGATCATTAATTTTTTTTCATTTTTTTTAATTTATTCGCTTGACTTTTTGAAAATGATACGTTATATTATTTTAAGTTAAAGATAAAACAAATCGGCAATAAACACGACTGGTGCGGATAAAAAACTCACTACGGATACGGTTACTGAAAAGCTTTCCTGATTATAATACCGCTGACTGAAGACTGGCGACTGCTGACTGAGAATTGCCGACTGAAGACTGAGCACTACTCCTTTGTTCACTTTTTAAAACATGCATCTTACGCTTAACATCTTTGGAAATTTGGTTATTATGATAGCCAGAAGGATGTTAACATGAATTTAAAGATGAATAAGATGGGTATATTTTTACCCCCCCCCCGCATATTTTAGCGAATGTTACATTAAAATATATAAATTTGAAAACCCA
>CAZYNP010000135.1:0-5345 GCA_964647995.1 uncultured Cytophagia bacterium
GTACTGTCCGCCGGCTGGCGGATGGGAGAGTAGGTCGTTGCCGGGAATTAAATTAAAGCCTCAATCGAATAGATTGAGGCTTTTTTTGTTTATGGACATCGCCCACTACTTTTTCAATCTGTTAATTCATATTTTTCCGACCTCGTAGCACATTTACTGCTTGACATTTAAACGAATATTTTGTATTTTCTTTTCAAAAAATAAAGTCCAATCATCGAAAATTCAAGCATACAACAAACACAGTGCTATGGAGGAGGAATCCGGAGATGAGATGTATTCTGATTCTGCTCGTTGTCCTGATAATCGCAACATCTCTATTCTCTCAGTATTATGAACCGCAAAGCCTGCTGGTATTTGACAAAACCGCCATCGAAAAAAACACCATCAGCCGCAAGATCGCTGCCACCAGAACTCTGTTTACCACGATCGACCTCGAGGAGCTAAAGATCCAAATCAAAAAGAATAACAATGCCGTGGACGATCGAATTGCGCTCATCAAAAACCAGATGACCGATGTCTTCATGGATAAGCAGGAGCTGCTGAAATTGGTCGACATTAAAAAGATGGAAGAACAAATTACGCTCAAAGAAAAGAGCCGCAACGATATCAAAGCGCAGATTCAGCAGGATTTGGCCAACATTGTCTATTACGGCTTGTATCTGGTCGTATTGAATGACATCGATCCGTTTGCTTCCAAAGCACAGCTCTCAGGACAGGCGGAAAAATTATTGGCGCCCATCGCCATCGAAGATTTGAACGGCGTGTTTATCTCCAGCTTGACCGTGGTTCAAGACAATAAACTGCTGTTTGATCAGATCAAAGCCACCATTAGCGGCGAGATGGGCATTGAAAAACAGTACATCTCCCGAGCCATTGCCAATCGCACCAAATTTCTCTACCTGGTGAAAGTTAATGTCGCACCGCTGAAAAAAGCCATTGCCGCCACCACGCCTTATGCAGCATCAGCCACAAACCACCTAACACTGAATTTGCTGAACGATTATGATTATCAAACCCGCTTGAAACAGGCAGACATAGGCGATGCGGAAATTAAAGAAATCGAATCTGAAGTGAGCGCCGCCCGTGAAGTGATCAATAGCTCCAATGCCATGTCCACCCGGCGCCAGCAGCAGATTATGGGACAGGGCAATGCCAATTTGAAAAAAGTGGATGATGAGATCGCGGAGTTGAAAAACAGCCTGGCCAACCGCAGTCGCCTGCTAAAAGAAACCATAGAAAAGAAAACCGATGTCCTGTACAATGCCCAGGATATTACCGGCTGTATCACGAAGGCGTTGAGCTATTTTGACCGAAAAGTCAAAGGGCTGCAGGACCAGATGATTGCGGTGAAAGAGAAGGAGCTTATCGTCAAAGACATGGTGAATGTCACGGCCGAGAGCAAGCCCGAGGAGGATATTGCCAAAACCGCGGTGGATGTCTCGGGACAGATTCGGCAGAGCTACTCCAAGGTGGAACAATTTATCCATGAAACCGAGGTGGTCAATTTCATGCTCACCTCCGATAAAACCGGCAGCGCCAAGGATATTTTTCGGGAGGTGGATAGAATCTGGCTCTATCCGGTGGCGGGCAGCAATGATAATTTTCTATTGACTGTGGTCGCCCGATTTAAAATCTCCGGTATCAAAGAACATTTATCAGCATCTGATACAGACAGAAAAAGCCGGGAAACGACTCCCAAATACTCAGACATGGTCTTTGTGCAGGGCGGCACCTTTATGATGGGCAGCAACGATGGTGGGGATTATGAAAAACCAGTGCACAAAGTCTATGTCAGCGATTTTTACATGGACAAATACGAAGTGACCAATGCTCAGTTCTGCCAGTTCTTGAACGAAAAAGGCAACCAGACCGAAGGCGGTGTCGAGTGGCTGGCTATTGGAGATGAGGATTGCAAAATTATGAAACAGGGCAACAGATACGTCCCGGTCAGCGGTTATGACAACCATCCTGTTATTGAAGTCAGTTGGTATGGCGCCAATGCTTATGCTCAATGGGCGGGCAAGCGGCTGCCCACCGAAGCGGAGTGGGAATATGCGGCCCGGGGCGGCAATATAAACCGGGGCTATAAATACAGCGGCAGCAACAATGCGGACGCTATTGCCTGGTATTGGAATAACTCTAATGGAACAAGCAATTCAAATTTATATCAGGGACATGGTACAATGCCGGTTGGTACCAAGCAGCCCAATGAGCTGGGACTGTATGACATGAGCGGCAATGTTTGGGAGTGGTGCGCTGATTGGTTCGATGACGCATATTACAGCAAGAGCCCGTATGAAAATCCGACAGGCCCTGCCAGTGGTCAAGTTCGAGTTTTGCGGGGCGGCTCCTGGCGCTTCAGTGAGAGCGTCTTGCGCTGCTCGAACCGGAACGACATCGACCCGTCCGATAGGTACAACGATCTCGGGTTTCGTATAGTTCGTTAGCCTTTAGTCGTCTATCGCTCTTTTTTGGGCTTAGGATTTTGGTAACTTGGGTTTTGTTAGCTTGGAATTTGGGGGTCTGGGGCGTAGCCCCAGCGAAAATTTTTTTGAAAATGAAGGCATACTTATCTCATGAAAACAGTGAAAAATCTTTTTCCACAGATCACCGAGCTAAAAAATTTGTACAACGCTTTTAAAAAAGCTGCCAAAGGAAAAAAGTGGAAGCCGTATGTCGATCAATTCAACGTCAATTTAGAGAAAGAATTGTTTCAGTTGCAAGAGGATTTGGTTTCGAAAACCTATCAACCGGGCGACTATTACAATTTTTACATCACCGTTCCGAAACGTCGTCTCGTTTCTGCTGCTCCATTCAGGGACCGGGTGGTGCATCATGCGATCTGCCAGGTATTAGAGCCGATCTACGAAAAAATATTTATTCATGATTCTTATGCCTGTCGCAAAGGCAAAGGTCAGCACCGGGCCGCCGATCGGTTCACTGAATTCTGTCGCAAAAATAAATATGTTTTCAAGTGTGATATTCAAAAATATTTTCCCAGCATCGACCATGAAATTCTGTTATCCCTGCTAACAAAAAAAATTAAAGACCGCGACCTAATCTGGCTGTTAGAAAAAATTATCAGCAGCGGCAAAGATATATTAGCCGATGAGTACGTGATGCAATGGTATCCTGGCGATGACCTGATCAGTCCCCTGGAACGCCATCGAGGACTGCCAATCGGCAACCTGACCAGCCAGTTCATGGCAAACATCTATTTGAATGAGCTGGATTATTTTGTGAAATTTGTGCTGCGCTGCCATTTTTATATTCGCTATATGGATGATTTTGTGATCCTATCCAATTCTAAAGCGGAGCTATGGGAATACAGAAGGAAGATCATTGAATTTCTCACGACGCTGCGTCTGTCCGTGCATCCGAAAAAGAATAATATTTTTCCTGTCACCCAGGGCGCCGATTTCATGGGCTATCGCATTTTTCCCACGCATCGCCGGCTGCGGAAATCAAATATTAAGCTATTTATCAAACGGATGAAGCGTTTTCAACAACTTTATGAGCAAGGTGACATTGATTTTCAAACCATGAATCCATCGGTTCAATCATGGATCGGCCACGCCAGTCATGCTGATACCTGGCACTTGCGAGAAGATTTGTTTAATCGATTTATTTTTGTGAAATGAAACGCAAAGAAGATTACCCGATTTTTGACAAGAGCTACCAACTTTCGACTGAGATATTTCGTGAAACGATGAAATTCCCCAAATCGCAGCGCTACGCGATTGCCCAGCGTTTGCAGGACGCCAGCTTAGGATTCATCGAGGAGATTACGCTGGGTTTTACATCCATTGATAAGGTTTCCGCCTTGAATCGAGCCAGTGATTATTTAGAACGGCTGCGGATCTTAACCAGAGTCGCACTGGATCTCAATTTTTGGAGTTTCAAAATCTATCAGAAAATAAATGCCATGATTAATGAAGTGGGCAAGATGTTGGGAGGCTGGATCAAAAAAACAAAGGGGTAAGCCGAAAAGGTGTTCGAGTTTTGCGGGGCGGCTCCTGGAACAACAATGAGAACAACTTGCGCTGCTCGAACCGGAACAACAACAACCCGAACAATAGGAACAACAATATCGGGTTTCGTTTAGTTCGTTAGCCTTTAATCGTGTACTGGTTTTAATCCTTGCGAAAGGTCCGAACCTTCGCAAGGGTAAAACCATTGGCCAGATGACAATTTCGACTCTGTAGATTGTCCCGTGCCGGGATAGACGACAGGCTTATTCCTGTCCTGGTCCACTTGCAGGCGGATTGGGACGAAAAATAACTGACCAGCCGCAGGTAGTAGTTATCTTTCGAACCCTGTGGCTGGTTTATATATTCCTGCAACTCTCGCTGAATTAATAGCTACCCTTGCGAAGGTTAGAAACCTTCGCAAGGGTAAGGTTAACGCAAATGTGACATCGTATCTATTATGAATGATAATCGAAAAAGATTGCTCATCTTGATTGCACTGATCACTTTAGTTCGGCTGGTCTATATCAACTTCGTTCCGCTGGTCCCCCAGGAAGCCTATTACTGGAAATACGCCAAACACCTGGCCCTGAGCTATTTCGATCATCCGCCGATGACGGCTTATATCATCGCACTTTTCACGGCCATTGGCGGGGACAATGTATTTTTTATTCGACTGGGCAGCATTGTTTTTTCCATTGGATTGATGCTGGTGCTCTATGCTATCACCAAGCAACTGTTCGGCAACGAGCGCTGGGCGCTGCTTGGGGTCTTTGCCATCAATTGCACCGTCATGTTCTCCATCGGCTCGATGATCATTACGCCCGATGTGCCGTTCCTGTTTTTCTGGGCGTTAATCGTTTACAGCCTGGTGCGATTGCGAGAATCGGATCATTGGCAGTGGTGGTACCTGGCAGGAGCAGCTCTGGGATTTGGATTGCTGAGCAAATACACGGCTATTTTGATCGTCCCTGGAATTTTTATGTACTTGCTTTTCTCCGCTTCCCAAAGAAAATGGTTGCTCTCGGTGCATCCCTATCTGGGATTGGTGCTGGCATTGCTCATTTTTAGCCCTGTCATCATCTGGAATTGGCAGCATGACTGGGCATCGTTCATGTTTCAGTCGTCCAGCCGATTGGCGCAGATGCGGCGGCTGCGATTGGATTATTTCTTCCAGCTCATCGGTTCGCAATTAGGGATGCTGACGCCCTATATTTTCATCCTCGTCCTGATCGGCTGGGCCCAAAGCGGCTGGCGGGGCTTCAAAGAGAAAAATGACAGCTACTCGTTGCTGTTCTGGATCGCACTGCCCGTTTATCTGGTTTTCACGCTGTCGAGTTTTCGCAGCCTGGTCAAGATGAACTGGCTGGCGCCTGC
>CAZYNP010000136.1:0-5317 GCA_964647995.1 uncultured Cytophagia bacterium
TTCTGGGTCACGGAATCGGAACGGACACGGAATTTTTTTTAAGCTCAATTCTGGGTCACGGAATCGGAAATGATACGGAATCTCTCTCAAGCTCATTTCGGGGTCACGGAATCGGAACTGACACAGAATTTTTTTCAAACTCATTTCATGGACACGGAATCGGAACCGACACGAAATCTTTTTCAAGCTCATATCTGGGTCACGGAATCGGAACTGACACGGAATCTTTTTCAAGCTCATTTCTGGGTCACGGAATCGGAACTGACACGGAATTTTTCTCAAGCTCATATCTGGGTCACGGAATCGGAACTGACACGGAATTTTTCTCAAGCTCATTTCTGGGTCACGGAATCGGAACTGACACGGAATTTTTCTCAAACTCATTTCCGTGTCAGTTCCATTTCCGTGTCCCTAAAAAATCTCTATCAAAACCGAAATTTTCAATTTCATATATAAATTCTCCATTATCCCAATTAACCAATTCCCTGTTTACCCAATCGACTACTAACCCAGTTACCCAATTCACCTATTCCAAAACAATCCCCCCGCAACAAAGCCTGAAAGTCATCCAATTGATCGGCTCCTGCCAGCAGGATGAAGGGCGAGAGGTTGTCAGATATCTCCTGGACAATCATGAGAGGGAAACATCGAGCTATCAAAATTATGTGCTGCAAAAAGCCTATCACGAAGGCATCATCCAGACCAACGATGTTGCCATCGATCACAGCGCCCACTGGGCAAAGGCGATTCTGGCGACCAATATCCATTACCTCGATGGCAAATTTTTGCCCATGCCCTGTCCTGCGGAATACAATTTCTTTTTCAGCCACGATGCGCTGCTCACCGATCTGGCACGGGTCAATTTCGATCTGCCACGGGTGAAAAGCGATCTGGAATTCATTATCGCACATGCCACGGCGGACAAAATTATCCCACATGCCTATTACTGGCGGGACGACCGCTATGTCACCGAATATGCCACGCCCGATAATTGGAACCATTTCTGGTTCATTCTGCTTTCGGCCAGTTATCTCCGCCACTCCAGCGATGTTTCGATGCTGGAAAAATTATATCCGTACATCGAAACCAGCCTGAATCAGGTCTTGCAGAATAAGAAAGAGGACGGCCTGGTCTATGCCCATCGCCCCGATTGGTGGGACATCGGCAGGAGCTTTGGGCCTCGATGCTATATGACGATTTTGACCATCCGAGCGCTCCGTGAGTTTATTTTCATCTCCACTGCGTTGAACAAAAATCTACCTGCCCTGGCCGATTACGAAAAACTGGCCGATGACATGCAGGGCCAATTGGCCGCCCGACTCTGGGATGACGATTTGAAATACCTCATCAACTATTTTGAGGACGGCAGCAAAGATAGCCATTTTTATATTGGATCGCTGCTGGCGGCGCATTTCAATTTATTAGATCAAGAGAAAAAGACGGCGTTGATGGAAACCGCCCGCCAGCAATTGTTGGATGAAAAAATCGGCATCTACAATGTGTATCCCATGGATTTCCATCGGCTGATCGACTATCTCAAATTGGCTGGCAACGAGGCGGGCGATCCCTATTGCTACGCCAACGGCGGCATCTGGCCCCATGGCAATGCCTGGTATGCGCTGGGACTGATCGCCATTGACAAAAAAGCCGAGGCCGCCCAATTCATCAAAAAAATTATGACACTGGCTGGCATCATCGAAAGCCCCAATGGCCAGCCCGCCATGTATGAATATCGCAACAGCAATAAACATGATCCAGCGGTTTACGGAAAGGTGGATAAGCCGCAATTTATGTGGGCAGCAGGGTGGTATCTTTATTGCCTCTATCACCTGCTGGGCTTGCGGGAGAATGAATGGAACATCAGCCTTGATCCCTATCTCATTGAAGGCCAGTTATCCGCCCAATTTGACGTTCTGGTCAATGGCAAGACGCTGCGGGTCACCATCAGCGGCCAGGGCGATCAGGTGAGCGGGATCAAATTGGGAGGCAAACATCATCCGTCACTCGTTTTGACCGAATCACTGGAAGTCAGTCAGCTTGAGCTGACGCTGGGGAAAGCTAAAGAACCCTATCTCTGGCGAACCAATTCGATCGTGAAAAGCTGTCATTATGATTCAAACAGCAAAAAATTCGCCGTGAGACTCAAGGCCTTTGCTGGCCATCGCAATGAGACGGTGATCGTTGCCCCCTGGCCGCCCAGTTCGATCACATTAAATGGCGATACCGTGATTCAGGATTGGGATTGCAACATGGAAGCGAGAGGTTATGTTATCGGGATTCATTTTAGTCAGCCATCATTTGAAGATTTGGTTGAAATTCGATTTGCTGAATACTAAAACCTCCAATGGATAGTTTAAAAATCCAATGCTCAACCATCAAATTCCAAATAAATTCCAACTCTCAATGATCAAGTTCCAGACATTTTGAATCATTGGGCATCGAAGTCTGGAATTTATAACGCCAGTGGGCGGACAGGTTTGTGATTTGTTTTTTGTCATTTGGAATTTTATCAGTTGGGTTGTTTCTATCTGTTGGAGAAAATGAATCATTCCCAACGGATTGATGAATCCAACGGATAGCTTAAAAATCCAATGCTCAACCATCAAATTCCAAATAAATTCCAACTCTCAATGATCAAGTTCCAAACAATTTGAAGGATTGGGCATTGAAGTCTGAAATCTATAATGCCAGTGGGCGGACAGGTTTGTAATTTGTTTTTTGTCATTTGTTATTTTATCAGTTGGGTTGTTTCTATCCGCTGGAGAATTCATAACCCTTGCGAAGGTTCAAAACCTTCGCAAGGGTTACAATCCGTTGGCTTCATCTATCCGTTGGGCAAAAAAAAAATCAGATCATGAAAAAACTAATAAAAATAATTTTAACAGTTTTACTCCTTGCATCCTGTCATCAGCCATCCAAGCATCGAGGCGCTGACATCATCACCCTCACCTACTGGTCCGCCAACAACCAGGAGGAGATAAATCTGGCCAGGAAGCTGGTGCAGGAGTGGAATGCGGCGCATCCCACCATCCAGGTCAAGCATCAACCCATTCCCGAGGGCCGCTCCAGCGAGGAGGTGGTGCTGGCCGCCATCGTCGGCAAAACCACGCCCGATGTCTTTTCCAACATGTGGCCTGGCGATGTGGAATTATATGTCCGAGCCAGATCACTGGTGGCGCTGGATCAGTTCGCCGATTTCGATTCGCTGGCGCACGATCGATTTTCAGAGGATAAAATTGTCGAGGCCCGCTCCCGAGACGGGCACACCTATCAAATTCTCTGGAAGACCAACCCCATCATGATGGCTTACAACAAAAAGATGTTCGCCGAAGCGGGGTTCACCGATCCGCCAACGACGTATGAACAATTCCTTCAGGCCGCCGAAAGAATCACCAGGGATACCAATGGCGATGGCTACATCGATCGCTGGATCGGCATCACGCAAATCATGGTCACCTGGTGGCAGCGCTTTTTCGACTATTATCCGCTCTACATCGCTGCTTCGGGCGGCAAGATGCTGCTGGATGGCGATCGAGTGAATTTCAATAATGATACCTCAGTCGATGTATTTCGGTTTTTGCAGACGCTATTTCAACAGGGTTATTTTCCCAGGGAGCGAATGGATGCCCGAGCCGATGTGTTTATTCACGGCATTGTCGCCACCCGTTTCACGGGCCCCTGGGCCATTAGCCAGATCGAGAAATTCAAAGGCCCAGATTTTGAGTACGATTTTGCACCGATCCCCCGTCCCAGCGAGGATGGACCAACCTATACTTATGGCGATTATAAGAGCATCATCATTTTCAAAAATTCAAAGTATCCCGAACAGGCCTGGCAGTTTGTCAAGCATCTGGTTTCCCGCCAGGCCGATCTGGATCTTTTGCAAATTGCCAATCAACTGCCTGTTCGGAAGAACATTTTGCAGGACAGTCTGTTTCAAGATTATTTTAAACGGAATCCCATGATGGCCAAATTTGCCCGCCAGGCCGAATTCGTGCGAGGCGCCGATAGCTCGCCCGTGCTGCGGGAGATTTTTGATGCCATCTCCCAGGAGTTCGAGGCGTGTGTCGTTTATGGCAGAAAGTCGCCCGAGAAAGCCGTGGCGTCCATGGCAGAGCGGGCGGAGTTGATTATGGAGTGATTTCAGTCTCCAGTTGGCAGTTAGCAGTCAGCAGTCTCCAATTGGCAGTCACCAGTAAACAGTCAAAAATCTGCAATCAACAATCCTCAGTCAGTTGAGCAGGTTATATCCTGTCAATATGTTGCAATCGAAAACCGCTGTCCGAAGACTGGAGACTGAAGACTGGAGACTGCCGACTGAAGACTGCCGACTGTTGACTGAATAGGTAACCGAGGAAAAATAAAAATGCCAAGCAAAACCAACAAAACAGGTTACATTTTTATATTGCCCTACATCATCTACTTCAGCGTATTCACGGCGTTCCCGCTGGTGTTTTCGCTGCTATTGGTGTTTCATCGCTGGGATATTATTTCGCCGATGAGCTGGGTGGGATTGGATAATTTCGTGCGGTTGTCCAAAGATGCCCTGTTCTTCAAATCCCTGGGTAATACCGTGATTTTTTTGATCATTCATATTCCCTTGCAGATTGCCATTGCCCTGTTGCTGGCAGAATTTCTCAACCAGAATATTCGGTTTCGGGGGTTCTTTCGGGCGTCGTATTTTATGCCAGTCGTGGTTTCGGGTGTGGTAATTACCATTCTCTGGCAGCAGCTCTATGCCCAGGACACGGGCGTGATCAATTCGCTGCTGGCGAAATTCGGCTTGATGAAATTGCCCTGGCTCACCAGCACCAAACTATCCATGCCCTCCATCGCCATCATGGCGACGTGGAAAAATGTGGGGCTGTACATTGTGCTATTTTTGGTGGGACTGCAGAGCATTCCCCGCTACCTGTACGAGGCCGCCGATATCGAAGGCGCATCGGAATGGCGCAAGTTCATCCACATTACTTTGCCCATGATCAATCCCACCATGATCCTGGTGGTGATCCTTTCGACCATTGGTGGGTTTTCGCTGTTCATCGAGCCGTACATCATGACCGACGGCGGGCCCATGAACAGCACCCTGTCGGCCATGCTGTATATTTACAAACAAGCGTTTTCGTTCTACCACATGGGCTATGCCGCCACGCTGGGGTTCTTTTTTGCGGTGGTGGTTTTTGCGGTGGTTCTGGTGCAGAAAAGGGTGATTGAAACGGAGGTTGGGTATTAGGGGATCGGGGAATTGGGCAATTGGGTAATTGGGTAATTGGGTAATTGGGTAATTGGGTAATTGGGCGATTGGGGGGAATTGGGC
>CAZYNP010000137.1:0-4609 GCA_964647995.1 uncultured Cytophagia bacterium
GGCGGACCGCCAACTGGCGGTTCTGTGGGAGAAAATTAGCCTCCCACAGAAATGTAGTCCCACAGAATTGAAAAGTCAAAATTGGTCTCAGAATTGAAAGGACTCAGAAAAAGGATTTGATTTCATTTCTGAGACCCTTCATTTCTGAGACCAACTTCAAAATTCATTTCTGTGGGATTCCGCTCCGCCGAAGGGCGGACCGCCAACTGGCGGTTCTGTGGGAGAAAATTAGCCTCCCACAGAAATGTTGTCCCACAGAATTGAAAAGTGAACATTGGTCTCAGAAATGAAAGGACTCAGAAAAAGGATTTGATCTCATTTCTGCGACCTTTCATTTCTGAGAGCAACAATTCCCTGATCAATTCTTCCCATTGGAATTCATCAAAAATCGCAGTGCATGTTGGTGGCCAATGTGGCCATAGGCCATGCGCAGGTGGTCTTCCTGCAACGCTTGATTCGGCGGCCCAAAACTGATCTGCCTGCGGTTCAACAATAAGACATAATCCGCATGATGCGTCACGGCATGCCAATCATGGGTGATCATCAGCACCGTGGCGCCCGATTCGTTCTGGTACGCTTCCAGCATCCGATACATGTCCTCCTCACCAACGGCATCGATGCCAGTGGCGGGTTCATCCAGCATCAACAGCCTCGGCTGGCGAACGATGCTACGAGCCAGACAGACCCGCTGCAGCTCGCCGCCCGAGAGCTTGCCAATGGGACGATTGGCCAGATGAGAAGCGCCCACCTGGTTCAATGCCTGACAGGCCCTGCTCCTGGCGTCCTGGCTCAGCCGCCATGGCCACTTGCGGCTCAAGCCCGTATAAACCAGCTCGATCGACACCGCGGGGAAGCTGCGATCCATGGTTTTGAACTGCGGCACATAGCCGATCAGATTCGGATCCACCTGCCTCGGCGACTTGCCGAAAATCTTCACCTCGCCCGATGTGGGCGGAATCAATCCCAGGAGCACTTTCAAAAACGTGGATTTGCCGGCTCCATTTGGACCAACGATGGCGACGAATGAATTTCGGGGCACCTGCAATTCCAGCTCCGACAGCGCCATATGCTCCCCAAATTTAACCAACAGGTCTGTTACCTCCACGGCAAAATCGCTCATCGCAGCGCCTCCAGAATCAGTCTGGCGTTGTAAAGCAGCAGATCATCGTAGCTTTGTCTGCCTGTGACTCCGCCAAGCGGATCGAGCTGGCAGATCTTGATGCCAGCCGCTTCGGCGACCAATTTGGCCGCTCGATCGGGCAGTTGCAAATGATCGAAAATGGCTTTTACCTTTTGCTGCTTCACCTGCTCGATGTAGCCCTTAAGCTGTCTCGGCGTGGGCTCTTTGCCAGGGATCGCCTCCACAATGCCCACCAGATGGATGTCGTAGCGTTTGAAAAAATACTGAAAAAATGGATGAGAGATCATTACCTTGCTGCCTGCCACTGGCGCCAACATGGCTTGCAACTGTTGGTGCAGGCTATCCAACTGGCGAGAAAATCGTTCGGCGTTATGCTTGAAAACGACCGTGCCCGAGGGATCCAGGGCACTGAGCTGTTGCACCAGACCTGGCAGGAGGCTCTTCACGGTCAAAGGATCGGTCCAGAAATGTGGGTCCACGCCAGAAGAATGATCATGTCCCGCTTTTGTCTGGTGTTCCTGACGATGAGCAGCGGAGTGTTGGTCGTGCTGTGACTCATGAAAATAGATCAACGCCGAGGGAGCGACCAGCGTGATCAGTTCGATCTGATTGGCGTTGGGAAACTTGAGCACCCAGCCATCCAGGTTGTCGGCGCCATAAAAAATGGCTCGGGCAGTCTCGATGATTTTGACATCGGAAGGCCGCAATTCATAGGTATGCGGCGAAGCACCAGGCGGAAGGATGCCATGCACTTTCCCTCGGTCGCCAATGATTTCCTGGATTACGGCTGTGAAAGGATGAATGGTCGTGACGTATTGCGGCTGAGTCATGGCCATGGAGCTACATAGCAATAAAATTACTGCAAATAATTTCATTTTTTCGATCTCCAAATTCAACGTTAATTTCAATGTACGATCTACCAAAAAGTTTCATCGCAATAAAAAAGCATCAGTGCGATTGCTGATGCTTTGATCACTTTCAGGCCGCTATCCAGTGCCTGTAACAGATTTTCGCTTTTTATTCTAACACGGAAAGGTTCTCAAGCTTTTAAAGCGTTCAAGGTTGAAACTGCCGCATGGGGCTCAGGTTCGGGAACGAATATCCTTCCAATTTTTGGCATCCACGTGGTGCTTGATCATCTGTGCTTTGTAGATGAAATAAACCTCTTCGGCGATATTGGTCGCCAGGTCAGCGATGCGCTCCAGATTGCGGCTGACCAGAATGAGATCGAGCGCTCGGGTGATGGTCTTATTATCACTAAGCATATAGGTCAACAGCTCACGGAAAAGCTGGTCGTTCAATTGATCCACCTCGTCGTCCCGAATGCAAACCGATCGGGCTTTGTCCACGTCGCCATAGATGAAGCTATCCAGGCTGTCTTTCACCATGGACTGTGCCAGTTGCGCCATGCGGGGAATGTCGATCAGCGGCTTGAGTGGCTCCTGCTGATTGAGCAATTGGGTGATCTCGGCGATATTGACGGCATGATCGCCCATCCGTTCCAGGTCATTATTAATTTTCAAGGCCGACGTGATGAATCGCAGATCAATGGCCATGGGCTGCTGGGTGGCCAGCAATTTCAGGCATTGCTCATCGATCAAAATCTCCAGATTATTGATGCGCTCGTCAGCAGCAATCACTTCGTTGGCCAGCTTATCGTCCCGCTCGATCAATGCACCGATGGCTTTGCCGATCGAAGCTTCCACCGCCGCTGCCATTTTTAACAGGGTTTCCTTCAACTGCTGCAGTTGTTCATGAAAATGTCGTTCCATTTCTGATTCCTAATCAATTTTCATTAAATGTTGTTATTCATTTGCACCAACTCCCAAATCTTTGAGCCAAGTCTTGATCCGCTGATCAATTTGATCTCTAATTTGTCGGAATTTTTGTAATTTTTCATCATCTCGGCCTTGAAACGCCGCAGGATCTTCAAAATTCCAATGCAGCCGCTGACTAACTCCAGGGAAAACGGTTGGGCAATTCTTCTCGGCATCGGAGCATACGGTGATCAAGTAGCCAAAATTGACTTTGCCAAGATATTCTCGTACGTGCTTCGAACGCTGTCCGCTGAGGTCGAGACCGATCTCTTGCATGACTTGAATGGTAAAAGGATTGATCCCTTTTGGCTCCAGCCCAGCACTGTACGCTTCAAAATGATCGCTGGCATATTTCCGGAGCAGCGCCTCAGCCATCTGGCTGCGAGCGGAGTTGCCTGTGCAAAGGAATAAAACCTTTATCTTTGACATTAAGTTCCTCCAATATTCTCATCAAAAATAGTCTACCGAAAATTCCACAATAGATAAAATTCTCACCGACTTTTAACTGAAGCCAATAAAACGAAGGAAAAATACATTGGACAATAATAGAGGCGAATGATTATCCAAATCTACCTGTCACATAATCCTCCGTCTTTTTCAGCCGGGGCCGAGTGAAGATCTGATCGGTCTCCCCGAATTCGATCAGCTCGCCGAGATAGAAAAACGCCGTGTAGTCTGATACCCGTGCCGCCTGTTGCATATTATGCGTCACGATAACGATGGTGTATTTCTCTTTTAATTTGAAAATCAACTCTTCAATTTTGGTCGTGGCAATGGGGTCCAGCGCCGAGGCGGGTTCATCCATCAAAATCACTTCGGGTTTGACAGCCAGCGCTCGGGCGATGCACAATCGTTGCTGCTGCCCACCCGATAGATCCATGGCCGAATCGTTCAATCGATCTTTCACCTCATCCCACAGGGCGGCATCGATCAGGCTTTGTTCGACTCGCTCCGCAATTACGTTTTTATTTCGTTCGCCGTTGATGCGAAGCCCATAGGCTATATTGTCGAAAATGGATTTGGGAAAGGGATTCGATTTTTGGAACACCATGCCCACCCGACGGCGCAACTCCACCACGTCGACGTTGCGGTCGTAAATATCCACCCCATCGATGGCCACAGTGCCCTCCACTCGGGTGCCGACGATGATATCGTTCATCCGATTTAACGATCGCAAAAAAGTAGATTTTCCGCAGCCCGACGGCCCAATCAAGGCCGTCACCTTATTTTTTTCGATATCGATATTGATGTTGGCCAGGGCTTTGGTATTGCCGTAGAAGAAGTTAAAATTTCGAGTGAATATTTTGATGTCAGACATCCTTGAATCCAGTTAAAAATTTATTGACTCTAAAAACGGAACAGTTCTAAACAATTATTCAAAAAAATTATTGGTCTCAGAAATGAAAGGACTCAGAAAATATTTTTTTATTTCTTCGAACTTTCATTTCTGATTCC
This sequence comes from uncultured Cytophagia bacterium, assembly GCA_964647995.1. Taxonomy (GTDB): domain Bacteria; phylum Zhuqueibacterota; class Zhuqueibacteria; order Thermofontimicrobiales; family Thermofontimicrobiaceae; genus Thermofontimicrobium_A. The sequence goes on from CAZYNP010000137.1 coordinate 4,414, forward strand.
GTGATTGTTCCATTTCGGTGGTCTACGAATTTTGAGGACCACAGAAAAAGAACAGCCCCAGAGTCGCATTTCAAAATCCATTTCTATGGGAGCAACCATTGACTCCCACCGAAATGGTCTGCCACAGAATAGAAAATTTATAAATTGGTCTCAGAAACGAAAGGACTCAGAAAAAATATTTGGTTTCATTTCGGCG
>CAZYNP010000138.1:0-4348 GCA_964647995.1 uncultured Cytophagia bacterium
TGGGCTACATCTATCGGACAAACACTATTGGGAAAAACGTCAATGAAACGCGTTGGAATTATCGGTGCTACTGGCTATACTGGCGAAGAGCTGTTGCGGGTTCTGGCCCATCACCCTCAAGTGAAAGTTAGCTTCGCCAGCTCGGAACAGGAGCAGGGCCAGCCGGTGCAAAAAATATTTCCATATCTCCCCATGTATCGTGATATGACCTTCTGCTCGGCACAGCAAGCGACCATCCAGGAAGCGGATCTGGTGTTTCTGTGCCTGCCTGCGGGAAGCTCGGCCCAATTTGCCCGGCCCTTTCTCCAGCAGGCGGTCAAAGTGATCGACCTCGGAGCCGATTTTCGCTTTGCGGATGCCACCAGCTATGAACAATGGTACGGCCAGCCGCATCCTGATCCTGCGTTGCTGGATGGAGCAGTTTATGGTTTGCCCGAGTGGCATCGGGAGCAAATCAAAACGGCGCAGGTCGTCTCCAATCCGGGTTGCTACCCCACCTCCGTACTATTGGCAATGATTCCCCTATTGAAAGCCGATATTTTAGCCGACAGTCCCATCATCGTGGACTCGAAATCGGGAGTTTCTGGGGCTGGGGCCACACCATCCAAAACCACCCATTTTGGGGCCATTCAGGAAAACTTCAGCGCCTACAAGCCCGGCCGCAACCATCGCCATGTTGGCGAGATGGAACAACAACTATCGCAACATGCTGGTCGGCCGATTTCGGTGGTATTCACGCCACATCTGGCGCCGATGTTTCGCGGCCTCTATTCCACCATCTATATTCGGCTGAAATCCGCAACTCAGCAGCCAAACCTGATCCAACTTCTCCAAAAGGCCTATGCTGACGAGCCCTTTGTCCGGGTGCTGGGAGAAGCTTTGCCGAGTTCCAAAATAGCCAATAATTCTAATTTTTGTTTTCTCAGTGCCACCACGGTGCCGGGCTCAGATATCGCCATCCTGTTCTCGGCCATCGACAACCTGGGCAAGGGCGCCAGTTGGCAGGCAGTGCAAAATATGAATCTCATGCTGGGCATTTCAGAAACCATGGGTTTGCTATGAATCGAACCAGGATATTATTGAAAATCGGCGGCAAAGCCTTTGATGGCGAGGCCGCCTACCAACAATTCGCTCGGGCGCAGCAGGATTTGAGCGATATGGAATTCATCATCGTTCATGGCGGCGGCGCCGAAATCTCCCGGGCATTGCAGGCCGCCAATCAACCATCGGTATTTGTCGATGGATTGCGGGTGACCACCGCTGAGGACATCGCCATCGTGGAACAGGTGCTTTCGGAAACGATCAACGAACGAATTGCCAACCTGCTAACGAAGCACGGCGTCCCCTGTCGCCGGCTATCCGGTAAGACCGAAGGCTTATTGGTAGTAGAACCACTGCAACGCAACGGCCGGGATCTGGGCTTTGTCGGAAAGGTGAAACGCATCAATCCCTCGCCAATTCTGGACAGTTTGCAAAAGCAGCACCTGCCAATTATCTCGCCGATTTCGGGCGATGAAGCGGGACAAAGTTACAATGTCAATGCCGATAGTGCGGCCGCCGCGCTGGCCATTGCCTGCCACTGCACCGGCCTGGTTTATTTCACCGACGTTCCGGGGGTAAAAGTCGGCGAGCAGGTGCTATCCCGCCTCAGTGTGTCGGAAGCCAGACAGCTCATCGCCGCAGGCGTCATCAAAGACGGCATGATCGCCAAACTGGAATCGGCCTTCGAGGCATTGCAGGGCCAGGTGCCCTGGGTTCAAATTACTTCCTGGCAAGGAGAAAACACGCTGCGGAATTTAATGGAGCGCCGCGAATCGCAAGGAACGACAATCTATTGGTGACCAAATGAACGCAAAACAGATTATGGAAACCGAACATCGGGTGCATTTGCAAACCTACGCTCGATCCGAGGTGGTTTTTAGCCATGGCAAAGGAGTCTATTTGTACGATACCGAAGGCAAAAAGTACCTCGATTTTGTAGCCGGAATTGCAGTCAATGCCCTGGGCCACTGCGATGACCAATTGCAGCAAGCGCTCAGCGAACAAGCCGCCAGGCTATGGCATTGTTCCAATCTCTATTATTCGGAACCTCAGGTCCGCTTAGCTCAAATCCTGGTCGAGCATTCCTTTGCCGATAAGGTTTTCTTCTGCAACAGCGGTACCGAGGCCATGGAGGGCGCCATTAAAATCGCACGCAAATGGGCGGCCACAGTCCGCGGCAAACACTGCTTCGAGATCATCGCGTTCCACCGCTCGTTTCATGGTCGGACCATGGGGGCACTTTCTGCCACCGGTCAGTCGAAATATTGGGACGGTTTCCAGCCCATGCTTCCCGGTTTTCAATTTGCCCAATTCAATGATCTCCACGATGTCGAACAACGGATGGGGCCTGCAACGGCGGGTATTCTGGTAGAACCAGTGCAGGGCGAGGGTGGCATTTACCCGGCCGAAGCGGATTTTATGCCAGCACTGCGAGAGCTCTGCCATCGGCACCAATGCTTACTGCTGCTGGATGAAATTCAATGTGGGCTGGGTCGGACCGGAAAGTTTTTCGCGTATGAACATTATGGCATCCAGCCAGATATCCTCGTTCTGGCCAAACCCCTTGCCGGTGGCTTGCCCATGGGCGCCATTCTCATGACCGATGCGGTGGCAAAGACGATGAAACCCGGAGATCATGGTTCTACCTTTGGAGGCGGTCCCCTGGTAGCGCATGTCGCCAGCCATGCCGTAAGTAGAATTCTGGATCAGGCATTCCTCCAAAAAGTTACTCAAACTGGCCAGTACCTGATCTCCCAATTGGCGCAGCGGCTGGCTGACTTCGAAGAGGTCACCGCCATCAGAGGATTGGGACTGATGATCGGTATTGATCTCCAATTGGATGTCAAAAAACTCATTGCCGTCTGTCTCGAAAACGGTTTAATCGTGGCGCGAGCCGGAGAAAACACCTTGCGGCTTACCCCGCCGCTGATTGTAGAAAAGTCGCACGTCGATGAGGCTATTGAAATACTGACGCGATCCATTCAAATCGCAAGAGGAAACCATGGTACGAAGAGCAAAAATTAAAGACGTTCCCCAGTTGGTGAAAATGGTGAATCAATACGCGGCCAAAGGGGAAATGCTCCCACGACCGCTGTCGCAGGTTTACAATTCGATTCGCGATTATGTGGTCATTGAGGATAGCGAGCAGGTAGTCGCCTGTGGCGCGCTACATGTGGTCTGGGATAATATCGCCGAAGTGCGAACCGTGGCGGTGGCACCGGATCGAATTGGTCAGGGATTGGGCCGCAAAATTGTTGAGTATCTCATCGAAGATGCCTATCAATTGGAATTGCCCCGGATATTTACGTTAACCTATAAACCAGCATTTTTCGAAAAATTAGGATTTACTCGAGTGGATAAAAAAGAATTGCCCCACAAAGCCTGGCAGGATTGCTTGAATTGCCCCAAATTTCCCGAGTGCGACGAAGTGCCGCTGGTAAAAGTCCTGACAAAACGATAATTGTAAGTTGCAGCAGCTTTCTGCTGCTCCCGTGGTGAAATCCTTGAAGCCACCGGCTACGCGCCCGCCCACCGGCAAGGGTGTCATCGTTCCATTCCCGGGATCACACCGAAGCCCCTGGTTGCGGTTCATCTACCCTGAAAATTGGCTCGCATAGAATGGGTTAGCCACGACCATTTTGTTTTATTAACCGATCGATTGGCGTTACAGAAAATTTCGGCAGGCATAAACATCAACTGGCAAGGTCTGGCTGTTGACGATTTGCCAACTGGAGTGAGAGTTCCTTCCGCCGCGCCAGGGCTTGTTGAACCGCAATCCGCAGTTCATCAGGCGTAAACGGCTTGGCCAGGCAGGCAAACGCGCCCATCTCGATAATCTCCGCCAACAGCTCCGACGTGGCATAGCCGGTTATCGCGATGATCATAATGCTGGGATCGTACTTGCGAATGGCCTCGATTAGGTGCTTGCCAGATATGTGTGGGATCATAATATCCAGAATGACCAGGTCATACTCATGATCGTGCAATTTGGCCAATCCGATGATCCCGTTTTCGGCAAAATCAACCTCATACCCCGCTGGCTCTAACGTTTGTCGACAGCCGACACGGATGACATATTCATCATCTATCATTAAAATTTTTGCTTTCTTGTTCACGGATCTTTTCCTCGAAAAATTTGCTATTAATCAACTGCTTTGTCCACCCACTTTCACCCAGCTTGCTTTGCTACAGAAGCTGTTGCTAAGTTCAATTTCAACTAAACCAGATCAACTATGTTCCATTGAATTGGTTCGTTCGAGCAAACGTCAAAGCAGCGGCAGCATCTTCCAATCGATTCCCCCTATAA
>CAZYNP010000139.1:0-4316 GCA_964647995.1 uncultured Cytophagia bacterium
TTTTGGATATTGCTCTGGATAAACTTTCGTTGGGGCGGGCGTATGTGCTGGCAGCGGTGGGAAAACGAAAGATGGACTCCACCTCGGAGGTGGAGTCCATCTTTCCCATGTTTCAAACAGCCGCCGACTACCTGAACCAGGCGGTGACGGGCTTGCGGGAAGCGGGACAATATCAAGAATTACCTCGTGGTTTATTTGCCCGTGCCTTTTATTATCGCCTGCAGCAGCAATTTTCCCAGGCCTGGGAGGATCTGGAGGAGGCACGGGAGATTGCGGAGCGGGGAGATATGCGGTTGTGGTTGGTGGATTATCATTTGGAAGCGGGGAGAGTGATCAGTGATCAGTTGGCAGTGGGCAGTCGGCAGTCTCCAGTCGGCAGTTCTCAGTCGGCAGTGGGGGGTTTTGAGGTGCTGGTGGATGGAAAAATAGTTGGCCTGGGCAGAAATGACATGGAGGAGCGGCTGAAGCTGCACGTGGAGCAGGCGGGTAAATTGGTTGAAAAAACGGGTTATCATCGGCGTTCACCTGAGGTGGAATTGGGCTATGCGGCGCTGTTTCTGGTGCAGGGGGATTTGGGCAGGGCACGGGAGCATCTGGGTCGTGGGAAAAGGTTGTTGGAGGAGATGGGGATTCGGGAGTGGGATTTTTGGGTGTTGGAGTTAAGTCGGTTAAGTGGTTGAGTGAGTTAAGTGGGGGATTGGGTAATTAGGTAATTAGGTAATTAGGTAATTAGGTAATTGGGAGTATTCCTCACTTACCTGACTCAACTGACTTAACTCACTCAACTTACTTAAACAACTCAACGCCTAAACAGATCGATAAAGCCCGACAAAAAATGTAATTTGAAAGTTCTACTTGCAATTTGCAAATTAATTTATTATTTTTAGCCAAGCAATAAAAACCCAGGTCGCGATGCTTTAAATTAGTGCAATTTACCAAAGCAGCAAAATTAGCGGTCAAAAAAATGGTCACTCGTGAAATTACCGGTCATCTCCGGCAACTGGCAACAAAATATCCCGTGATAACGATAACGGGTCCCCGGCAATCGGGCAAAACCACCCTGGTTCGGGAAGTTTTCAAAGCGAAAACTTACATCAATATGGAATCGCTGGATAACCGGGAATTTGCCAGTGCGGATCCGAGGGGATTTTTAAAGAAAATACCCGATGGAGCCGTGCTTGATGAAATCCAGCGTGTCCCGGAACTGCTGTCTTATATCCAGGGCATCGTGGATGAAAAGCGACAAAACGGCATGTTTATTTTGACGGGCAGCCAGCAATTTGAAATTCAGAACTCTATCAGCCAATCCCTCGCGGGCAGAACCGCGCTGTTAAAATTGCTTCCGTTCAGCATTACCGAGGTGAAGGAGAACTATGGCTTTTCATCGATCAACGATCTGATCTACAAGAGCTTTTACCCCAGAATTTACGATCAGAACCTCGATCCCACCCAGGCATTGGGTGATTATTTTGAAACGTATGTCGAAAGAGATTTGCGCCAATTGGTTCAGATTAAAAATCTCAGTCAATTTCAAAAATTTGTCCGGATGTGTGCGGGACGAGTCGGTCAAATTTTAAATTTGAATAGCCTGGGCAATGATGTGGGAGTGACCCATACGACAGCCCGGGAATGGATTTCGCTGCTTCAAGCCAGTTATATCGTTTTTCTATTGGAGCCATTTTATCGAAATATTGGCAAGCGATTGGTCAAATCGCCCAAGCTTTATTTTTATGATGTGGGGCTGGCCAGTTATTTGCTGGGAATTGAAAGCCTGTCGCATCTGGAGACCCATCCATTGCGAGGCAATTTGTTCGAGAACCTGGTGATCGCCGAGATCCTGAAATTACGCTATAACCAGGGCAAGCGAAATAATCTCAATTTTTATCGCGATAGCACAGGCAACGAAATCGATGTAATTTACAATATTGCCCAGCACATTCTGCCCATCGAAATCAAAGCCGGGGAAACGGTTGCCCCGGATTTTCTGAAAGGATTCAGCGCATTGGAGAAGGTGATCGAACAATACCCCTACGGCAGAATCGTTGTTTATGGTGGGCACAGGGAAGAGACACGGCATGATATTTTGATTACCAATGTTTTCGGCGTACTGAACCGGCTGAGAGGTATGGAATTGAGTGGCTAATTGAGTCAAGTCGGGATTTGGTGATTGGTACCTGAATGGTGTAATGCTTGCCCATTAGCAATTTTATTTACCGCGAATGTCGCTAATTTTCCAGATTACGCCAGTTCTCCCGCGGCAGGGTTTGAGAAATTCGTTAATTAATGGTCAAGCGTTTTGGTTCCCCGACACCGGGATTTTCACCTTGTGGCAACTGGCTTGTGCAGACTGGGTAACTGGGTTTCATTCATCACTTACCTGACTCAACTGACTTAACTCACTCAAATGACCCAAACGACTCAACAACGACCCAAAAACCTTATTGACCTTAGTAGCAAAGCACGCCCCCCAGCCAGAAACCTTATTTGCTTATTGAATCGGTGTGTATCTCCCGCCGACCGATAATAAGGTGATAAGGTCAAATTGATAGCATCTGTTCAGGCTACTAAGGTTGTCACGAAATATAAGGTTATGTCGCTGGTTAAAATTCTGGCGCTGATTTGAAGAAAACAAAAAGAGGTTGCTATGGATATTGGAATTCTTATCGTCTTTAAAGCAATTTACAAGCTTGCTGAAAACAGTGAGATCGTTAATTCGATTGAAAAGCTTGGCGCCAAAACTTTTGATGCAATTTATGAAAAATTCATCCAGGATACTGTACTTGATGGATTGTTTGAAAAGTTTTTTAGCTCGAGCATCGGCAAACAATTTGAAAACGCGCTAAATCGGATCGCTCCCATAAATGATACCATAAAACGGCGGTTTTTACTTGCCGTTCTTTCCAATCCTGATGCCAGGCGGTCTATTAGCGAGCTTGAACAAGGCATCCTTCCTGACGCGGAAATGCTGAAGCCTGTTTTTCGACATGCCCTTTCGCGTAATAATGTAGACGATATTTTTGCCCAATTTCGTGGTGACCTCTACCAAAATTTGAGCAAAGATCAGGAATTCGTGAACCTGGCCTCGCTAACTCATGCCGACCGAACCGAAACAGAACACCAAAATATCATCAATCGAATTGATGCGCTAACCGCCAAATTGAGTTCTCCTGTTACTGAAGAAAAAACTTTTAATATCTCGCTTTCCAAACTCCCCACCACGCACCACGCCCTGTTCGGCAGAGACAACGAACTGAAAATGCTGGACGAGGCCTGGGCCAAGCCCCATTGCCATATCGTGTGTCTGGTGGCGTTTGGCGGGGTGGGTAAGACAGCGCTGGTGAACGAATGGCTCAGTCGGATGGAGCAAGAAGATTATCGTGGCGCCGAGCGGGTGTATGGCTGGTCGTTTTACAGCCAGGGCACACGGGAGGATAAACAGGCCTCGGCCGATCCCTTTTTTGACGATGCGCTCAGATTTTTCGGCTATGCAGGTGAGCCGCCGACATCGGCGTGGGACAAGGGCGTGCTGCTGGCCAAACTGATCCGACAGCGCAGGACGCTGCTGATCCTGGATGGGTTGGAGCCGCTGCAATATCCGCCAGGGATCGAGCAGGGCCGCTTGCGGGACCAGGGGTTGCGGGCGCTGGTGAAGGAGCTGGCTCGGTTCAACAACGGGCTGTGCCTGATCACCACCCGCTCTCAGGTGACGGATATTGCTGCCACCGAGGGCCAGACCACGCACCAGCTCAAGCTGGAGAACCTGTCGCCCCAGGCGGGCAGGCAGTTGTTGCGGGAGGCAGGGGTGAAGCAGGGCACGGACAGGGAGCTGGAGCAGGCGGCTCAGGAATACGACGGCCACGCCCTGGCGCTGACGTTATTGGGCAGCTATCTGGCCACGGTGCATGATGGCGAGATTCGAAAGCGGGATCGAATCCCGCAACTGACCGCCGAGGTGGAGCACGGCGGCCATGCGAAACGGGTGATGGAGTCGTATGAGCTCTGGCTTAAGGGCACGGCGGAGCTGGAGCTTTTGTATCTGATGGGGTTATTCGACCGACCTGCCCCGCTCGGCGCCATAGATGCTCTGATCAAAGGCGAGCGGATCCAGGGCCTGACCGATACGCTGCACGGCATTGGCGAGAAAGAGTGGCGCTATGCCGTGAAACACCTGCAGGAGCTTCGACTGCTCTCCCCCAGTCCTAAAGAGGTGCTGGATTGCCACCCCCTGATCCGTGAGCATTTCGGCCAGAAGCTGAGGGAGAAGGCGCCTGAGGCGTGGCGCCTGGCGCATGAGCGGCTGTACGAATATTACAAGA
>CAZYNP010000140.1:0-3917 GCA_964647995.1 uncultured Cytophagia bacterium
CTTGCATTACGGGTTTGGTGACACACTGCAACTGGTGAGCAAGCAAGATGCTTGCATTACGGGTTTGGTGACACACTGCAACTGGTGAGCAAGCAAGATGCTTGCGTTACGGCCACGGCGACGCATAAAGGCGTCGCACTCTGGTGCTATTTTAAAAATAAAACGTCGTCTCTAAAAAATACCAACTCGCCCTGGGACTTTTCCCGGTATTTTTAACAAACTCGCCTGGCATGAAAAAGCAAGCGCCTGTTAACAATTCCAGATAGCTTGCCGCTTTCATTCTAACAGTCATATCGATCTCATGGCCCAGTTCGCGACCCGATGTGCCCGCCTTATCCCGACGGACCGCTTTGCCCGGAAAATACCAGGCATCGCGGGCTTGATCCAGCGTGAAATAGTGGTATTCGCCTTTCAACGTGAATGCCTTGCCTGGCGTCAATTTCAGATCGAGACGGTACTCCCGCAAGTTTTGCCAGAAGAACATATTCATCCAGCCGTACAGATCGGTATCGGCGCCGCCAAACACGCCATCAAAAGTACCGTGAATGCCATCATTAGGATCGCTATCACCGGAGCCGATAATGCATTGCAGCTTCAGCAGCGGCTGCCAGCGAGTCTGCCACTGATAGCCGAGCGAACCGACCAGGCCGTAGGCCCGAATATCATCCGCGCCCCAGTTTCCCATCTGTCCAACTGCCGTAGCTCCGTATTCCCACGACTGCCATTTTTTATTGAGCCAGAAGCCGACGCTGTGAGAAACGAGATTGTCGGTTCCTTTTTCTCCCGATGTCACGCCGCGATCATCATGTTTGAAAACATAAAAGAGATCCAACAAAAACGGCAGGGCTTTGATGGAATTATAACTGGCATAGCCTGTTGGCGCGTCTGCTCGTTTATTGGGCCAGCGATCGGGATCGTGCAGAATGAACCGCCCGACGATCCAGTTGCTTTCGAGCCAGCGATTATCCAGCGTGAGCATTGCGGCGTCCCAGGCGTAGCGGCCGGTATTGCCCCAGTCGCCCGGTCCGAAAATGCGGCGGTCGCGGAAGGAAATGGCCTGTCGTCCGATTTTTAACTTCAAGGTTTTTGATGGCTGATATTCGACAAAAGCCTGGTTGATGTCCAGCGGATCGTGAAAGGGATTATTGCCAGCAGAAAAATCTTGGTCTGATAGCGACTGGCCGGCGATCCGGGCATCCTGCAATTGGAAATGGAGCCGAAGCTGCGGAGCAAACCGCAGATCTGTATCGAAACGTAAACGGGAAAGCAAAAAATCCTCGGTTTGACCTGTGCCGAAAGTTTTGACATGAAATTCATCCTGCACTTCACCCCGCACGCGGTAGCTGCCACTCAAAGAAAGTGTGGTATTCCCGATTTGCCAGCCAAGTCCCCTGGTTTCTTGATGACTCGCCGTCTGCTGAACATAACCGATCGAAGGGATGGCAACCACAATGGAGAAAAACACAATAGCAAAAATACTTCGTTGTATCATTTTCCTCAAAAGTTCAATATCAATGATTGTCCATTTAAATTCGTTTTATGCAGCACTGGTTTATAACAAAGGTTTCAGCAGATCCCAAATCATTTTCAACGCAATAAAATAAAGGATCACACCGATGGCTGTTTTCACCTGTTGCCGACTCAATTTTTTTCGCATCAAATAAGCCCCCAACAGTGCTCCGGCAACCGAGCCCACGGCGCACAGAGATAAGAGCCAGATGTGAATATTGCCGGTGGTGGCGTGTCCCAAAAATCCGGCCAATGATGAAAAGATGACAATAAAGGCCGTAGTGGCTGAAGCCTTTTTGGGATTAAAGCCCAGCCAGACCAGCACCGGCACGATGAAGTTGCCGCCGCCCACACCCAGGAGTCCGCCCAGATACCCGGCCAACGAGCCGACGCCCACGCCATAGCCGATCATTTTTTTCGTATCGGTCTCGATGGGTCGTTCCTTGGCTTTATAAAAAAGCATCATCGAGCCGGCAAAAATTAAAAACCCCACAAATAACCATAATAACACTTCACGTGGCAAATGCTCTGCAGTTCTCGCGCCTAATGGAGAAAGAACCGTTGCCACAATTAAGATGGGCAGGGCGGTCTTGAACACAATAAGCCGATCCCGCGCATAACTGATCGAGGCAAAGATCATAGCAAGGGAATTCAACAACAGCGCCGTTGACATCGCGGTCAACAGCGGAATGCCCAGTGCCAGAAATACGGGGATGAGAATGAATGCCGCGCCCACGCCGGCGATGGTTAATACTGTGGTAAACACAAAGGTAACGATTCCTGCAATAATGTATGTTAACATTCTTTGTTCTCCATCGGTTTTATCCTGTTAGAAAGCCCCAATCTTCAGGCTGGGGTTTAAAAAGTGGATCGGAAATTTCAAATATTTTTTAGTCTTGATTATTCACAAACTTCGCCACAGAGGCTCAGAGATCACAGAGAAATAGAAGATTAGCTAGATAACAATTATCAAAATCAATTAGCTAAAATAGAGAATACATTTTGGTATAATTTTCTATAAATCCAAACTCTGTGTGCTCTGTTTCTCTGTGGCTATGAATTATTCAGGTTAGAAAACCCGAAATAAAACTTCTGTATTTTTCAACGGGATTTATTTCAACAGCACATCCCTGGTAAATAAAAATAAAGCAACTCCCCAGAGGATAACGCCAAATACCGTGCGCACTCCTTTCGGTTTCAATTTTTCTGCCATGACGTGCGAACCGAGCTCGCTGCCCAAGAATACAGCCACGGTGCAGCCAGCCCAGATGAGCCAGTTCGGCTTTGCCGCCATCGCCAGGTGAGCAACGAAACTCGACACGCCCGAGCAGGTGACCACAAAGGCGGAGGTCGCGGCTGCGGCTTTTGCCTCCAGTCCCGCAATATAGAGCAAAGGCACGACAAAAGAGCCACCACCCCGACCGATAAGGCCGGCAACAAGTCCCAGAATGCTGCCACCGGACAAGCCAAGAATCACCCGTCCGCTTGAGGATATTTTCCCCTGTTTGGGTTTCCAGCCGGACAACATAAGGCTGGCGGCGGTGGCAGTGAAGACGGCAAAGAGACCAATAAGCGGCTTCACCGGGAGTTGGACATTGAGCCAGGCTCCCACCGGTGGCAGAATCAGCATGGTAACGGCAAAAGGCAACGCCGCTTTCCAATCCACCATTTTCTTAATCGCATACGTTGTTGTCGCGGTAAAAGTATTCACCACATTCAACAACATCCCCAGGGGAATCGCCTCGGTCTTGAAGTCGAGGCCCATCCAATAAAGTATAGGAATGTAAAGCTGCGATCCTCCCATGCCCAGCATCGAAAAAATAAATGCGATGCAAAAGAACATAAAAGGAGCGAAGTAAATTATATTCATCGTTGATCATCCTGAAAGCAGCTTAAGACACAAGCAGGGGACACCGCGCTTCGGTGTCCCACTTAAACCAGCTATCCAGAAATCCTTGCGCGGCGAAGCTGCAAATCCCAAATTTCAAAATGACCAAATTCCAAATAAATTCCAAACTTCAAATACAAAATCACAAATTGTATTTGTACTTGCTACGCTATGTGTGTCCATGTTTCAACCAACAAAACCTGGCAATTTGTTTGTTCAGTTTGGAATTTTAAGTATTGCCTTTTGAGATTTATTTGTCAGTTGGGATTTGAGCTTTGAAATTTTTTTGCGCAAAAAACACAGATTTAAATTGTAATACTTTAGCCAGCATTCTTGTGTCCATCTGCTGTAAACTACCTGGTGTATCCAGAACAAGGGATACAGACTGGCTGTCCGTCTTTGGTGCGCAAATAGCGCTCAAACACATATTCCCCGCACAGGCTGCATTTGGCTTTGTTGAACGAGCCTTTTATCGGTGTAAATTTGAAATCCGGTTTCGGCTCGATCTTAAACATCGTGT
>CAZYNP010000141.1:0-3744 GCA_964647995.1 uncultured Cytophagia bacterium
GTGTTCAGTTTGGATTAATGAATTATGCCGAAAATAATCCAAAAGGATTAAGAATCTTACCTTTCATTAATTTACACTTGTGAAAAAACTAAAATATTGTTCAAAAATATTGAAAAAACACATAACAAAATGTTCAAGGTGACAGCAAAGGCGCTGTTTGAATTAAAATTTTGGGATGCCCGCATCAATATTGTTTAGAGCATAACATTTAGGTGCTCCGTAGTTTCCATCGCCTTGACATTAGCATTATTCACGATTAATTCCACCATGCACTAAGTTGCATGCAACAATCTGACACTAATAATATTTGATATGCCCCAGAAAATGTTTGGGAGATGTGCAGTGATTTGAAAATTATGGTCGGCAAATTAGATTTGATTTTTTGGCTGGAATAACTGTACCTTAAGAACAAAAAACGTCCAATGCCAACGACAATTGATTTCGTTGTTCATATCCTTAGACTGCGGATAATAAATTTTAAAACATATAGAGAGGGAATAATATGATGCGTATATTTATGACGTTCATGCTTCTTTTCACCATTTTCGTTTCGGTCCATGCCGGAGAAGCTGCTTCACAGCACAATGTGTCGCTTACCATCTCCCCCTTTCATCTCTTGAACCCAGAACTGCAGCTAACGGGTGAGTTAAAATTGACCCCAAAAATGAGCGTCGCCGCGATGCTGGGAGCGGGCGCAGTTACCGATGAGGGCAAGCGCTACAGAATCTGGGAAGTAGGAGGGCAATTCCGTTATTACCTTTTTGGTTCTTTCACCCATGGCATGATGCTGGGCGCAGATGTCGGATATATTGACGTGAATGGTCAGATGAAAAATCCAATGGCATATTACGTTGGGGCACGTGCCGGAGCCTTCCTGGGATATAAGATTGCGTTGAAGATCGGGTTCACCGCAGAGGCACAATATGGACCAGTGTATGTTCGAGAAAACGCGGACAATGCCGAGCTGCAGACCTTAATAAATTTCAAAGTCGGCTGGTCATTTTAGCATTTTACCGGCAGAGAGATCGTCTACGATGCAGGCAAGAATTCGATCGTTGCGGTTTCGTCAGATAAAAAGAATGAAATCGTTCCCACGGGTTTTCGATTGGTTCAGAACTATCCCAATCCATTCATTTTCTTGACCATCATTCAATTTAAACTTCCAGCAGCCGCCCAGGTCGAATTGGCTGTTTACAACATGCGCGGTGAAAAAGTGCGGACGCTGGTGGATCAGCAATGTCCTGTGGGTCTGCATTCGATTCGTTGGGATGGTTTTGACGATTCTGGTAGACAGCTTGCCAGCGGGATTTATGTCTGTATCTTGAAATGCCAGGGTCGCATGGATGTCAAGAAGCTGGTCTTGATAAAGTAGCCAATTGGGAACTCACTTCAATTTTTGCTGTAACACTGTATGTGCGGGCTCGGCGAGGCGAACATGAATTTCAGTTCGATGGTAAATTGAACGCTGGTCTTTCAAACAAACTATCTTCTCCTTAAGCCACGCACGCTGCTAATTTTGACGATGTTGAAAAGAGGATGCCATGAAAATAGGCTTAGCTTTGGGAGGCGGTGGAGTTCGAGGTTTTGCACATATTCTTGTCCTGGAGGCGCTCGACGATTTAGGCATCAGGCCGAGCATCATTGCAGGAACCAGTATGGGGGCGATCATTGGCGCGCTTTATGCCTCAGGGATGTCGGGCAAGGAAATCCGAGAGCGCATCAGTAAACTCTTTATCCTGAAGGATGATACCTGGCGCGACATCCTTGCCAAGAAAAACGACATGTTGAAATTGTTAGCGTCATTTTCGGTGGAATTTCCTCGCCGCGGGTTCATCAACACTCAAGGATTCGTTGAGTACCTCTTTAGCGAAATCAAGAAGCGAACTTTTGAAGAGCTACGGATTCCTCTTTTAGTGATTGCCACCGACTATTGGACCGCAGAAGAGATCGTGTTCGAATCAGGCGACTTACTTGCTGCTCTCCAGGCGAGCATGGCTGTGCCCGGGGTATTTGCTCCAGCCACGATTGGGGGCAGAGTTCTCGTCGATGGCGGGGTTGTAAACCTGGTACCTTACGACCACCTGCTCGATCGAGCGGATTTCACCATCGCCGTAGATGTGAGCAAGGCGCGCAATCTTGGTAAAAATCAAGTTCCAGGCACTCTTGAATCCGTTCTGGGCGCTTTCAATATCATGGAAGCTTCAGCTCTTGCCGAAAAGATGAAACACAGGAAGCCCGACATCTATATCCATCCGGAGATCGAAGGAGTACGAATGTT
This sequence comes from uncultured Cytophagia bacterium, assembly GCA_964647995.1. GTDB lineage: Bacteria > Zhuqueibacterota > Zhuqueibacteria > Thermofontimicrobiales > Thermofontimicrobiaceae > Thermofontimicrobium_A. The sequence continues at coordinate 2,279 of CAZYNP010000141.1, forward strand.
TGATTTTAGAAAAATTAAGGTAATTTTCCGGCAAGCAGCGCCAGCCGTTGACTTGCTGAGAAAGCAGCTTGAAAATCTGACTGTCAAACAAGGGTAATTATTGGACTGCTAAAGCTACCGATGATGCCTGCGTTAGCCACAATCTTCATCAAAAAATCTTCAAAAAACCTGCTGGTTTTTGTTCATTGTAAACGATTACACCCCGTTCTGAAATAAACCTGACACGGCTTTAAAATCAAAAATGTCGCCGGAGCAAGTCGATGTTTTGGTTGCTCTCTCCTCCTGAGTAGAAAGCTACCGTTAAGTTAACAATGACCAAATAGATAACAAGCCCTCCCACCAGCGCGGGCCTCAAAATTTCTCACCGCCATCCCCAAAAATATTTCAAATTCTCAAAAAATCACTTGACTTTTCAACTTTGAAAGTTTATATTATGGCCATAGATGTAAACGTTTACACAAATAGATCTAATCTATCTGAAATTCCCAGTAAAAAACTGGTGAAAACGGTTACAAAAAAGGGTTCGCGTGGATATCACTATCATCGAAATCGCTCGCCGTGCCGGGGTTTCGACAGCCACAGTTTCCCGAGCTTTGAACAACAACGGTCCTGTCCGAGAAGAAACCCGCCAAAAGATTCTGCAAATTGCCAGAGAGCTCAATTACAAACCCAATCCCATCGCCCGAAGTCTATCCCGAAAACAAACCGACACCATCGGCGTCATCTTGCCCGAGTTGGTCGATGAATTTTTCATGGAAATTATCCGTGGCATCGACGAGACGGCTTATCGCGCCAATCGCTATGTGATGTTGTCCAGCTTCCATAGCCAGCGCAATATCGTGGAGACATTGCTGGAATTTATGGGCAGCGGTCGCGTGGACGGCGTGATCCTCATGGCACCCCAGATGCAAACGGATTTAGCTTCGCTCTTAGCAAAAAGCAAAAAACCTGTCGTCCTGTTGAATGTCAACCATTCCATTCAAAATGCGGTCTGTTTTAATATCGATAATTATCATGGCGCGTTTTCTATCACCAAACATCTGATCGATCACGGCTATCAGCGGATCGGGATGATTTTGGGACCCGAAGGCAACTGCGATGCGGAAGAGCGATTTCGTGGCTTTAGTGATGCGCTGTCGAAACACAATTTGCCAGTGGAAAACTCACTGATAGTTCAGGGCGATTTTGCCGCTCGATCCGGCTATTATGGTTTCGGTCGCTTGATGAATCAGGAGCGAAAGCCCCAGGCGATTTTCGCGGCGAACGATATGATGGCCGTTGGCTGTTACGAGGCCGCTAAAAGTTCCCATATCAAGATTCCCGATGATGTGGCCATCGTTGGCTTCGATGACATTTTTCTGGGCCGACTGCTTTCACCCCGATTGACAACGGTGCATGTGCCAATTTCCGAACTGGGCAGCAAAGCCATTCATTATCTCCTTCGCATGATCGAAGGTGAGGTCGAT
>CAZYNP010000142.1:0-3684 GCA_964647995.1 uncultured Cytophagia bacterium
TTAGAATTTGTTTGGGATTTGGATTTTGTGATTTGGTATTTAGGATTTGGAATTTAAAAAAAATTTTGTGTTCGTTCCGTTTTTGTGACCAATATTTTTTGGTCTCAGAATCCAAAAATCGATTGCTGAATGCATCTATCCTCTTTTATAGATGATAATATTTTTAAAGGAGTCAAAAAAATGCTCACCAGACTGAAGCCCCTATTGTTCGGCTCGATGCTTATGTGGATCATATTCTTTGAAACGTCTTATGGTCAAAAAGATTTCAATGGCCCACCCCTTTTTATCGATGTCAACGCCATCAAGCTCGATCTGAAAAAACTCAATGGCGAAGGCCAATTCACCACCCAATATAGCTGGATGCTCACCGGCACTGGCCCGCAGAACACTGAAATCTGGTACTATCCCCAGGACCAATGGCATTCGCAGATGCTGTACCAGATTTTCAACCCTGTCTGCCTGGATGATAACGGCTGCCTCGATGAACGTGGCAATCGCAAGATTATCCCGACGCCGTTCGTCAGCAATGGCAAAAATGACTTTTCCTGGGAGATTCGGCGCTATCGGCCACCTTACGTCATTGTGGATGGCATCCCCCAGACCCGTGAGTATCGCTGGCAAACCGATCCCAATCTGAAAGCCGATATCTGCGCCATCTGGGAGGACATTTTGCCGTTCTGGGGCATCCGCACTCATGTGGAAGTCTATGCCTTCAGCAATCCCTTTCATCACGATTACATTATCTGGAAGGCGACCTATAAATTCACAGGTGAAACCAAACGCCCCATCGAAAATCCCACTCCCTCCGATTTTTTTCCGGATCAGACCATTCGCTTGTGGTGGCCTATCGCCTTCAGTTTCGGGCCGTCCAAAGCCGGGGAATATGAGGTGCTGCGGTCTTTTGCTTATGAAGGCGAGGACGATCTGGATAGCTGGTTCGCTATGAAATCGCTCCTGGTAACTGGCAAGGCGCGGGATAGCCTGAAAGTGGCCTATTATTGGGACTCCAAATATCCAGGTGCCACGGCGTATCCCAATGGCAGTACCGATGATACCGGCGACCCAGATCGCAAAACCGGCCATTTGCTCTCGCCGCAGATTCCTGGCTATGCGCTGCTGTACGCCTCCAAATCGGCCAACGATCTCAGCGATGATCCATCCCAGCCCTATTCCATGCCCCATGCGGGAATCGTGAAGGATTTATGGAGCCGGCGGGATTTCGGCCTGCGGGATACTTACATTGGCCATGATAATCGGGGCAAATTTCCCAAAGACATCATCACCCAGGGGTGGGATACTCGCCCCGAGAAGGGGCCGATGCGCTTCATCACTGTTGGGCCGTATGAATTAACGAAGAATAGCCAAATGGGAATTTACGATTCCATTGTGGTGGCTTATGCTATCGGTGTCGGCTCGATCTCCTGGACGGTGGCCGATTCCATTGGCAAGGCATGGTTCAACCAACAGATAGACGATCAGGAGAAAAATCGCTGGGTTATGACAGGGGTCGATTCGCTGGCCAGAGTGATGGATCGAGCCCACTGGGCCTGGCACAATGGCCTCAACGTGCCTGATCCACCGCCGGCGCCAGACCTCAAGATCACCAGCGATGCCGATCGGGTGCTGATCGAATGGTCCTATCCCGATGCCTCCTATTTCAAAGACCCGGATACGGGCGTGGATGATTGGTATGCCTGGCGCATCTACCGCAAGAAAGGCGCAGCGTTCGTGAACGATCCGCTGGACAATTACAGCGGCGATAAATGGGAGCGGATCTATGAGACCACCGACCGTTCCCGGACCCAATATGTCGATCGCGATGTGGTTCGAGGCGTGAGCTATTATTATGCGGTGACAGCGGTGGATGACGGCACGCAAAATAACGATCCACTATTTCCAGGACAAAAGTTAGAGAGCTCCCGGTATGTCAATCGCTCTGGCCTGCCAGCAATCCCATTCAAGGCGGGTTTGGAGGTGAGCGATCGCGTGCGAGTGGTGCCCAATCCCGCCACCATCAAGGCGGGCGGATTGGGATTCCCTGGCGCCGAGTCTCAAATTCTATTTGCCAATTTGCCTTATAAATGCAAATTGACCGTGTACACCGAGACCGGAGATAAGATTTCCAGCCTGGATCATTTCGGCACTGATCAGGAGATCTGGAATCAGCGCACCGATACCAACCAGTACGTGGTCAGCGGTATCTACATCCTGGCCGTCACCGAAGCAGAGGACGTAAGTGGCAAGGCATTGCCAGAGCAGTTTGTCAAGTTCATTTTGGTTCGTTGATAGGTTTACAGCTTAACTTAGATGCAAAATTCCCATTTCTAAATAACAGACAAATCCCAATAACCAAGATGTCAAATGATAAACCAAAACAGATACGGTCATTGCATATTGAAATTCGTTTGGAATTGGAAGATTGGAATTTGGGATTTATCCGTGATTTGGGATTTGTAATCTGGAATATCCTTGGAGGAAATTCACATGCGATATAAAACATTCATGATCTTGGTCATGACTTCATCGGTGATAATGACTCTTTGCCCGGCCATCGGTCAGGTCAAAAAAGGCCAGGTGGGATTTCGATTTCTGGAGAATCCGATTTCGGCAGAGGCCATTGGTCGGGGCGGATTGGGCTTGATCACCATTCGCAATGCCAATACCGTGTTCTGGAACCCGGCTGGTCTTGGCTGGATGGACGGCAAATTCGATTTCACTATCAATTACACCCGCGGCATCGCCGACATCAACAATAGCTCGTTCGCTGCCGCCTATACCCTTGGCCGGCTGGGCATCCTGGCGCTGGACTTTTTGATCATGGATTACGGCGATTTTTATGGCACGCGTCGGGCCAATAACGAGCAGGGGTTCATTGACACCGAGACCTTCTCGCCTCAAAGCTATGCCCTGGGTCTCTCCTTCAGTCAGCGCGTGAGCGATCGCTTTTCCTATGGCGTGCGGCTCAAATATGCCCAACAGGACCTGGGCAGCGCCTGGATCGCGCTGGCGGGAAAAGATGTGGATGACCCCGGATTACAAATCGGCGAAAAATCTTATGTTCACGGGGAGCCTGCCATCGACATCGGTGCCATCTATGATTTTCTCTATCACAGCATTCGCTTCGGCGCCGCCATTCAGAATTTTTCTCGGGAGATCAAATACGAGGAAGAAAAATTCCCATTACCTTTTGCCGTGAGCTTTAGCCTGACGGTCGATCCGTTATCCTTTCTCATGCCGGAACACAAAGATTATTCGTTCTTTGTGGGTTTGGAAACCAGGCATTCCCGCGATTTTCGCGAGAAATATAAATTCGGCGCCGAGCTGGCATATCGGGAATTGCTGGTCTTGCGCTCGGGCTACATGGGCAATTATGATGAGCGCGGCCTGACGCTTGGCATTGGCGTTCAGCAAAAACTGCTCAGCAACAGATTCCGCTTTGACTATGCCTATCAGGATTTTGGGCTGTTTCATGGGGTGCATATTTTTTCGTTTGGCGTGACCTATTGAGAGCGGAATAGTTGAATTTTTTGCTATGAGAAAAATAGCTCTTGTAACCAGCGTGCTGATGTCTGCTCCACGGATGATAGGGTGGCTAGGTATATTGGATTTCTGTGGTTGTTCCATTTCCGTGTCCCAAATTTTTTGGTCTCAGAATCGAAAGGTCTCAGAAATTATTTGAGAGAC
>CAZYNP010000143.1:0-3496 GCA_964647995.1 uncultured Cytophagia bacterium
ATTTCAAAAAGTTAAGCGACCGGTCAGTAGCTCTGTCCGCTCATAAGTGAGGTTTCACTTTGAAAAGCAAAAAACCTTTCTTGAAAATTTTAAACCTCCCAAATCAGGGCGCATGAAAGCTGGATTTGGTCATTCAAATATATTTGGTGTTTTGTTTCCGGCCGATTGCACGGCTTCGAATGCTGCGCTTCAACTGATCCGACAGTTCGGCTGCCTTCTCCCGGGTTTGGTCATTACGATTTGCCAGAGTTGTTGGGCGCGAGACCGAAAACCGCCTGCGCTGCTCAGCAGGTAAAATCGCCACATTCGGAAGAAACGTTCGCCATATTTGTCCTTCAATCGATCCCACCCGCTCTCAAAATTATGATACCAGGCCATCAGGGTTTTATCATAATCCGGGCCGAAATTGTGCCAGTCTTCCATGACAAATAATCCCTCCATCGCTTTTGCAAGTTGGGCAATGGAGGGCAACATGCCGTTGGGGAAAATATATTTATCGGTCCAGGCGTTGACATACGTGGTGCTGATGTTGCCGCCAATGGTGTGAATAAACGCGATGCCATCGTCGTTCAGGCAGCGATCCACCACTTCCATATAGGTGCGATAATTTTTATAGCCTACGTGCTCCATGATGCCGATGGAGATCACTCGATCGTATGTTCCCTCGGCTTGCCGATAGTCCTGCAGCCGCAATTCAACAGGTAATCCCTGGCATAGCTTCCGGCCCAGCTCGACCTGTTCCCTGGATACATTTATGCCGACGACCCGTGCGCCATATTTCTCGGCCGCGTATTTGGCAAAGCTGCCCCAGCCACAGCCCAATTCCAGCACGGTCATGCCCCGGTCGAGCTCAATTTTTTGGCAGACCAGGTCTAATTTTGCCTCCTGGGCGTCATCAAGATTGTTGGCGTTTTTCCAGTAGGCACAGGTGTAGTTCAATCGTTTGTCGAGCATGGTTTGGTAGAGATCATTGCCCAGATCATAGTGATGCTCACCCACAATTTTGGCCCGTGATTTTTTCTGGCGATTGAACAGCTTCGTTTTTAAAATGTAGAGCGCGGTTGCCCAATTCCCCTTAACTTTTTTATCGAGCTGCGCTTTCAAGATACGACAGATGAATTCATCCAGTGCCTCGCAATCCCACCAGCCATCCATGTAAGATTCACCCAAGCCCAACGCCGAGTCGCGAAGCACCCGCTGATAAAGCCGTTCATCATGCACCTGGATGTCCCAGGGATTCCTCCCGTTAATTTCAACGCCTGCCTCAGCAAGCAATGATCGAATAATTTCCTTCGCGTTCAACTCTTTTCTCCTCCTTCTTAAAGTGAAACCAATCGGGCTATTGTCGAACACCGAGCCGAAAGAATGCATCAGGAAATTCTGGGACGTCCGATTATGGAATCAATATGTTCACTCCGCAAATTAACGCTGCATTTGCCAGCCTCGGATCAAGGGATTGATGGTATCGAACCAATGGCCCTGCAATCCCTCAATATGATCGATAACATACCGGATTCAACTGCCGAAGATGCCCGGCAGCATGATGACGACAACCAGGTCCAGGAGCGTTTGTTTTTTAATCCCCAGGCAAGGCGCCCATCATAGAATCATGCCGATATACAGCGCCGTGCCGATAGCTAAAGCAAGATCGTAGCTCCGTAGTTCAAATGCACCAAATTTGGACAGAATGGGATACATCGCCTGATTCATTTTTAATAATTGTCACCGGCAGGGTTTATCGTCCGGCACCAAGATTGGGCACGATTGCCTTGAAAAGAAAAATAAAATAAGACAATGGAGCAAGGAAGTCGATCTCCACAACTGCGAACGCGGGCCAGCAGTCGTTCGTAAACAGGCCGCTACTCTTGCTGTATTTTAATACTTCAACGCTCCAACACTCCGGCATTTCTGCATGCCACTATTTCATGAAGCTGATCCAATAAACTCACTACTTGAACTCATCCAAAACAATCCGATTGCCCTCGATGAAGATAAAATCTCTCCGGCCGTCGATCCAGGTGCCGCTATTGGCATAAATTCCCGTTCGGGTTAAATATTTTAAAATCGGTTTATGAGTATGACCAAAAATGACCAATTGATATTCTCGAAGCAGCTTTTCAACTTCATTTTCATATTCGATGAGCGTGCCACGATATTTTCTTGACGCCGGGGTTTTTGGCTGGAAAATATCCCATCGTTGTAGCGCTCGATCCAGCGTTAAGTCGATGTTGCGATCGACCCACCGCTCTAACCAGGCCACCAGCCAGACGGCCGCTTGACGGATTTTCCAGCTCGTCCCGGTATCGCGATCGAAGCGATGCCCGTGTTCGATGTGAATATGATTTCCCAGGTCCCAACTTTCGACCACGAACCGAAACAGGGGCTGCAAATAGCTGAGATCGAAATCGTGATTGCCCAAAATGTAGATGATTTCCAGACCCTGATCGGCAAGCTGTTGGAGCTTAGTTAATAAACGATGATAGACTTTGAGGCAGATCGGCAGGTCGAACTTCCATAGCTCAAATAAATCGCCGTTGATGATGAGGCGCTGGCCCCGGTCCGACACTCGGTCCAGCAGGCGTAGCAGCGGCTGCTCGGCTTTACTCTGGCGAAAATTATCGGCTCGGGCGCCATCGCCCAGGTGCAAATCGCTGATCAAAAAAGTTGGTTTATCAATTTCAAAAGGTAATTCTAATTCTTGCAAGACCATTTCCTCCTGATGCTACATATTGTAGGACAGGATGCCATCCTGTCCCCCAAAACTGTAGGACAAGATGGCATCTTGTTCTACAATTTAAGATAGCAAAAGAGAGGAAATTAATCAAGATAAATTTTTCTGAAATCAGATGCCAAAAAAAGAATCCTGCCAGAGGTTCATAACCATCGGCAGGATTCTGCAATTACCTAACCTGGACGAGCCAGAACCAAAACACCTTGAACCGCTAATTACGCGAATTAAACAAATTTCGCAAATCCGCCTCCTAGCAATGTGCGTCAACTTAAGCTTTTTTTAACGCAGAGACGCAGAGAACGCAAAGTTACGCAGAGAGTTTTTATCGAATTTCCTTATTAAAAAATAAATTTTTTAAACAAAAAGAGCATTATCAATAAAAGATTAGCAAAAATAGCTCTGCTTTTCCTCTGCGATCTCAACGCTCTCTGCGGTTGAATTGCAATAGTTTTGCTTAGGTTGACGCCAATTGCCTCCTAGCGGATTCGCGAAATTGGAATAATTAGTCTGCCAGTTGGCGGATCATCAAAATACTTTTGTTCAATATGCAACGATTTTGCCATTTAGCGCCCAATTACCCAGTTACCCAGTTACCCAGTTACCGAATTACCCAATTACCCCAATTACCCAATTACCTAACTTATCTTTGCCGAATATAAACACTCCCATTGGAATTTTTTATATCAATCCTTGTAGCTCCATCTCCAATAGTTCCTTCCAGTGTTCTGGAATTATCAGTCTTTTTAATTTTCATGGGAAAATCGG
>CAZYNP010000144.1:0-3486 GCA_964647995.1 uncultured Cytophagia bacterium
TAGAAACAACCCAACGGATGAAATTCCAAATCCAAAATCCCAAATCACAAATAAATTCCAATGCTCAATGCCGAAATTCCAAACCCATCGGTGATGGGAGGCGAAAACCTGGATTTTGAAATTTTGCCATCCGTTGGTTTCATCTATCCGTTGGGCAAAAAATATTTCATACCAAAATCTCCAACGGATAGAACGCCCTTTCAAAGGTTTCAAACCTTTGAAAGGGTAACCGAACGTTTGGCATTTTGGTTATTGAAAATTGAATATTATTTGAATTTTGATTTTTGGGATTTGAAAATTCCTCAAGACAAATTGCTCGCAGATTATTACTCAAACGCTTTGTCCAAAGTACTGATGATATAATCAAACAATCCAATATAATCCTTCACTTCAGGCACGCCGCCGACCGAGGTGGGCAGCACCACCAATTTTGCGCCAGTCTCTCGGCTGATCATTTTGGGCACCCGATCATCAAAAAATGGTTCTTTGGCAATGACTTTGATTTTCTGATCCTTAACCTGCTGGATCAATCGAGCGGTGTGCGATGGCGAGGGCGTCACCCCTGGTTTCGGCTCGATGAAATTGGCCGCTACCAGTCCAAACCGACGATTGAAATAGGGCCAGCTATTATGGAAAAAGATCACCTGTTTGCCCCGCAGCGATTCGGCTTTGGTCTGCCATTCAACCATTTTTTCATCCAGCTTCTGGGTGTAGGTTTTCAGGTTGCTTTCAAAATAGCTGTAATCTTCTGGTGACACTTTCACCAGCGCCTCAAAAATGGTCTGCATGATCCGCTTGCCATTTTCAGGATCGAGCCAGTAGTGGGGATTGCCGTACAGGTGAATATCGCCATGGCTGGGATCGACCTTGTAAGTCGGCACTTCCAGCCGTTCGATATTGGTGGAACAATCCACCAGCAACAGTTTGGCATTGCGAGAGCCATCCCGCAAAGGATAAGCCCACATCTCCAGATCCATGCCGATAATGACGAACAGATCGGCGTGGCGCAGCTTCACCATGTAGCTGGGCAAAACCTCGATCTGATGCGGATCCTGCGTGCCTTTCACCAATGCTTCCACCTCGACTCGATCGCCGCCGACGGCTGCGGTCAATGAAGCCAGATCGCTCAGGGTGGTGATGACTTTGATTTTGTCTTTGGATTGCAATGGATGTATGGATGCAATCAGCAAAAGCGATGCGATAAGGATAATCTGTATTTTTTTCATGATCAATGTCTCCTGCTTTAATTTTTTCTAATCCTCTAATTGGCTAAAAACAACCCAATGGTAGAAGTTCCAAATTGCAATTTTTAAAAATGCGGGGTAACTATTAAGCTTGACTCTTTTTGCCACGAAGACACGAAGCCTCAAATTTTCACAAAGAAAACTATTATTGTTTTCCATTTGATAAGCTATAACTGTCGAAAATAATTTGAATTCATCAAGAGCAATTAGGCTCTTCTCTCATATTTCTTTGTGCCTTTGAGACTTCGTGGCTGAATAGTTACATCATAGCATTTGCAATCTATCATAACTTAGTTCTCATCTTCCTCCTTTTATCCGTTTTATTCCTTGCCTGGTTTTTGTAATTTAAAAAACATGCGCTTTATGCGGTCCCAACGAAAAGAGCACCTGGATCAGGGCTTTGTTGACCGCAGCTTCGCCAGGATGTTGCTCTCTGGTCAGGAGCAAGCGGATCACGCTGGTCTCTTCCATCGGCGCAAACCCCGCAAAGACCGAATAGGCATGATATTTTTCGTCTTTGCTATCGGGCGCTTGCAGCCATTCGGCTTTGGCGCCGATGTTCCAGCGCTGCCTGAACTGATAGTTTGTGAACGCCAAAAAACCAAAGGTATTAACCTGATCGATTTCAGGCTCGGCGGGAGCTTCAGGTTCGGTGCCTCCATGTTCATGTTCGCCACGGATCACATCCCTGCGATTGAAGATCCCTTCTGCCTGAAAAGTAAACGAGCGGTATTTATTGGGTCGCCATTTATATTTCACATCAAAGCCGCCGAGCATGAGCCGCAGGTTTTCGTGGGTGTCATAAATGGCGGTTGCGCCGCTCATTCCCAATTCCAGATTGCCGTAATCCGAAATCTGAACGTGATTGGAAAATCGGCCCGTGTAACCCAGCGACTGCTCCTCATTTTCTTCCTCAGCTTCGGCCTCGGAAGCGTGCTCCTCGGCGTGATGATGATGTCCCTGCACGAAATCGCCCTTCAATAAATTGAAGCTGACTTCGGAATAGACGCTGCCCGTGGGAAGCAGCAGGCTGGCGTTGATGCCTGTGTCGTTAAAGCCATCATCGCCGAAATAGATGCGATGCAGCAACGGCCGCTCCACGAACGGATAGGCGTGGGGATGCAGCAGATTCAGCTTGCTGAAATCCACCAGATATTTGCCGACTTTGACATTGAGTCCCAGCGGCAGACCTCTCAGGAACGTGGCGCTGGCCTCTTCGATCTCCAGCGCCCCTTCGATGCCGTGCTTGGCCAGATAAATATCGGCTCGGGCGTAGGGATTGAGGTAGCCTTGCAGCGCTATCTCGATCTCATCCAGACTCAAATTGAGCCTGTTTTTCTCCGCCGCAAGCGCCTTATTGTCATGCGTGAATGTCCTGAAATCGGTGATGATGCTGAGGTCAGGATTTTTGGTCTGCGCAAAAAGACCGCCGATCCCGATAACCGAAAAAATGATCAATAGGATTAACCATCGATGTATCATAAAATGATTTGTTTTCATCATTAATTCCTCCTGGTTGGTAATTGACTATTGTCTAAATCTGAATGTCACAACGACGAATGCTGTAGCAGCCAGGCGTGGAAAGGCAGGGTATTTGGAACGGCATGAAATTCATTTTCAGCAGCCAATTTTTTTTGGCACCTGTAATGATCCTTGCCCTGGCGATAGCATACAATTGGAATCGCTGGCTAGTCATCGTTATGCAAAAGAATCCCGTTGCCCTCCAAATTGAAAATAACATTCTCCCATATCAATGAAATCCCGCAGCAAAGAAATTCAGCAATCCTATCTGGTGAGATTCCAATTCTATGGAAAAAATATTTTCCTTTCTGGCATGTTCAGGCTAAGCATTCAGAGAAACAAATTGTAGATCACGGACAGGAGGCGCTCGTTTTCGAGCGAAGCGGTATAAAATTGGCGGGACAAATATTGGGGTGAGTTCGGAGCATAAATTTTCAACCCGCAGGAAAATGCTGATCCATACCATTGCCCCAAAAATCACGCAGGCATACAAAATCATCTCCATCAGAAAGGCGGGGCAATCCTGATGGATCTGAAGATCGGGCTCGTGATTATGAAAAAAAGGCGTCCCAATTACCAAAAGCAGGAAAATCATCCCGCTCAGGACGAGAAAAATTTTGGGTTTCAACTGGATCATTGCTTCCTGTCTCGAATATTTTGAGAAAATTTAACATGAAATAAACGGAAAAGTTCCAACTGTGGGACAGGTTGGCAACCTGTC
>CAZYNP010000145.1:0-3351 GCA_964647995.1 uncultured Cytophagia bacterium
GGCGGATCAGAAAGATGCCGAAGATGCTGGCCATGCCTGGAATGATGATGCCGAAATAAGTGTTCAATAATCCCAATTTGTTCAATAATAAAAAGACGGGCAACATGGTCACCTGGCCAGGGATGATCATTGAGGATAATAAAAAGACGAATAGCGGGCGTTTGGCTCGAAAGCTGAATTTAGCAAAGGCGTAGCCCGCCAGCGAATTGACGAATAGGGAAACCAGGGTGACCGATACGGCCAGAATGAGGCTGTTCAGAAAGAAGCGCCACCAATTCAGCCATTGTTATTTTATTCAGCGGCTACTGCTTTCTTCAATATATCCTGGATGTAGGTATTCAAATTTACATGATGGCGAGCAGCCTCCAGAGCGATAAGTCGGTGCAGTGTGGGGGATGTTTGAATCATTAACCTTCCGGAGTAGGGTTCTTCTGGCTTTCGATTGTGTTCTTGACAAAACTGAAAATATTCCTCAATCGATTTCATCATTTCGTTTCTAAGCTCCGCCACTGAGGAACCATAGAACGTTATTACATCATTGGTATTGATTACTGTCCCGTGAAAAGAATCTATCTCGGGATCAAACTCGACTATTCCAATATAACCTTTGTATTCAATCATGGCGTAATTCCTGCGCTTTCTAAAAATCTCCGTAAATCTTTTACCGCACCTTTATCCATATTCGGATCTGGATGCGGACGATGAAACACAGCCACTCGATCGTTCAATAGCACTGCCACTCTTGATCCCGCACGCTCTTCAAGGATAGCGCCGAGGGCTTTCAAAAGTGATTCAACATCTCGCCATTGGATATTGCCAGAGATCGGCTGTGCGAAAATGGAACGGAGCGTTTTTTTATGATGTTTATTCATTAAAGAAGGAACTCGTGCCTTCCCTTGATGCTTTAGATTGCATTTTTTGTCTGTTTCAATATAATAAAAAGGTTCTAATTTGTCAATACTAAATTTTTGGCAGATTAAACCTGGTTAAGCTTCGAAAGTTAATTCAGCTTCTCATAAATTTCAACCTCTTTAACCGCACCAGCCCAAATTCCCCAGTAACCCAATTCCCCAATTACCCAATTACCCAAATCACTCCTTTACTCCCCCCAGCATAATCCCCTGAATGTAATACTTCTGCAGCGCCATAAACACGATCAACACAGGCAGGATGGTGATCACCGAGCCCGCCATCATCAATTCGGGATCAGGGGTGTGCTCGCCCAGCAGATTGGCCAGGGCAACGGGCAGGGTGTACATCTCCTCTTTGGTCATCACGATCAATGGCCAGAGGAAATCGTTCCAGGTGCCCATGAAGGTAAACAGGGCGAGCGTTACCAGCACGGGTTTGGCGAGGGGCAGAATGATGCGCCAGTAGATGGCAAAATCTTTGGCGCCGTCGATGCGGGCGGCTTCGATCAAACTATCGGGCACGCTCTGCAGGTACTGGCGGATCAGAAAGATGCCGAAGATGCTGGCCATGCCTGGAATGATGATGCCGAAGTATGTGTTCAATAGTCCCAATTTGTTCAATAATAAAAAGACAGGCAACATGGTCACCTGGCCAGGGATGATCATTGAAGATAACAAAAAGACGAATAGCGGGCGTTTGGCTCGAAAGCTGAATTTGGCAAAGGCATAGCCCGCCAATGAATTGACGAACAGGGAAACCAGGGTGACCGCTACGGCCAGAATGAGGCTGTTCAAAAAGAAGCGGCCCAGGTGCATCCGCTGGAAGAGAAATTGATATTGATCGAGCGTAAATTGGCTGGGAATGAATCGAGGCGGGAACGTGCTGGCTTCGCCGTTTTTCATGAATGATGCGCCCACCATCCATAAGAACGGCAGCAGCGTGATCACGGAAACGATCACCATAGTGAGATGAAGTCCAACGACGGCCAAATATTTTCTAAAGGAACGATTGGCTTTCATGCTTCGCCTCGCTTTCTAAGTGACAATTGAATCATGGCAAAAAAGAAGACGATGATGAACAAAATAAAGGCAATGGCCGAGGCATAGCCCATGCGCCACCAGCGGAAGCCCTGTTGGTACAAATACAGCACAATGCTGAGCGTGGCGTTCAATGGCCCACCCTGGGTCATCACATACGGCTCGGCGAAAAATTGGAAGTAGCCGATGATGGTCATAATGGTCACGAAAAAAGTGGTCGGCGCCAGTTGCGGAATCGTGACATGAAAGAACTGTCGCCACCAGCCAGCGCCATCGATGCGGGCCGCCTCATAGAGGTAATCGGGGATGGCTTGCAGTCCCGCCAGAAAAATCATCATCTGGTAGCCGAAGTTCTTCCAGATGGCCAGCAGAATCAGCGCAGGCATTGCCCAATGCGGATCGCCAAGCCAATCCACGCCTTGAATGCCGATTTGCGACAGCAGATAATTGATAATGCCGAATCGGGGATGATAGAGATAGCGCCAGACCACGGCCACGGCCACCAGCGTGGTGACCACGGGCATGAAGAACGCCAGCCGAAACCAGTTGCGAAAATAGAGCAGGCGGGAGTTCAATCCGATGGCGGCCAATAGCGCCACGACAATGGTTAGCGGGCCGCCGACGATGACGAAATAGAAGGTGTTGGCCAGCGCCTTCCAGAATAGCGGATCGCTTAAGAGCTGGGCGTAATTGCCGAACAGGATAACCCTGGCTCGCTGCAGATTTCCCAGGGAGTAGATATCGAAATCGGTGAAGCTCATCAGAAACGCTGCCGCCACGGGCAGAAAGAAAAAGATGAGTAGCGTCCCCAATGCGGGGGCTAAGAAGAGGTAGGGGGTATAAATTCGTTTGCGCATAATTGATCGGTCAATTCTTTCGTGATCCTGTCCATGAATGATAAGCTAAACGAACCCTTTCAAAGGTCGCTAAGCCGTTGAAAGGGGAGGCGATAGTCATCTATCCGTTGGTGAAAAATATACTCGACGGATGGATGAAGCCAACGGATTACCTTTTCTGGGAACAGGGGGAATGCTCTGTTTGTTTGGATTTAATCTCGACATCCCCCCTGGCCCCCCTTCAAAGGGGGGAATTGTATTCGCACCTTTTCAAAGATTCTTAAACCTTTGAAAGAATGTCCCGACAGTATCCGTTGGTTTCATCTATCAGTTGGTGAAAAATATGCCCAACCGATGGATGAAGCCAACGGATTGCTTTATCTGGAAACATGGGGAATGCTGTGTTTGTTTGGATCTAATCTCGACATCCCCCCTGGCCCCCCTTGAAAGGGGGGAATTGTATTCGCACCCTTTCAAAGGTTCTTAAGCCTTTGAAATGACGTCCCCATAGTATCCGTTGGTTTCATCTATCAGTTGGTGAAAAAAAATGCCCAACGGATGGATGA
>CAZYNP010000146.1:0-3276 GCA_964647995.1 uncultured Cytophagia bacterium
TATCTTTTTATTAAAATCAAAAAAGCCCCAATGGATAGATGAAACCATCGGAAGGAGCAATTTTAAAAACGAACCTTCGGCCAGACATCAGTAATGGGTGTGTTTGGAAATTAGCCATTGAGAATTGGAGTTTATTTGAAATTTGAAATTTGGGATTTGAAATTTAAAAAATCCGTTGGGTTGGTTTTCCCGATAGGCGGATCCAAAAAAATGCATCATCTATTTATCTCAGAGATCATTAGCTGTGATCAAACTGTAACTGGACAAGATGGATTTAACATCTTCTAAATTTGGTTATTCCAATTCAAGCAAAGGACATCTTATGAGATTCATATTGGCTTTTTTTCTCACCCTGTGTGTGTTGATCGAAATAGCTTTTTCACAAAGCACAATTGAGCCCACCGAGCTCCGTGGCGTCTGGCTGACCAATGTGGATAGCCAGGTGCTAGATAGTCGGGAAGGCATGCGAGAGGCGATGCAATTTCTGGCGGATCATCATTTCAATGTCGTCTTTCCTGTGGTGTGGAATGCGGCCAGGACGACTTTTGTCAGCCAATTGATGGATAGCGTGTTCGGTTTTGCGATTGATGAGCGCTATTCTGGGCGAGATCCATTAGCTGAGGTGATCGAGGAAGCGCACCAGCGCCATATCGCCGTGATCCCCTGGTTCGAATACGGTTTTGCCGCAGCTTACAAAAAAAAGCCCCGCACGATATTCAAGGTGAAGCCGCATTGGGCGGCTCGGGACAATCGAGGGAAGATCTTGACCAAAAACGGCTTTCAGTGGATGAATGCCTTTCATCCCGAGGTACAGGAGTTTATGCTGGCGCTGGTCAAAGAGGTCGTGACAAAATATGATGTCGATGGCATCCAGGGCGATGATCGGCTACCTGCTTTGCCCATCGAAGGGGATTATTCCCACTACACCGATAGTTTATATCGAGCCGAGCACAACGGCAATCGTCCGCCGAAAAATTACCGTGATCCTGACTGGCAGCGCTGGCGAGCCGATAAATTGAATGCTTTTGGTAAGCGGCTCTATCAAGAAGTGAAGGCGCTGAAGCCGAACCTGATTGTTTCCTGGGCGCCGAGCATTTATCCCTGGTCGTACGATGAATATTTGCAGGATTGGCCCTCGTGGCTCAGCGGCGGCTATGCCGATCTGGTCATTCCGCAATGCTATCGCTATGATTTGCCCGCCTACCAGGCCACGCTGGATGAGCTGATCCCTGATTTCCTGAAAATTGCCCCATCGGATCGAATTGTTTTTCCAGGCATCTTGATGAACGTGGGCGATTATGTGATGTCGGAGGATTTTTTGGTACAGGTGCTGGCATACAATCGGAAAAAAGGCTACCAGGGCGAGGTGTTTTTTTTCTATGAAGGCTTAAGGAAAAATAATGATCGGCTGGCAAAGGTGCTGCTGTAACACAATTTGCCAAATTGTGTTACAAATTGATAGGACAGCCACAGGCAATCGAAGTTCCAACCATTTGGGGCGATTGATCATTGAGGCTTGAAAATTATTACGCCAGTAGGCGGACGGATTTGTGATTTGATTGTTGTCATTTGGAATTTCATCCGTCGGGTTGTTCTGCACCAACTGCATTGAAAAAAATAATTTCATCAAATCACCACCTCCTTCATCCGTGGAATACATCTCGTTTTTTCTTCACAAAAAAAGAGATCATTAGCAAAATCAACAGCACCGCCACGATCGTCGGCCCTGAGGGCAGATCCAGCCGAAATGAAAAATAGAGGCCGCCGACCACCGAGGCCAGACTGCTGAGGATGGCGATGCTAAAAATATGTTTCATTTTTCGAGCCAGTAACAATCCCGTCACAGCGGGTATCACCAGAAACGCAAAGATCAGCAGGACCCCGCTCACTTTGATCCCCAATGAAATTACCAGTCCCAGCGTGAAATAGAGCAGCAGGTTCCAGGCCGTCACGTGATAGCCCTGCGTCTGCGCCATGGCGGGATCGTAGGCGATGAAGATGAACTGCTTGTAAAATAGCAGATGAATCACCCCCACTGCTAAGAAAGTGGCGCCCAGCAGATAAATTTGCTCTGGCGTGATGGTCAGAATATTTCCCTGGAGCAGATGTTGCAACTCCTCAGCGCCCTGGGCGGCCTTGGCGATGAACAAAATTCCCAGTGCAAACGCTCCCACGTAGCTGATGCCCAGCAAACTGTCAGGCGGAATTTTTTCGCCCGATGGTTTCAGTGCAAATAAAACCACCGCCAGCATGGTGACGATCAATCCCGTGAGCGTGGGGTTGAATCCCAATAAAAACGCCAGCGCCATTCCCGCCGTAGAAATTTGGGCGACAGCGGCGCTGAAAAACACCATCCGCTTGAGCACGATGTAGACTCCCAGAAAAGCGCCCAACGTTCCAATTAAGGCGCTGGCGAGCAGCGCATATTGCATGAACGGCAAACGAAATATCTCAACCATGAATCACTCCCGACAGAATGACAATCTGTCCGTTGTCTTTTTTGATCCGAATCGGAACATCGTAAAGCTGCTGCAGATTGGCCTCGGTAAGGATCTCATCCCTGGTTCCGATCTGAAAGCAGCCTTGATCCAATAGAGCGATCCGCTGCACATAATTGGCCACGACGTTCAAATGATGGCTGACCAAAATTACGGTAAGGTGATGGTCGTCATGAAAATGTTTGATCAACTCCATGATGGACAATTGGGAATTGAGGTCCAGTCCTTCGGTGGGTTCATCGAGAATCAGGATGTCGGGTTCGGCGGCCAGGGCTCGGGCGATCAGGGTCCGCTGCTTCTGTCCGCCAGATAGGTCGGCATAAAGGACGTCTTTCAATTCGGCAATGCCCAGATGGTGCAGCGCCTCGAGTGTCCTATTCCGATCCAGGCTGCGGATGCGGCGCAGCACGCCAATCTGGTAATAACGCCCCATCATCACCACTTCGCCAACGGTGAACGGAAAAATCTCGTCCAATTGACCCCGTTGCGGCACATAGCCCAGCCGATGCTGTTGGTTCCGTTCCCCATTGTATTTGATAATTTTCCCCTGCCTGGGCTTCAGAATCCCGAGAATGGCTTTGAGGATCGTGGTCTTGCCAGCGCCATTGGGGCCAACGATACCCAGGAAATCCCCTGCCTGAATGGGGCAATTCAAGCCTGAAATCACCACTTTCGAGCCATAAGCCAGGGTGACGTCTTTGAATTCGATTAACGGATGGTTCAATTTTCTCCTTTCGATTTGATAAACTGATTTTTGATGTTGAGTGGGATTTGAATT
>CAZYNP010000147.1:0-1359 GCA_964647995.1 uncultured Cytophagia bacterium
TTATAGCAGATTTGATTTTATATTTTAGAATTTAGATTTTAGAATTTGAAAAGACGATGAATTGAAGGCCTAAATCTTTTTCTGAGTCCTTTCATTTCTGAGACCAATCAATACGGATTTCGTTTAGCTGGAGAATTTTAAAATGAAAAAAATGATCTTTATACTTTGTTCAATACTAACAACAGCATCAGTCGCTCAGGATAATATTTTAGAAAAAATCGATGCCTTTCGGGTGCCGTATCGGGAATTTCTGGTCAGGACGAAGATCATCACCTACGAAAAAGAAGAGCTGAAGGAGACGGCGATTTTCGATGCCTATATGAACGGCAATGACAAGAGTCTGGTGGTGGCGAAGGAATATAAAACCAAAGGCATGAAGCTACTGTATGTAGAAGAAAATATGTGGGTGCAACTGCCCAATTCGCAGCGGCCCATTCGCATCACGCCGATCCAGCGATTGATGGGAGAGGCGTCCAATGGCGATGTGGCACGGGTGAGCCTGGCGGATGACTATACGGCAGAGATTATCGGTGAAGAAAAAGTGAACGATATCGCCTGTCATAAATTGCAGCTCATGGCAAAAAAGAACTCGGCCACCTATCACAAAATCATGCTATGGGTTCGACAGCAGGATTTTCGTCCCGTGAAAGCTGAATATTTCGTGATCTCGGGCAAGCATATCAAGACCGCTTTCTTCGAATCCTTTCGGCCCGCTGCGGGCAGGATGATCTTAGAAAAGATGACCATTTATGACGAGCTGAAAAAAGACAGCAAGACGATTTTTGAATATGTGAAAATCGAGGAGAAAAAGATTCCCATCAAATATTTTAATAAAAATTACCTCATCCATGTGACGGATTTGTAGATGAATCCTTGCGCAGGTTGCGAGCCTTTGCAAGGATCAAAATTTTGGCTGATACAAACCTTATTGACCTTAGTAACAAAGCTGACCCCCATACGGTTCGAACCTTATTACCTTATGAGAAATATCCCTCAAAAGGGAAATAAGCGAATAAGGTTTACTAAGGGGGTGCATCATAGGCTACTAAGGTGAATAAGGTCCAATGGTTTCGGTTCATTAAACCAAACTTTGATAACTTACGGCTATCAGGAATAACGCCGTGCTAAACAAGATGAATTGCTTTTTGGAGTGAATATTTCAGCAGAATGGGATTCGGGTGTAAACCGTTTAAAAATTGCCCTGGAGACCTGGCGGTTTCCTTGTGATTGGATAACGAAGCTTTGGCTCAAACTGATTAAAAATTTTCTCTCACAGAAATGAAATCCCACAGAAATCTTTTTTTTTCTGTGAGATGACAATTCTGTGAGATGACAATTCTGTGGGATGACAATTCTGTG
>CAZYNP010000147.1:1459-3232 GCA_964647995.1 uncultured Cytophagia bacterium
GATGACAATTCTGTGAGATGACAATTCTGTGGGATGACAATTCTGTGGGAGAGACTGAACAAAATAGAAAATGACCTATGAAAAACACTATCAAAATCGGAATCCTTTTCTTGCTCCTACCAATAAGCCTTTGGAGCATGAATTGGCAGACTTATGGCCTGTACAAAACCAGCTATGTTGATTATCGGAGCACGCTGTTCAATCCCAATAAGCTCGCTGTCGACCAAATTGGCCTGGAAAATCGGAGCTGGTATTTTTCTCAATATGTGAATTTGCAGGCAAAATTGCTCTCGGCCGATTGGCGCATGGATGTGCTGGGCACGGCAACGCACGAAAAGGATTGGGACGGCAATGTGCGCCTCAAGCAATTTTATGTGCAAAAAGACCTGTTTCAAAATTTAGGCGTGATGGTGGGCCGAATCCTGCTGAATTGGGGCACGGGCTATGCCTTCAATCCCGCCAATGTGGTGGCGCCCCAAAAAGAATTGAGCGATCCCGATAACACGGAACGACGCCTGCAGGGCAATGACCTGGCCAAGCTGGAATATTTCGGCGAGAACTATTCCCTGGCCCTGGTGTACCTGACCCGTATGGATTTCGATCCCAAACTCAAGGCCTCGGACCATCGGCTGGCGCTTCGGTTCTATAAAAATCTCTGGGGCGTGGATCTGTCGCTGATTTCGCTGGGCAGTCAATACGAGCGGCCGATCTGGGGCGGCAATTTTGCCTACGTCATCGGCGAGCGGCTGGAAATTCACGGGGAATTATCGGCGCAACGGGGCAGCTATCGTCCCTATCATCGGGCCATCAGCGAGGAAAATACGCTGTATTTCGAGAACCCGATGCAATTCTTGAAACGAAATGACCGCCGCTGGTTCGATCAATACCTGATCGGAATCAACTACACCCTGCCGAAAAATATCAGTTGGATTCTGGAATATTATCATCAAGATCAGGGCTATTCCAGGCGGGAATGGCAGCGGGTCATCGATCAAGTGAAATTTGCCAGTAGTTATTTTGAGACGCCGCTGGCGGAGCTGGCCCAGGGCAATGTGCTATGGGGCCTCAACGTCTTTTCCGCCCGAGGCGCCCTGCGGGATTACCTGATGAACTACCTCGATATTCCCGTCACGCAAAATGTGGAGTTGAAATCGACCTCATTAATCAACCTGAACGATGGCAGCCTGGTGACCATCCCTGAAATTGCTGTTACGATAAAAAATCACTTTACTTTTTATGCGAGAAGTTTTATCTTCAAGGGGAAGAAAAACTCGGAGTACGGGGAGTTGTTCCAATCTCATTCTATTGAAGGGGGAATGAGGCTGGTTTTGTGAGAGGAATCCATTTAAAAATTGCGTACCAGGGAGCAGTTTTAAACAGAAAGGAAAGCAGCTCTCCCACAGAAATGGAATGCCACGGAATTGAAGTTTCAAAATTTTTTTGAGCGCTTTCATTGCGCTAAATAACGGACTGGATACTGGTGGCTCTGAGCGCAATAACCAGGGCTTCCGTTCTTTCTTGGACTCAGAATTGAAAGGTCGCAGAAATGAATTTTCAATATTTTTCTGAGTCCTTTCATTTCTGAGACCAATTATAGCAGATTTGATTTTAGATTTTAGAAGTTAGATTTTAGAATTGTAAAAGACAATGGAGTTAAGCCGTCAGGCTTTTATTCTTTTTTGCTCTCAGAATTGAAGGGTCGCAGAATTGAATTTTCAATATTTTTCTGAGTCCTTTCATTTCTGAGACCAATTATAGCAGATTTGATTTTAG
>CAZYNP010000148.1:0-3049 GCA_964647995.1 uncultured Cytophagia bacterium
TCTTGTAATATTCGTACAGCCGCTCATGCGCCAGGCGCCACGCCTCAGGCGCCTTGTCCCTCAGCTTCTGGCCGAAATGCTCACGGATCAGGGGGTGGCAATCGATCACATCGGGGCGGTGTTTGGATTCACGGGCAATGAGCTTGAAGTCCCGCAGTTTTTGCAGCACATCCCTAAAATTATTTTTAGAATATTTTTCGAGATGATCTGTTAAACCATGAATGGCAGGTTTAGCGAATATGGTAGATAGTAACGGTTTCTTAAACAAAGCTTTAATAGCCTGCATTGGAACAGGACGGTTAAAAAGCCCTAAAATACAAAGAAATTCCAATTCTGGACTTTCGCCAAGATACTGAGCAAAAGCCTCCATCACCCGTCGGGCATGTCGGCCTTTTTCCACAGGGATGTTCAGATCTGGGACCTCGAACCCATGTCGGGCGCGATGGCCAGGGAACAGCCGCAGGTACTCGGCCAGCAGATTGATGGCTAAAGCGTGATTGCCGAATTCACGGCTGAGGCGCTGCAGCTCGTCATCGCTGCCGTTCACCCGCCTGATCTTCAGGAGCGCTGCGCCCGCCTCATCGGAAATCTGTTCCAGATTGATCTGGCGACACGAGCCAGCACAGCGCTCGATCTCGGGCACGGCTTCTCGGGTGGTGATCACGCACAAACCGTTATTGCGGCGGGCCAGCTCGGCCACCAGGGTGCTG
Source organism: uncultured Cytophagia bacterium (assembly GCA_964647995.1). GTDB lineage: Bacteria > Zhuqueibacterota > Zhuqueibacteria > Thermofontimicrobiales > Thermofontimicrobiaceae > Thermofontimicrobium_A. The sequence continues at coordinate 711 of CAZYNP010000148.1, forward strand.
AGGCCAGGGTCTTTGATCTTGCCCTTCTCAAAATCAAAGCCCGATTGCAGCGGCTCCAGGCCGTCCAGGATCAGCAGGGTCTTGTTTTGGCGCACCAGCTCGGCCAAGCGTTTGCCTTTGTCCCAGGGCGAGCGATAGCGTTCGGGCTGCGGCTCGCCGAACCACAGCAGCGCCGCATTGATGAACGCATCGGCCGAGGTGACCAGCTCATTGGTGCCCTGGCTGTAAAACGACCAGGCAAACACCCGCTCGGCGCCCCGAAAGTTGTCCCAGCGCAATTTCTCGACCCATTTGTTGACCAGCGTGGTTTTGCCGACCCCGCCGTAGGCCACAAAACTCACGATATTGATAGCAGCTGACTCCCAGGCCTGATCCAGCAGAGTCAGCTCATGGCTTCGGCCGAACAGCTCGAATTCGGTCTTCGGCAGGCGGCTGAGGTCGATATATTCTTCGCTGAGCGGCGGATAAGCAGTCCTGGGCGCCAGCTCGGCAAAGTCCTTTTTGATCTGCGTGATCAAGCGGTTTAATTGGAAATCCCAGTCTTTGGGATCACGGAAGTCAGCGTAGGTGAACATTTTCAGACGAGGAGGCAACTGACAATCGCAGCGCATCAGTGGCAGGATTTTTTTGCGCAGGCCGATGGGATCCTGGGTTTGCAGTATAAGACCCTCGAACTGGGTCCATTCGCTGTTCACCCAATGGGGCGTGAACACCAGCAGGGTTTTGGCGCACTGCTCCACCGCCCGTTCCATATTGATCAGGCTGGGCACGCCGATTTCGAAATCCCGATAGTCGATGTAGGTGTCGATGCCCTCTTCTTCCAGCTTTTGTAACAGCCAATTTTTGACCCAATCTTCATCTTTGTGGCTGTAGCTAATGAATACCCGATTCATGGTTCACCCCAATTTTTTTGCCCAGAACCTGCAGCCGACTCAACAAAAAATGTCGCAAGACAATCTGCTTTCAATCTAACAAAAAAATGCGAATAGTCAAATCAAAAATTGGTAACCGACAAATCGCTTTTTTCCAAACTACCTGTTAACGCCAGCGCAGCACTGTTGGGGTCGCTCCTGTCCAGGTTATGAAATGATCGAGCGATTGCTGAATTCCCCATGTCACCATTGAATGATCCAATTCATTCAGAATCCCCGTTCGGATTTGCGCAGCTCCCAGTTCCAGCGACCGATTGTTTATTTCTTTTTGATCACCCAGGCCAGATAAAAGGCACAATAGGCAAAAATGAACAGTTCAAAAAGCGTATTCAGAATTGCGATCAGTTTGGTCAGGTCGAAATCATGCAGGATTTTATAAGCCAGGCCCAGCATGAGAGCGATCGGAAAGAAATAGCTGAACAGGAAGCCGACGCAACGCAAGCAAAGCGGGCGATTGTTTCTGCCGTCGGGTTCGGGAACACCCGTACGGCTGAAGTACGATTTTCCCTCACGAGTTATGTAATCCCCACCCATGGCATCGCAAAGGTCTTCCTCCACGGTGATGAGATAGCGATACAGCCGATCGACATGAATCGACCGTTTGAAATATTCCACGACCAGCGTGAGCAGCAAAAAAATGGTCACCGTGCCCATGATCTCAAAGTCGAAAATGGAAGCCTCGGGTCCTAAATTTTTGGTGATAAAGGCATTCACCCACCTGGAGATGGCATTGGGCGAATAAAAGTCGAGCGCCATGAGCGCTAAGAGGATCAGGATAAACAGAAAGAGGCGATTTCTCACTTTCCAATGGTACAGAATAATCTGGAAGGTATCTTTGTGATGATCTAAAAGCAATTCCGCAAGCTTTTCTTTTTTCATCATTGCTCCTGGGAAATGATCTGGTAAATTCAATTTTAATTTAATCTGAGAAATGCAAATAGTCAAGGGAAAATTTTAAAGCAACTCAAATAGTTGCGAGAGAGGAAAAATTGTGGGCAGCTCAACCTATCCATTCCCAGCGAGGTGACGTTCGAGATGAGCAATTCCATGCGGCAGTACCTGGTCAGCCATCATTTTAATCCGCTCCCAAATTCCTGGCCCTGTGGAGCGCAGACTTCAAAGGTGGACTCCGCCCGTTGAAACGACCGCAGGCCATAGCGGCCAACTGGCGGTTAGGGACCAGGAGATGTCACAGATTCCGAAGCAGGTTATTCGTTAAGCAGCTTAATCTCATGCTGCTGAAATAGTCCATGCGAGAGGGAATTAAATTTGTTCGGCACGATTTTATTTTAATTATCAAAGTTTGGTTTAATGGATCAGATCAATTAAACATTATTAACCTTAGTAGCCTATGATGACTCGCCGATACTCAACCTTATTAGCTTATTTTTCGTTTGATTAATATTC
>CAZYNP010000149.1:0-2993 GCA_964647995.1 uncultured Cytophagia bacterium
GCAGGAGGCAGCCTTGAACCTGACCTGGTTGGACTGGGGAATTGTGGCATTCGTGTTGACTTTTCTGATCAGCTTCGTAATCATCAGCAAAAAATACATGCAGAGCGTGGCCGATTTCCTGTCGGCGGGTCGCTCGGCAGGCCGCTATCTGGTGAGTGTGGGGCAATACATGGCAGGGCTCGGCTCCATCACTATCGTGGCCAATTTCGAGATGAACTACATCGCAGGCTTCGCCATGACCTGGTGGGGATTTATTATGGGCGTAGTGGTTTTGATTCTCACGGTCTCGGGCTGGGTGGTCTATCGCTTTCGCCAGACCCGTGCCCTCACCATGGCGCAGTTCTTTGAAATGCGCTACAGCCGCAATTTCAGGATCTTTGCAGGCATACTCGCCTTTCTGTCGGGCATCATCAACTTCGGCATCTTCCCCGCTGTGGGGGCTCGGTTCTTCATCTATTTCTGCGGCTTGCCACAGACCATCCCCCTGTTCGGAATCGAGATCTCCACTTTTGCCTTGATCATGATGATCATCCTTGGCCTGGCATTGTTTTTTGTTTTCTCGGGCGGACAAATTGCCGTGATGATCACCGATTTTCTGCAAGGCACGTTCGTCAACATCGTCTTTATCGTGGTCATTGTGTATTTGCTGTTCACCATCGATTTCTCGAAAATTTTTGAAGCGCTGCAAAGCGCCCCAGTGGATCGGTCGCTCATCAATCCCTTCAAAACCAGTCAGGTCGAGGGATTCAATATCTGGTATTTCTTGATCGGCGTGTTCGGCGCCATTTACAGCACCCTGTCCTGGCAGGGGACCATGGCCTACAACGCTTCCGCCAAAAGTGCCCACGAAGCCAAAATGGGCAGTGTCCTCTCCAACTGGCGGGGAATTCCCATGGCGCTGCTGTTTCTGTTCGTGCCCGTTTGCGCCTATACCGTCATGCATCATCCCGAATTTGGGAAGCACGCCACAGCGGTCAATGCCGTTTTGAGTACGGTGGATTCCCGAGCCATCCAGAGCCAACTGACTGTGCCGCTGGTGCTGACCAATCTGTTCCCCATCGGCCTGATGGGCGCTTTCACTGCCGTCATGCTGGCCGCCTCCATCGGCTGCATCGATACCTATCTGCACTCCTGGGGCAGCATTTTCATCCAGGATGTGATCCTGCCGTTGCGGAAGAAACCGCTTCCCAAAGAGCAGCATATTCGAGCGCTGCGGCTGTCGATCTTTGGCGTGGCGGTGTTCATCTTTCTGTTCAGTCTGCTATTTCAGCAGAGCGAATACATCCTCATGTTCTTTGCCATTACTGGCGCCATCTATGCGGGAGGCTCAGGCTCGGTGATCATTGGGGGACTTTATTGGAAGCGAGGCACCACGGCAGCGGCCTGGGCTGCTATGATCACTGGGTCGTCCATCGCGGTGGGCGGAATTGTGCTGCAGCAACTGATCAAAAATTTCCCCATCAATGGACAATGGTTCTGGTTCATCGCTATGGTCAGCGCCGTAGTGGTTTACATTGCGGTTTCGCTGCTGGGCGGCAAAAAGATTTTTGACATGGATAAACTGCTGCATCGGGGCCAATATTTGATCAAAGAAGAATATCAGGTTGTGAACGCCCAACCTGTCCGTGGCTTGCGAATGCTGGGCATGGGCCAGGAATTCAGCCGTACTGATAAAATTATTTATATTGCCACCTACGTCTGGATTTTGCTCTGGGCGGGAGTTTTTGTCATCGGCACGATCTACAACTTGACCCACGATGTGGCCGATCTGCTCTGGATGAAGTTCTGGTACTGGTATCTGGGGATCAATATTGCCATGGCCATCGGCGTGGTGGTTTGGTTCACCATCGGCGGGGTGCGGGATGTGCGAGCGCTGTTCCGTCGCCTGGGAACGATGCAGCGGGATGATCAAGACGATGGATTTGTGACAAAACTGTAGGAGAGGTTGGCAACCTGTCCTACAAGGAGAAAATCATGCAACGACACCCTAACAATCCCATCATCACTCGAAAAGACATTCCTCATATTCCGCCCCATCTGGTGGATGTCTCTTCGGTATTCAATCCTGGGGCGGTTAAATTTGGTGACCAGTTTTTGCTGATGCTCCGTGTCCAGAATCGGGGGCGGGAAACATTTCTGCTTACAGCCACGAGCGATGATGGCATTCACTTCCACATTTCAAATCATATCGTCCATTTCAATGGCATCGAACGGCTTCGGGAGAAAATTTACCACTGCTATGACCCCCGAATCACCCGTATCGATGATGTTTATTACATTATGTTCGCCATGGATCTGGATGACGGCTGCCGTCTCGGATTGGCGCAGACAGTGGATTTCGAAAAATTCGATTTTCTGGGCATCGTCTCCGATGATGACAATCGCAATGGCGTCCTGTTTCCCGAAAAAATCAATGGCAAATATCTCCGTCTGGATCGGCCCAACAAAGTTCAGTTGGCAGGCGGCCCCACTTCGGGCAGCGCCATCTGTCTTTCGGAGTCCGATGATCTTGTGCATTGGCAAACCCTAGGCGTCGTTGTCAGCGGCAGGTTTCATTATTGGGATGAGCTGATCGGCGCAGGTCCGCCGCCCATCAAGACCAGGCAGGGTTGGCTGCAAATCTATCACGGCGTGGCCACCCATTTCGGCAGCGCCAATATCTATCAAGCGGGCGTCATGTTGCTCGATCTGAAAAATCCGTTACAGGTGATTGGCCGCAGCCGCTACAATATTCTGGAGCCACGGGAGCTGTACGAACTGATAGGCCAGGTGCCGAATGTGGTTTTTCCCAGTGGCGCCATTGTAGCCGAAGTCGATGCTGATGGCTTTGCTAAATTAGATAGTCGAGTTTTCGTTTATTATGGGGCGGCGGATACAAGTGTGGGATTGGCGACTTCCACTATCGCTAAGCTGCTCGAACTGGCGATAACCAATTGACGCTTTTTAAGTCAAAATCGAAACTTGAATCTGCCGATATTTTCTCCCGCAGAAAT
>CAZYNP010000150.1:0-2887 GCA_964647995.1 uncultured Cytophagia bacterium
CAGACGATTGAGCCTTTGATATCGGAATTTATGAGCCTGGCTCAGGCCGAATGTGGTTCCATTCAACTTTTGCGGCCTGGCTCGCAGGAGACGCAACGGACCTTGATTCGGAAATGCACGCATGGCGAATGCGGTTTTGATGTCACGCTGGAGCATCTGGTAACAGGGTGGATTTTAAAGCATCGTTCCCCTCTGATTACCGATGATATAACTCACCAGATCAAGCTGGGAGCGGCAGCCAAACGCTATGCCGAGATATCTTCCTTCATCGCCGTCCCCATTTTTTATCGAGAGAACGTCATTGGAGTCGTCTCGTTAATTCGAGTACGACCGACGCCTTCCTTTTCGGATCGAAACGCGCAACTGGCGTCGGCGCTGGCTCAGGAGGTGGCGGAGTTCATCGAGCAGGCTCACCTGCGCGAGCAATTATTCAGTGATTATCAAAAGCTCCGCCAGGAAGTTACCGATCGTTATTCCCTCCACGGCATTCTGGGAAATAGCCCTGCCATGAACGAAGTATTCAGCCTGCTCGATCGGGTTATCCCAACGGAAGGGCGCGTGTTGCTCCAGGGAGAGAGCGGCACTGGCAAAGAACGGATCGCCAAAGTCATCCATCATGAAGGTCCACGAAAAAATCGCCCGTTCATTGCCGTTGATTGTGGCGCGTTGCCACCGAATCTGCTGGAAAGCGAGCTATTTGGTCATGTCAAAGGCTCGTTTACTGGGGCGGATCGCGATCGCCGTGGTTTATTTGAAGAAGCCAATGGCGGCACCTTGTTCCTCGATGAGATCGCCAACACCACTCTGGAGACCCAATCCAAATTGCTGAGAGTATTACAGGAAGGCGAAGTTCGTCCCATCGGCTGCAACCAGTCCCGCAAGGTGGACGTCCGCATCATCACCGCCGCCTCCATTGATCTGGATCAGAAAATCAAGAAGGGCGAGTTTCGGGCGGATTTGTTTTACCGTCTCAATGTCGTTCCGATTAAATTGCCCCCGCTTCGGGAACGGAGGGAAGATATCCCCATCCTTGCCGCCCATTTCCTCACTCGCTTTGCTGAAAAGTATAACAAACAGTTGCAGCACATCGCTGCCGAAACCGTAAAAATTTTAGAAAATCATTCCTGGCCTGGCAATGTGCGGGAGCTGGAGAACACCATTGAGCGCGCCGTCATCCTCGCCAGACCCGCTGATACTACTTTGAAACCAGAACATCTTCCTTTTGAATTATCCTTTGGTGAGCTACAACAAAAACCGTCTGAGCTACCGCTGACTGGCGATCTGGAGGCTTTGTTAGCGAATTATGAGCGAGAGATTTTAAAAAGTGTATTGAACAAGCATAACTGGAATCAGACAGCGGCGGCCAGAGAGTTGAATATCTCTGAACGGACGATGCGGTATAAAATCCAGCGATTGGCGTTGCTTTCGCCAAAGAAGTAGTGCCGTCTGATAAATGGGATTTCATTATAAAAAAATCTCAAATCCCAAATGACAAATCACAAACAATTTCCAATAGGCAAAGCCTAAATTCCGAACGAATACCCCCTCTTGAAACCTTCAACATTGCTTTTGATTATTCGATATTGTGATTTATTTGGAATTGCATTTGTATTGATTGGAATTTATCTTCGGCATTTTCACCCACTATCCTCATCGAGAAAACTTTTCTTGCTTTCTTTAGTGACCGATCGTTTTTAATAGCCGGCAAGTTTTGTCGCATCTCCCCGCCAAAAATGTCGGATTCCTTTCTCATCAATAACTTCTCATCAAAATAACCTCCATTGAACGCTCATAATATCAATTAGATGGCTTCGAACCAATTTTACCGCAATTTCCCGGCACGCGAATTGAATGATATGAAGCAAAAGCAATAATTCAATTCACCACACAATTTATTTAAAACAATATGGAGGTCATTATGACCAAAAAACTGATTCTTCTCAGTCTTGCTGCCTTGACCTTGATAGTGGGCGGTTGTTCCAAAGAATCTCCGACTGCTCCAGATTTGGCGGGTAATGACGCTGGCAAAAGTTTGGCCAAGCAGACTCGTTATGAAGTCAGCTTTATCGGAGATGAAGGTGTTACCTATATTGTCGATCCGGGAACACAATGGGTCGATGATAAAGGTATTCTGCACATTCGAAATCAAGTGCGCAAAGATGCCCCGATGACTGGCCAACTGGTTGGCTATGACCGTCACAACGTTTTCAATGCCGATATCGATCTGGCTACCATGAGCGGTCCCTTTATGGGCACGTTTGTGATAGAAGCTGAATGGGGCGAGCGTAACCTGAGTGGCATGTTCAGGGGTGGCTACAAGGGGTATATCACCAATGGCAATTTAGCTGGCACTACCACCGGCCTGGGCGAAGGTGGATTTGCCGGTATGATTCTGCGATGCGAACAAAAAGAGGTCACGCCAGGTTCCTATAAGCTATTATTCGAAGGCACGATCACCGACCACAATTAGGTGGCTGACAGGCAGGGAGACCATACGTCCCCTTGCCTGTTTTTGTGCAGTTTGCCCAGGCAAACGCATCGCGCGATTTATGCGAGTTTATTTAAATTATCAAGTCACTTTTCTAAATCAAATTTAGAGCAGAAAAATGCTCGGGAGAAATTAAAATGAATAAGATACAATATGTCCATCAAATTGGTTGGGGGCTGATCATCTTCTTGATGATCACGGCGCTCTCGGCAGATAGCGTTTCGGCACAGGGCTTCAATCGAATCTATGCGGGTGATGTGGTGGGCAATTTAGGCGGCTTTATGGGATCGGCCTGGGGCGATTATGACAATGACGGTTATGAGGATTTGTTTGTCGCTGATTATCTGGCGGGCAATCCGAATTTGCTGCTACATAATGATGGCAATGGCGACTTTACTC
>CAZYNP010000151.1:0-2822 GCA_964647995.1 uncultured Cytophagia bacterium
AGGGTCATCCACTTCGATCTTTCTGCCGTAGCGGTCGATGAATTCATAATCCTGTATTTGCTGCCCGTGCTCAAAACGATAGCGGCTGATCATGCCACTGCTGGAAAAAGTTTTATCTGCCACCGAGCCATCGATAATGCCTTCTTTGTCCAGCAGCTCCAGAATCCGATGCACCGCATGTTCTTCCGAGGCGATAATGCTGAAAACTCTATCTCCCTTACCATTTTTATCCATCCAGAAGGCGCTGACATTGGGTCGCAGATCGGCAGGGTCTTTTAAATCCACACGCTCCGTCACCTTCGTGTACGGATTATGCCGCAGGCACAAATATTGATAAGGCCCATCAGGCGAGCTGGCAAATTCCACCCGCTGAACCTGCTCCAATTGGGCTCGAATGGCTGGCTCGACCAATTGCAGATCATCGCCTGTAGTTGGCGAGAAGCTTTCAAACAGGGCCCAGTCGGGATATTCCCAGGCATCGGCGGTGAGGTGAAACTTGAGAGAGGCGACCTCGGTATCGGTCGTTGCCAAAGGCGAAAGATTGAGGGGGTGGGATAAAGTAACATGGATATTTGAAATTTTTTACACATAAAATTAATAGGTTATAAGAATAAAATGAGGAATTTGTCTTATCCCACCCCCTGAACTGTTCCACCCGCTGTTTCAATGCCTCGTAATTGGTGGTCTCGCCGTTATGCGTCAAAGCCGTGTGCAATCTGGCAAAGGGATGGGCGTTCATCTGCTCGACCACTGAGCCAGTGGCTAATCGGACGTGGATGATGTTGTTCGGAGCATCAGGCGTGTGCCAGGGAATCTCCCTGACCGCCGTGTCCCCGCTATGAAAAGAAACGCTCGTAGTCATCATGACTGCCAATCCAAAACCATGTCACTGTATCACCTTCAAGGACACCCACAGCACGATAGCCGAGTGTGACTCTAACAGACCAGACGCTCTCTTCGTGATTGATGCATTTGAAATGCAGAGAAGGATGAAAGGGATTCTGTGCCCACAAACGATAAGCTTTCTTAGCACTGCGTTTAACGTCTTCTCTCAGAGGCATATATGCCGTCCAGAAAGACGGCAGGGTGGCCGATTTCATAATTCCTCATAGTCCAGTGGTTTCGCCTGGCCTTTGGCAATTTCTTGTTTAGCACGGCGGGCAGCCGCCACCAGTTGCGGTTGCGTTCGCTTGAACAAACTATCCCATTGCAGTTCGTCTTGCAGGTCTGCGAGATACTCACGCAGATGCTCTACGACTTGATTTTGCGTCGCCTCGGGCAAAGACTCCAACATTGTTGTCACAGTAGTAATGGCGGTAGATGTCATGGTTAAGCCCCTCTTTCAAAGTCTTTTTATAGATATTCCACACATTGATTTTTCATTACTTTTAATATAAAATATTTTGCCCCAATTGTCAATAAAAAAATTCAATCTATTTTCAATACGACTTATATCCCTTTAATCTCGTAATCGTTAATAATTAACAATTAACTATTTTCAATTCACAATTAAATATGTTCTACCCGCTGTTTCAGTGCCTCGTAATTGGTGGTCTCGCCGTTATGCGTTAAAGCCGTGTGAAATCTGGCAAAGGGATGGGCGTTCATCTGCTCGACCACGGAGCCAGTGGCCAATCGAACGTGGATGATATTGTTCGGCGCATCGGGTGTCTGCCATGGTAATTGTAATTTTTTTTAATTTATTATTTGGTGTTTTAAATTTCATGAATGTTTGGCTTATGAAATCCTGAGCTCGGATTTGCCATTTTTATGAAATTGTTCACAATTTGTGCATTCAAGATTTATTTCTTGAATTTGTGAAATTATTTATTTATATTTATCGACAGGGAAATAGATATATGAAGCATCCAATATACTGAGTCAACTCATTTCAAACATGAATTAAATCGAAGTGTCTCGGCATTGGCTAAGGTTAAAGTAAGTAAATGAAAATTAAAGAGATTATTCTACTTCCAACGATTATTGATAAACTTATTTGGAAACACCATGTCAGTGAACAGGAAGTTCGGGAAGCACTTCGGGATAGACCCAAATTCCGCAAAATTGAAAAAGGTAGCGTTGAAGATGAAGATTTATATTCTGCTTTATGTAAAACTAACGAGGGTAGATATCTGATAATATTTTTTATTCATAAAAAGACGAATGATGCATTAATTATCAGTGCCCGAGATATGGATGATCATGAAAGGAAGAAATATGAAAAAAAATAACACTAACAAAAAAATCGATCCTATCCCCGAAAAGTTCGATAGCATCGAAGAGGCATCAGAATTTTGGGACTCCCACAGTCTGGCGGATTATTGGGATCAAACGACCGAAGTCCATTTTGATGTTGAAATAGATGAAGAACCTCGATACTTTGTCTTAGAAAAACAGATCGCCAAAAAAGTATATGAATTGGCAAAAAAGCAAAAAGTATCTCCAGAGACGTTGGTTAATTTGCTTGTTGCTGAGAAGGTTTCAACACTTACGAGCTAATAAGAGAGTGGTCATTATATTTAAAATATTATTAATTTGACTAATTCCCCTTCAATCCCCCTTTCAGAACAATTAATTTAATATGGGGCTCAATCCCAAATTTCGGAATCCAGAATAAAATATTCGATTACCAATCTAATCATCCATTTTTTTGTACGACACTTTTTGTTTGTGATTTTATAATTGAAATTTGAGATTTATTTGGTATTTATTATTTGTTTTTTGAAATTTACAGCTTGCTGAGGTGTTGGCTCAAAAATAGCGTAACTATTTTAGGGCTTCACAAAACTATTTTTTGACAATATCTAATAAAAAATTTGGTA
>CAZYNP010000152.1:0-2608 GCA_964647995.1 uncultured Cytophagia bacterium
GGTGGTTGGTTTAAAATGTCGGTGGTGGTTGGTTATACATGTCGGATAACAGTTAATCCCAGATTTGTCGTAGCCCCGCTCAATCTGGAACCGCTGAAGTATTTTCTCTGGCAAAAATGGGATAAAAATCTGGATTCCATGTGGGCCTATCTGCCGGAAGCAGGATACAATCAGCAGTGGCCATTGCCGGAAAACCTGGCCTATGCCAACGATACCTTAAAGAGGGCAGCTATGGGCGGCTTTCCATTGGGTGACCTCTACCATTGGTGGAATCCGGCTGTGCGAGAGGGAGCTGCGGATTATTATTCCGCCTGGTTAGCTCAGGCTGACGATGAGCATGCCAAAATTATAAGATGGCTGGAAAAGGGTATTCCTCCGGAAACGCCGCTTGCTGTTGGCCCAATGCCGAATACCGAGATTCCCTCGGATTTCGTATTACATCAGAATTATCCGAACCCGTTCAACTCCAAAACTCAGATCAGGTATTCGGTTCCGCAAACCGGTCATATTTCGTTGAAAGTGTACAACAATCTGGGTCAGGCAGTAGCGACTCTATTTGAAGGAGTTCAGCGATCTGGAAATTACGCAGTCACTTTCGATGGTTCCAATTGCGCCAGCGGAATTTATTTCTACCAACTGAAGTCCAAAGCAGTTACTATAACCAAGAAGTTCATTCTCATGAAATAATTTTTGATTAGGGAGTCGGCTCTAAAAAGCACTTAACTCTGCGCCAGCCGCGAAAGTAATTTGGGCAGTGGGTTTTCTTCGCCAGCCGACTACGAGGCGGACTGCAAAATTTGCTGTTTCTAATGAACCGGGCTATTGCTCCCAGACCCAATACAGTAATTCAATTCCCGATGGTTCGCATCAATAACCTCTGCCGGGCTATGGATATAACGTCGAATTGTCAAACGCCAGGGATAAGGCAAAACTATTAATACAATCAAATTGATACCAAATAGAAGGAGGTGGTTTCTCGATTCCTACAAGTTGATCCAGGCAACGATAATTCAATTTAATCAATGTTACGACAAAGCGACTAAAGGAGAAGGAGAACTATGAAAAAGTTGGCTTACTCATTTATCGCCTTCATAACTGCATTTTTTGTGATTGGTGCAGTTTCATTGCAGGCGCAGGTGCTAAAACCAGTGAAGACCTGGGACTTTGAATCGTCGTTGGAAAATTGGACGGTGGGCAATGAGAAGTCTTCAATTGAGCTAAGCACAGAAAAAGCAGCGAGTGGAACTCAATCGGTAAAAATTGTCAAACCGTCAACCGGCCTGGAAAGCAATCTCCAGAATGATGTCTTTAAAGACATTCAAGCCGGCGATATCATCAGTGTCAAGGTTTGGATTGCCGCCGATGATGTGGCCAAAGTCAACGGCTTCCAAATTTTTTGGCAGACTGGCACCGGCTGGTCCTGGAATAATTTTTGGATTGGAGGATCTTCGCTAACCGGCGATGCCTGGAATACCATCGAACGGACTTTCCCTGCCATTACTACTCCGCTTCAACGAATCGGATTTCAACTGCTGCTTAATGCAGGCAATGAATCCGCTCAACCAGCATGGTACGTCGACGATATTACTATCAGTCGCATGGTGGATATGTCAGTGGTGAAAGATTGGGGAAAGACGAATCGAGGAACCGCCTGGCCGATCCTGAATAATGCGTCAACCCCTGCTGGCAATGCCAGTATCGGATCGGGTGCTGCTCCAACTGGTTGGGCTACCATTCGTGGCGGTTTTAGCCAGACCTTCGAGGCTACTTTAGATCAAGCGGTTGTCGTTCGTGGACGGTTGGAATTTGTGGGCGGCGGCTGCGATAATGCCTATACCCACCTGCGCTATGCGTTGACCTATCAAGACAGCATTGCCTTGAATTATCAGAATACCGACTCGGCCCGGTGGATAACGACCGGCATCAGTGAAAAAGGCCATTATGGCTACGAGTTCACGCCGAGGACGGGCACAGGTACCATGGCCAATGGCAGTTTAGGCGTGGGTACCGTATGGACAGTGCCCGGCGTTTTGGGGTGGAATAGCACGTATAGCGGCAATGTGCCGCTGGTTGCCGTGAACCAGGCACCTCGGAATGCTGAAATGGTGGCAGGGGTTTATAACTGGGCGATTTCAGTGCGGCCGTTAGGGGATGGTACCAATGAGATCCGCTGGTATCTGGTGGAGCAGAATAACAAGTACTGGTTCGGCGGGATCGCTATCGACACGGCGGAGGTAACCACCAAATTCAATGGTATCTGCTTCGGTTTCAATAAAGACCTTCTGGCGACTCAGGTCAATTTAATGGAGGTCAAAGTGGACCTGGGCAAGCCCATTGAGATTCCGGAAGCGCCGTGGGAACCCTTCTATGTGAATCAATGGGGCAAGACCAATCGGGGTACGGCCTGGCCGGTTTTGAATGATTCCACCTATCTCGATGGGGATGCCAGTATCGGATCGGGTGCTGTAGCCACTGGCTGGGCTACTATTCGTGGTGGCTTTGTGGAAACTGTTACCGCTACCGCCAGCAGGGCGATTATTGTGAGCGGAAAACTGGAATTTGTGGGCGGCGGCTGCGATAATGCCTATACCCACCTGCGCTATGCGTT
>CAZYNP010000153.1:0-2548 GCA_964647995.1 uncultured Cytophagia bacterium
ATTGAAAGGGCTCAGAATTCCATTTTTAGAAGCCGACATGTTTCTCAACCAAATTTTAGGATAAGATATGAATCTCAACTCTCTCAAGACAGCATCCACCAATTGGCGGATGCTTGCATGTCTTAGCCTGATTCAGGCGCTCTGTTTGCTCATCTGTTGTCCATTTTCCTTTTTCTCCTGCCATTCGAATCGCCAGGCCGCCCTTCAAATTGAAATATGGGACAGGTTCGAGGTGCAATTGCAGGGTCCCACAACAGGCAATCCCTTCAAAGATGTTCACCTCACGGCCACTTTTTCAAATGATGGCAGGCAGAAGGAAATCACTGGCTTTTATGATGGGAACGGGATTTACAAAATTCGGTTCATGCCCGATAGAATTGGAACCTGGTCCTATCTCACCCAAAGCAATGTCAAGGAACTGAATGGTAAACAGGGCAAGTTTCAATGCGTACCCGCTTCGGGCAACAATCATGGACCTGTGGAGGTCTTCGATACCTTTCATTTCCGCTATGCCGATGGCACGCCGTATCACCAAATCGGCACCACCTGCTATGCCTGGATCCATCAGGGCGATTCGCTGGAAAAAAAGACCCTGGAAACGTTGAAACATGCGCCGTTCAACAAACTGCGGATGTGCATTTTCCCCAAGGATTATACTTACAATAAAAATGAACCCCTGTACTATCCGTTTGAACGGGACAGCCTGGGCCATAATGATTATTCCCGATTCCATCCAGAATTCTGGCATCATCTCGAACAAAGGCTGGAAGATTTATTGAAACTGGGCATCCAGGCCGACCTGATCCTGTTTCATCCCTACGATCGCTGGGGATATGCCATCATGCCCGATTCGGTCGACGAATTCTATCTCAACTACGTGCTGGCACGATTGTCGGCTTACCGAAATGTCTGGTGGTCGGCGGCTAATGAATTCGATTTCATGTCCAACAAAACCCTGCCCGATTGGCATCGTTTTTTCGAGATTCTGTACCGCAACGACCCTTACCATCATCTGCGATCCATCCACAACGGTTTCGTTTTCTACGACCACTCCTTGCCCTGGATCACCCATGCCAGCCTTCAGAGCACGCATTTCGACAGCGCCCTGGTCTGGCGGGAGCGTTACCAGAAGCCGCTCATTTACGATGAATGTCGCTATGAAGGCGATGTTCCGTTCGGCTGGGGCAATCTGACGCCGCAGGAGATGACGGCCATGTTCTGGAAAAGCCTGATCACGGGAACTAAGGCGATGTTCCGTTCGGCTGGGGCAATCTGACGCCGCAGGAGATGACGGCCATGTTCTGGAAAAGCCTGATCACGGGAACTTATGCGGGTCATGGCGAAACGTATTTGCATCCCAGAGATATCCTCTGGTGGTCCAAAGGCGGCGAGCTGCATGGCCAGAGTCCCGCTCGCATCGCCTTTTTTAAAACGATTCTGGAGCAGACGCCAGCCACGGGATGGGAGCCGATCAATGAATATGCGGCAGGAAAATATGCCGAGCAATATCTTTTCTATTTTGGCGAGCAGACTCCCTCGCAATGGACCTTCGACCTTCCTCCACATATCTGGTACCAGGTGGAGGTGATCGACACCTGGGACATGAAACAGGACACGCTCGGCGACAAATTTAGCGGCAAATTTACCATCGACCTGCCTGGCAAAAAATATTTAGCGATTCGGATCACCAGAGCTGATTTAATTTTCCCAATAAAAGATCCCGACTATGCCCCCAAAGGATCGTTGTTCTATGACCAGGTGGCGGTTCGGCTGATCCATCCCTATCCGAACACGCTGCGCTACACCCTGAATGGCGCTGTGCCCGATGTCAATTCCCCGCCGTATTCGGGCAGCATTGTGATCACCGAAAACACGCCGCTCAGGGTGCTCAGCATCGAGGGCAATCGCACCAGCAATTTGCTGGCAGTTGATTTCAAAAAGGCTGAACTGTTGCCTGCCCTGGCAATTGCGCAACTGGAACCTGGCCTGGAATATCGTTTTTTCAAAGGCAAGTGGGAGCTGATGCCAGATTTTTCCAGGCTAACGCCATTGAAAAAGGGCCACGTCCAGCGGATCGAGCTGGGCATGGTCGATGAAAATGAGGACTATTTCGGCCTCGTTTTTCAGGGCTACCTCCTGATTCCCGAGGATCAGGTCTACAATTTTTACGCTTCGTCCGATGACGGGTCATTCATCTTCATCGATGGTAGGAAAGTGGTGGTGAACGATGGTGTTCATGGCATTACCGAGCGGATGGGGCAGGTCGGATTGAAACAGGGCTATCACGCCTTTGAAGTCTGGTTTTTCGATAATTGGTATGGTCATTTTCTCAAGGTGGAGATCGAGTCGCCCCGCATGACCAGGCAGGAGCTTCCTGCGGGGATGGTGTTTCGTGGGTCAGTGGGCAGCGGGCAGTGATCAGTGGTCAGTGATCAGTGGTCAGTGAGCAGTCCATCCTGTACATCGTGTTCATCCTGTCAAAAAATAAGATCAATCCTGGCGAAGGTTCGGAACCGTCGCCAGGTTAAAGCTGGAATTGGAGGAAAAC
>CAZYNP010000154.1:0-2538 GCA_964647995.1 uncultured Cytophagia bacterium
CACCACCAAAAGAGACGATTCACCCGCAGGTGGATATTCCCTGGCCCAGTCTGGCCAATAGTCCCTGGCCCATGCACCACCATGATCCGCAATCGACTGGACGTAGTCCCTTTGCGGGGCCAGAATTAGGAAAAATTAAATGGAAATTTGATGTTGGTGCTAAGGTAGGTAACTCACCGGTGATTGGAGCGGATTCTACCATTTATTTTGGCAGTAGTTTTGAAGATTTTAATAATAAACAAACATCGTTTCTCTACGCTTTGAATTTTAATGGTTCTTTAAAATGGAAAGTCGAAACCCATAATCTTCTCGTATCTGATCCAGTGTTAGCGTGCGGTGCGATAGTCGCCAGCGACGGTACTATTTATATCGGCTCCAGTGATTACCAATTATATGCAGTGAAACCAGATGGTAGTTTAAAATGGACATTTAAGGCGGATGACCGCATTCGTATCCTGGGCATGAACATTGGTCTTGATGGTGTCATTTATTTTGTCGATTGGAGTCACTACTTATATGCAGTGAACCCTGATGGATCATTAAAGTGGAAAATAGATGGATACCATCGTTTTCAGGATGCAGAGCCGGCTGGTATTTCACTTTCACCAGATGGATCTACTCTTTACTTAGGTGTTATCGGAACTGCTGAAAGCGATACAATAACTGGGTTGTCTGCGGTTGATATAAATGGTCAGGTTAAATGGCTTTTTAAAAGCGGTGCCGCTTATGGGACCCCACTGGTAGATAATAGTGGTAATATTTTCTTTGGCGCGGGCTTGGGAAAAGGTTCCAAGGATGCAAAACAAACTGGTGTTTTCTCAGTGACACCCGAAGGTCAATTGCGCTGGAAGTACCTGAGTGATTATATGAATAACCATGATCTGACTATGGATTATAGCGGCAATATCTACTTTGGTATATTGAAGGGGGGGACAGAATCCTGGCTTATTTCGCTTGATCATGAAGGCAATTTCCGCTGGCAATTAAACATTTCTAAATTTGGCTCTTTAACCAGTTCCCCGATTTGTGATGTGGCTGGTACCATCTATGCCGCAGCCCAGGAACGCCAGATACTTTATGCCATAAGTTCTGATGGAATTTTAAAATGGCAGATAGACATTGGTCCTGTAGCTTTTGTTTCTCCTGCTTTGGCCAATGGTTTGCTCTTTGTGGGGACCTGGTATTATATTAATCGGGGGAAAGAATTCGTTTGTATTCATTAATGGTTCTTCTAAAAATTAGCTGATAAATTTTTGAGCTGGACATTTGGGAATATTTCAGTTATATTGTATCAAATGTCATTGTAATCAACCGAAAGGCATTTATCAAATGTCCCCGCTCAATTTTCGACCCTTTTTCAACTTTCGAGGGGTTAAGATCTTAACTATTGAGGTCAATGAATCTGGTTCGGTCACCGCAGTTGAGCTGGTGCCAGATCAGCGCTTCAGGCCCATCTGTTCCCAGTGTTTAAACAAAGCTGACCGGATTCATTCCACTGAAAGCCGACTGATTCGCGACTTAAATCTATCAACGTCGAAGGTCGTGATCAAGCTGCATTACCGCAAGGTGTTTTGTGATCATTGTGGCATTCGAGTTGAACATCACGATTTTGTCGATCCTTATAATCATATTACTAAAAGATTGGAGCAATATGTCTTTATGCTGTGTCAATTGATGCCACTAACAGATGTTTGTCGCCTGACCCAGCTGCATTGGCATCAGGTGAAAGCCATTGATAAAAAAGGTCTCAGCCAGCGATTTTCACACCGCAACTTTTTGGGATTAAAGTTGCTATGTGTCGATGAACTGGCGGTTCGCAAGGGTCATCATTACCTGACGATCGTGGCCAATCATGAAACCGGGGAAGTGCTCTACGTGGCTGAAGACCGCACCTGTGATTCGCTGGCGCAGTTCTTCAAAACGTTGGCCCCCGAGCTATTGTTGAACATCGAGGCGCTGGCCATGGATATGTGGGACCCTTATATTAAAGCCGTTCATGATTATTGCCCCCACGTCAAAATTGTGTTTGACCAGTTCCATGTGATCAAGGCATTTAATGCCATTATTGATGAAATCAGAAAAAGTGAATATCGCCAATCGGCCGACAGTAGCGCTTATTTGAAAAACGCGAAATATCTATTACTGAAAAATCCCCACAACCTCAAGCCGACCGAGTTACCTCGGCTCCAGGTGATATTACGACGCAATAAAAATCTGGCAGCGGTTTATCTGCTCAAAGAATATCTGAAACGGCTGTGGCAGTATAAATATGTGAAATCGGCGGTCAAATTTCTGGATTACTGGTGCCAATTGGCCAAGGAATCAGCCATTCCAGAATTAAAAAAATTTGTGAGAATGCTGCTGCGCTATGCTTATGGCATCATCCATCATTGTCGTTACCCGATTAGCACAGCTCGGTTAGAAGGGATCAATAATAAAATTAAAGTCTTGAAACGGCGAGCTTATGGTTATCACGATTTTGAATATTTTAAACTGAAAATTATGCAAGCTACCGTCAACTAATTTTTAGAAGAACCT
>CAZYNP010000155.1:0-2511 GCA_964647995.1 uncultured Cytophagia bacterium
AATTGTTCCTCAATGTCAATAATTTGACCAATGAACTGGAACGCGATGTGATCAACCATCTGAGTTTTGCCAACTACATCGAAGACTATGGCCGCAATGCCAATTTGGGCTTGCGGTATCAATTTTAGCCGCTGCCTAAATGGGTGTAGTAGATAAAAAATCGCTACTTTTATGAATCAACCTTTGATGGATTTATAGATTGTAATAGCTTGGTTAATTGGGATTCTTCGAATGGCACTAACTTGAATACACCTTCAGATGTAGTCCACCGCCAAGATGGACTACATCTGAAAAATTAAATATCCATCAATCTGAGTAGCAAAATGATTGTTCAAAGGAATCGTTTTTTTGAGGCGGGAATCCTTGGTGGCCTGATCCTGGTATTTCTATTGGCCACGGCTGGGTTTGCCGGTAAGATCAGCGGGGTCATCACCGACGCTGCCACCGGCGAACCACTACCTGGCGCCAATATTTACCTGGCCAGCACCAGTTTGGGTGCGGCCTCCGGACCTGATGGTAGTTATGAAATTCTCAATGTACCACCGGGGCGGTATTCTGTTACGGTAACCTATATTGGCTATGAAAAAGTGACCAAAGAAATTCAGATTTTGTATAACCAAAAATTCGACCTGAATATAAAAATGAACGCCGTGGTAATGGAGGGACAGGCGGTCACGGTCACAGCTCAGGCTGAAGGTCAATGGCAGGCCATGAACCAGCAACTGGCCGCCAAAACAGTCAAGAGTATTGTTTCCAAAAAACAGATTCAAGAACTACCGGAAGCAAATGCGGCCGAAGCCGTGGGACGGTTGCCCGGCGTTTCATTGGAGCGCAGCGGCGGCGAAGGCAATAAAGTGGTAATTCGAGGAATGGCCGCCAAATATTCGCTGATCCAGATCGATGGCGTCACGATGACCGCCACTGGCGAAGGTGACCGCAGCACTGACCTGAGCATGATTTCACCTTATATGTTAGAAGGTATCGAGCTAACCAAATCGGTGATGGCTAATCAGGAAGCCACTGCCACCGGCGGCATCGTCAATTTCCGGATCAAGAAGGCCCCCGAGATTGCCACCTTCAATCTGATTTCTCAAGGTGGCTACAATAGTCTGCGCAACACCTATCGCGATTTCAAAATCAGCACTGGCGGCAGCAATCGGTTCTTTTCAAACTCGCTGGGCGCGTATGCCCAGGTGGATTATGAAGAGAAAGATGCCGGCTCGCAACAGTTGGGCGGCGTTTGGTTTTCCCAGGAAAATGAAACTGCGCCGGTGAGAACCAATAATATGCAGTTGCTGGATATTTTCCGAAATGTTCAGCGGTTGGGCAGTACCCTGGTTCTGGATTATGCTTTGCCTTCGACCAACTTTAAATCCTCCAATTTCTTCAGCCGCATCCGCCGCGAAGAAACAAGGTATATTAATACCTACGATTATATGGAGCAGATTTTCAGGATCAGTTACGAAGATATTCCCAAAAGCTGGCTCACCGTGCTGACCAACTCGTTACAAATTGACCATCGCTGGCGAAATTGGGAGATCAATTCCATCCTTAGCCATTCCTATTCGGAGAATATTCTGCCCGCCCAAATCGGTTCCAACAATGAAAACTCCCCCATCAATCCTTTTCCATCGAACCGAAAATCCAATTATAATGTGGACCTGGACCCGGAAACGATCCTCGATTCCCTGGTCTATTCGATGGATGATGCGGTCAGATTTATGTATTTTGGATCGTTACGCCACAATGACAGCAAAACCCGGGAACGGGATCTGGCGGCAGAACTGAACCTGACTTACAGCTTTCAGCTTACGCATGTGATGAATGTAAAACTGAGTTTTGGAGGCAAGTATAAGCATAAAGCGAAGGAGTTCGATCAGCAATCATACGAGATGGATGGGCAGGAATATTTAGACCTGGTTTATGAAACTTTTGAAGATCAGCTCAGTGAGCGAACCAAAAATTCCTATGCTGCCAATGATCAGTTTTTGTATATCGAGGATTTCTGGGATCCAAATTACCAAACCAGCGGATTTCTGAACGGAAAATATCATTTTAGTCCCGTCTTCGACAAGCAAAAGTATCGTCGGCTTCACGACATTCTGATGACGAACTATTATGATCCATCCAAGAAAAATATCGGTCTTTATGATATGGTGAAGCCGAATTTTATCAATTCGCGTTATTATGATTTTCACGGCACGGAAGACTATCATGCGTTTTATCTGATGCCGGAAATCAATTTTGGCTCGAGTTTCCTGGTGATCCCTGGCGTTCGCTACGAGGCCAACCGAACCGAATACACCGGCTACCGCGGCAGCCGGTTGGGCGTGCTGAGGGATTTTACCGTGACCCCGGTCGATACTGTTACCAAGGTGCGGCACAATGAATTCTTTCTGCCGATGATCCAAACCTTTTACAAACCCACTCAATGGTTGACTTTCAAAGCGGGCTATACGCATACTCTGCAACGGCCCAATTACAACAACATCATGCCCGGCTGGGTGATTG
>CAZYNP010000156.1:0-2029 GCA_964647995.1 uncultured Cytophagia bacterium
ACCATTAACGATTTCAATATAATGGGGATCAAGCCGGAGGATGGCGCTACGTTGTATACTTATTTGAATAGTCCCCATCCGGCGTATGTAACCGGTTTGGAACTCGATTTTCAGACCCGGCTCTGGTATTTGCCTTATGGCTTGAGCGGAATTGTGCTGGGAATTAATTATACCAAAATCAAGTCAGAAGCCACCTATCCTTTGCGCGATGATATTACCGATTATCGCACCCGACCACCGGTGACCACGACCTACGACAGCACGCGATCGGGACGATTAATTTATCAGCCCAATGATCTGATGAATGCTTATGTGGGGTATGAATACAAGGGGTTTTCGGCTAGGCTTTCATTTTTGTTCCAGGGCAATTCCGTCAGTTACGTGGGCGCATTTCCAGAGCAAGATGGTTATACCAAGGACTATTTTCGAATCGATGCGTCGCTTCGGCAAGCTCTGCCCATTCGGGGGCTGGAAATTTATCTCGATATCAACAATCTCAACAACGAAAAGAACTCCGCGGCCCAGCGGTCGATCGACGGTTTCACCAGTGTTAAACATTATGGCCTTACCGCCAACCTTGGGATTAGATTTAGATAGTTGTTCTATCGAAGTCATGATTTAATTCCGAATGGTTAATCCTGTCCGATGCTGAAAATTCTGCGTTGAACTTAAACAATAACTTTAAAAGACAAAAAGATTAATTCACACGGGTTCAATAAAACAATACAGGAGGAGGTCAAAGGTATGAGATACTTAGCTACTTTTCTGATTTGTACGCTATTGTTGTCGGTATCCTTGTTTGCCCAGCAAAAGGATACGACCAACGTTGCCGGCATGTACAGTGGTGGCACCGAGGGAGAATTGAATCGGGCGGTTCAAGCTGCTATCGATGCGGGCAAACTCTCCACTACGGTTTTTAAGCTGAACCTGTACGATTGGTACGTGGTTACCGGCACCATTGAAGTCCCGGCCGAGCAAACGCTGGAAATTGTGGCGCCTCCCGCCGGAAATACTCAGCAGTCAGCACCACCACAGATCCTCTGGACGGCCAGTGGCAGTGTCACCAAAAATTTTCTTATCGCGGTCTATGGCAATTTGATTATGAAAAATATCTGGGTCAGATTTGCCGATGCTGCCGGTATTCAGACCGGCACGCCGATCGTTTTCGAGGGCGCTTCCGTGGGAACTGGAGATGTGGTAAACTACGGCACATTTGAGAACTGCATCTTTGAATGGATGCCCTGTCCGGCGGTGACTGCTTCCGGATCAATCTGCGTTCGAAGCAGACATTTCAATGGCACGTTTATCAACTGCTTTTTCCGCAACTGCACGGACAGACACTTCATGTATTACGGCAGAGCTGTTTCGTTCCCGTACGACGTTCCGGGATATCACACCGATTATGTATATTTCGAAAACTGCACCTTTACCAACATAGGCTATGTCTACATGCAGGAGGGCACTAATTATGGGGACAATGTCCATTTTAACCACTGCACCTTTTACAATGTCGTCATGTTCCCGCTGGAGAGTGGTATGTGGTGGAAATTAAACGTGACCAATTCCCTGTTTGTCAATGTCTGGATGTTGGGATTTATCCCGGCTCAGGGCACCAACCCTGCCAGTGCCATAGTTACCATCACACCGGCCGATTCGATTCCCTTTACGGTGCCGTTCAAGGATGAAGATCGGCGCATCCTGTTTGCGCATAGTGCCTATTACCTGGACAATTGGCTGGTTGACTGGATGCGGGGCGGCTGGGAATTGCCCTATGCCACTGACCCCGATCCAATTAAACGCTGGCGGCCTCCCTCAAGGATCAATGATGTGGCAAATCCCTACAGCAAAGATCAATATCGTCAGCGGTTTTTTGATATGATCCCTTACCCTCGGCCTATGTTGGATAGCACGTCCATGGTATATTTTGATTCGACCTATTCCGATGCCGGGGGAAACACGGTAAAAGCTTATCCCTACATCAATCGAGCAGCACTCTATGATGTTACAAAATTAAGAGATGCGGTTAATC
>CAZYNP010000157.1:0-1968 GCA_964647995.1 uncultured Cytophagia bacterium
GGCAACCTGGGTCTAATTTTTTATGAAACGAAAGAAGTCGAGTTCAACCCCAATACGTTTAAAGTAGAAGAAAAAACATCCCATGAGTCATATTTAAATCTGGGTCTGGGTGCGATCTACCCCATCAATACCCAGTTTAATATCGTTGGTGAACTCAATTTCCACAGCGAAGGGGATTACATGATGCTGACCGGCGGTGCCGATTATTTGCTGGGCAGCGGCCGACTGCGCGGGGCATTGGGTCTGGGCCTGGATGATGGCGCACCAGATTTCATGCTGATGGGCAGCTATTCTATTGGATTCTAATCAAGCGCTTTGAATTTCAATAAAAAAGGGCTGTCGCTTGTTGCGACAGCCCTTTTTTTTTAATAGTTGCAATAATTATCTGAGCAACACCATTTGCCTGGTGGCTCGAAAGTCGCCGGACTGAATACGGTAAAAATAAATTCCCGATGCAACCGTGGCGTTCATCTCGTCTCGCCCCTGCCAGACCACTCGATGCACGCCCGACTCCTGCTGTTGATCCACCAGCGTTTTGATCTTCTGCCCCAACATGTTGTAAATTTCCAATCGAACCCGGCCCGATTCGCCCAGTTCGTATTCAATGGTCGTTTCGGGATTGAACGGATTGGGATAATTGGCCGCCAAATGATAGGTTACGGGTGCGTCAGCCACCGCTTCATTTGCCACGGAGGTCGTTGACTGCTCCTTAATTTTCAATAGTTGATTGGGCGCCACATTGGTCAGGATCTGTTGCCCACCGGATGGCCATTTGATAATGAGCGAATCGACCACCGGGGCATTTTTCAGACCGAACGCAGCAATCAGGCTATTCTGACTGAGGAAACCAGTTTGACCCGATATCTGTCGCGTCTGCCAGAACGACTTGCCAGCAATAGTAGCTTTGGCTTTTACAATAGTGCCAATGGCCGAAGAATTGGAAAGCGTCCCTAAGCAATGGACCTTAAGCCAGTTGTTTGTCGATGTTTGATTTTGATAAAAGAAGTTGAACCTTTCCGAGTTGATGCCGCCGTTAGTTACGAAAACGTCCTGGTCTCCGTCATTATCATAGTCGGCCCAACTGCAACCGAAAGAAAAACTATAATCTGTTACAATTGCACCCGAGGTAATTTTTGTAAAAACGTCGTTTCCATCGTTCCGATACAGTTGATTCTTTGCCGCAAAGACATTGATAACAAACAGGTCCAGGTCACCATCATTATCATAATCGGCCCAACTGCTGCCCACCGAATGCCCCAACTCCGTGACCATCAGGCCTTTAGTGACTTTTACGAAGGTTCCTTCACCTTTATTTTTATAAAGTGAATTTTTGGCATTGTCCACACTGTTGCAAATATACAGATCGAGATCGCCATCGTTGTCGTAATCCCCCCAACTTCCACCGGTTGAACCTTCCACATCCTCCACCACGGCGCCACTGGTAATCTTGGCAAAATTGCCATTCCCATCATTTCGATACAGAGCGTTTTTTTGCTTGCTGAAAAAGCCATTGACAACCAATAAG
The DNA here is from genome assembly GCA_964647995.1 of uncultured Cytophagia bacterium. Classification (GTDB taxonomy): domain Bacteria; phylum Zhuqueibacterota; class Zhuqueibacteria; order Thermofontimicrobiales; family Thermofontimicrobiaceae; genus Thermofontimicrobium_A. Next base: position 1,526 of record CAZYNP010000157.1, read on the forward strand.
TCGAGATCGCTGTCGTTATCGTAATCCGCCCACAGACCCACTACTGAACTTGCCACATCATTTACGATCGCGCCATTGGTGATTCTGGTAAAAGTGGCGTCTCCATTATTGTGAAACAGGAAATTGTTTGCGCCATCATTGGCGACAAACAGGTCCAGATAGCCATCGTTATCGTAATCACCCCAACTGCCGCTCAACGAGACAGCTTTATTGTCGACGATGGCCCCTTGCAAAATTCTTGTGAATTCGCCACCATCATTACGATATAGAAAATTGCCGCCAGACGAATTGGCCACAAACAGATCGAGGTCGCCATCGTTATCGTAATCGCCCCAACTGCCACTATTGGAACTGGAGAGGTCGTTTGCGATGCGGCCCACTCGAATGCGAGTAAAGTCGCCATTGCCATCATTATGTAGCAGCAAATTCGGATTGCCCGCCAG
>CAZYNP010000158.1:0-1843 GCA_964647995.1 uncultured Cytophagia bacterium
TTGGGTTGTTTCAATCCGTTGGGAGAATTGGTAAATGTTTTTTAATAGATCAATCATAAAAAGAGCATCAAGTATGAAACGACGCACCTTCCTCAAAACTGCTGGCGCCGCCGCTCTGGCATCAAGCCTCACTCCGAAAAGCGCCTCGGCATTCATCCCTGAACATAATTGGGACAAGTACGATTTTGGCTCGGGCCCACTAGTTAAAGATCGGCTTTATCAGGGGCCGTTTCCTCAATATGCGCCCGAAGAAATCGTGCCTGGCAGCGAAGTGGTGATGGCCACAACGCCATCCCGAGAAATTGTGCCGAATTTTGGCATGGGACTCACGGTCTATATCTCTGGCGATTACTGGCCGCCACAAACCCGTAGCGACTCGCTGGAAAAATATTGTGAAGACCTGATCAAAATTCCCTTCGCTCAGAAAATCTACATCCGCCTCAATTGGCGGGACATTCAGAAACGCCCTGGCAAATTGGACTTTCCCGAGGGCTGGAAGATCACCTTCGATCTGGCAAAGCGCTACCACAAACGGGTCGGGTTTCGGATTATGCTGGAAAATCCCGATTTCCCCGAGCCAGGCATGCCCGACTTTCTCATGGCAAAAGTCCCTTACGTGAAATTGAAAGGCGAGTGGAAGGCACGTCCCGATAGCATCCGAGCCAAAAAAGAACACCGTATGCCCCGCTACGATCATCCTGAATATCAGGCGGCATTTCGGGAGCTGAATGCCCTGCTGGCGGCTGAGCTCAACGGCAATCCGCTGGTCGAGTACATGGACACTTTCATGTACGGCTTCTGGGGCGAAGGACACACCTGGCCCTTTGAAGGCCATCCGTTCCCCGATAATTACACGGCGGAGCAGACCTTTGTGAAGATGTTCGAGACGCAATTGGAGTTCTGGACCAAAACGCCCCTGGTCACCAATACCCAGCCCGATTTCAGTGGGGTGGGCAATTCCGAATTGCTCGATCGCACCATCCGCTCCCATAACTGGCTGCGCACCGATACCATTTTCATCGAGAATACCCAGATCGAGGCGCTGAGCAATCGGCCACCCTGGATTGCGGCCATCAGCGAGGTCGGCATGACTACCGCTGATCCCGAACATCTGCGGATTGATGAGGGGATTACCTATACTGAAAATATCATTTCTCATGTCATCGATATTGGGGCGAATTACTGGTCGCTGTGGCACTGGCATAATATCGCCGCTAAAAATATTCTGGGCTATTATGAAAAATATCCCGAGCCGATCGATCGCATCGCCCGCTGCATCGGGTATCGGGTGCGACCTTCGTGGATCTGGCATTTTGAGAAGGACGGCTATCCTGGGCTGGTGTTTGGCCTGGTCAACGATGGCACCGCCTGCGTGCCTGGGGTATTGCGCCTTACGGTGTTCAGCGATGACGGGAAGGTCAATGTCGGCGGCTGTCTCGATCCTGGCTATCCGCTAACCAGAGGCGTAAGGCAGGCGATGGTGATGCTGCCCAAAGGTATAGATTGGAAGGGACTGAAAATCAAGGCAGAGCTGGAAGTTAAAGGCGTGCGCTATCCTGTGAATTGGGCGTGCCATCAGAAAACGAATGCAGACGGGTCGTTGACGTTGCGGCCGACGGTTGGATTGTGATAAGCGTGAGATGGGAGAGGTGAGAGGTGAAAGGTGATCAGTAATCTGGGATCAGTGATCAGTAATCAAGTAGAAACAGTGATCAGTGTCTAAGTTCGCATTTTGAAACCGTTGGATTCATCTATCAGTTGGGATAATTAAAACAATCGTCCAATAATTTTGCCCAACGGATTGATGAAACCAACGGATAAAAACTCAAAAGGACATCCGTTG
>CAZYNP010000159.1:0-1786 GCA_964647995.1 uncultured Cytophagia bacterium
GGAACTGACACAGAATTTTTTGTGAGAGTTCAGTTTTTGTGACCACCAAAAATTGTCGCATTTTGGTCAAGAAATCAAGTGTCTCGATGTGAATTCCTCAATCCACTCATTGTTCGAATTTATAGTTACCTAATTTGCTGAATAAACCACCCTCCCTGCTACAACCGTTTGCTGAACAAGAAGGTCCTGCGCCCCCAGCGAGAACAGCACCAGATCCGCCCGCCTGCCGACCCTAATTTCGCCTCGGTCATCCAATCCGTACAGGCGAGCGGGATTAGCTGTCGCCATCTGAATTGCTTCTGATAGCGAACATTGAGCGAATTTCATGATATTAAAAATCCCTCTGGTAATGGGCAGCGAGGCGCCTGCCAGTACATTTTGGGCAGGAAGTTTGATCATCCCCTCAGGCGTCATCACCACTGTCATCTCGTTCCAGGTATATTCGCCAGGCGGTAAGCCTGCCAGCCTGGTCATGTCCGATGTCAGCACTAACCGCTCCACACCCTTGGCTCGGAAAAAAGTCCTCACTTCCTCGGGGCGCAAATGAAAGCCGTCGACGATAATGCTGGCCATCAACCGATCTTCGGCCAGTTGCGGCCAGAGGGGATTGTTATGGCGATGAATGAAATTGGCGCACCCATTGCCCAGGTGCACCGAGATGGCAGCGCCATAATCGGCTGCCTGGCAAATTTGCGCTGCCGAAGCATGGTGATGGCCAATGCCGACCACGATTCCCTGCGCAACACAATTTTGAATGAACTCCATCGCACCCTGCAGCTCGGGCGCCAGGGTCACCTGAATAATCTTCTTTTGGGCAGCATTGTTTATGGTTACGAATTCCTGCCAATCGGGCAGCCGCACCCAATCTTTGTTATGGGCCCCCCGAAAGCCATCCTCTGGCGAGATAAAGGGACCCTCCAGATGGAAGCCTGGCACCGAAAGCGCAATTTCAGGATCCTGGATTGCCTTAGCCAGAACAGCAAAATTTTCCACCAGCCTCTGGTGCGGGCTGGTTATCACTGTGGGGAGATAGGTAGTGACCCCGACCTTCCAGAGCCCCTGAGTCACCCGACGGATTTGCTCCACCGTCAATCCAGGCGCTGAAAAATCAACGCCCAGATAACCGTTCACCTGGTTATCGATGAACCCTGGGGCGATGAAAAATTTGGTCTGGACAGAATCAGCCAACTTTTCTGGCCTCAGGATTCGATGGATCCTGCCATCATCCATTTCGATGGCGATTGGTGCGCCATCGAGATAATATAAACCTTCGATTCGTTTCATAGGCTGCGCCATGCTACGAAAATCTATCAAAGAATAAAAAAGCAAAACATGCATCAGAAAATAGATGAATTTTTGGAGAAACATTTTCTTCTGATCATTTGAAATAATTGCACCATGCTGCATTTTTTTATCTTCCTACCACAACTCAACGGATAAGACAATAACGGATTTGTTGATTTGGATTTTGATCCGTGGGCGTTTTTCGTTTGAGAAAAAATTCGCCCCTTTCCAAGGGTCTCAACCTTATCAAGGGTATAAAAGAAATCCACTATTAAAATAAAAATGTATCGTCCCTGAAGGAACTATTTATGCCGATGCTTTTGCTATAAACATGTTGTTCCTAACGGAACAATTAATGCAATTTGAGATTAACTCTGAAATTTAACCCTGGCCAAAATTCGCAACCCTTGCCAGAGTCCCGATAATAAAATCCGTTGGGTTGTCTCAATCCGTTGGCAAAAAAGTATTGAAATGAAATCAATTCTAAAATCCGAAACCGTAA
>CAZYNP010000160.1:0-1749 GCA_964647995.1 uncultured Cytophagia bacterium
GATCGCCGCCATGCCCTCTCGCATGGTGTCGTTGTCCTCGATGATTAGAATCTTTGCCAAATTTTGCCCCTTTTCTAATTCCGTTATAGACATCTGCAAAATGCGGAACCCCATCATTCCGAGCCAACGGACTATATGAAAATAAGAAATTGATGACAAAAGAGTCATTCCGAGCGAAGCGAGGAATCTGGTTAAGGCATAGTGTTTTTCAAGATAGATAGATTCCTCATTCCGCTTCGCTCCATTCGGAATGACAGTAAAATTTTAATTTTGCAGAAGTCAAATTTTCCCACAATTTCAATGCGAATCCACCAAGCAAATCTCATGCCCCAAGCCCCATGCCTTATGCCATATATCTCACTAACTCCACTTCAAACCTCGCCCCTGCTCCCTCAGACGGCACATAGCGAATGCTCCCCCCATTCTCCAGTATCAAATTTTTGACGATCGCTAATCCCAATCCTGTGCCCTTCTCCCTTGTGGTAAAGAACGGTTGAAAGATTTTCTCCGCCATTTCAGGGGGGATTCCCGTGCCTGTGTCCGAATATACAATTTTGACTTGACCCCTTTGTGAAGCAATATTAACAAAAATCGTTCCACCATCGGGCAGGGCGTCGATGGAATTCTTGATGAGATTCAAAAACACCTGCTTCAGATGCTGGGGATCGACCAGGGCAAATATCAGTTCGGATTGGGAATGGAATTTTAACTGGATCTGATCCAATTCCCCTGCCAATAGACCAACGGCTTCATTCCAGACCGAACGAATATCGCATTTCATCCGCTGGGCAGGTATCGGTCGGGCGTAATCCAGAAAATTCTGGATGATCGTTTTTAAATGCTGCACCTCCTTTAATATCTTCTGGGCATAGTTTTTCAAATCATTGTTTTTGACCTCACTGGCCAGCAATCCCGCAAACAGCTCGATCCCGCCCAGTGGATTCCGTATCTCATGGGCCACCCCCGCCAGCATGGCCTGCTGCCGCCTATCCCGCTCTAAAATGTTCTGCCGCATCTCCTCCATGGTTCGAGCTAAAAATCCCACTTCGTCCCTGCCAAATTTAGGAATCGGGTGATGCAAATTCCCGCCACTGATGGCCGCCGCTGCCGCTTCCAATCGTTTGATGGGAACGGTGATGCGATTGGCAAAAATCCCCCCGATGACAATTCCACCCAGCACAATCACCAGCCCCAGCCACATCAAATTCTTCTGAATTGACTTCACCACATTCAACATCTCGGCGCTGCCTTCCACGGCAATGCCCGCTACAATTTCCCCGTTTGATTTGATCGGCGCAAAGCCCGTTTTATACAATTTTTCATCTCTGCCTTCAAACAGGATCGAACTGGCGGTGAGCCCGTTGAAAACAGCGGCGACTTCGGTTTGATTGAATTTAAGCTGAACCAATTCCTGCCCAATCGAAACCAGCGTATCGGAATCGACAATCGACCGCAAATCTTTTCCGAACAGATAAATTCGAGTGACGCTGGTAGCGCTCTGAAATCGATTCAACGTGGCCACAATATTTTGATAGGTTCGAGAGCCCTCATCCCCTGGCTGCAGGTAGAGAACAAAATTGGGATCGATCTCGAGAGCGACCACCCTCGCCATGGCCTCCAGATTTTTCCCCAGCCCCTCATCCAGCCTGGCACGAATCTCCCAGAGGAGATAGTAACCAGCGACGAGGAAAATAAAAATGATGGAGATGATGAACAGCAGAATCAATCGGGTGCGGAGGCTGTATTTCA
>CAZYNP010000161.1:0-1589 GCA_964647995.1 uncultured Cytophagia bacterium
CCACTGCCGCTTTTCCAGAATGCGGTCCACATCTCGGTTCAAATTGGCCACGGCTTTTTCCAGGCTCACCCGCCCAAAAATTACCTGTTCCAGATGCTCCTGAATTTTGACCGCCACCTGCTCCCATTCGGCAATTTTTGGAGTGGGAACCACATGTTCCAATTGGGTGTAAAAAGCCGCCATTTCCCGATCCTGCCTGATAATATCAGCCTGCCAGGCCGATTTGACCGCAGGCAGATCCAGCGTCAATTTGAAAAATTCGATCTGAATCTCGGGCTGGGATAAAAATTCGATCAATTGCCAGGAGGCTGCGGCCCGTTTTGAATTTTTGAAAATCACCAGGCTGGAGCCGCCTGCAATGGAATTGAAATTTGCCCTGCCAGGGATCGGTGCCGTGCTCCAGCGATCTTTTAATTCGGGATAGCGCTTGCGGATTTCGTTCACGTTCCAGGGACCGGTGATCATCATGGCAAAAAGGCCATCGGAGAAGCCCTGGTAAATATTGGACACTTCAGTCATGCTGCGGATGGCCAGGCTATCTTGGAAAAATTTGGCATAGAATCGCAGCGCCTCCAGAGCAGCGGGTTCATCGAATGCACCGTAGCAGTCGTTATTTTTCAACAGCCGCCCGCCATTGGCTAAAATGAGGATGACGGGCACGCCCCAATCATTATAAATCAGCGAGAAAAATGCGGCGTATCTCCGCTGCTGAGGTGAAGAAAGCTTTTTGATTTGGTAAGAAAGCTCCAGCCATTGGTCCCAGTTTTGAGGGGGCCTGGAAAAGCCAGCCCTGGCCAGAATATCCTTGCGATAGAACAGCAATCGGGTGTCCACATACCAGGGGATGCCATAGGTATTTTTGCCGATGATATTGGTATTCCAGATGCCCTCGAAATAGTTATCCTGGTCAACGATGGTGGAATGGGCGATCATCGAGTCCAGCTCCAGCAGCGCTCCGATGGCCTGAAATTCAGGGATCCAGGTGTTGCCGAGCTGGCAGACATCGGGCGTGGATTGCCCCGCCACGGCGGTGAGCAGCTTTTCATGCGCTGCGCCCCAGGGGATGGATTGCACTTTCACTTTGATGTCTGGATGCTGCGCCTCGAATTGGCGGATCAACGGCTGGACATTCTCGCCCTCGGCGCCCATGGCCCAGAAGGTGATTTCGGTCTGGTCGGATGGGTTTTTATTGCAGCTTCCAGCAAATAGCAATGCGAGCAAAATCAAAAAAAGAGAGCATACTTTAATACGAAGAAAGCTATCGCAATTCATCGGTCAAATACCTTTTCAAAGTGGTATGGCATGGAGTGGAAACGGTTACTTGAATATATCATTTTCAGGGATCGTTGTCAATGATTTTTTTATCTGGAGAATAATACCATTTCTGAACCTTCGAGGTTTGGGAATGCTTTTTCAAAAATTTTTAGTGGCATTTTGATTTAAAATTTCTATATTAAAGGGCCTGAATGGATGATCATATAAGCCAGCAATGCACTCAGAGCCGACCGAACGCACAAAAAGAATACTTGCTGATTCGAAGCGCATTTTTATGGCAGAAGGATGGTCAGCAGGATGATGGTAATTATTCT
>CAZYNP010000162.1:0-1516 GCA_964647995.1 uncultured Cytophagia bacterium
TGGATAAAACACATTTGGCTGGCGCTTATTCGGTTCGCTGGGATGGCAAAGATGATCGAGGTATGGCTGTTAGCTCTGGTGTTTACCTGTATATTATCAATGCAAACCAATTTCATGAGGTGAAGAAGATGTTGTTGTTGAGATAAGCATTGAATTGTTTGTAGTTAACTTTTAAATGGCATTAATAGCTCATGGCAATTCTGCTATCCAAAGATTTTTCAAGTCAATTAATGCCCCATTAAGGTCAAAAATGATATTAGTTGTCGGCTGCCCGTCGGTGGGAGAGACCATACGACGGGCAACTGCCAGCCTGTTGAAACAGCAAAGGAAGGTGGCAAACGGCAAGCATAATTTATAATACGGTGGCGAATTAAGGTAAAGTTATCCCTCTGCTGTGCTCCGTTCAAAATGAAAAATAGCCTTTTTAGAATGGATTCATTTTTATCTCCCCAAAATGTTTACCCTTTCATATTTTTAAAACCGTGAAAGGATCGAATATCAAAACCACCTTCCACTATCGCTTTTATATTCTGAATCCCGTTCTTCATTCTTCGCTCACAATGCCTGGGCCATTCAGGCCTCGGCAGGATCGCTATCTCACCCGCATCGAGTTTTCTTTTGCTTTTATCGGCCAGCTTCAATAACCGACTCATTTCCAGCACCGTTAAATCAGGAAATTTGGATAGAAACGTCGGATCGAAAATAGGAATGTCGAAGCTGCCGCCGTGGTCCTCGACGGATAAATTGACCCTCCGCTCCAATGTCGCCAATCGTGTCAAAATCTTTTCCCAATCGACGATTCCCGTGCCCGCTTCACAGGTCATGGAGACAAAGCCCTGGTCGTTCAAAAAGATCGCTCCGTCTTTGCAATGCGTGGCAATCACCCAGCGCAGAATCCGCTCGGTGCCCATGACGGGGTCTTCCAGCATGGTCAATAAATTCATCGTATCCAGACAGACGCCCAGATAGTCGCCAGGCTCGGCTTCGCACATTTCAAATAATTTGATCAATTCAAATGTGGTAAATTCAAAATGCAGTTCGATGCCCAGAATGACGTTGTAGTCCCTCAGCATCTGTCTTTGGGCGGTTAAACTTTTCGCCATCTCCCGAAGCAAAGTTTCGGTCGGGGGTGAATTATCCTGCCAGCGCATCAGTCCGCCCGAACAGGACCGAACGACGGAAACGCCCAGGGTGCTGGCCTCCTCCGCCACCTTGCGATTGATCTTTTCCAGATCGATGCGCTCCCAGGTGGCCGTATTGAAGGGGATATGCTGGAAGCCGCCCCATTCCAGATAGAGATTTTTTTCCTTCGCATATTGGGCTAAATCCGTCAGGAATGGCTTATCAATAGTCTGCCCTGCCTTCAGGTTCAATTCGGTGAAATGCACCCCATCCGCATTATTTTCTTTCGCCCAATCCAGCACTTCAAAGGGAGAGAGTTGCAGGGGTCTGATGCTGTAGCTATCGATGCCGACGTTGAATTTTTTCATTGAATCTGTTCCTTTGTAAAATATTT